>DCLA01000099.1:0-13473 GCA_002320815.1 Myxococcales bacterium UBA1660
GGGGTTGAGCGCGACCGGGGTCGAGCCCGGCGACCGGGGTTGAGCCCGGCGACCGGGGTCGAGCCCGGCGTTGAGCCGCGACCGGGGTTGAGCCCGGCGACCGGGGTCGAGCCCGGCGTTGAGCCGCGACCGGGGTCGAGCCCGGTCGAGCCGTCAGTGCAGGGCGGGGAGCCAGCGGGTGGGGAAGGCATCCCGCTGCAGCAGGCACGCGATGTCCATGCCGACGGCGACCGCGCAGTGCAGCCCGAACCCCGCCCACAGGCTCCGTCCCCGCGCCGCCAGGGTCCCGAGGAAGATCCCCGCCACGACCGCGCCCAGGGTCTCGGCCATCGGCTTCCCCACGTGGATCATCACGTACGGGACCATCATCGCCCAGATCGCGTGGCTCCCCATGCTCCGCCCGAAGCGCAGCCACCAACCCCGGAAGAAGAACTCCAAGGAGAAGAACTGCGCGATGTACATCAGCTCCCAGAGGCCGAGGTCCAGCACGCTCCGCTGCGCAGCCACGTAGAACGGATAGGTGGCTTGGAACCCCGGTGAGAAGCTGACGCCCGCCAGGAGCGAGAGCGCGACGGCGAGGCCCACCAGATAGAAGGTACCCAGCTTCGCGTCGCTCCCGCCTGCGAGGTGCTGGTCTCGCACCCGCTCCCCCGGGTACGCGAGCACGACGATCAGCGGCAACACGAAGAAGCCCAACACGCGCCACCCGGCCCACCAGGCGTGGTGCATGAGCTCCCAGTACGGGCTGTTGGGCAGGTCCCGGAACCGGTCCCCGCCCAGCACGCCCTCGGACTCCATCTGCGCCAACCATTCGACGGTGGCGGCGAAGTCCTCGGGCATGCCCCAGTACTCCATCAGGACCAGGAAGACGGCGCCGGTGACGTACGCGACGAGCGGCCGCGGATCCCACCGACCACCGCGCGCCGCACGCACTTCGGCGGCCTCGTCGTCGAGGATCCGCCAGCTCTCGACGGTCAGCTCGCGGAAGAGCGCTGCGAGCCGCCCCACGCGCTCACTCCGCGGGCGTCCGCGCCAGCTCGGCACCCCGGCGGAGGCGACGCAGGGTCGTCTCCCGCCCGAGGAGCTCCATGGTCTCGTAGAGCCCGGGGCTCGCGGTCCGCCCGGTGAGGGCGACCCGGGCCGGCTGCGCGACGAGCTTCATCTTGATGCCGCTCTCTTCGACCCACGCGCCGATGAGCCCCTCGAGGGTCGCCGCATCGAACGGGGTGGCCTGCTCGGCGAGCTCGGCGAGCTTCTCCAGGGTCACCGCCTGGTCCGGCCCCATGAACTTCTTCCGGCCCTTCGGGTCGTACTCGAGGCTCTCGTCCTCGCGGAAGAAGTAGTCGAGCCCCTCGGCGAGGTCGGCCAAGGTGGTCGCGCGCAGCTTCACGGGCCCGATGGCCCGCACGAGCCGCGGGTCGTCGGCGGGGACGGTGATCCCCCGGGCACCGAGGAAGGGCGCGACGAGCTCGGCGAGCCGCGCGTCGGTGTGCGCCCGCAGGTGATGCCCCTGCACGTGCTCGAGCTTCTTCAGGTCGTAGCGACCCGCGGTCTTGCCGACGTGGTCCCAGTCGAAGAGCGCAATGAGCTCGTCCCGGGTGAAGATCTCCTGATCGCCGTGAGACCAGCCGAGGCGCGCGAGGTAGTTCAGGAGCCCATCGGGGACGTACCCGAGGTCCCGATACTCGAGGACGGACACGGCCGCGTGCCGCTTGCTCAGCTTCTTGCCATCGGGCCCGAGCACCATGGGCAGGTGCGCGAAGCGCGGCGGCTCGGCGTCCATGGCCTGGTAGAGCAGGAGCTGCTGCGGGGTGTTCACGATGTGGTCGTCGCCGCGGACGACGAGGGTGATCTTCATGGTCAGGTCGTCCACGAAGCACCCGAAGTTGTAGAGCGGGAGCCCATTGGGCCGCAGGAGCACGAAGTCCTGCTGCTCCTTGTTGGCCACCTCGATGGGACCCCGGAGCACGTCGTTCCAACCCATCACGCCGTCGGCCGGAGTCTTGAAGCGCACCGAGTGGGGCTGGCTGGGGTCGCCGTCGGTCCGGTCCCGCCACGGGGAGCGGAAGCGGAAGCCCTTGTTCCCGTGCTCCGCCTCGAAGGCCGCACGCTGCGCCTGGATCTCCTCGGAGGTCGCGTAGCAGCGGTAGGCCTTGCCGGCGGCGATGAGCTTCTCGGCGTACTCCCGGTAGAGCGCCATCCGCTCGGTCTGCCGGTAGGGCCCGTGGTCGCCGCCGACGTCCGGCCCCTCGTCCCAGTCGAGGCCGAGCCAGCGCATCGCGTCCAGGATGACCTGCTCGTTCTCCGGGGTGCTCCGCTTGGCGTCCGTGTCCTCGATGCGCAACACGAAGGAGCCGCCGTGGCGGCGAGCCCAGAGCCAGCTGTAGAGGGCGGTGCGCACGCCACCGACGTGGAGGTATCCGGTGGGCGAGGGAGCGAAACGGACGCGGACGGTCATGCCCGCCGTCTAGCAGGCGCCCGCGCGGCTAGCCACCGCGACGCCTCTCGGCGAGGGGCGGCAAGGTCAGGAAGAGGATGGCCCCGATCACCAGGCCCGCGCCGATGAGCTCCTGGCCGCTCGGGAGCTCGGCGCCGACCCACCCGGCCAGGACGTAGGAGGCGACGACCCCGGCCAGGATGCTCGACGAGCGATTCACCGGAACGCAGAAGGTGTTCTCCCGCCGGTCCAAGAGGATCAGGCCGCCGAAGATCCCGGTGAGCTGGCTGCAGAGCCCGATGAGCAGGGCGGGGAGGATCACCGGCCCTGGGAGGTCGGTGAAGCCGGCGCGCACCGAGTCTCCGACCGCGCCCGGCGCGAGGAGCGCGATGAGGACCAGCGCCAGCAACATGGCCGGCGAGGCGACCATCTGCTCCTCGACGAAATAGCGTAGGGTCGCGTCCTGGGTGCCCGACTTGGCCAGCCGCGACATGAGCTGCAGGCGGATGAAGTAGCCGGTGAGGTACACGGCGATGTCGACGCCGGCCACCACCGAGAGCGCGAACCCGCCGCGTTCGGAGAAGGCGACGAAGAGTGCCGCCAGGCTGAGCCCCAGCGCGGCCCAGGAGAACCAGCGCGTGGACCGGCCGGTGAGCTGGTCGACGATGGGCGCGAGGATCAGCACCCCGCCGCGCATGAGCAGCATGACGAAGACGATGCTGACGCCCTCGAAGGTGTAGGCCAGGGTGGTGGTCCCGATGATGGCCGCGGTGCAGAGCCCGGACAGGAAGGTGTACCGACCGGGCCACGGCAGGCTCACGCCACCGATGCGCCGATGCCCGGCGTGCTTCCACCAGCCCATGGCACTCAAGAAGACCACCATGCCCACCAGCGAGGTGGCCACGGTGATCGGCAGGAGCTCGAAGCCGTCGACGGGTCGCGCCTCCACCATGCGGCCGCCGGTCAGCGCCTTGGTCATGGCGCTGTAGGGCACGTAGGCCGCGAAGTAGCCGAAGGCGAACCACCAGATGGACGGGCCGGAGCCAGCGTTCATGGGCCCACGCTCGCCCATCGCGCCCGCCGCCTCCAGGGAAACGCGCGTCAGGTACCGCGGGTGTGCCCGAAGAGCCGGATGTGGAGCCGATCGCAGAAGCGCGCCCCCCGAGCCATCGCCGCAGGCACCAGCCACTCGGCCACTTCGTCCAGCCGCCCAGCCGTGAGGCCCTCGGGCATGAGCAGCACGCGCTCCGGCGCCGCACCCACCTCGGCCACGAGGGCATCGACCTCGGGCAGCTCGTTGGGGTGCCCGACGACCAGCTTCAGCTGATAACGCCCGGTGGCCACGTAGTGACGGAGCACGTCGGGCCGCAGGCGCATGCGATCGTGCCGCGGACCCCAGCGGGGATCGTCGGGCACCGACCCCGAGAGCTTGGGGCTCAGCGACCAGAGATCCACCGGGAGGTCCCGAACCAACGTCCCGGCGGTCTCCACGGTCAGGTGCCGCCCCTCGGCGTGGAGCGCGCGGGCCAGCGCGGGCATCCCCTTGCCCAGGAGGGGCTCGCCGCCGGTGAGGACCACGTGGCGGATGGTGTCGTGCGCGAGCACCTCGGCCAGGACGTCCGCGACGGTCCGCACGACGCCCTCCGGGCTCCACGAGGTCTCGGGGGTGTCGCACCACCGGCAGCGCAGATTGCAGGCGCTGGTGCGCACGAAGACGGAGGGGACCCCGGTGAGCATCCCCTCGCCCTGGACGGACGCGAAGACCTCGGACACGAAGAGCCGATCCTCGACCAGGCGAAGCGCGCTCACGTGCTCCTCGCGCGCTTCAGGAAGCTGCCCACCAGCAGCGCGATGGGCACGGCCACGCTGAGCCCCACGAAGGCCTCGTCGATCGACGAGCCGTCCCAGAGCCCGACGCCGACCACGCCGACGGAGAGCACGGTCAGGGCCGGGCCCGCGCGATGGAAGGGGGCCAACATGAGCCCTGCCATCCCGAGGACGAAGGCGTCGGTCATCAGGACGTGCAAGGTGTCGCCGTCGGTCGCCACGGCCACGGCACGCTGCAGCATGCTCACCGCCGACGCCAGCACCGCGATCTGCGCGATACGTCGGTTCACCAGGTTCCACTGCCCCCGGCGCCGCCACACGGCGACGACCAGCGCGATGACGACGAAGACCACCATGCCCACGATCGAGAGCCGCGTGGGCGTCGGGTCTCGTCGGGGCGCGAAGACGAAGGCGAAGAGCAGGGTCACCACCAGGACCGCGACGGCCAGGAGGAGCTGGGCGACCATCCGCGCGCCCGCGCCCACCGAGCGATCCTGGTCCGCCTCGAGACGACTCAACCGCGCCCGGTCGGCCTCGCCCGCTTCCTGCGCAGCGACGGCGTTCGCCCGGAGCTCCGCGTCCGGGTTCCTCATGGCGTCCACCAGCGCCAACGCGGCGGCGGGCTGCCGCCGGTCGAGCTGGCGGCGGGCCATGACCCCCAGCAAGTCATCGCGGCTCCGCACGGCCCGCTCGACCTCGGCCGCTAAGGTCGTGCGCACCGCCTCGTCGGCGCGACCGACCATCGGTTCCAGCTCGCCGAGCGCCTGCTCGAAGCCGAAGCGGGCCTCGGTGAAGAGACCGTCGGCCTCGGCGTCGTCGGCCCGCGCCAGCCGTCGCGCCCGGTCCTCGGCGGTGGCGACGAGCGACCGGGTCGCCCGAAGGCGTAGATGGGCCCGGATCGCGCCGCGGAGCTCGGCGACGTCGCGGAAGCGGTCGGCCGGGTCCGCCGCGCAGGCCCGGTTGCACACCGCGGCCAGATCCACGGGCACCCCGCGGGGATACTCCCGCGAGGTCGACGCCCGCACCGACTCGATCGCCTCGCCCAGCGGCCCGCGATGGCGCGGCTCGCCGGTCAACACCTGATGCAGCGTGGACCCGAGGAGGTAGACGTCGGTGCGCTCGTCGGCGTACCCGCGGATCATCTCCGGCGCCATGTACGAAGGGCTCCCGGCGATGCGCTCGCTGCTCTTCTCGTCGGTGCGGCGCGCGATGCCCCAGTCGGCCAGGTAGACCTCGCCGTACTCCCCGAGGAGCACGTTGGACGGTTTGATGTCCCGGTGGATCACGCCGCGGCTGTGGGCATAGGCGACCGCGTTGCAGAGCTGGACGAAGACCTCGAGGTGCCGTTCGAGCCCCACCCCGGGGATCGCGAGGCTCTCCTCCCAGGAGACCCCGGCGACCTTCTTCATCACGACCAGCGGCCCTTCCTCGTCGCTGAGCAGCGCATGGACGGGCACGATGTTCGGGTGTTCGAGGGACCCCATGATCCGCGCCTCGCGGATCAGCGCCTGCATCGCCCGGGGGCTGGCGGCACATCGTTTGGCCGCCACCTCCCGCTGGAGCGCCGTCTGCTGGGCCAGGTAGACGACGCCCATGCCGCCGCGCCCTAGCTCCGAGAGGAGCTCCACCGGCTCGTCGACGCCCGCCTCCGGGACCAGCGACGGGGACCCGGACCCCGTCGGGATCGATGCGCCGATGGTGGCCTTCGCGTCACCCTGGAGATCCAGCTCCTGAGCGCTCAACGTCGCGCCCAGCTCGTCGACCAATCCGCCCATCGACGCGGAGCATAATACGAAGCGACGCGAGCCCTCCCAGAAGGAGACCTCGCGTCGCGGGGAAAAGAAGGTGGGGGGAGGTTCAGCCGCGGTTGGCGTCGTCGGTGATCGCGATCTGCTGGTCAGGCCAGGTCAGGACGAAGCCAGCGGCCTGCTGACGGCTCTCGAAGCGGACGTCGGGCTCGTCGAGGCCGGCGTCGAGGAGGTAGTCCACGACGAGCATGGCGCGGCGCTCCGCGACGTGGTGACGACGGTCGTCATCCATCTCCGGGTCGTCGACGCCGACGACCAGGAGCTGGCCGATCTCGCCGGCCTTCAGGCAGGACGCGAGGACGTCGAGGCGCTCGTAGCCTTCCTCGTCGAGGGTGTACTCGCCGCCGTCGAACTGCACCTCGTTCAGGGTGCACTCCTCACGGGTGTAGGTCGGGTTGTAGTCGGTCCGCTCGGCGTCGGTCTCGATGACGTCCATCTCGGAGCCGATGGTCACGGTCTGGGCCCGGGCCGTCGAGGTGGTCTCCTCGCCCGAGTTGCCGCAACCGAAGCCCGCGAGGGACAGAAGGAGACTGGGGAGTAGGAGCTTCTTGATCATGACGTTCTCTTCGGTGGTGGGGTCTGGGTGATTCGTGGCGTTCGAGGCCTTTCTCGCGGCCTCTCATTGTCTTGCGGAGAGGTATTGCGAAGCGCGTGCCAGCGTTCGCCACGTGCGCCGATGCGGGCGTCGGGGGCGTTCGCCACGCGGGGTGGTCACGGCGTGGACGAATGCCACGATCGCCATGTTTCGCAGGGCAATGGGGTGTGGCACCAGCCCTACGGAGGGGCAGGTCGCAACGACCGTGGCGAGGTGACCCGATCGGTCGCGAGCTCGGCGCTCCGCCTCGCCTGAAGCTGCCTGCTCCGGCCCGACGAACCAGGCGCCCCGGGCTCAGCGCGCGCGGAGGCGGCGAGCGGGCGCGCTTCGCATCCGGTCGATGGTGGCCGCCAACTCGTCCAGCCACTCGCGGGGCCACCGACCGTTCGCGAAGGCGCGCTGGTTCAGCTCGAGCTCGAAGCCGGCGTAGCGCGCATCCGGGAGCTCCTTGCGGATCGACGTCGGCAACCCGTCGGAGACGCCTCGGTAGGGCGCGTTGCGCCGCAGGCGGATCCCTCGCACCCGCTGCTGCATGCCGTGCTTCCAATCGTCGGCCAAGCGGCGCTCGGTCGGTCGCGCGGGGTCGTAGAGGAGCGCCATGTCCATGCCGCGCACCAGCCCCTCGAGCTGGCTGGTCATGGAGTGCACCGCGAGGTGCAGCACCGGCCCCTTCCCCACCGCCTCGCGGACCCGGGCGCGGTGCGGATCGTGGTGGGCCGTGAGGAGCGCCTCCCGGAGCTCGGGCTCCGCCGCCGAGAAAGCCGGCCCGAGGACCCGGGGATGCGAGCGGTGCCGGTTGGCGTCCACCACCAGCCGCGAGACCTCGGTCTCCAGGAGCGGCGCGCCCAGCGCTTTGGCGAGGAACCGCGCCGCCGACCGGGCCCCGATGTCGTAGGCCCGATGGGTCTCGAGGATTCGCTCGTCGCCGTGATGGGCGAGGAAGCGCTCCCGGAGCGCATCGGGTACGGCCGCGCTGGCGTGCTCGCAGGTGAGGAGCAACGCGCGCGGCTTCCGGGTCACGGCAGGGGGCTCCCGGCGACGAGGCACTCGCTCATCGCGCTCATCAGCGCGGTGAGCGCCTCCGGCTCCGGGGCGTCGCCCAGCGTGCGCACCATCCGGCGCGCCAAGGGCCCCTCGTCCAGGATGGCCTCCAGCCCCGCGTGGTGCTCGCTCGCCGGCGGAAAGCGCTCGGCCAGCGAGCGCCAGACGTCGGCGGCGGTCTTCTCCCCCTCGAACCCGAAGCTACGCAGGAGCGCCGGATCGTCGATCACGGCCTCGTCCGCGTCTTTGGCGACCGACCAGAAGGTCTTCGCCAGGTGCTCGGTCGACGCGGCGTCGTCGTGGCCCTCGGCGGCCAGCCGGCCGTCGGTGAGCGCCCGAATCACCTCCACGACCTGCGCGCAGATCGCGAGGTCCTGGGTGGGGGTCTCCTGGCAGTCGATGACCCGCACCTCCAGGGCGCTGCGATCGAAGCGCACGATGGCGCCGCGACTGTTGAGCCACTCGTCCTGGAGCAACCCCTCGGGATCGTGGGGCGCGATGGCCGCGTACATCGGCGCGAGGATCGTCGCGTGGTAGTCGGCGACGCCAAGGATTGGCTCGGGGACCACCAGCCCGGCGATCTGCGGGACCCGCGCCTGGTTGCGCCGATAGGTGTCGAGGCGCGCGTCCAGGTAGGGCTGCCGGCGACCTTCGAGGTAGGGCGACGCCGCGCTCAGCGCGGGGATCAGGGGAAGCACCAGGCGCACCGCGCGGTGGAGGCGGTGGAGCTCGTCGTCGCCATCGAAGGCGAGGTTCAGGTGGACCGATTGGAGGTTCACCCAACCGTGCCCGGCGCAGGTGAAGATGCGGTCGTAGGCCTCGTAGATCTCCGACTGACCGCCGTCCCAGAGGGTCGCGTCGGTCGCCGGGTCCATCCGCGGGTGCGCGCCGCCGCCGAGGAGTCGGCCGCCGTGGGGCTCGAGGAGCGCGGCGATGGCGCGGGCCTCGCCGAGGAAGGCGCCGCCCAAGCCATCGAGGCTCGCGGGCACGCCGAGGGTCTTGGCCTCGATGACGTGGGTGGCCAGCTCGTTGGACCAGCCCAGCTCGCCCCGGTCCCGTTCGTCGCGGACCACGCCGGCGTCGTCGGTGAGGAGCATCGGCGCCAGGGGCCGCACGGCGAAGGACTCCGCCGCGACGGTCATCCACTCGATCTCGACGCCCACGCCCTCGAAGAGGTGGCGCACGGTCACGAGGGCACCCGCACGATCCGCCGCCGCCGCTCGACTCGGGCGACCAGGCTCTCGACGATTTTCTCGTAGAGCGCGTCCCCGAGGACATCGTCCTCGACGCCCGCGTCGATGCTCGGGTTGTCGTTCACCTCGATGACCAGGATCTCGCCCGTGGGCGTCTGCTTCAGGTCTACGCCGTAGAGCCCATCGCCAACGATGGCGGCGGCGCGCTGGGCGACCTCGACCACCGCGCGCGGCGCGTCGGCGACGGCCACGGTCTCTGCCTCGCCCTCGTCGACCTTCTTGCCCTCGTCGTCCCGGGACACGATCTGCCAATGGCCCGGCGCCATGAAGTAGCGCGAGGCGTAGAGCGGTTGGCCGTCCAGGAGCCCGATGCGCCAGTCGTACTCGGTGGGCGCGAAGGCCTGGGCCACGATGACGTCGCTCCGCTCGAGGAGCTTGGAGCCCACCTGGTCGACCTCCTCACGGGTCTTGCAGCGGACCACGCCGCGGCCGAAGGACCCGTCGGGGGCCTTGAGGACGCAGGGCAACCCCAGCTCGTCGGCGACCCGGTCGAGGGAGCTGCGGTCCACGATCATGCTCCGCGGCGTGGGCACCCCCGCGGCCCGAAGGGCTTCGGCGAGGAAGACCTTGGAGCAGCAGCGGAAGATCGAGCTGGGGTCGTCGAAGACCGCGAGCCCGTCCGCCTCGGCGCGGCGCGCGAAGCGGAAGGTGTGGTGGTGGACCGCGGTGGTCTCCCGGATGAGGAGCGCGTCGAAGCTGGGCAACCGCGCGTAGTCGGCGCGGGTGATGAAGGTCGGCCGCACGTCGAGGCGCTCGGCGGCCGCGGCGAAGCGCCGGAGCGCCTCGGGCGACGAGGGCGGTTCGGCCTCGTTCGGGTCGTGGAGGATCGCCAGCTCGAAGCGCGGCTGCTGCACCGCGGTGGCGCCCCGCTGGGGTTGCGCCAGCCGCTCCCGGAGGATGACCTCGGCGGCCTCCCGGTCCTTGTCGGTGAGCGCGGTCAGGTCCAAGAGGTCGAGCCCGCGGACCTCCCACTCCTTGTCGCGCCGCTCGAGGACCACCTCGAGCCCGGGGATGGGCAGGCGCTCGAAGAGCTCGGCGCCCAGCTGGGCGAGCTCCGGGTGCCGAAGCGGCTGACCGAAGAGGAGCTGCAGGCGCACCACTTCGGCGTCCGTGGCGGCGAGCTCCGCCGAAGCGGAGGCGCCCAGGCGCTCGAGGAGGGTGCGGCGGTGACTGCGCGACTTGAAGTCCTGGATGGTCCCGACGTCCGGCCACACGCGGTGACCGCGCGCCTCGGCGAGCAGCGCGACGTAGTAGCCGGTGCGCTGGTAGCCGATGCGGCTGGCGAAGCTCCAGACGGGCGTGCGCCTCGAACCGGCATCGCGGTTGAGGTAGGCGCGCGCCTCGACGACCTTGACGCCGGGGAGGGTCCAGGGCCAATCGCTCAGGCGATCGACGACGACGATGGGCACGGGGCCGGAACTTGCAGCCGCCGGGTCGGGGTGGCTAGAGGAATTCGACCCGGCCCCGACGATTTCCGATGGGGACCGGGGACCGTCAAGGGTGGGCCGCCGCGGGCGCCTCCCGGAGCTTCTCCACCGGGGCGTACTCGGCCTTGCGACCCGGGAGGTGGCGGGCGAGCCAGGCGTCCCGGCGGCGACGCTGCACGCGGTCTTGGAGGGCGTCCACCGCGGGCAGATGGCGGCGGAGGGTCTCGGTGAGGAAGATCCCCGGCGCCATGAGCAGCGGGACCAGGACCCAGAGCCCGACCGGGGGCATCCCGTTCGCGCGGTAGATCGGTCCCGGCAGGAAGAAGCGGGTGAAGCCCCGGTGGATCCCCGCCTCCAGCCGGTCCCCCAAGCGGGCGTCGGGGGGCACGTCGAAGGCCTGGGCGAAGGACTGGCAGAGGTGCACGCCGTCCTCGCCGGCGGTGTTGGCGCCGCGGATGGCGGCCACGAAGAGGACCTGGAGAGCCTCGGGGATCGTCTCCGGATGCACCCGGGGCCGCACGCCCATCAGGTGCCCCACGTAGCGCCAGAAGTGCATGGCGGCGCGCATCTCCTCGGCGGTCGTCCGGTACCCCATCGCGCGCATGGCCAGCCCCGGGACCACACTGCCGCCGAGGAGGGTGAGGAGCTCGTCCGCTTGGCTGATGGGGACGCCCCAGGCGGCGCGGTCCCACTCCGGGTGCTCGAGGAGCCGCGCCCGGACGAAGACGTGCATGATGCGCACCCGGAGCGCGCTCCCGCGGCCCGCGCCGCCGGGCCGGAGACCGCCGGGCTCGGAGACGGCGATCCAGAAGGCCGCCGTCTCCAGGAAGCGATGCTTGGTGCTCACGCCGGCGTAGGCGCCGGTGAGCGCCAGGGGTTTGGCCACCGTGCTCTCGGCGTAGGCGGCCAGGGTGACCGCCCCGGCGAAGCGGAAGATGTCCGTACCCCAGCGACGGAAGACTTTGGCACCGGCTTCGATCTGCTCCCAGTCGACCCAGTCGGGATCGTCCTCGATGTCCGCGAAGAGCGCGACCAGCGAGGCGGGGGGATCGTCGATGGACTCGAGCCCCTCCGTCAGCACCCGCTCGAGCAAGGCGCGGCCGGCCTTGGCGCCCTGGCGGTCGTAGACCTCGGCGACGAAGTCCTCGGCCAGGGGGTCGGCGTCGTAGAACATCGCGCCGAGCTCGCGGGCCACCTCCGGGGTCGGCGCGGGGTCGAACCCCAGGCCGATCCGGACGGCACCGCGCAGGGCGCGGAAGAGCGGGCGGTCGACCCGGTCGAAGTAGCGGAACTCGGTGGGCAGCACCCACGCAGCCTACCCGCTCCGCGCCTCACCGGCTCCTCAGTCGCCGAGGGCGACGTCGGCCGTGGTGAGGGTCAGCGACACGGCGGCCTTGGGGAACCAGAAGTCCGCGCAGCCCAGACCACAGGTCTCCGAGCTGAAGCGGTCGTCCCGCGAGACGAGGCCTTCGTGGAGGATGGCCACCGAGCGACCGTCGGCCAGTGTGGTCTGCGCGCTCCCGCCGCGCCCGACGCTGACGCCACCGATGGTGAGGCTGTGCTGGAGGACGCCGACCGCAGGGCAGAGGTCACCGTGGGGCGCGTCGCCGGCACAAGCACCGGCCAGGGTCCCCGGGACGTCACCGAGCATCACCTCGACCTCGTCGCCGTCGGCGGTGGCCCGGAAGACGTCGTGCGCGTCGGCGAAGCTATCGATGGAAAAGTCGACGAGGACGACCTTCTGGACTCCGTCGAGAGAGATCGTCGTGCCGAAGGCCTGGGTCTCGATGTCGACCTCGTCGCCGGCCGTCAGCTCGGGAGCGGCGGCGAGCGGGATGACGTGGGCGACACCGTCGGGGCCGCCCACGTGGATCAAGTGGAGCTCGAAGCCCGTGGCGGTCGCCTCGACCGACTGCACCTCGGCCGTCGTGGGCGCGTCGACCGTGAAGGACCAGTCGCCCGTCGACCAGGCGCTGTCGCCGCCCTGGCAGATCGCGATGGGGCCGTCGTAGGGATCGCACTGCCCGGCGTCGACGACCAGGAAGGCGTCGGGGCCGACACCCTCGGTCGTGTCGCCCGAACCGTCGCCCGAACCGGCGTCGGTACAAGCGGTCGCAAGAGGGAGAGTCAGGAGAACCGTGACGAGGTGCAGGAGTTTCATGCAGGGACGGGTTTGCAATCGCCGGACCATCCCTGATTCGGGGTCTCCCCCTCCAATCTCGCGACCACTCGGCGCAGCGCCGCCTCGCTCCTCGGCCCTCGGGCACACCCTGGCACGGAGATCCCTGGGCCCATTCTTGCTACCCTGTCTCACCACCATGAGTGACGACGACCTCCGCACGAAGGCCCGACGACGCGCGCTGCGCGCCGCCCGGGTGGTAACCCTGGGACTGGCGATGGCCGCTCCCGCCTGTGGCGAGAGCTACGAGGTGGGCGGCGACGACGACTCGCCGGACGACGGCGGCGTGATCCTCGTCGACGCGCACCCCCCCGGCGACGCCGGCCCCGGCGACCTGGGGCAGGACGCCCGGCCGCCGGATCCCCGGGACGCCGGCCCCATGGATGCCGACGTGGCCGTCGACATGGGCTGCCCCACCGATCCCTTCGGCACCCCGCCGGAGACCGAGGAGTGCTGCGAGGCCGTCGGCGGTTGGTGGGACGAGGCCACCGGTCAGTGCGCGGTCGCCGTCCCCGGCCCCTTCGTGCCGCCCGCGATGAGCGCCTGAGCGCTGGCGCTCACTCGGCGGCGCTGGCGGTCTCGCCGGTCTGCACCGACCACAGGTTCGCGTAGAGGCCGTCCCGGGCGAGGAGCTCCTCGTGGGTCCCGGCCTCCGCGACCTGGCCCTGGGCCAGCACGTGGATCCGGTGCGCGTGCCGCACCGTGGAGAGCCGGTGGGCGATGATGATGGTGGTCCGCCCCTCGGCGATGCGCGCCAGGGAGCGCTGGATCGCCGCCTCGGTCTCGTTGTCCACCGCGCTGGTGGCCTCGTCGAGGATCAGGATGGGCGGGTCCTTGAGCACCGCGCGGGCGATCGAGAGCCGCTGCCGCTGGCCGCCGGAGAGCTTCTGGCCGCGCTCGCCGACC
>DCLA01000099.1:13773-14012 GCA_002320815.1 Myxococcales bacterium UBA1660
AGCTTCTGGCCGCGCTCGCCGACCACGGTGTCGTAGCCCTCGGGGAGGGTCTCGATGAACTCGTGGGCCTCGGCGATCCGCGCGGCCTCGCGGATGGCCTCGTCGCTGGCGTCGAAGGAGCCATAGGCGATGTTCTCGCGGACCGTGCCGTGGAAGAGGAAGACGTCCTGGCTCACCAGGCCGATGTGCTGCCGGAGGTCCGCCATGCGCAGCTCGCGCAGGTCGACGCCGTCGACGCG
>DCLA01000099.1:14314-14617 GCA_002320815.1 Myxococcales bacterium UBA1660
GCGCAGGTCGACGCCGTCGACGCGCACCTGGCCCTGGCCGGGGTCGTAGAAGCGCAGGAGGAGCTTCACCACCGTGCTCTTGCCGGACCCGGTGCTCCCGACGATGGCCGTGGTCTCGCCGGCGGGCATCCGCAGATCCAGATCGCGCACGATGGGGTGACCGGGGACGTAGGCGAAGGTCACCCCGTCGAAGACCACGTCGCCCTGGACCGGCTCGGGGAGGTCCTGGTCGCCGTCGACGAGCTCGGGCTCGGTGGCCAGGAGATCCAGCGCGCGGCGGGTCGAGGCCATGGCCCGCTGGTA
>DCLA01000099.1:14925-34765 GCA_002320815.1 Myxococcales bacterium UBA1660
GGCCCGCTGGTAGAGGTCGAAGGTGCTCCCCAGCCGGGTCAACGGCCAGAGGAGCCGCTGGGTCAGGAAGACCAGGACGCCGTAGGAGCCGACCGCGAGGTCCCCCTTCTCGGCGAGGTAGCCGCCGTAGACCAGGGTGGCGGTGAAGCCGACCACGATGGCCATGCGGATGAGCGGCGAGAAGGCGCTGCTCAGCTTGATGGCGCTCCGGTTGCTCTCCCGGTAGGCGTCGGATCCCTGCCGGACCCGTTCGACCTCGTGGGCTTCGGCGGTGAAGCTCTTGATGGTGGCGATGCCGCCGAGGTTGTTGGCGAGCTGACCGTTGAGGTGGGCCACGCGCTCGCGCACGTCCTGGTAGCGCGGGGCGATGCGGCGCTGGAAGAGGAAGGAGCCCCAGAGGACCACCGGCACCGGACAGAACGCCCAGAGCGCCAGCCAGGGGGCCAGCCCGAAGAAGACCGCGCCGACGGCGACCACGGTGGTCATCACCTGGAGGACCTCGTTGGCCCCGCCGTCCAGGAAGCGCTCGAGCTGGTTGATGTCGTCGTTGAGGACCGCCATCAAACCGCCGGTGCTGCGGTCCTCGAAGTAGGCGAGCTCGAGGCCCTGCACGTGGGCGTAGACGTCCAGGCGCAGCTCGTGCTGAACGGTCTGGGCCAGGTTCCGCCAGCCCACCTTCTCCAGGAACTCGAAGACCGACTCCAGGCCCCAGATGATCACGGTGGCCACGGCCAGGACCGTGAGCTGGGGCATGGTCCCCTCCACCCCGAGGCGCGCGACGAGGGACTCGTCGCCCTGGACCACCACGTCGATGGCTGCGCCGATGAGCACCGGGGGCGCGAGGTCGAAGAGCTTGTTGAGCACCGACCAGGCGATGGCCTTGCGCACCTGGGACCGGTGGGGCGCGCCGTAGCGCATCAACCTTCGCAGGGGGCTCATCGCCAGGTGCATAGCACCCCGGGCGGCCGGTGCCCGGGTCGGGCTACCCTGGGGCCGTGCTGAGCCGCGACGTCAACGACCTGCTCTTCCGCGTGTTGGTGAGCACGATCTTCCTCGGGCTGGGCATGGAGCACATCTTCTCCGACGAGCTCATCCAGTTCCTGATGCCGCACTGGGTGCCCTTCGCCCGGCTGGCCAGCATCGGCGTCGGCGTCCTCCTGCTGATCGGAGGGTCGTCCATCGCCTTGGGTTTCCACCTGCGCGCGGGCGCGTTCCTGCTCATCGGGTTCCTCACCGTGGTCACCGCGAGCGTGCACCTGCCCGGGGTGCTCCACCGACCCGAGGGGATCCCCGAACACTGGGCCTGGGTGTGGGACATCATGCAGCGCACCAACCTGGTGAAGAACACCTGCCTCATCGGGGTGTGTATCCACCTGACTCGCCACCGGGTCGGTCGCTACAGCCTGGACGCGCGGCGGGGGCGTCTGGCCGGAGACTCCGCGTAGTGGGATTGTGGTCCCGGCGGCGTCGTGGTTTCGTGGAGGAGAGGCCCATGAACCGAGTGATCCCCCTTAGCCTGTCGCTGGCCCTCCTCCTGGGCGGATGCGGTGGCTTCCAGCTCCGCCCCGTGGCTCCGGCGACGATGCCGGGCAGCGTGCGGGCGGCGATGCCCATCTCCGCCCTCGAGGTGCGCATCGACCCGGCGATGAACCTCGACCAGCAGCACGTCCTCGGGCGCTACCGCGTCGCCGAGGAGATGGAGCGGGTCCTCGGGCTGAGCGTCGGCGTCGGCCAGCCCGGCGGGGCCACGGTCCAGGTGGTGCTCACCTCGATCCGTCACTCGAACTTCGGCCCCAGCCGGATGCAGAGCCGGACCACGGTCACCGGCCCCGACGGCCAGATCCTGAACGTCTTCGAAGCCGAGTCGATCTCCATGCGCTCCAAGGCGCTGAAGCTCGTGGCCCAGGACCACGTGCAGAAGATCGCCGACGCGATCTAGCGCTCGGTCCAGGCGCGCGCTTCGACGTGCTGGGCCACCCGCTGGACCACCTCGCGCGGCGTGCGCGCGCCCTGGGCCAGCTCCCCGAGGAGCTCCTCCCGGGAGCGCTCGCGCCGGATCCCCCGGGCCTTGCAGCCGATCTGGTAGGCGCGATCGGCGAGCTCCTCCAGCTCCGGGCGACCCATCCGGGTCACCGCCAGCGGCTTGGTGCGCAGCCGGCGGCGGAGCATGGCGACGTCCTCCTCGGGCAGGTGGGTCGCCTGGCCGTCGATCTGATCCAGGAGCGCCTTGGCCTCGGAGCGGAGCACCGCCAGCGTGTCCGGGGTCACCGCCAGCACCACCACGCTCCGCTCGAGCCAGCCGCTGGCGTAGAAGGAGAGCGAGCGCAGGGCGGTGCGCCGCTCGGCCCGAGAGACCCCGGCGCGGAAGAGGTTCTCCGCCTCGTCGAGGACGATGAGCGGGCCGTCGGTGTCCTCCAGGCGCGCCAGGAGCTCCACCCACAGGTGCAGCCGCGCGTAGGCGTCGCGCCGGTAGGTGGGCGCGCCGGGCTTCCCCTCCAGATCCAGGGCGCCCAGGACGCGCCGCACGTGATCGGGGTCCAGGGCCTCCCCGGCGGGGAGCGCGCGACGGGCGGCCTTGGCGCCGGGGACGTCGAGGCCGGCGATGGCCTCGAGGGCCTCCTGGAGCCGGCGCTGACCGGCGGCGCTGGCCAGCCAGACCTCGAGGCGCTCCAGCGGGCCGCTGCGATGGCGGTCCGGGACCGAGCCGCTCTCGAGGAGGCGGCGCAGGTGGCGCTGGGGGTTCCCGAGGTCCTCGTCCAGGCGCTCGACGCTCAAGCGGAAGACCGGTCGCTTCTCCGCCAGGGCGCGGCTCTCCAGGTGGAGGATGCGGTGGGTCTTCCCGGCGCCGTAGTCGCCGGAGAGGATCGCGAAGACGGAGCTGTCCTGGGTGGCGTGCTCGAAGAGGCGCCCGAGCTCGGCGTCCAGCTCCTCCATCCCCACCGAGATGGCGTCCAGTCCGGCCACGGGCGGGAGCCCGCGCACCAGGCGCAGATGGGCGGACAGCGCCGCGGCCCGGTTGTCCGGGACGGGCTCGGCCGGGGGCACCTCGCCCTCCAGCTCCTCCGGCCGGGTGCCCTCGGGAGGGTCGATCCACTGGACCGTGCGGTGCGGCTGGGGGAGCCCGATGTCGGCCTCCGCCTCGACCCTGGCGTCGCCCAAGAGCCGCGAGGCCAACGCGGGATGGGACCGCAGACCCCCCACCCGGTTCACCAGCGCCGGCGTGCCCACCAGCAGGATCTCGGTGCGCATCATGCCGCGGTGGCCGTCGGCGTTGTCGATGAGCTCGCGGAGGACGGTGTAGGCGATCTCGCGCTGCACCCGGGTGAGCCCCGCGAGCGCCTCGGCGTCCCGGAGGATCAGCCGGAAGCCGCGGTACCCCAGGGCCCGGAGGAGCCGGGTGAGCTGGTTCATCCCGTTCTTGGCGGTTCGCGAGGAGAGCGCCCGGAGCTCGGTGTCGTCGCCCAGGGTGATGGGCTCCCCCGCGAAGAACGCGCTGACCCGGCGGCTGGCCGTGCGGCCCCCCAGGTGTCCCAGGATCTCCTGGGCCAGGCCGCGGAGCGCCCCGTGGAGGGCCTCGGCGTCGGCGAACTCCTCGAAGCGGGCTTCGGTGTCCTCACCGTGCTCGGCGGCGAAGGCCTCCAGGGCGGCCAGGAGGCCATGCTTGCGCGAACCCCGGACGTCGTAGAGCCGCAGGCCCGCGGCGGCGGCGGAGAGGAGGTCGTCCAGGCGATGCAGCGAGTGCTCGGCCAGGGACACCGTCGCGGTGGCGAACCCGCGGGACTGGGCGTCCGCTTCCAGCTCGGCGAGGAGGGCGTCGTCGACCTCCGAGCCCAGCAGGACGGCGACCGAGGCGGTCTCGGTGGCGGCGGCGTCCTCCAGGGACTGGCCACGGGCGGCGACGACGTGACGGCGCCAGGCCGCGTCGAGGGAAGGGTCTGCCATGGCGCCGATCGTCCGCGCTGGGGGCCATCTCGGTCAAGGGTGGTCCCCCGAGCGGGGGAAAACGGCCGTCTCGAGAAAATCTGAGCCGATTGGGGCGCCTCGCCGCTCCTACGACCGTGCGCAGGGTCTTCCCCACCTTCGTCCTGCTCGCGCTCGGCTGCTCGGGCGAGATCGGAGCCCCCACGGGCTCGACCGATCCCTCCGCAGCCGGCGTCTGCCGGAACCCCGACGTCCTCCAGCTCGGCAGCGCGCCCGTCCGGCGCCTGACCGCCAACGAGTACCGGAACACCCTGGAAGACCTCCTGGGTCGCCCGCTGCCCGAGATCCCCGAGCTGCCCCCGGACGCGGTCACCGCGGGGTCCTTCGAGAACGAAGCCCTGGCCCTCGCGGCCTCGGACGTCCACGTCGCCCGCTGGGAGCAGTCGGCCTTCGCCGTCGGGGGTCAGGTCGCGGATGACCCCGAGACCCGGGCCCGGCTGGTCCCCTGCGACGAGACCGACGCCGGCTGCGCCGAGGAGTTCGTGGCCAGCTTCGGCCGCCGAGCCCTGCGCCGGCCCCTCACCGCCGAGGAGACCACCCGCTACGCCGCCTTCTTCGAGGAGCAGCGAGCGGCCATCGACTTCGCGGGGGCCGTCCAGCTCACGGTGACCGCCATGCTCCAGAGCCCCCAGTTCCTCTACCGACTGGAGATCGGCGGTGACCTCGACGGCGAGCACGTCGCGCTGAGCGACCACGAGGTCGCCAGCCGGCTCAGCTACCTCCTCTGGCAGTCGATGCCCGACGACGAGCTCTTCGCCGCCGCCGACGCCGGCGAGCTCCAGGACCTCGGCAACGTCGCGGCCCAGACTCGCCGCATGTTGGAGCACCCGCGCGCCCGGGCGGCCATCGGCGAGTATTTCCGCCAGTGGCTCCACCTCGACCGGGTGGCCGGCGAGCACAAGCTGCCCGAGCTGGTCCCCGAGTGGTCCCCCGCGGTCGCCGCCGCCGCGACCCTCGAGTCCCAGCAGTTCGCCGAGCACGTCTTCTTCGAGGGCAACCTCCGGGACCTCTTCACCAGCCGTCACGGCTTCGTCAGCGAGGAGCTCGCGCCCCTCTACGGCGTCGCCGCCGCGCCCGAGGGCACCGAGCTGCCGGCGGAGCGCGCGGGCATCCTGAGCCGCATCGCCTTCCTCGGCGGCGAGGCCCACGAGGCCAACGGGTCCCCGCCCCTGCGCGGCGTCTACGTGATCCGGCGCTTGCTCTGCCAGGCCACCGGGTCGCCCCCGGCGAACGCGGACACCTCGCCCCCCGACCGCAGCGAGGACATGGGTCCGATGACCAACCGAATGGCCTTCGAGGAGCGCACCGCCTCCGCCGAGTGCCAGCAGTGCCACACGCGCATCGACGGCTTCGGCTTCGGCTTCGAGGCCTTCGACATGGCTGGCCGCTTCCGCACCAGCGACAACGGTCTGCCCGTCGACGCCTCCGGCTTCGCCATCGGCATCGGGAACGACGCCGCCTACGAGGGCGCCGACGAGCTCCAGGCGCTCTTCGCCGAGAGCCCCACGGTCCAGGACTGCGCCGTCGAGACCTTCTTCACCTACGCCCAGGGACGCGCTCCCGAGGCCGGCGACTCCTGCCAGCTGGAGGCGCTGCAGACGGCCTTCCGCGCCGCCGATGGCGACCTCGACGAGATGGTCGTCCAGCTGGTGACCCGCCCCGAGTTCCTCCTTCGTCCCGCCGTGGAGTCCGAGTGATGTCCTTCTTCCGCACCGACCGCCGCCGCTTCATGACCGCCCTGGGCCTCGGCGCCGGGTCCCTCCTGCTGCCCTCGCGCTTCGGCGCGGGTCCCCAGCGCACCAAGGCGCAGGACCCCGTGGCGCCCAAGCGGATCCTCTTCTTCATCACGCCCCACGGCATGGTGCCCCCGACCTGGCACATGCGGGACGACGGGATGCTGGGGGCGGATCACGAGCTGGACCTGACCTCGATGAGCGAGGCCGACTTCAGCGAGACCTTCCAGCCGCTCCATCGGCACCGCGAGAAGCTCCTGCTCCTCGACAACCTGACCATGGCCACCAGCATCGCGGAGACCGCGCGGGTGGTGGACGGCGTCGGTCACGACGCCAACGAGCACCACCTCTGCCAGGCGCACCTGATGACGGGCACCTGGGCCGTGCAACGCGAGGGCTCCACCGCCATCGGCGGGGGACGCAGCCTGGACATGGTCATCGGCGACGCCGTCGGTCAGCCGGGGCGCTTCGCCAACCGCATCTACGGGTTCCGGCATCAGCACCCCTACTCCTTCCTGGCGGCCAACGAGCCGGCGCCGCGGGAGGCCAACCCGGCCAACGCCTTCGCCGACATGATGGGCTACCTGCCCGCCGAGCCCACCGAGACCGGACCCACCCGGGACGACCTGCTGCGCTCCGGGCGCGCCTCCGCGCTCGACTTCGCCGCGGCCGAGTTCGACCACGTCCTGCCGCGGCTGGGCGCCGAGGACGCCGACAAGCTGCGCCGGCATCAGGAGCTCGTCCGCGCGTTGGAGCTCTCCTTCAGCGGCGGCGGCGTGAGCGGCGTCTCCTGTGACCCGGCGGTCTCCCTCGAGGGCGGCGAGATGCACCAGTTCATGCAGCTGGCCGCCCTCGCCTTCTCCTGTGACATCACCCGGGTGATCACCCTGACCGCGGCGGGGCTCACCAACGCTCAGTTCGGCGCGCCCGACACGCTGAACATGCACCAGGACATCGCCCACAACTCGGTGGAGGGCGCGGCCGGCTACGACCCGGCGATGGCCCAGCACATGACCAACTACAACCGGACCTACGCCGAGCAGTTCTCCGAGCTCCTCGACGTCTTGGACTCGGTCCCCGAGGTCGGCGGCGGGACGCTCCTGGACAACACCACGGTGGTCTGGCTCACCGAGCTGAGCACCGGGACCCACTGGCGCGACCAGATGCCGCGCATCATCGCCGGCGGCGGGGGTGGCT
Organism: Myxococcales bacterium UBA1660; assembly: GCA_002320815.1. GTDB lineage: Bacteria > Myxococcota_A > Polyangia > Polyangiales > Houyiibacteriaceae > UBA1660. The sequence goes on from DCLA01000099.1 coordinate 21,837, forward strand.
ACTTCCGGACCGGTCGCTACGTCTACTACGCCCCCACCAACCCCACGCCCTTCAGCTGGGGCGCGGTGCGCGACGTGGGCCCGGCGGACAGCCACCTGCGGGTCAGCCTGATGCACGCCATGGGCATGACCGACCAGGACTCCTTCGGTCTGGACGAGGTCACCATTCGCAGCACCGGGAGCGCGCTCTCGCTCCGGGGACCGCTGCCGCGCCTCACGTGAAGCGCTCGCTCCTGGGGCTCCTCGTCGCGCTCGGGTGCAGCGAGGCCCCGACGGCCGTGGACACCGGGGTCGGCGGGGACGTCGGGGTCGGACAGGACGCCGGGGTCGGACAGGACGCCGGCGTCCGAGCGGACGCCGGGAACGCCCGGGACGCGGGGAATGGCGATGTCTTCGACGGGGGCGAGCCCGACCGCGACGGCGGCGAGCTGGACCTCGGACCGGCCCCCCGGGACGAGCTCGCCGGGCGCGCCGATTTCCCCATGGTCGCGCCCGAAGCCCGGGCCCTGAGCGTCGCTGGCGACACGGTGGTCGACGCGATCACCGGCCGCACCTGGGAGCGGCGCGACTCGGGCACGGCGCTGACGTGGGCGGACGCCGAGGCCCGCTGCAGCGCGCTCCCGGGCGCGAGCGATTGGCGGCTTCCCAGCCGCGTGGAGCTCGCCTCCATCCTCGACGCCACCCGCTCGCCCACCCTGGACACGGCGGTCTTCGCCGAGACGCCCGCGGAGTACTTCTGGACCGCGTCCCTCGCCGTCGATGGCACCGACCGGGCGTACGCCATCTACTTCGGCCAAGGCGAGACGGTCCTCGCGCAGCGGTCCTTGGCCGGCGCCTTCGTCCGCTGCGTGCGGGGCGAGCGCGGGTCGCTACGAGAGAGACGGATCGACGACGACTGGCTCGTCGACGACGACTTGGGGTTGGCGGTCGCCCTGGCGCCGGACCCGGCCACGACCCGCGCCGACGCCGCCGCGCGCTGCGCCGAGCGCGACGCGCGCCTGCCCACGCTCTACGAGCTGCACGCCTGGGTCGCCGAAGGGGCACGGCCCGCCCTTCCGGAGCTCGTCGGGCTGCCCGAGGGACCGGTCTGGTCCAGCACCGAGCGGGACTTCGGAGAGATCCTCGCGTGGACCCTCGACTTCACGGAAGGCACGTCCGACCTGAGCGGCACGGGCCAGCGGCTCCCGGCGCTCTGCGTCCGCGACGGCTGAGTCGGCGGGCGCGAAGGCGGCGCCCGCGCTTCGCGACCGCGCTGATCTATCCTCGCGGGATGATCCGCCCCGCCGCCCTCGGAGCCCTGACCCTCGCGCTCGCCTGCGGTGGGGACGACGACTCCGCCTTCCAACGATACGAACCCGAGCCCGGCACCCCCGAGCGCGTGGCTTGGGAAGCAGGGATCACCGGCGACCTCGGCGCGTGGGAGCCGACCGAGACCACGGTCCGCGACGCCGAGACCACCTACACCTTCGACCCCGCCGACGGCCCCGTCTGCATGCGCGGGGCGCCCTTCGCGATGGGCGTCGAGGAACGCGCCGGCGACGAGTTGCTCATCTTCCTCCAAGGCGGAGGCGCCTGCTGGAGCGACTTCTGCCTGGCGGTCACCAAGGCTCAGCCGCGCATCCCCGATGGGGACCTGCTGGTGGAACGCGACGACAACCCGCTACGGGATCACGACGTGGTCTACGTCCCGTACTGCGACGGCTCCCTCTTCGCGGGCGACCGCGACGTCGACGAGGACGGCGACGGCGCCGCGGACCGGCTTCACCACGGCCTGGCGAACCTGACCGCCGCGCTCTCGCAGGGGTACCGACACTTCCCGAACCCCACGCGCGTGGTCCTCGCCGGGAGCTCCGGCGGCGGCTTCGGGACCCTCCTGGCGGCGTCCTTGGTTCGCTACGTCTACCCCGGCGTGCCCATCGACGTCTTGGACGACGCCGGCATCGGGATCGCTCGGGGCGCCGCGGACCCCGAGTTCGTCGGTGACCTCATCGCGGAGTTCGGCGCCAGCGACTTCATCCCCGCGGATTGCACCGACTGCACCACCGACGGGCACATCACCGGCCTGGTCGACTACCTCCTGGCCCGGGACCCGCTGCTCCGGTTCGGCGCGGTGAGCTCCTACTACGACTCGATCATCAGCGAGACCTTCCTCATGATCGACTCCGAAGCCTTCGCCGCCGACCTGCGCAGCGAGACCGACGCGCTCCACGCGGCCTACCCCGACCGCTACCGGCGCTTCCTCTACCAGGGCCGAGCGCACACCGCGCTCCTCGGCGACGTCACCGGGGTCGTGGGCAGCGACCTGACCGCGGTGGAGCTGCCGCCCAACGCGCTGGAGACCCTGGGCGGTGTGGAGATCGCGTCCATGTACGAGCTGACCAGCGACGGGGTGGCGCTCGTGGACTGGGTGGGCGCGATGACCGGCGGCGGAGACTGGGTCGACGTCGCGCCGGCCGCGGAGCCCCTCGAGTAGTCGAGATCGACGGTCCGCTCGAGGGCAGACGGTGTACGCTCGGGCCGTGAAGCGACTCGACGTGGGCGTCGTCGGCTGTGGCACCGCGGGCGCCGCGGCCTCCCTCTTCCTGGCCCGGGCGGGTCATCGCGTCACCGTCTACGAGGCGGTGCCCGAGCCGACCGCCGTCGGCGCGGGGATCATGCTGCAACCGACGGGGATGCGCGTCCTCGAGCGCCTCGGGCTCCTCGAGCCCGTGCTCGCGCGGGGAGCTCGAGTGGACCGACTCCACTGCGTGACCCGCGAGCGGCGCGACGTCATCGACCTCCGCTACGGCGACGAGCACCCCGGCGCCTACGGGCTCGGCTTGCATCGCGGCGTGCTCTTCCACGTGCTCTTCGACGCCGTGACCCGGGAGCCGGGGGTCACGCTCCGGTGCGGCGAGGCCGTGGAGGAGCTGCGCTGGCGAGCGGGTCGCCGCGTCGTGGTCGGATCGAGCGGGCTCGAGCTCGGCGCGCACGACCTGGTGGTCGTCGCCGACGGCGCGCGCTCCCAGCCGCGCCGAAAGAGTGGGCTCATCCAGCGCGCCACCCAGTACCCCTGGGGCGCGCTCTGGTTCATCGGTGACGATCCCGAGGGCACCTTCGACGGCACCCTCTTCCAGGTCGTCGAGAGCACTCGGCACATGATGGGCCTCTTGCCGAGCGGGCTGGGGCCCACCGGTGAGACCAGGAAGGTGAGCCTCTTCTGGAGCATCCGCGCCGATGCGGTGGGCGAGTGGCGGGAGCGCGGGCTCGAGCCGTGGTTGGCCACGATGGCCCAGCTCGAACCCCGGGCGGTGCCGCTCCTGGCGCAGATCCAGCGGCCGGAGCAGGTGCTCTTCGCCCGCTACTGGGACGTGGTGATGACCCCGTGGCACGCACCGGGGTTGGTCTTCCTCGGCGACGCGGCGCACGCGACGAGCCCCCAGCTGGGCCAGGGAGCCAACCTCGCGCTGGTCGACGCCGCCGCGCTCGAGGACGCGCTCGCGGGCGCCGAGTCTCGAGGCCAGGCGCTCCGGCGGTACTCCGCCGCGCGGCGAGCTCACCTCCGCTACTACCAGTGGGCGACCCGCTTCCTGACGCCCTTCTTCCAATCGGATCTCGGCGTACTCGGCTGGGCCCGGGACACCTTCATGGGGCCTTCGTGTCGCATGCCTTGGGTGCGCGGGAAGATGGTCCGCACCATGTGCGGGGTGGAGCGGGGGGTCTTCTTCGGCGACTCGCTCCCCATGCCCGACGCCTTCGAGTAGGCGCCGGAGCCGTCGCTCGGTCAGAGCTGGTGGTGGACGCCGATCACCAGCGAGGGGCCGACCCGAGGGGAGCGGCTCGGGTTCTGATCCGTGGTCCCGACGGCGCCGATCCCCAGCTCGAGGCGGGTGGTCCCCGAGTCCCCGTTGCCGCGGAGGGCCAGCTTCACCAACGCCTCGCTGTGCCAGAACAGGGCCGCACCGCCGCCACTCCCGCGGAAGGCGAGCCAGGCGTTGCGACGCATCGGGAACTGGAGCTCGGCGTGAACCGCGAGGAGCCGCAGCTCGCGCTGCTCGATCATCAGCAGCGTGGTGACCTCGGCCATGAGGCCGTCGACGGCGCCCACGCGGAAGCTCGTCGGGTAGGTGAGGCGGGGCTCCCACTGGCCGGTCGCCCCGCTGCCGCAGCACCCATCGTCCCAGACCCGCTCGACGCCGAGGCCGACCGCGGCGCCGATGAGGTGGTGGTCGAAGCCGAGCTGGGCGTAGGCGCCGCCGCCACCGAAGTCGGGGCCCTGCCCGATGCTCATCCCCGTGGGACGCAGCACGACCCGGGCCAGGAAGTAGCGACCGCGCCGGAGCTCGAGCTCGCCGTTCACCAGCAGGTTGATCCCGAGATCGTTGATGGGCGTGCCCGCGATGACCCCGGCGCGCAGGCGGATGGAGCGCGGAGGTCCCGGCGGTGCCACCAGGCTCCCGGTGGTGTCGGCCGGCGTCACCGCGACCGGGGTCCCCACCGAGGCGACCTCGCGCCACCGGATGCGCACCCGGGCCCGGTGCTCCTCGACCGCGTCGACCTCGCCGATCACGGCCTCTTCTTCCCACTCCACGTCGTCGTCGCTGGGCGGCGTGAGGTCGATGTGCATGCCGACCTCGAGGCCTTGGTCGCGCCCGACGTCGATGATCACCTCATCGTCGTGCACGGACACCACCCGCGCCGTCCGCACCCGCCGCTCCCCCACGTCCATGTTCGCCACCGGCACCGGCGGCACCGCCCCCAACCCCGACCGGGGTTGGCGCGACTCCGACCGGGGTTGACCCGAGTCGCCGTCCACACCGCCTGAAATCACTGACGAATCCCCGGCACCCTCGCGATTGGAGTCCGACCGGGGTTGAAATTCCTCAGCGGAATTCTCCGATTCAGACGGACGGGAGTCCGACCGGGGTTGAAATTCTCTAGCGGAATTTTCCGCGTCGATGCGATGGGCGGAGCCGTCCTCGAGCTCTACCCACAGTCGCCCGCCAGCTTCGTGGAACCCCGCGATCGGCGCTTCCTGCTGCTCGTCCAGGACCCGAGTGGGACCGGCGAGCTCCAACACGAGCAACCGCGAGCCGCACGCGACGTAGAGGCGCCCTCGATGGAAGGCCTGGTGATCGGCAGCGCAGTCGAGGGTGACTGGCGCTTGCGCCGACGCGAGGGAGGACAGGACGAGAGTGACGGCGATGGCGCCGGTGCGAAGGAGCATGGCTCTACACCTGAGCAAGGCCCGCGCCAAGCACCCAGATGCACAAAAACCGGCGCAATGGCCGGTTCTCGCGCTCGCTCGAGTCCTAGGTGGGCGGAGGCTTCACACCGGTGTCACGGCGTGGCCCTCACTCGATCAGATGAGAGGCACCGTCTCGGTGTCGTTGATGATCTCGTCGAGCTCCCACTCGAAGGCGTCGATGAGGGCTGTCGAGTCGAGGACCGGGTCCCCCGAGTCCCAGATGACGAAACGCAGGGTGATCGTGGACCCGCCGGTGACCGCCGTGGTCGTCTGGAGCCAGCCCGTTCCCGCGCCGACCGTGGGGTCCGAGCCGAAGAGCGGCTGGCCGCAGGTGGCGCTGCCGTCGTACCCGGTGCCGGAGAGCAGCCCTCGCCCGAGCGGGCACGCGAAGGTCTTACCGCCGTGGGTCCCGGGGGTGCAGACCTGCAGGAAGCTGTTGTTCACGCTGACGGGGTTGCCGTCGGTATCGAAGACGATGTTCTCCCAGGCGCCGGCTTCCTCCCGGTAGAGCACGGCGAAGAAGTCGTTGTACTCGTCGCAGATGAACTCCGGGTACTCGTAGGTGTAGAAGTTCGAGTTGAACCGGAACCCCAGGGCGTTGGTCGGGACCTTGATCTGCACCTCGAGGGCCACCGAGTTGTAGACGGCGCCGCTCCGCACGCCGGGACACGACGGCGACTCCACCGGGAACCCCGGAGGGAAGGCCTCGGTCGACGCCGGGAACTCGCCGCTGAAGAGGTCGGGCTCGATGCCGAAGGTGTCGCAGTCGCTGGTCCAGCCCGTCTGCGACGGCGACCGGGCCACACCGCTCGAGAGGGCCAGGAGGGCGTTGCCCTGAGTGGGTGCGGCCGCGCCCAAGCTGGGCAGGACGCCGGTCATCAGCGGCGACATCGGCGACCCCGTCCCGTCCGCGCGGGTGAATCGCGCCGACACCACGCCCCAACCCGGGTCGCTCGCGCCGACGAAGCGGCAGAGCCCCATCGCGCGGGCCGCGTCCTCGGCCGATCCGCTGATCGCGAGGCTCGCGTCACATTCGGTCACCGCGGTTTCGTCGGCGCCGCTGCAGTCCTCGTCGGAGCCGTTTCCGGGCTCGTCGTAGGCACCGGGGTTGATCTGCGGGCTGCAGTCGTTGCAGTCCTCGCCATTGACGTAGCCGTCTTCGTCGACGTCCATGCCCGGGGCGGATCCACATCCGCTGGGCCCGGGTCCGAAATCCGCCGGAGTGGACGGACCGCCGTCGACGCCAGGTCCACCGTCCGTGGTCGGGATGGTCACCGGTCCTCCGTCGCGGGTCGGCCCCCGTTCGGCCCCCGGGGAGCAGGCGAGGGTCAACGCGAAGACGATGGTGAAAAGACGGATGGGCATGGCGGCCCCTCATCGTGCCCTAGATCGGAGGCGGTACGCAGGAAGCACGCACGGGATGTACGGAGGGTCCTCACACCGTGAGGACTCTTCACACATTGGGCCGTCGGGACCGGGGTGCGCCCTAGGGCGAGCAGGCGGTCCGGTCGGCCCCCTGCGGGCCTTCGAACTGCTCGAGGCAGAGCTGCAGGTCCCCGGCGAACGCGGCGTATTCGTCGCACGTCGCCGTCTGCATCGCCGGCAAGCACCCGTCGGTGAACTCCCGGGGCGCCTTGATCCGATGGACGTACTCGCAGCTCGTCATCCGTCCCTCGCAGGGACCATCCACCCAGGTGAGCCAGATGTCCCCATACGTCGGGAAGCCGTACCCGGTGCAGACGCTGGCGATCTCGTTGGCGAGCGCCCGATACTCTTCGCAGGCCTCTTCGGCCGTCTGAGCGCCACAGCTGACGAACATCAGAGAGAAGCTGGCCATCAGCCCGAGCCGAATGACCCAACGCCTGGTGCGCGACATGGGCGCGAGCCTATCAGCGGTAGCGGGCCCGGCGCCAGTGCTCGAGGAGCGTCGGCCGCCAGACCCGCCGGCCCTCGGCGTCGGTCACGATCCCGAAGCCGTCGATCTTCGGGTGCCGGCGGAAGTCGCGGTAGACGTTCGCCCGCACCACGCCCCGAGCGTTGCCCTCGATGATGTGCAGCGCGTCGCCCTCCACCCGCTCGACGAGCGCGCTGTGTCCCCAGGTGCGGGTGCGAATGCGAACGTAGTCGCCGGGTCGCGGCTCGAAGGTGGCGAAGCTCGGGTCCAGGTGATCGACCCAGAGCCCGCGCCGCTCGAAGTGTTTGCGGAGCGCTCGGTTGTTGGTGACGAGCCAACCCCCTTCGTATCCGCCGCCGAGCGGAGCCCCGGCGATGCGATAGACCCAGGCCACGAAGTCGGTGCACCAGAGCTCGTCGGCCGGCAGGTGGTCCCGGAGTGCCCCGGGGTAGTCGAGCTGGTGGAGTCCGACGGTCGCCAGCTCTCGGCCGACCTCCGACCGGGCGATCGCGACGATGGCCTCGCCATCGACCGAGCTCACCGGCGCCGGGCGGGCAGGCACGCATCGAAGCCCCTCGGCCATGAAGCCCTCGTCGCAGAAGCACGCGGGGATCGTGTCCTCGGCGATGCATTGCCCGTGCTCCGAGCAGCGCACGCCCCGACAGGCGTCGGCGCGCGCCGTCCCTGGAGGGAGCGTGCCGAGGAGAGCGGCGGCCAGGAAGACGAGGCGCAACACCCGCCCTCCGACGCGCGACGATGCGTTTCGGTCTCGTCGCGCGTCGTCCGAACCGGCGACTGGCCTTCGAACCCCCATGACCGTAGTTTGGGGCATGCTTCGCGTCTCCGCTCTCCTGGGCGTCCTTCTCCTGATCGCGTGCGGCGACGATGGTCGCGTCGCCCCGTCCGACGTGCCGACCGCCGACATGGGCCCGGTTCCTTCCGCCGACGGGGGCGACACCGGCGAAGGTGACGCCTTCGTCCCCACGAGCCCGCTGGTGGACCCCGCCTGCGTCGACGGGATGTACTCCGAAGTCCTGCCCGCCGTGGACGCGGACATCTCCGATCTGACCTGGGCCGGGGACGTCGGCGCCTACGTGGACGCCTTCCTGGACCGCCGATACCCGGTCGGCGCCGCGCTGGTGCGGGGCGGACGCACGAACACCGACTACGGGCAGGACTGCGACGTCCTCTACGCGGGCTCGCCGTCCAGCGCCGGCGACGTCATCGACCGGATGAACACGATCGTCCACGAGTGCGGCCACTTCTACGACGGCGAGCTCTCGACCTTCACCGACAACACCTACGTGGTGACCCCCACCCAGCAGATCTCCTGCTCCCGGGGCGACGCCACCGACCGCGGCGGCGACACCTTCGCTCGGAGCCGCATCAACGACGACGAATACGCCGCGCTGCGTCCGGCGTGCCCCTCCGGGAGCAGCGGCCCCGATTGCGACTTCTACGCCGACACCTACCTCGACGGAGACCCCGACAACGGGAACTTCGAGGGCGGCGACCAGGGCTTCAACATGTTGATCGAAGAGGCCTTCCAGTACGTGAACTCACTGGCCACGTCCTGGAGCGTCCTGGACCAGTCCCCCCCCGGCCGCAGCACCACCGCTCGCGACGGCATCCTGACCTTCCTCTGGTACGTGGAGCGCTACCTGCGCATGGCGCGGCTGGACTTCCCCGGCGCCTACGAGCGGCTCAGCGGCGACGCCTGCTGGCGCGACGCCATCCTGACCCTCTGGGGCCGGGCGTGGCTCTACCTCGAGGCGACGACGGGCATGGACGGGCTCTCGATTCACGGCGACGCGTTGGAGACGCTGGTGCTGGACACGGACCTCCTGGCAGAGATCGAGCGCATCCGCGCGGCCCACGGCTGCTGACCCATTTGCGGGACGGCTCCCGCGGGTACACCCTGGTGGGTCGTCATGAGCCTGGTCGCCCTACGAAAAAAGGGAGGGCGCGCGCGTCCCGACGCGAGCGCCGCCTTCCTGCCCACCACCCGAGCCGAGATGAAAGCGCGCGGGTGGGACCAGCTCGACGTCCTGCTCGTCAACGGCGACGCCTACGTCGACCACCCCGCGTTCGGGGCGGCGCTCATCGGGCGTTTCCTCGAAGCCCGCGGTTACAAAGTCGGGATCGTCAGTCAACCCCGGTGGGACACCACCGAGGACATCCTCGCCATGGGCGCGCCGCGCCTCTTCGTGGGGATCACGGCCGGCAACCTCGACAGCATGCTCAACAAGCTGACGGCGCAGAAGAAGGTCCGTTCCGACGACCAGTATTCTCCCGGCGGCCGAACGAACATGCGGCCCAACCGGGCCTCCATCGTCTACGCCAACCTCTGTCGCCAGGCCTTCGATGGAGTGCCCATCGTCCTCGGCGGCATCGAGGCGTCGCTGCGGCGAATCGCCCACTACGACTACTGGTCGGACTCCGTGCGCCGGTCGGTGCTCCTGGACTCCAAGGCGGACCTCTTGATCTTCGGCATGGGCGAGCGGCCCGTGTGGGAGATCGCCGACCGGCTGGCGGCGGGGGCGACCCTCGAGGACCTCCGGGACGTCCGCGGCACCGGTCACGTCCGCCGCAAGGGCGAGTGGGAAGAGCTCGAGGCCAGCCGCTTCGTCCGCGACGGCAAACCCATCTTCCTGCCCAGCTACACCGAGGTGAAGAAGGACACGCTGGCGTTCTCGGAAGCCAGCGGCGCCTTCCAGAAGGAAACCAACCCCGGCAACGGGCGGCCCATCGTCCAGCAGCACGGGCACGAGGCCATCTACCTCAATCCGCCGGCCGAGCCCTTGGACACCGAGCTCATGGACGAGCTCTACGACATGCCCTTCGCCCGGGCGCCGCACCCCTCGTATCGCGAGCCGATCCCCGCGTTCGAGACGGTGAAGCACAGCATCGTGACCATGCGCGGCTGCTTCGGGGGCTGCAGCTTCTGCTCGATCACCGAGCACGAGGGCCGGGTGATCCAGTCGCGGAGCGCCGAGAGCGTGCTGCGCGAGGTGCGCGCGCTGCGGCGGATGGGCGACTTCCGCGGCGTGATCAGCGACGTGGGTGGCCCGACCGCCAACATGTACCAGATGAAGTGCCGCGAGGAGCGCATCGAGAAGGCGTGCCGCCGGCTCAGCTGCGTGCATCCGGGCGTCTGTGAGAACCTGGTCACCGACCACCAGCCGCTCGTGAAGCTGTTGCGCAAGGTCCGCGACGAGAAGGGCGTCCGGAAGGTCTTCATCGCCTCCGGGGTTCGCTACGACCTGGCCGAGGGGAGCCCCGAATTCGTCGAGGAGCTCGCCGCGCATCACACCGGCGGGCAGCTCTCGGTGGCGCCGGAGCACGTGGACGAGAAGGTCCTCGACAAGATGAAGAAGCCCGGCGCCGAGAGCTACGAGCGCTTCGCGGACATGTTCGCCTGCGCCTCGGAGGCCAGCGGACGCGACCAGCACCTGGTGCCCTACTACATCAGCGGGCACCCCGGCTCGACCATGGAATCCATGATCGAGCTCGCCCTCTACCTGAAGAAGCGCGGACTCCGGCCGCGACAGGTGCAGGACTTCATCCCGACGCCGATGTCGATGGCGACCAGCATGTACGTGACCGGTCGCGATCCGTTCACCCAGGAGCCGGTGTACACCGCCCGCTCCCTCCGCGAGAAGCGGAAGCAGAAGGCGCTGCTGCAGTACTGGGACCCGTCCCAGCACGACCTGGCGCGCGAGGCGTTGGTGGAGGCGGGCCGGCGCGATCTGATCGGATCGGGCGATCGGCACCTGGTCCCTCCCGCGCGCGGCAAGGGGTCGCTGTCCATCCACGAGAAGCGGCGCCGCATGCGCGGGAAAGAGAACCGCCAAGGTCGCACCGGCCGACGCGGCGCAGGCGCGGGGTCCCGGAGTTCGAACCGCGGCGGCGGGGGCCCGGGGCGCGGCAAGAAGAACTGAGCGCGAGGGGCAAGACCGGCCTCTGCGCCTTGGCGGCAGGCGCCTAGGACAGGTGGACGGCGGGCGAAAGAGTCCGCGGGCGTGGGAGGATTCGGTATCCTCGCCCCGTGGGTGAACCGGCCTCCGCTTCGATGCCGCCGCTCGAGCCGGGGCTGCTCGACGGCTTCGCCATGTTCGACGGCGTCGACGCCGAGGCCCGCCGAGCCGTGCTGGCTGCCGCGACGAGGCGCGACCTACGGGAGGGCGAGACCTTGCTTCGCGAGGCGTCCTCCAACGAGCACATGTACCTCGTCATCAAGGGCGAGCTGGGTGTCTTCCTCGCGGGGACCGGCAAGGAGCCCGTCGCCACCTTGGGCAACGGCGAGACCGTGGGCGAAATGTCCCTCCTCGACGGGAGCCCAGCGAGCGCCAGCGTCATCGCCGCGACACCGTGCAAGCTCCTGGCCGTCGACGAGCGAGCGTTCTGGGAGCTCATCGAATCGAGCCACGCTTTCGCGATCAAGCTGTTGGTGAAACTCACCGGCCGGCTGAGGGCCAACAACGCCACCGTCAGCCAGAGCGTCATCCTGCGGCGTCGCTACGAGCGCGCCGCAATGTTCGACGGGCTCACCGGCATCCACAACCGGCGATGGCTCGATGAGACCCTCCACCGCCTGGTTCGACGGGTCGAAGGAGCCGACCGGGGTTGGCTCTCGCTCGCGCTCATCGACATCGACCACTTCAAGGGATTCAACGACACCTACGGGCACGAAGCGGGCGATCACGTGCTCACGGTCGTCGCGCAGGTGCTTGCGCGGAATCTACGACCCACCGACTTGGTCGCCCGCTTCGGGGGCGAGGAGTTCGTCATCCTCTTCCCCGACACGGACCTCGAGCACGCGCTCATCGCGGGCGAGCGCGTGCGGTCCGCGGTGGAACGCGAGGTGCTGACCCTCGACGAGCGTGCGTTGCCCGGCGTGACCATCTCCATGGGCGTGGCGCAGTTGGCGTCGGGGCAGACGGTGCCCGAGCTGCTCAAGGCCGCGGACACGGCGATGTACGAAGCCAAACACGCTGGCCGCAACCGCGTCGTCGCCGCCAAATAGCCGACCGGGGTTGGCGACGCCGACCGCCGACCGGGGTTGGCGACGCCGACCGGGGTTGGCGACGCCGACCGCCGACCGGGGGTGGCCTCAGCCGCCGAACACGCAGTCAGCGAGGAAGGCGCATGCGGATTCGCTGAAAACGAGGCAGGCGTCCCCCGCGATGGCCTCTTCACACGCTGTGATCTCCGCGAGGGTGTTGGTGCAAGTCGCGGCCTCGATCGACGCTGCGCACTCGCTCACGGTCTGCACCGTCAGCTCGAAACCGTCGCCGCAATCCGCCGTGGTGCCGGGGCCGCCCTGAGCTTCGATGAAGTCCTCGCAGACGAGCGCGGCCTCATCCATGTCGAGCGACGCGATGGTGCGGCTCGGATCGAGTCCGGAGGTTCCCGAGTCCACGGGGTCCGACCCGCCGTCGGTGGCGGTTCCTCCGTCGGCGCCCGGCATGCGGTCCACGGGTCCGGTGTCGTCGTCGCCACATCCGACGAGGCCGACGATGAGGCTGACGGCCAGCACGAGCTTCTTCATTTCGATGATTCCTCCGGCGCCCGCGTCTTCCCGGGCCCGTTCGACCCTAGCACGCGCGACTCTCCGCGCAGGCACCCGAGCACGGGGGTGAGACCTCCCAACCGCGGGCTGGGACCTCCCGACCGGGGCTGGGACCTCCCGACCTTCCGACCGGGGTTGAGATCTCCCGACCTCCCACCGGGGTTGAAACCTCGCGGCCGGGATTGAGCTGACCTGGCCGGGTCGAGCGGGGTGGCGGCCGCCGGCGGTCCGCCACCC
>DCLA01000099.1:35081-50780 GCA_002320815.1 Myxococcales bacterium UBA1660
GGTCCGCCACCCCTCCGCCGGCGGGCACCCCCAAAAAGCTCGACGTTTACCCCCGCGAAACCCCGGTCCAGTCCTTGCTCTGGCTCAGCGACATGTCCCGACGACGCATCGTCACGGCCGGAAAGGTCACCGGCAACGACCGCCGGACCACCCGGCGGTTCCACCTCTTCACGCCCGACGAGGAGGGGATGATGGAGGAGATCTTCTGGTACTGCCTCGCCCTCGCCGCCAGCGAGAACAACATCGCGGTCTATGCGGCGACGCTGATGTCGTCGCACCCTCACTACGACGTCGAAGACCGCGACGGCCGGTTGCCGCTTTTCAAGCGCGACTTCCACCGGTGGCTCTCGCTCTCGACCAAAGCCTTCCGAGACTGGCCGGAAGAAGTCTTCAACAAGTCGGCTCCGGGGGAGCACGAGGTTCTGACTCCTGAAGCACTCGTTCACGACCTGGCCTATCTCATCGCGAATCCCGTGAGCGCCGGCGCCGTCCGCAGCGCCGCTCGATGGCCGGGCGCCAAGACTCTCCCTCAGGACATCGGGGTGCGAGTCATCCGCGCGCGGCGCCCTCCGTTCTGGTTCAAAGCGGACAACGACCGGTGGCCAGACGAAGTCGAGCTCGTGCTCGAGATGCCGCGGATGCTCCTCGACGAGTACGGGTCGCTCGAGGCGGCCCAACGAGCGATCGCCGACGAAGTCGAGGTTCTCGAGAAGGAGGCGCGCAGGAAGCTCTGCGCGAAGGGGCAGCCGTTCGAGGGGCGCCGCCGAGTCCTACGCCGGAAGCACACGGACATGTCCAAATCTCCCGAGCAGCGAGGTCGTCTGAACCCCCAGCATGCCGCGGGCGGCAACCGGACGGCTGCAGCAAACGCAATCGCCGCGAGGCGCGAGTTCAATCGCGCCTACGATGAAGCCCTCAGCCGCTGGACGAGCGGTGACCGCGACGTCGTCTTCCCCCATGGCACATGGTGGATGCGAGTCCACCACGGAGTCCGCTGCGGACCCCCGACGTAGTTCACTCGAGGCGCGATGACCCCTCGCGTCTCCATGGGTCGGATGAGTCCAGACCGCCCGCTCTTCCGCGGTCAGCCGGGAAGGCCCCTCCTCTGCCTCAGTGTCCCAACGGACCTGCGCGGCCAGTGCCTTCCTGCACCCGTCAAAGGATGCAAACAGGGTCAGAGCGCGTCGACGGCCAGACCGTTCGCTGGTCAGGACCCGGCGGGGAGCAGTTTGAGCGAGGCGCAGGCCCGGTCGAGCCAGATTCACCCCGAGTCAGGCACCGAGCGGGCTCTGACGAGCGGCTTTCAACCCCGGTCGGGCTCCGACGAGTGGTTTCAACCCCGGTCGGTCTCTGACGAGCGGGATTCAACCCCGGTCGGGGTCCGACGTCAGAGCGCGGCTTCGAATTCGCGGCCGAACTCCAAGGGCGTCGGGCGGTCCTTCCACTCCAGCGACGTCGCCGCGCGCATCAGCTTCACCAGCGCCGCCGGGTAGCCGGCGAGCTGCGCGTTCTCCATCGGGTCCATCCGCATGTGCGCGACGATGCGTTCCCGGGGCTCCTTGATCTCGTCGAAGAACGCGCGCCCGGTGGTCACGTTGTAGATCGTGCCCGCGAGGGCGTAGACGTCCGCGCGACCGTCGAGCTCGACGGGGTCCAGCACCTGCTCCGGCGCGATGTATCCCGGGGTCCCCGCGACGAACTTTCCGCCGACCTCGGCGGACACGCGCTGGGCCCGGACCATGCCGAAATCGATGATCACGGTCGACAGGGGTTGAGCCCGCGCCGGGTCCCGATGGACCTCCGGGTCGAAGCGCTGGTCCCCGCGCAACGGCAGCCGAAGCCACAAGTTGGCCGGCTTGATGTCCCGGTGGACCAGCCCCGCGTTGTGCAGCGCCGTGAGCCCCGCGCAGGACTCCTTCACCACCTGGCGCAGCTCGAAGAGGCTCATCAGCTTCGCCGAGCTGTACTGCTTCAGGTCCGCGCCGATGAGCAGCTCGAGGACCAGGTAGGGCACGGTGCCCTCGACGCCGCGGTCGATGATGTTGGCGACGTTGGGGTGGTAGAGCCCGGCCAGCGCCTTGGCCTCTTCGGTGAAGCTCGCCAGGATCGCCGCGCGCTCGGTGTCGCTCGCGCTCTCGAGCACGTCGGCCTTGGGGATCTTCAACACGAAGAAGCGATCCGCGCCGGGCTTGCGCACCAGCCACACGCTGCCGATGCCGCCCTCGCCGAGCGCCTTGATGAGATCGTAGCCGACGATCTGCTTCGCCTGCGCCTTCTTCTTCGTCGGCGGCGGCGGCGGCGTCCGCTTCACGGCACCGCGCACGGCGCGGTCCACCAACGTCGAGGCCAGCGGTCCCAGCGACGCGAACCACACCTCGAGCAGCGACAGGTCTCGGGCGCGGATGGCCCGGGCCACGACCGACGCCATCCGCGGCGCGTTCTCGCTGGTCGCCTGAGCCAGCGAGTCGTCGTCCGGAGTCGCGCTCGCCGGGTGGAGCGCGCGGACGGGGTCCGCCAACGCCGCCTGCAGCCGCTCGGCGGCGATAACGAGCTGGAGGCACTGGGCCTCCAGGTCCGGCTTCGGGCCCGCGGCGCCTTCGAACCCTTGGAGGGCCTGGGCCAAGCCCGCGAGGGCCTCGGCGAGCTCGGTGTCGCTCGCCTGCAGCGCCGCCAAGGTCTTGGCGACGTTCTCGCCCCACGCGCCCGCTTCGCTGCTCGAAGACAGTGCCCGGCGCGTCTCGGCGGCCAAGTCGCAGCACTTCTCGAGCGCGCCATCGGCGATCATCGGGAGCGCGGTCGCGAGCTGCTGCAGCAGCGAGGGCCGGTCGATGACCAGGGCCCACCAGGCCGCAAAGGGCCCGAGCCACTGGACGTCGTCGACCTCGCCGAGGGCGGTCCCGCGGGTGGTGTCCACCAGCCGCCAGAAGAGCGAGCTCAGCGCGTGCTTCAATGCGCTGGGGAGCTCTCGCGAACCGTCCGCGAGCCCGTCGAGCTTCCGGAGCCAGAGACAGGTCTGGTGCGCGGTCGGTCCCGCGCCGGCTCCGAGGTCCGAGTCCTCGCCGCAGGCGTCGAGCGCGTACCCGCCGAGCTTCAGCGCCAGGACCTCCAGCGCGGGATCCACCTGCGCCTCGGACTCGCCGTCCTGCCGGCGCTCGCGCACGGCGTCGAGGAGCTCCGCCGGTGAGCGCGCGACGGTGTGCCAGGTCTCGTCGAGGTCGGGAGCCTCGATGGGATCCCCCTTCGGCCGGGTCGCCAGGAGTGGGCCCCAGAGGCGGAGCGCCAGCGAGCGGGCGCAGCCCTCGACGGCGTTGATGGCGGCGGCCCGTTGCCGGACCGAGCGGCTCTCGGTGGCGATGCGCCAGGCCTCCGCGAAGGTGGGCGCGAGGGTCCCCGCGAAGCGCGCCGCGCGCGCGTCCGCTTCTTCGTCGTCGTACTGGGCCGCGACGCGGACGAGGTTCTCGAGGCCGGTCTCGATGTCGAGGGGGTCCCGCTCGGCGTCGTCGATCACGTCGGTGACCTCGATGACCTCCAGCCACCGGCGCCAGTCGTCGATGTCGTCGGTCTCGGCCCGCCGGGCCATCATCCGCAGGGCCTGGAAGGACTCGAGAATCGAACCCCGGTCGCGTCCCGGACCCCGCCGCCATAGGGTCGCGAGGCCTTTGGCGAGAGCGCGCGCCGCGGTGGCGCCGCCGTCGCCCTCGAGGATCCGCTGGGCCAGTCGGTCCCAGAGGTCTCGCCGCTCGTGGAAGAGATGGGGGGTCGCCGCGGCCGCCGCCGCCAGCCCCCAGTCCTTCTCTTCGGGGGAGTCCAGGATCGCGGTGAGCTCGTGGCCGAGCATCGCCAGCCGCATCGAGGGCAGCGACGCGAATGCGGTGAGCGCGCGCTGCCGCAAGACGGGCGACGCGCCGTGGACCCAGTCGAGCAGGGTGCCCTCGAGGGGCTCGAACACGCCAGCCAAGCGCCCAAAGGCGCGCGCGGCGCTGATCCACACCATCGGCTCGGGGTGCAGCAAGAGCGGCTGCAGGACCTGCAGGGTCCGGCCCACGAGCTGCGGGTCGGTCATCGGGGGCATGCCGGCGGCGGTGACCTCCAGGACCCGCGCGGCGAGCACGCGACCCCGGAGGGACCCCCGGGCCGGGTCGGCCACGACGCCCTCGAAGGTGTCATTGGACCCCCAGATCCACTTGCCCAGCGCCGGGATCTGCAGCGCGCACGCGCCGGCCTCCCAGATGAGGATCTCGATGCGGGCCAGGGCCTCGCCATTCTCGGGGCGCACGAGCTGTTTGCCGGTGCCCAGGAGCGGCACGCACATCAGGGCGTCTTCGAGCGGCCCCTGCACCACGCGGTTTCGGGCGATGATCCGCGCCTGGCGCCCGAGCTCCTCGTCGCCCACGGCGGCGCTCAAGATGGGTCCCAGCCGCGCGTCGGTGCGACCGGCGTTGGCGGCCGCCCAGAGCAGGAGCACTTCACCCGCCGGCTCGTCGAAGGCGACCTTCACGTCGGCGGCCGTGTCCCAGGTCCGGCTCCACTCGGGCATGGACCGATCGACCAGCCCGGTGGCCGCGGCGACGCCCGTGCCGAGCTGGGCGCCCAGTTCGAGCTTTCCCGTCCGCCAGGTGTCGTGGAGCGTGGGTCCGAGTCCCGGATCGTCCGCGAGCGCCGCAGCCAGCGCTCGCAGAACGTCCAATGCGTCATCGTCGATCTTCGCCACGGATCAGTGATGCTACACGGTCCGGGCGCGGGGCGCGCTTTCCTTGCGAATTACGGCCCGGACCCGCCTCAGGCGGTGGAGAGCACCGACTCGATCGACGTGCGGACGTCGGACATCAGGTTCTCCCGGCGCCCCACGTAGTCGGCTGGATCGAGGGCCGGATGGAAGGTGATGCGGACCTTCTGACCCAGCCGAACCCGGTAGTCTTTCGCGGGGAGAACGTCGCGCGTTCCGTCCACGGTCACGGGCATGATGGGGACCCCGGTCTGCTCGGCCATCACGAAGCCCCCCTTCTTGAAGGGCAGCAACGCGCCGTCGTCGCTCCGGGTCCCTTCCGGCGCGATCCACACGGTGATCCCCGACGCGATGACCTGCTTCGCCCGCTCCAGGGCGGCGAAGGCGCGGTCCCGGTCGCTCCGGTCGAGCTCGATGAACTCGGCCGCACGCATCCCGCCGCCCATGATCGGCAGCACGAAGACTTCCTTCTTGGCGATCATCCGCAGCGAGCCGGGGTAGGCCACGAAGAGCGCGAAGATGTCGTAGGCCGACTGGTGGTTGCTCATCAGCAGGTACGACTGGTCGCGGTCGATGTGCTGGAGCCCGTGGACCTCGAGGTCGGCCTGGGCGAAGCGCATCGCCCGCCGGGACCAGACGTCCAGGCGCGCGTCGCAGGTCTCGCGCTTCAGGGTCCCCATGGCGCCCTGGACCACGGTGGGCGCACACACGCGAAAGGTCTCGGCCAACGCCAGCGGCAGTACCAGCGCGGAGGTACGCGGAACGCTCGCCACGTTCAGTCGGCCGCGCGCGCGAAGGGGCAGCCTTCGTCGGCGCCCTCGGCGATGGCCGGATGGGCGACGTCCGCCTCGAGGGCCGGATGCGTGACCTCCGCGGCGTTCCGGGTGCAGCAGCTCCGCGCCGGACACGCTCCCCAAGCGCTGGAGACGAGGGCCGCCACCGCCAGCACGGCGCCGGCGACGACCGCCAGGCGCGCGTTGAGGGAGAGCTTCTTCCAACGGAGCACGACGAGCTTGCGGAAGAGGGCAGGGATCGAGGAAGGCCGAGGCATCCCGGGGACGATAGCAGCGCTCGCGGCGGCGTGCTCGCCTCCCGTACTCGCCTCCCTCCCCCGCACTCGGCGGGCCGCCCGGCGCACGACCCGATGCATCGCGGGGGCTCCGCGCGGCGGCCCGGTGTACCCTCCCGGCCCATGGCCCTCTTCGCCGAGTACGACCAATACGATGCGCTCGGGCTCGCCGAGCTCGTCCGTGACCACGAAGTGACCCCCGCCGAGCTGGTGGAGACCGCCATCGCGCGGATCGAGGAGGTGGATCCGAAGATCCACGCGATCGTGCACCCGCTCTACCAGCCCGCCCGGGCCGCGGCGGAAGAGACGCCCTCCGGTCCCTTCGGCGGCGTGCCCTTCGTCCTCAAGGATCTCATCCAGACCATCGCCGGCGTCCCCACGGTGAGCGGCTCGCGCTTCTTTCAGGGCTGGGTCCCGATGGAGACCACGCTGCTCTACGAGCGCTACGTGGAGGCCGGTCTGATCACGGTGGCCAAGACCGCGACGCCGGAGTTCGGTCTGCTGCCCGTCACCGAGCCCGAGGCCTTCGGGCCCACGCGGAACCCGTGGAACCTCGATCGGGCCGCGGGCGGATCGAGCGGCGGCACCGGCGCGGCCATCGCGGCGGGGATCGTCCCCATGGGCCACGGCGGTGACGGCGGGGGCTCCATCCGCATCCCCGCGTCCTGCTGCGGCCTCTTCGGGATGAAACCCACCCGGGGCCGCACCCCCGTATCGCCGGGAAGCGAACAGTGGAACGGCTTCGCCATCGAGCACGTGCTCAGCCGCTCGGTGCGGGACAGCGCCGCGGCCCTGGACGCGACGGAGGGGGCCGCGCCCCACGCGCCCTACCACGCGCCCCATCACGAGGGGTCGTTCTACGACGCCACCCAGCGCCCGCCCGGCCCGCTGCGCATCGCCTTCCACACCGAGAACGCGATGCCCTCCCAGGTCCACTCGGACTGCATCGCCGCCGTCCACGACGTGGCCGCGCTCCTGGAAGACCTGGGTCACGAGGTCGTCGAGCACCGCCCGATGCACCGGGCCGAGCAGCTCGCTCGGTGGTTCTTCACCGTGGTCGCCGGCAACACCGCGGCCGAGATCGCCGAGGCGGAGAAGAAGGTCGGTCGCAAGGCGACGGCCAAGGACTTCGAGACCGCCACTTGGCTGACGAAGATGATGGCCTCGCTCTTCTCCGCCGAGGACGCCATCAACGCCCTACGGGGCCTCCAGGCGGAGACCCGCCGCCTCACCCAGCACTACGAGGGCTTCGACGTGGTGCTCACCCCGACCCTCGGTCAGCCCCCCGTGCCCCACGGCGCCCTGCGACCCAAGGGAGCGGAGGCCGCTGCCCAGAAGCTCGTCGCCCGCTCCGGTTTCGGGGCCGCGCTCAAGCTCCCGGGCCTCCTGGAGAAGACCATCAACGAGGTCTTCTCGTTCATCCCCTTCACGCCGGTGGCCAACTTCACCGGCCAGCCGTCCATGTCGGTCCCCCTCGTCTGGAACGACGAGGGGCTCCCCATCGGGACCATGTTCACCGGGGCCTTCGGCGACGAGATGACCCTCTACTCGCTGGCGGCCCAGCTCGAGGCCGCGCGGCCCTGGCGCGATCGCCGTCCACCCGTCCGCGCCTGAGTCCGGCCCGCTCGCTCCGAGCGCGCCCAACGCGTCCATCCCCGAACACCGATCCGAGCACCAGGGACGGAAATGACACGGCGCGCCGAGGACGGAACCCGTCCCCGGCGCGCCGCTCGGAATTCGCGGAGCTCAGCTCTCGGTGTCGGGCGCGAAGTCGTCCTCGTCGGCCGACTCGTCGCCGGTGGTGTGCTCGTCGATCTCCTCGAAGGGCTCCTCGACGGCCTCGCCCATGTTCTCCCGGCTCTGGTGGCTGCACCCGCCGAGGGCGATGGCGAGGGCGAAGGGGGTCAGGCTGAGAGTCTTGATCATCAGGTTCATGCCTCGGGCCGAAGCACCGCCCGTACCACCGAAGATCATCGACGGACGCCCCCGCCGATGTCGCGAAAGGACACGCTCCGGGTCGTTCCTGCTGGTCAGAGCGCCACCTCGGGGTGTCCCCGGGCCTCGCTGAACCGTCATTCACAAACCCCTTGACCCACCCCCGGCAGGCCCCCGACGATGCCGTCGTGCCGATGCCCAGCCCCCGCGCCGCGCGCAGCGGTGACCGCCAGCCCTACCCGGTGTTGCGATCCAAGGTCGACCGCCGGAGCGAGCAGTTCCAGACGAACCGCGAGACCGCGCTGAAGCGGCTCGAGCACATCGAGGCGGCGCTGGCGAAGGCCAACGCCGGGGGCGGCGAGAAGTACACGCAGCGGCACCTGGACCGCGGCAAGCTCCTACCGCGCCAGCGGGTGGAGCTCCTCCTCGATCGCGACAGCCACTTCCTCGAGATCGGCGCCCTCGCCGGCTACGACATGAAGGGCGAGAACCCGGGCACCAGCGTCGTCGGCGGCGTCGGTCGGGTCAGCGGGGTCGAGTGCGTCATCACCGCCAGCGAGGCCACGGTGAAGGGCGGCGCGGTCACCCCGATGAGCCTGGAGAAGACCGGCCGCCTCGCGGAGATCGCGCACCAGAACGGCCTGGTCAGCCTGATGTGCATCGAGAGCGCCGGCGCCGATCTGCCCAACCAGGACAAGATCTTCGTCCGCGGGGGCGCCGGCTTCAAGGCGCTGACCAACCGCTCCGAGCAGCGGATGCCTTCGGTTTGTCTGGTGTTCGGCAGCTCCACCGCGGGAGGCGCCTACCTGCCGGGCATGAGCGACTACGTGGTGATGGTGAAGGAGCAGGCCCAGGTCTACCTGGCCGGGCCACCGCTGGTGAAGATGGCCACCGGCGAGGAGACCGGACACGAGGAGCTCGGCGGCGCGCAGATGCACTCGGCGATCAGCGGCGTGAGCGACTACCTCGCCGAAGACGAGCTGGACGCCATCCGCCTCGGGCGCGAGATCGTGGCCCACCTCGAGTGGCGCAAGGGCGCGAGCCCCCTGCCCCGCCCGGTGGAGGAGCCGGTGTACGACGCCGAGGATCTCCTGGGCATCGCCAGCGCCGACGTCCGCACGCCCTTCGACCAGCACGAGGTGATCGCCCGCATCGTCGACGGCTCGCGCTTCAGCGAGTTCAAGCCCCTCTACGGCAGCACGCTCATCTGCGGCTGGGCCCACGTGCACGGGTTCCCGGTGGGCATCCTGGCCAACAACGGCACCCTCTTCAGCGAGAGCGCCAACAAGGGCGCGCAGTTCATCCAGCTCTGCAACCAGGCCAACGTGCCGCTGCTCTTCCTGCAGAACACGACCGGCTTCATGGTCGGCAAGAAGTACGAGCAGGAGGGCATCATCAAGAACGGCGCGAAGCTCATCAACGCCGTCTCGAACAGCACGGTGCCGGCGATCACCATCATGACCGGGTCGAGCTTCGGCGCCGGCAACTACGCGATGGTGGGCCGCTCCTACGAGCCCCGTTTCCTCTTCACCTGGCCCAATCACAAGATCGCGGTGATGGGCGGTAAGCAGCTCGCCGGCGTCCTGGACATCATCCAGCGCCAGGCCGCGGCCAAGAAGGGCGTCGAGGTCGACGAGCAGAAGCTCGGCGTGATGAAGGCGATGACCGAGCAAGCCATCGACAAACAATCCGAGGCTCTCTACGCCACGGCGCGGCTCTGGGACGACGGCATCATCGACCCGCGCGACACCCGCACCGTCGTCGCCCTCTCGCTCTCCACCGCCTACAACGCGCCGGTCGAGGGCACGACCTCCTGGGGAATCTTCAGGCACTGATGACCAACTCGATCACCAAAGTCCTCGTCGCCAACCGGGGCGAGATCGCCCGCCGCATCTTCCGCACCTGCCGGGACCTGGGCATCGAGACCGTCGCCGTCTTCAGCGACGCCGACGCGGAGATGCCCTTCGTCCGCGAGGCGGACCAGGCGGTGCACATCGGCCCGGCGCCCAGCGCGGAGAGCTACCTGAAGACCGAGGCGATCCTCGCCGCCGCCCAGCGGACGGGCGCGGACGCCATCCACCCGGGCTACGGCTTCCTCTCCGAGAACGCCGGCTTCGCGCGCGCGGTCGCCGAGGCGGGCCTCGTCTTCATCGGGCCGAGCCCGGAGGCCATCGAGGCCATGGGCTCCAAGAAGGAAGCCAAGGCGCGCGTGGGCGGGGCCGGGGTCCCGGTGGTGCCCGGCTACGACGGCGCCGACCAGGACCCGAAGGTGCTCGCGCAGAAGGCCCTCGAGGTCGGCTTCCCCGTGCTCCTCAAGGCCAGCGCCGGCGGTGGCGGCAAGGGCATGAAGCGGGTCGACCAGGAGAGCGAGCTCGCGGACGCCATCGAGAGCGCGCGGCGCGAGGGCGAGAACGCCTTCGGCGACGGGACCCTCCTGGTGGAGAAGTACGTCGAGAGGCCGCGGCACGTCGAAGTGCAGATCCTCGGCGACACCCACGGCGAGGTGATCCACCTCTTCGAGCGCGAGTGTTCGATCCAGCGCCGACACCAGAAGGTCCTCGAGGAGGCGCCCTCCCCCGCCCTCGACGACGCGCTACGCGCGAAGATGGGCGCGGCGGCCATCGCCGCGGCGAAGTCCATCGGCTACCACAACGCCGGTACCGTCGAGTTCATCCTGGCGCCCAGCGGCGAGTTCTACTTCCTGGAGGTGAACACCCGGCTCCAGGTGGAGCACCCGGTGACCGAGATGATCACCGGGCTCGATCTGGTGGCGCTGCAGATCCGCGTGGCCGAAGGGCGGCCGCTGGGCATCGCCCAGGACGCGCTCCGCATCGACGGGGCCGCCATCGAGGCCCGGGTCTACGCCGAGGATCCCGCGGGCGGCTTCCTGCCCCAGAGCGGCCCGGTGCTCGACTGGCACCTGCCGGCGATGGAGGGGGTCCGCTCGGACAGCGGCGTCGAGACCGGCGCCGAGGTCGGCATCCACTACGACCCGATGATGGCCAAGATCATCGCCCACGGCCCCGACCGGCGCACCGCGATCCGGCGGCTCCGGCGCGCGCTGCGCCAACTCAGCGTGCAGGGCCTGACGACCAACCGGGCCTTCCTGGTGCAGGTGCTGGAGCACCCTGCGTTCCTCGCCGGCGAGCTGCACACCCACTTCATCGACGAGCACCTCGCGGAGAGCTTGGCGACGACCGTCGACCCCGAGACGCTCCGACGCGCCCTGATCGCGGTGGCCCTCGACGACCACGAGCGCCGACGCGCCTCGTCGCCGCTGCCCTCGATCCCGAGCGGGTTCCGCAACAACGCGCACACGCCCCAGCGACTGCGGCTGGCGCTCGGCGAGACCGAGCACGAGGTCGCCTACCGGCACCACGCGCGGGAGCGCGGGCGCTTCACGTTCACGGTCGGCGACACGAGCGTCGCGGCCCGGGTCCTGGGTCGCGGCGAGCGCACCCTGCGCTTCGAGGTCGACGGGCTCCGGCAGACGGCGCGCATCGTCGACGCCGGCGAGCGGGTGTTCGTCCAACTCGATGGGCAGGCCTTCGCCCTCCGCCGGGTCCCGCGTTTCCCCGACCACACCGCCGAAGTGCCCGCGGGCGCCTGCGTGGCTCCGATGCCGGGCAAGGTCATCGAGGTGCGCGTCGCCGAGGGCGACGCCGTCGAGGCCGGTCAGGTGCTCCTGGTCATGGAGGCCATGAAGATGGAGCACAAGGTCACCGCCCCCGAAGCCGGCACCGTGGAGAGCCTCCACGCGGCCGTCGGGGACCAGGTGGAGGCCGACGCGGTCCTCGCCGTGGTCGGCTGAGCGGTCGGCTGAGTGCGCGACCGCCGCGGACCTCGAGGCGCCCCCGCGAATGGGGACGCTTCGATCTTGGGCGAGTTGGATCGGAATCGCCCTATCTCGTAGGGGCGAAATGGGGGTGTACCTGTCCCCCGGTCAGAAGGACAGGGTGCCCTGGTTGGCGAAGCGGTCGGTGAGGGTGATGGCGTCGATGCCGTCGGCGGTGGCGACCGTGAAGGTGCCGTCGGTGGCGAGCTCGACCTCGATGTTCTCGAGGGTGCCCGCACGGTCGACGGCGATGACCACGGTGCCGTTCGCCGGGATGGGCCCGTTGGACTGCTCGGTGAGGTGGAGCAGGCGCCAGCCTTCGGGGGCGTGGAAGGTGGCGCGACCGCTCAAGGTGCCATCGGCGTAGCTGGCCTCGAGGAGGATCTCCCCCTGGACCACGTCGAAGGGGTCGCTGTCGAGGCTGTAGCCGGTGCCCTCGACGTGGAAGCGGTAGGAGCCCGTGGGGACCCCGACGCGGTCTTCGAGGTCTTCGAGGCCCTCGAGACCCAGCCAGGTCACGGCCTGCCACTCGATGGCCCAGTGGTGCGTCTGGCCCTCGCCCTCCTCGGGGACCAGCGGATCCCCGGTCCAGGTCAGCAAGAGGTCCCGGTCGCGCACGGGCCGCCCCGAGCGTCGCTCGATGTCGACGTACTCGCCGTCCACGAAACGCTGCAGCCGCACGTCGGGGGTCCCGGTGCGCGGGTCCTCACCGATCCACGTGAAGTAGGCGCTCTCCAGCCGGCGGATGTCCTCGGGCTGGCTGTCGGTCAGCACCCGCTGGCCGCGAACGTAGACCTGGTCCCAGGGCGTCTCCTCCAAGGTCCCCGCCAGGGGCGCGTCATCGATGGCGTCGAGATCCGACGCGTCGACCGGCCCCGGGACCCAGCGATCCGTCCCGCCCATCGTGGCGTCCTCGCGCTCGGGGGTCTCCACCAGCGGCGCGAGGGCGAGGAGCTGCTCCATCACGTACTCGCCCTCGAGCGGGCCCCAGACGTTGATGTTCGGCTCGTAGCCCTGGAGGAGCCAGTCCTCCACCGTGAGCAGGTAGCCCAGATGGTCCTGGGCGTAGCCGATGACGACGGTGCGATCCGCGCCGGCCGGCGCCCGCTCGCGAACGGTGCGCGCCCAGAGGGTGACCGGCTCGCCCGGCGCGGTGAGGAAGGACCACTCGCCGATCTTCAGGGCGCTCAGGGTCAGCCGGGTCGCCGCACACGCAGGCATCTGGCCCATGTCGATCTGCAGCACGTTGCCGAAGGTCTCCGCCGCCCGATCGAGGTGCAGACAAGACCCGTAGGGCGTCCCGCCGGTCCCGCGGATCTCCGCGCCCGGGAAGTAGGGCCGCTCGCCGCCGCAGAGACCGGCTCCATAGGGCGCGTTGAACTCGTCGATGGGCGAGAGCACGGTGCTGCCGTCCTCGGCGTAGAGCTCCCGGTCCGGCAGGGTCCGGCGGTCCCAGGGCGCGTACTCGAGCGCGCCATCGCGCACCGTGAAGGTCTCCCAGTCGGGCCCGAGGGGGACCGAGCGGGTCACCATCTCGATCGCCAGGGTGTCCTCGAGGGCCTCGCCGGCATCCATCCAGGTCGTGAGGATGGCGTCCCGGGCGTAGCGGCCGATGGTCTCGATCTTGGCGAAGTTGTAGCAAGGCTTGTCGGGGCACGCGATGCCGCCGGACCCCGCCGGCGAGACGTCGCCGGCCGCCCCCTGCAGGTGCATGACGACCACCGGCGAGTCGAAGCTCTCCTCGATGGCGCGCTCGATGGCGCCGCTGCCCTCCGTGCTGTTGAGCAGGTTGTCCTCGCCCAGGATGGTCCCGTGGATTCCGAAGACGGGCGCGATGGCCATCGGGGTGCCGTCCATCGCGTCGACCCGTAGGACCACGAGGAAGTCGTCCTTGGCGGGGCCGCCCATCAGCTCGTCGTTCTCGCCGCGGCGATCCCGGGTGACCCTATCCTCTTGGTCGAACATCGCGTTCGAGGCGATCCCCACCCGCGCCGGCTGCATCCCGCCGAGGGCCGCCTGGGCCACCGTGACCAGATCCTCGACCACCTGATCGGCGACCACGTCGCGCTTCAAGCCGAGCCCGAGGTAGAGCACCGTGTTCGAAGTGTAGTTGGCGAAGCCCGAGTGGCTGTGGCTGGTCGCCCAGACCACCTTGCCGGCGAAGCTCTCGCCGGTGGCCTCTTCCAGCCGCTCTTCCACCGCGTGGGTGATCGCCGCGTCCGCGAGGCCGACGTCGCTCTTGAGCAGGACGACGGTCTCGCCGCCGGCGCTGAGCGCGATGGCCTTGGCCGAGTTGCGCGTCTCGATGCCGATGCTCGGCGAGAAGCCACCCGCGAGGGCCTCGCGACGACCGTCGGGCGGCGCTCCGAACCCGAGGGCCCGGGCGCGGCCGGTGTAGGCGCCGAGGGCGGCGCCGACCGGGAAGCGGTGGTCCATCTCGGCGACGCCGGCCATCACCGCGCCCTCCTCGACGGTCCCCCCGGCCCGGGCCGTGGCCGGCAAGTCGGCATAGCCGCAGTGGTCGGTGTTCGCCGGCTCCACCGGACCGAAGTCCACCGGACCGGCGTCGGGCACCCCGGCGTCGTCCATGGGGACGGTCCCGGAGTCGTCGCCACAGGCCAGGGCGAGGGTCAGCGACAGCGCCAGCGCGGCGCGCGGAAGGGAAGCCAGCATCATCCGCCCGGGAGTATGCCAGCGATCGCCGTCACCCCCCTGTCACCCGCTGCGTTCGAGCACACCGTCAGGGGGTGCAACACTCGATCGCGGCGGCGCAGACTCCGTCGGTGCACTCCCACGCGGCCAGGAGCCCGCGCGGCCACGGCGCCGAGCGGATCTCGCGGGTACGGCGGTCGTCCGGCGCCGCGAGCTGCAGGGGCGTCCCGGGCTCGGAGCCGGGTCGCCACCCGACGCCCTGGACCGCGCCGCTGGGGTCGGTGACGAAGACCACGACCTCGTCTCCCAGGGCGCTCACGTGACCGTTGTTCCCGGTGCCCATGATCGGATCGAGCTCGAAGATCTCCCCGGTCCCGCCGACCTCGACCAGGGTGGGGAAGAAGCTCTGGTAGTAGAAGAAGATGCGCTCGGCGCCGCCGCTCCCGACGGCGACCATCCCGTCCAGGAAGGTCGTCGCCGAACGGGGCGCCCCCGACCCGACGATGGTCCCCGGTCCGTCGCCGAGTCGGACCGCGGTCGGGAAGAGCCCGGTCTCGACGCCGATCTCGACGCCGACGTAGGTGCCGAAGCCGGCGGCGTCCTCCGCGTGCTCGTAGGGGATCAGCGGGTCGCCGGTGGCGAACTCCTCGAAGACGGGCTCGCCGGGTTCGGGCCCCAGGCGAGCCGCGATCGGCGGGCCGTCGGAGCTGCGGCCGGGGACGGCGAAGAGGAGGTAGCCGGCCGGGGTGGCGGCCACGTCGACGCCCGCCGCCTCCCGGCCCTGCGGGCGGTAGGCGAGGGGATCGCCCAGCGGCCGTCCCTCCGCATCGAGCCAGCGGAGCCCCAGGTTCCCGGCCGCGAGCGCGCCATGATCCGGATGCGCCGCGAGCCGCGCTTCGCCCAGATCGCCCAGGGACTCGGTGGCGAAGAGCTCGCCCTCGGCGGTGAAGCGGACGAGGTGAGAGGCTTCGTCTTCCCGGTAGACCACGGCCGCGGTGTTGGCCGTCCACGCGACGTCCGGGTCCGCGCGGCCATCGCCCACGCCGGGCGCCGTCGCGGTCCACGCCACCCGGCAGCTGTCGAAGCGCGGCACGCAGCCCGCGACTTCCCCGTCGCGGAGAGGCCGCGCGTCGTGGGCGGCATCGGCCACCGACCCGTCTCGGCCCACCGGCCCGTCGTCTTCCACGTCGGTGTCGTCGTCACCGTGGAAGAGGAAGCAGCCCGCCAGGGGCAGCGCGAGCGCGACGATCAGGGCGCGCGTCACGGGTCGACGACCAGACCGCCCCCGGCGTAGAGGGCGTCGAACGCGGGGCCGAAGCGTTCTTCGACGACTTTTCGCTTCACCTTCATGGTCGGCGTGAGCTCACCATCGTCGATGGAGAGTTCCCGGTCCAGAAGGTGGACCGCCTTGATCGTCTCGACCCGGGACAGCCGCCCGTTCGCTCGACGGACCGCGTCGCGCACCCGCTGACGGACCGGCTC
>DCLA01000099.1:51085-51468 GCA_002320815.1 Myxococcales bacterium UBA1660
CCGCTGACGGACCGGCTCGGCCCGGACGAGTTCGGCCATCACCTCGTCGAGGCCTGGCGGCTTGGCGAGGGGGTCCGCCGCGATGGCCGCCGTGAGCGCTCGCGCCCGCGCGGGGTCCACCAAGCCCTGGGCCACGGCGAAGTCGAGGGCCGTGTTCGGCGCCAGGGTCGCGAGCGCGGTGAGGTACTTGCGCCGGTCACCGTGCACGTGGACCTGGGAGAGGATCGGGTCCGCGGCCTGGACCTCCTTCTCGATGTTGGCCGGGGTGAGGTTCTTTCCCCCCGCGGTGATGATGATGTGCTTCTTCCGATCCTTGAGGGTCAGGTAGCCCTCCCGGTCGATCTCGCCGATGTCCCCGGTGTGCAGCCAGCCCTCGGCGTCGA
>DCLA01000099.1:51777-111654 GCA_002320815.1 Myxococcales bacterium UBA1660
CCCTCGGCGTCGATGGTCTCGGCGGTGGCCGCGGGGTTCTTGTAGTAGCCCTGGAAGACCATCGGACCCCGCACGAGCACCTCGCCGTCGTCCGCGAGTCGCTGCTCGACGTAGGGCAGGGGCCGGCCCACCGAGCCGAGCTTCACCTGACCCGGTCGGTTCGCGTGGGTGACCACCGTGGCCTCGGTCATCCCGTAGACCTCGTAGACCCGGAAGCCCGCCGACCAGAAGAAGTCGAGGATCTCCGGCGCGATGGGCGCGGCGCCGGTGACGAAGAAGCGGACCCGGCCGCCGAAGGCGCCGCGGATCTTCGCGAACACCACCTTGTCGGCCAGTGCGTAGCGGAGCCGGAGGCCCGGGCCGATGGTCTCGCCGCGCTTCCAGCGCGCGACCACCTCGCGGCCCACCCGCTCCGCCATGCGGAAGAGCTTCTCACGCGCCGGCGGCGCCCCTTCGACCGTGGCGACCATCGTGGCGTAGGCCTTCTCGAAGATGCAGGGGACGCTCCCGAAGATCGTCGGCTTCACTTCGAGGACCTCGCCGAGCACGGCGCCCACGCTGCTGGCGAAGGCGGTCTGGATCCCGTTGTCGATCCGCGCGTAGAAGCCGAGGACCCGCTCGGCCACGTGGGCCATCGGCAGGAACGCGAAGCTGACGTCGTCGTCCTCGAAGGGCGCGGTCTCCGCCTGCCCGCGCAGCACCGCCAGGATGTTCGCGTGGGAGATCATCGCGCCCTTGGGCGGGCCCGTGGTCCCGCTGGTGTAGACCAAGATGGCCGTGTCCTCGGGTGCCACCTCGCCCGTGCGCGCGTCGAGGGCCGGGCCGTCGGGCGGCGTGGCCATCGCCTCGGCCCAGCTCACGACCCAGGGCTCGGCGGCGGGGACCGCGGCCTCGTCCCACACCACGACGCGCTCGACCTTCGGGAGGTTCGCTCGCTCGGCGAGGACCTTGGCCAGGTCCTCGGCGCCTTCCACCACCACGAAGCGCGCGTCGGCGTGGTCGAGCACATAGGCGAGCTGCGACGCCGTCAGGGTCGGGTACGCCCCCAAGGTCACCGCGCCGGCGAGCTGGCCCCCCATGTCGGCCACGCACCACGCGGCCCGGGTCGCCCCGACGATGGCCACCTTGTCGCCTTTCCGGGCGCCTTGGCGGAGCAACCAGGTCCCGAAGGACGCCGCCTGGTCTCCGAAGGAACGCCAGCTCGTCGCCTTCCAGCGCCCGCCCTGCTTCTCGCGATATGCGATGCGGTGGCCGGAGCGCGCCACCCGTTCGCCGAAGAGTCCGGGCAATGTGTGCGCGTTCGAGCTGACCCGCTCCGTGGGTCGCTCCGCGGCCAAGGTGAGATCCAACACGTGATCACGGTACCCGATCGTCGTCGGCACCGGGATGGTTGAGCCCCCTGCCGAGTCTGACTACACCGACCGCGTGGGGCGCAGGCTCATCGTGGTGGGAATCCTGGCGGCGATCGTGGGCGCCGCGCTCTTGGCGTGGCTCGGCGGGGCGAACCCCGAACGTGCGGATGGTTGGTCTCCCCCCGAGCCCCCGGAAGCGGAAGCGGAAGCGGAAGGTCTACGCTTCGTCGAGGGGGAGCTGGACCCCTCGGACTTTCCGGGCGCGAGACCGCCGGCCGACGCGGGCCGGCGGGGCCCTGCGCGACCCGAGCCCGTCGGCCGAGATCCCTTCGGCTACGACAGCCCCCGGGAGCGCGAGGCCCGCGAACGCGCGCGGCAGGATCGGGTGCGACGACACCTCGAGCTGGTGGAGACGCTCCTCGAAGGCATCGAGACCGAGCTCGCCGTGGTGGAGCGCGAAGGCGACGCGGAGCGGCAGGCGAGCCTGACGACGACCCGGGACCGCCTCCTGACGCGCCGCGCGGCCCTGCGCGACTCTCTGAGCGAGGCCGCCGCGGACGAAGCGGACGAAGCGGACGAAGGCGGCGAAGCGGACGAGGAAGGCGAGGCGAACCGATGAGAAGAGCGCTGTGGATGATGCTGGTGCTGGCCCTCGCCTGCGGCGACGACGACGCGCCGCCGCCCGGTCGGGCCCTGGGCGGCGGACCGGTGAGCGACCCGGTCGCGGCCGCCGTAGTCCCCGGCGCCGTCGGCGCGCGAGCCGAAGGCGCGCCGGCCGGCGGCCCGGGCTCGGCTGGCGCCACCCCGGAGGCCGAGGAGGAGGAGGAGGAGACCCGAGACTTCGCGGCCGAGCTCCGCACGATCGCAGGCGACCCGCGGAGTTGCGGGTCCCTGGGGGAAGCGACGGGTCCCATCACCATCCGGCTCCTGGCCACCACGACCAGCCAGGGCGTCGTCACCCGCAGCTCGGTGAGCGGGAACATCCCGGCCGCGGTGCGGACGTGCCTCGAGGCGCGCCTGAGCCGGGGCCGCTTCCGGGCGCCGGTCGAAGAGGCGCCGCGGACCGTCTCCGCCGAGATCCGTCTCGAGGTCGAGGAGCCGCCCAGCACGGTCGTCGTGGAGACGACGACCACGACCACGGCCCCGGTCGCGCTCGTTCCGCCGCCCCAGGGCACCCCGATTCACGGCGGCGAGGAGACCCGCGCCGCGATCATGGGCGGCGCCGAGACCCGAGCCGCCATCATGGGCGGCACCGAGACCCAGGAACCCATCGAGGGCGGCGAGGCGACCTCGACGTCGATCATGGGCCCCTCGGGGGTGGCCATCATGGGGCCCACCGGCCAGCCCATCGAAGCCGACTGAGAACCGGCCGAGATCTGGACACCGCGCCCGCTCGCGGCGCCCGACCCGTGCTCACTCGGGTCCGCAATCGGGGCCTCGAATCGTTGCTGGCGTTCCGCAGCGGCGCGCACGATCATTGCACCCGAAGTGCATCCCATGGCTTTCCTTCGTCGGCTCACGTTCGCCCTGCTCGCCCTCTCCTTCGCCTGTGACCCGGCCCCAGCGCCCGGGGTCGCCGACGGAGACCTCCTCCCCGAGGAGGCCCTCACCGGCGCCGCGCTCCGGTCCCAGTGGACCCTCGCCGGAGCGCTTCATGTCTCGGACGTGCTGGCCGCGCCCCAGGGCGCGACCCGGGTGGGCGCCCTGGTCGAGATCCCCGTCGGGGCCCCGGTGCCGTCCATGGAAGCGCGCGGCGTCGACGCCGACGGTCACCGCGGCCCGTGGCTCCCCCTCGAGGTCACCTGGAGCGAGGCGACCCAGCTCGTGGCCCGGGTGGACCTCGGTGAGACCTGGGCCGGTGCCCAGCTCCGCCTGGACGCGCGGGATCTCCAGAGCCTGATCTGGTCCGCGGTGATCCCGGCGACGCCGACCGTGGAGGTCCCGGCCGGCGAGGTCGGGTCCGTGGCCGCCCCGCTCCGCTCCGACCTGGCCGCCCTCGGCGTGGTCAGCCGCTCCGAGTGGGGCGCGCGCTCCGGCAGCGGGTGCTCGTCGAACACCGACAAGTACCGGATGGCCATCCACCACACGGTCACCCCCGCGACCAGCGATCCCGCCACCCGGATCCGCGGCATCCAGAGCTACCACATGGACAGCAACGGCTGGTGCGACATCGGCTACCACTTCTTGGTCTCCCTCGATGGCCGGATGTGGGAAGGCCGCCCCCTGGCCCAGCTCGGGACCCACGTGGGCAGCAACAACACCGGCAACATCGGCATCTCGTACATCGGCTGCTTCCAATCCAGCGGCTGCAACGACTGGAGGCCCTTCACCCCGCCCGACGCGATGATCGAGGCCGGCGCCACCCTGGTCCGCGAGATGTCCCGCATCTACGGCATCACGGTGAACGCCACCAACGTGAAGGGTCACCGGGATCACTCCGGCGCCACCACGAGCTGCCCCGGCGACAACCTCCACGCGCTGCTGCCCGAGATCCGCGAGCGCGCCAGCGGGCCCAGCGGCCCGGTCTGGAGCGCCGCCTATGTCGATCAGAGCTTCCCCCTGGCGCGGGACCCCTTCGTCATCGCGCCCGGCGAGGAGGTCGCGGGCTACATCGAGCTGCGCAACACCGGCACCGACGCCTGGCGCCCCGACGAGACCTTCCTCGGGACCACCGAGCCCCGGGACGGCGACTCGGCCCTGGCGGCCTCCGATTGGATCAACGCGCACCGGCCCGCGACCGTGAACGCGGTGGTCGAGCCCGGCGAGACCGGCCGCTTCGAGTTCTCGGTGCGCGCGCCCACCACCGCGGGTGAGTACCCCCAGTACTTCAACCTCGTGCAGGAGGACGTCGCCTGGTTCTCGGCGCCCACCGACGACCAGCTCCAGGTGCGAGTCACCGTGGAGATGGACGCGCCGGAGCCCGTCGACGCTGGACCGACGCCCACGCCCGACGCGGGTCCTTCCACGCCCACCGATGGCGGCGTGCCCACCCCCGGCACCGACATGGGCGGCACCAGCGAGCCGGGTCCGACCAGCCTCGAAGGGGACGGCTGTGGCTGTCGCGTCGCCGGCTCGTCGCGCGAGGCGGGCTCCCTCCCCTGGTTCGCGCTCCTGCCCCTGACCCTCCTGGTCTGGCGACGCTTCAACTGAGAGCCCGTTGCGGAGTACCCTCGGGGCGTGGAGGAGCTTCCCGAGGTGGGAACGCGCCTGAGCAGCCGCTATCGGCTCGACGGCGTGTTGGCGCGTGGCGGCGTGGGGGTCGTCTACCAAGCGTTCGATCTGGAGACGAGCCGGGAGGTCGCCGTGAAGGTCCTCCCCCGCTCGCTCGATCGCGGCGCCAAGCGCGAGCGCTTCCTCCGCGAGGCGAAGGTGGCCGCCCAGGTCGGGCACCCGCACGTCGTGAAGGTCTACGACTTCGGCTTCTACGACCAGGCTCGCCCCTTCCTGGTCATGGAGCTCCTCCACGGCGCGTCGCTGCACCGGCGGATCCAGACCGTCGGGCCCCTGAGCATCTCCGAGGCCTGCTCGATGGGCAGCCAGGTGCTCAGCGCTTGTGAGGCGGTCCACGCCGAGGGCCTGGTCCATCGCGACATCAAACCCGGCAACGTCTTCCTGATGAAGGCCCTGGGAGTGACCGCCAAGCTCATCGACTTCGGGATGAGCAAGAGCGTCGTCGAGGACACCGACCCGATCACCGAGCCGGGCCGGATCCTGGGGACCCCTTCGTACATGGCCCCCGAGCTCCTCGTCGGTCGTCAGCCCGACGCGCGCACCGACCTCTACGGGGTCGGCGCGACCCTCTTCGAGTCGCTCTTGGGCCGCCCGATCGTGCGGCCGCACAAGCGGGTCGAGGTGACCTTCGGTGAGGTCCTCCGGCGGGAGAACGTGCGCCCCTCCACCCTGAGGCCGCGGATCCCCCCCTACGTGGACGACATCGTCTGCCGCGCGCTGGAGCGCGAGCCCGACGACCGCTTCGCCGACGCCCGCGAGATGCGCCGCGCGTGCGATGCCGCGCTCAACCGCGCGGTCGACGAAGGCCTCTGAGCTCCTTGACGGAGCCGGGAGCGAGGCGAAGGGTCAGAGGGTGAACCTCGACGCCGCCCTCCTCGCCATCGACCGCGCCTGCAAGGGAGCGGTCATCCGGGATCGCGACGTCCTGGAGACCTACGCCGGCGACGAGAGCGAAGTGGAGCCGGTGGTCCCCGACGCCGCCGTGCGGGCCCGGAGCACCGCCGACGTCGCCGCCGTGCTGCGGGCCTGCAGCGAGCACGGGGTCCCGGTGACGCCCCGCGCCGGCGGGACCGGCCGCGTCGGCGGAGCGGTGCCCGTGCGGGGCGGGATCGTGCTGGCGACGGAGACCATGGACCAGGTGCTCGGCGTCGAGCGCGCCGACCTGAACGTGGTGGTCCAACCCGGGGTCGTCCTCGGGGATCTGCACCGGACGGTGGAAGAGGAGAACCTCTTCTATCCCCCGGATCCCAACTCGTGGGCGAGCTGCCGCATCGGGGGCAACATCGCCTGCAACGCCGGCGGGCCCCGGGCCTTCAAGTACGGCGTGACCCGCAACTGGGTCCTGGGCCTGCGCGCGGTGACCGCCGACGGAACGATCCTCCAGGTCGGCAAGCCCACCGCCAAGGGCGTCACCGGCTACGATCTGGCCGGGTTGGTGGTCGGCTCCGAAGGCACCCTGGCGGTGGTCACCGAGGCGCGGCTGCGGCTCACGCCGAAGCCCGAGGCCGTGGCGACGCTGCTGGTCTTCCTGAAGGACGAGCGGGCCATGGAGGGCGTCGTCACCGCGGCCCTCGGTCGCCGGCTCGTTCCCCGCTGCCTGGAGATGCTCGACCGGCTGGCCCTGGAGATCGTGAAGCCCCAGGCCGGCCTCGACGTCCCCGAGGGGGCCCACGCGATGCTCCTGGTGGAGCTCGACGGGGACCGCGACGTCCTGCAGGCCCAGGTCGAGGATTGCGGGATGGCCATGCTCGAGGCCGGCGCCGTCGACGTGCTGGTGGCCAAGAACGAGTCCGAGCGCGAGCGCCTCTGGGCCGCGCGCCGGGAGCTCAGCTACACCATGCGGCGGCAGGCGAAGAACAAGCTCAGCGAGGACGTGGTGGTCCCCCGGACGCGGCTCGGCGAGCTGGTGGAGCGCTGTCGCGCGCTCCAGGACCAGCACGGGATCCGGATGCCCAGCTATGGGCACGCCGGCGACGGGAACCTCCACGTGAACTTCCTCTGGGACGAGCCCGACGAGCGACCGCGGGTCGACGCCGCCATCCGCGCGCTCTTCGAGAGCGTCGTGGCGATGGGCGGAACCCTGAGCGGCGAGCACGGCATCGGGGTCCTCAAGGCGCCCTACCTCGGCCTCGAGCAGAGCGACGCGCTGATCGACGTGCAGCGGCGCATCAAGGACGTCTTCGATCCCAAGGGGATCCTGAACCCGGGGAAGATCTTCCCGCGCGGTCACCGGGCCTGCTGAGGCACGGGCCGAGCCGTCGAGCCGCGCCCTCGCGGGCGCGGCCCGAGGGGTTCAGAGGAGCATCGTCGCCGGCTTCTCGAGCAGCGTCTGCAGGACCTGCAGGTACTGGGCGCCGATGGCACCGTCGACGACGCGGTGGTCGCAGCTCAGGGTGAGCTTCATCCGCTTGCCGGCCACGAGCTGACCGTCCTTCACCACCGGGGTGTCGCGCAGCGCGCCGACCGCGAGCAGGGCGCCCTCGGGCGGGTTGATCACCGCGGCGAACTCCTCGACCCCGTACATGCCGAGGTTGGAGATGCTGAAGGTCCCGTTCTGCATCTCCTCGGGGGTGAGCTTCTTGTTCCGCGCGCGGGCGGCGAGCTCCTTCACCTCGCGGGAGATGGCCAGGACGCCCTTCCGGTCGGCGTCGCGGACCACCGGCGTGACCAGGCCTTCGGCGACCGCCACGGCGACCGAGATGTCGACCACCTGGTGCCGATGGATGGCTCCGTCGATCCAGGAGGCGTTGGCGTCCGGGAAACGCCGAAGAGCGACCGCGGCCGCCTTGATGACCAGGTCGTTGAAGCTGACCTTCTCGTCCGTCAGCGCGGCGTTCATCTCCGCGCGGGTCTCGATGAGCCCCTGCGCGTCGACGTCGATGGTCAGGTAGAAGTGCGGGACCGTCTGCTTCGACTCGGTGAGTCGTCGCGCGATGGCCTTGCGCATCTGGCTGGCCTTCTCGACCACCGGCGGCTGCCGGTCCCAGACCGTGCCGCCGCTGGAGAAGCCGCCGCTCGTCGCCGAGGACGCCTCGCCGCCGCCGCTCTCGAGGTACTCCTCGAGGTCGCGCTTCACGATGCGCCCGTGGGGACCGGAGCCCTCGACCTCGGCGAGGTCCACGTTCTCCTCGCGGGCGAGGCGCCGGACCAGCGGCGAGGCGAAGATGCGGTCCCCGCTCTTCTTGGGCTTCGCCGACTTCTTCTTCGGTTGGTCGCCGGAGTCCTTCGAGGACTTCTTCGGCTTCTTCTTCTTCTTCGACTTGGGCGCGTCCGACTCGTCGGCGTCGTCCGACTCGTCGGTGTCGTCCTCGGCCTCCGACTCGTCCGCCTCTTCCTCGGCGTCGTCGTCGTCCTCGGCGGCGTCGTCGTCGCTCGAGCCGCTGGGCTCCGCGCCGCCGCCGCTCTTCACCTGCTCGAGGAGCTCGGAGATGTCCTCGCCCTTCTCACCGATGATCGCCACCGGCGTGTCCGGCGCGAGGGTGTCGCCCTCGTCGGCGAGGATCTTGAGGAGCACGCCGCGGTCGAAGGAGCGGAACTCCATCGTCGCCTTGTCGGTCTCGACCTCGGCGAGGAGGTCGTCCACGTCGACGCTGTCGCCTTCGCTGACGACCCACTTGGCCAGGGTGCCCTCCTCCATCGTCGGGGAGAGCTTGGGAAGTCCTACGATTTTAGCCATGGGTGTTCACCGGGCCGCGGTATTGGGCGGGGGAGTTCGGGTGAATCGACTCGGCTTCGCCGAGGAGAGAGGGGCTGGGTGCCAGCCCCTGGAAGCAAAGTCCTACGATCTTGGCCATTACTTCTTCTCCGAGTAGGTCACCTTGCGGACGGCGTCGGTGATGCGCTCGACGGTCGGCAGGACGAAGTTCTCGAGGTTGCTGGCGTAGGGCATGGGCACGTCGAGGGAGCCGACCCGTTCGATGGGCGCGTCCAGCCAGTCGAAGGCGTGGCGCTGGATCTGATCGACGATCTCGGCGCCCGGGCCGCCGTAGGGCCAGTGCTCGTGCACCACCACGCAGCGGTGGGTCTTCTTCACGCTCTCGACCAGCAGGTCGAGGTCCAGCGGACGGAGGGTGCGCGGGTCGACGACCTCGCACTCGATGCCGTCCTCGGCGAGCTTCTCCGCTGCCTGCATGGTCTCGTAGTAGGGCCGGCCGAACGCCACGATGGTGCAGTCGGTCCCTTCGCGGCCGATGCGGCCCTTGCCGAAGGGGATCAGCTCCTCTTCGCCCTCGTCGGGGACCTCGCCCTTCACGTTGTAGAGGGTCTCGCCCTCCAGGAAGACGACCGGGTCGTTGCAGCGGATGGCGGTCTTGAGCAGGCCCTTCGCGTCCCGGGGCGTGGCCGGCATGACCACGAAGATGCCCGGGATGTTGGTGTAGAAGGGGTCGACCGAGTGGCTGTGCTGCGACGCGACCTGCTTCGCCGCGCCGTTCGGACCGCGGAAGACGATGGGCACGTCGATGGTGCCCCCGCTCATCTGCCGGATCTTCGCCGCGTTGCTGATGATCTGGTCGAAGGCGACGAAGCTGAAGTTCCAGGTCATGAACTCGATGACCGGCCGGAGCCCGGTCATCGCCGCGCCGATCCCGATGCCGGCGAATCCGGCCTCGGCGATGGGGGTGTCGATCACCCGCTTCTCACCGAAGCGGGCGAGCAGGCCCTCGCTGACCTTGTAGGCGCCCTGGTAGTGGCCGACCTCTTCGCCCATCAGGAAGACCGACTCGTCGGCCTCCATCTCCTCGGCGATCGCCTCGCGGACCGCCTCCCGATAACGGAGCTCCCTCATACCTCGGCCTCTTCACGGTTCTTCGGTCCGAGCTTCGTCGCCATGACCGAATCGAACATGACCTCTTCCTTCGCGGGCTCGGCGGCGTCGGCCGCCTTCACCGCCGCGGAGACCACCTCCTCGACGGCTTCCTCGACCTCGTCGATGGCCTCGAGGCTCATCCCGGCGTCGGTGAGCTGGCTCTTGGTGATCGCCAGCGGATCCTTCTTCTTGCGCTCTTCGAGCTCGGCGCGGCTCCGGTACTTCGCCGGGTCGCTCATCGAGTGACCGCGGAAGCGGTAGGTCTCGATCTCGATGAAGGTCGGCCCCTCGCCCTTGCGCGCGCGGTCGACGGCCTGCTGGACCCGCTCCCGGACCGTGGCCACGTCGTAGCCGGCGAAGCGGTCGCCGTGCATGCCGTAGCCCTGCGCCTTGAGGGTCAGGTCCTGGATGGCCGAGGTGCGGCTCATCGGGGTGCCCATCGCGTACTGGTTGTTCTCGCAGATGAACACGATGGGCAGCTTCCACAGACCGGCCAGGGAGAGGCCCTCGTGGAAGCCGCCGATGTTGGTCGCGCCCTCGCCGAAGAAGCAGAGGGTGACCGAGTCGTCGCCGGCGTACTTCGCCTTGAACGCGGCGCCCGCGGCGACGGCGACGTGGCCGCCCACGATGCCCCAACCGCCCATGAAGCCGTTGGCCTTGTCGAAGAAGTGCATCGAGCCGCCCATGCCGCGGGAGACGCCGGTGTCCTTCCCGAAGAGCTCGGCCATGCAGGCCTCGGGGGTCGACCCGAGCGCCAGGCTGATGCCGTGGTCGCGGTAGGTCTGGAAGACCGTGTCGCCGTCCTTGAGGGCGGCGGCCGCGCCGACGGCGATGGCTTCCTGGCCGATGTAGAGGTGGAGGAAACCGCCGATCTTCCCCTGCGCGTAGGCGCGGGCCGCTTCTTCTTCGAAGCGACGGATCAGATACATGGTGCGGTAATGCTCGAGGAGTGCTTCGCGGCCGGATGCCACCTGGGTCTCTTTCGTGCGGGTGTCTGGGGGCTCGCCCGCAGGCGAGGGGGGTCGAAGGGCCGGGGACGTTAGCTCGCGGGAGCCCTCGCTGACAAGGACGGGACGCGCACGCTTTCGTGACGCGTTGCGCCGTTTTTCTCGACGCATCGCGCAATTCGCGGGCGCTCTCGCGCTCCCGCCCGGCCCGACGGTCGACCCTCACGGCCCCAATTGAAAAACGGGCGCCCCTGGTGGGAGCGCCCGTCTCTCGGTGTGCCGGCTGCCGGGAGGCGGCCGGGTGGGCCCCGGAGGGCCCGTCGTCAGTCGGTCAGGTAGTTGCTGAGGCCGTACTGTTCCTGGAGGTCGATGAGGTACTCAAGGAAGGACTCGCCGTCGGTGAGCTCGCGGCGGGCCTGGGTCAGCTCGGCCTCTTCGTCAGCCGTCGGGGCCGGAATGGCCGAGAGGGTGTCGATGCGGTCCTGGAGCTGGATGAGCGGGACGAGCGTCTGGAAGCCCAGCTGCTCGAGCTCGAGGTTGAACGTGTCCCGCTGCTCGATCTTGGTGGCGGCGTAGTCCTGGTTGAGGCGGTCCGAGTGGAAGGTGGCGTAGCCGGCCTCCGCGGGATCGGTCTCGAAGCAGGGGGTACCCGCGCTCTCGATGGTGAAGTCACCGTAAGCGCAGTTCGGGCTGCCGTCCCGACGGGTGTCGGGCAGGTCGAAGGACGAGCCGGTGCCGGGCTTGAAGATCAGCAGGCGCTGCTCGAAGCTCGCGTCGTAGTAGACCGGGAACTGGGCCAGCGAGAGGATCGTCGCCCAGCTCCGCAGGATCACGTTGGTGGTCCCGCCGAGGGCCGGCTCCGGGTAGTACTCCGGGTTCGGCGGACGGCAGGGCTGGTTCGGGCGACCATCGACGGTGCAGCCCGCGAAGAGACCCACGCCCATGTCGAACGCCATGTGCTGGATGCGGTCCTCGCCCTCTTCGTCCTCGATCCAGCGGGGCGCGAACCAGCGGGGCTGGTCCGTGATGATGCCGCCGAAGAACTCGGTCATGGGGACGGGGAAGAGGTCGTAGTAGTTGATGAAGTAGCGCTCATCGATCGTGAAGCTCAAGCCCCAGTCACGAATGGCGAGCGCGAGGAGCGCGAAGTACTTGTCCCAGAAGACACCGCCGCGCTCGGTCCGGAAGAAGCCCTGGTGGCCGTCCTGGAACTCGGACCACATCTGGTAGCCCATGCCGGTGGGCAGGGTGATGTCCGAGCCGGCCATCTCGAGGTCGTTGCCCATGAACTCGTAGACGTTCTTGTCGGCGTCGAACTCGTAGGAGCCCTCGTCCGGGAGGTTCACCATCTCCATCAGCCAGTGCATGCCGTCCGTGGAGGCGAAGGACTGGTCGATGAAGCCGAGGGGACCCTCGTTGGAGAGGAAGCCGGGCTCGTAGAAGTACCGGAAGAAGAGGTGCTGGTAGATCTTCGCGGTGTCGATGACCGCGTTGATCGAGGCACCGGTGCGCACGCCACGGAACTGCCGGAAGTAGTTGTTGGCGTAGCTCTCGTACCAAGCGCGGCGGTAGTGGTCGATGGCCTCCTGGAAGGACTCACCGGCGTCGCCGGTGGAGCACCAGGAGATGTCCGTCGTCCGGGAGTCGTCGCAGAAGAGGTACTCGACGGGGTAGTAGTCGAGGATGCGGTCGCCGTCCTGGTCCGGGTTGTACGGCTCGGCGAGCGCGATGTACTCCTCCAGGTCCTCGTCGAACGTGGAGCAGATGCACTCGTCGCCGCCGGTGCAGGCCACCGGGAGCTGGGTGTTCCGCGGGTGCTCGATGCAGCGCTGCCAGACCTGCTGGTCCCCCGCGAGGAGGGGCGAGCCCTGACGGTGCGGGCACTGCGCGTCGGTGGTGCAGCTCTGGCCACCCTCGTAGGCGGTCCACAGCGTGCGGTCGTACTGGTGGCTGAGCTGCCGGCTGAACCGGTCGGTGCGGTCCTCGCGGGGGTCGCCCACGAAGGCCTCGGCCCGGTCGAAGTAGGCCCACATGACGGCGGCCTTATCGTAGCGACCCA
This sequence comes from Myxococcales bacterium UBA1660, assembly GCA_002320815.1. GTDB lineage: Bacteria > Myxococcota_A > Polyangia > Polyangiales > Houyiibacteriaceae > UBA1660. The sequence continues at coordinate 64,174 of DCLA01000099.1, forward strand.
GCCCGGAGATGTCCGAGAGGTCGCCGTTGTAGTCCATGATCGAGCCGGTCATGTAGTTGTGGATACCGGCCTCGGCGCGCACGTTGCGGGCCTCGCGGAGGTCCTCGTAGTACTCGACGGTGTTGTCGATGAACCGGTCGCTGCCGATGTTGTAGTCCTGCATGTTCGGCAGATCGAGACCCCGGTCGACGGCGAGGTGGAAGTAGCCGTCGGCGTAGTTGTTCCGGTCGTAGCTTCCGCCGAAGTTGTGGCGGAGACCGACGCTGTGACCGACCTCGTGGTGCTGCACCGAGCGGAGCAGCGCCTGCTGGATCCGGATCGACGCCTCACCGGCCGGACGGCCGCGGAAGGCCTCGGCCCAGTACTCCCAGTAGCGGGAGCGCTGGAAGGTGTCGTTGATGTCGAAGAAGCAGGCGCCCTGCTGGCCCATCTGGTGCTGGTGCCGACGCTCCTCGGTGAGCTGGCGGACGAAGCCGTTGCCTCGGAAGGGAGACACGCGGTCCATGATGGAGTCGTCGGTCAGGCTCGCGTTCGGAGCGACGTCCGTGACGCGGGTGTCCGCGGCGCGGTTGGTGAAGAAGTGCGCCTGGACGGCCTGCTCGCCGAGGCCCTCCATGAGGCGGGTCTCGATCGCGGAGCCCTCGAGGTCGCGCATCCGATCCGAGAAGATCTGGAAGCGCGCGCCCTCGCCACGGAGCTGCTCCACGCGCGGGGCCACGTCGGCCATCCGGTCACGGATGGTGTCGCCGAGGCCGGGGGCGGCGGAGGGCAGGTCGGGGCGGGAGGGGTCGTCGGGGTCGCCGGTGCCGTCCTCACCGCTCGGGGCGATGCTGACGGGGCGCTCGGTGTAGCCGAGGCTGGCGAAGTACTCGCGGAGGTTGGTGCCCTGGAGGTACCGGTCGGCGGCGCCTTCCTCACCCTCGGCGCAGCCGTTCTCACCGACGCAACGAAGCGCCGGGAAGAACTCCACCGCGGTGCGGACGGCGTTCTCGGTGACGACGCCGGAGAAGTTGGCGTCGGCGGTGATGAGCTCGCCGCTGGTCGGGTCGAGACGAATCTCGGACACGCCACCGAAGTAGGTGCCGACCTGGTCGATGTAGTTGAAGAACTGGTAGCGGATGTCGCCCTGCTGCTGCCAGGCCACGTCCTCGCCGCCGTCGTCGACGACGTCGTTGCAGGACGTCGCGCCGTCGGTGCGCCACCAGTCACAGGCGTTGGTCTCGAGCACGAACATGCACTCGGTGCCCTGGAACTCCCAGCGGTAGGAGGCCGGGATCTGGAACTCGTCGTAGCTCTGGGGGCGAGCGGGGTCGTCCCAGCCGTCGACGTTCACGACCTGGCAGTCGAAGGGCTCGGCCACGCCGCGCTCCACCCACTCCTGGGGGGAGACGAAGGGGTCGAACTCGGTGCCGCAGGAGCCGTCGAAGTCCTCGGCGGAACCGCAGAAGCAGTAGGCCGTGGGGTCGTCGTTCTGGCAGGAGATCGAGCCAGCGCCGTAGTCGGGCAGCGTGCCGCCGATGGCCGCGCGGTGGCCGCGCATGAAGACCTCGTTCCAGTTGCCGACGACCTCGTAGGCCGACTTCACCAGGTGGGCCGGGTATCCCGCGTTGAGGTGGTAGGTGACCTGGTTGATCTCGCGTTCGGCGATGGGGGTGATGCAGCGGCGCGCGGCGCGGTCACAGAGCGAGCCGGCGTCGGGGTTGCACTCCCAGTCCACCGTGCAGGCGGTGTCCGTGAGGGAGTTCCGGTAGAAGTTGTGCTGCGGGCGGTAGAACGTCATGAAGTCCGTCTCGCCCAGGTCGGAGCTGAGGCCGGAGCAGTAGCCGCCCTCGCCCGCGGCCGCGGAGATGTCGCAGAAGCCGGCGCCGACGCAGTCGAGGTCCGTGCGGCAGCGGATCTCCCGGGTGCCGCCGCGGATGTAGCTGCGCTGGTAGGTCCGGAAGAGACCGAAGCGGTCGAACTGCTCGTGGGACTCGGTCTGGGACGCGAACTCGTGCTCCGGCGGCACGCGCAGGAACGCGAGGCGCATGGGCACCGAGAGGGTCTGACAGGTGCCGCCACCGACGTAGAGGCAGCTGTCTCCGGGGGAGATCATCGTCATCGTGGTGAAGGACATGTAGTGGACGGTGTCCTCGGTGCCCTCGGGCCACTCGTGACGCCAGCGGTAGTCGGCGTCCTCACCGATGCGCACGAACTGCGGCGCGTAGTTCTTCGCGAAGTCCGGGTGCGACTCATCGTTGTGGATGTCGAAGGGCACCGACTCCCGGTGCCAGGGGCTGTCGATGTCGATGTGGTCGCCGAGGAACGCGAAGGACTGGATCATGTTCTGGGACCAGTCGACGCGCATGTAGTCACGCTCGTACCAGCGGCGGTCGCTGGTGTTCTCGATGATGACGTTGGTCTCCTCGCCGGTGACACCGCTGTAGTCGCGGCGGACGTCCACGTGACCCTCGATGGGGAACGCGGCCAGGGGCTGGCCCTGGAAGCCGGGGTCGCGACCGTCGTCGTTGCCGCCGTCGATCAGCTCGTAGGAGCGGTAGGCGAAGAGGTAGTCCTCGTCGACGACCCAGCGAATCTTGCCGATGACCGGCGACTGGCCGTTGTCGAGGGCGTAGTCGGTCCAGCCGCTGCCGCCCGGGAAGACGTAGAAGCTGGCGTCACGGCCGATCGAGGTGGCGTCGCCGTCGGCGTCCACCACGGTCTCGAGGACCCACCATTCGCCCTGGAAGATGTCCTTGTCGACCAGGTTGACCTGGACGCGCTCGACATCTTCCTGGGCGCCGGTGCATCCGGCGAAGACGCTGGCGGCCACCATGGCCACCAGGACGCTGAGAAGCGAGAAGCGGGTCTTGAAAAGCATCGGTGCCTCTTCGTGACTGCGAGGGGAAGCGGGGTGTCGGGTGTGCATCGTCGTCCCCATCAGAAGCGCAGGTAGCTGGCCACGTCGTAGTCGGCGAGCAGGTGCTGCAGCTGGAAGAAGAAGGATTCGAGGTCGGTCTGCCGGCCGAGGATCCGGTCGACTTCGTCGTCGATCTCCGCGAGGTCGGCGTCGGTGGTGAACGGAGGCAGGGTGTAGCCCTGGTCCGTGATGCACTGCTGCTGCTCGACGGTGAGGTAGGAGGTCGAGGGATCGACCAGCGTCGGCTCGAAGTCACCGCGGTAGGTGCGGATGGCGTCGAGGAGACAGCCGTTCGTCGAGGCCTCCTGGATGAGCTGGAAGGCGATGCCCTTCTCGTCGTCGACCGACTGCGGCTCGTCCACGTCGAAGGCCCGGAAGGTCTTGCCGTAGAAGTCCGAGGTGTAGTCGATGTAGTCGACGCCTTCGACCATCGTGGCCGAGGGTTCGGGGCAGGCGCCCTCACCCACGGTGCAGAGGAAGAGCTGGTTCTGGTAGGACGTGTCGAAGAACGTCGGGAACTCGGCCAGCGAGAAGAGCGCGCCGAGGAACTGCAGGGTGACGTTCGAGTCCGAATCGACCACCGGCAGCGAGGCGTAGACCTCGTCCGAGGGCGGAGCGCAGTCGTCCGGGTTGTCCAGGTCGGTGCAGTCGCCGCGGAAGAAGTTCAGGTAGACCAGGGTCGGGTCGGTGCAGCGCGGGAAGGTGCCGCTGCCGCAACGGACGCGGGGCGCGACGCGCTCCGGCTGGTTGCCGATCATGCCCTGGAAGATCTGCTGCATCTCGTCGGGGAAGAGGTCGTAGAAGTTCGTCCAGAAGGGCACGTCGCGGCTGTACTCGGACACGTAGCCCCGCTCGGTGAGCATCTGCATCGTGAACCACTTCTCGTAGAAGGAGCCGACGAGCTCGATGCGCTGGATGCCGGTGAGGCCGCGCTGGTATTCCGAGGAGGAGTAGCGCGCCATGCCCAGGGGCAGCGCGAGGCTGGCGCCCGGGGTCTCGGTGAGGACGCTGGTGTTCTCGTAGCGCTGCCAGCCCTCGTTCCAGGTGTAGGCGCCGATGGGCGGCTGGAACATGACCTTCGCGTAGAAGTTCATCATGTCCGCGGTGGCCATGAACTGGTCCTCGAACTCGAAGGCGCCGGTGGTGTTCCGGTACTCGGGCTCGTTCGCGTACTTGTAGATGAGGTTCTGCTGGATGGCCTGCAGGATGTTGTACTGCCGGCCGATCAGGCGGTTGAAGAGGTAGCCGCCCAGCGAGAACGTGCGGCGGTAGCGCCGGAAGTTCGTGAAGATGTACTGGCGGTCGTACTGCTCGGCGATGTTGCGCACCACCTCGCGGTAGCTGTCGCCCTCGTCGAAGCGGTGACACCAGGCGTAGGTGCCGACGCGGTCGTCGGTGCAGAAGCGGTAGTGGACCGGGGCCCAGCGGGGAGCCGCGACGCCAGCGATCGCCCGAGCCTGGTCGCCGTCGGTGTTGGAGCAGAAGCTCCCGTTCACCACGCCGTCCGGATGGGGCTGGCAGGTCTGGGTCAGACCGCTCTCGGTGTTGCCCGGGAGGAGCTCGGCCGCGCGGGAACCGCCGGCGGAGTACGGGCAGTCGGTGTCGACCTCGCAGGCCTGACCACCGTGGTAGTACTTGATCCAGCGACGCTCGGTGTTGACCGGGGTGATCTCCGACATCTCGCGACCGGCGGAGTTGTCGTAGATCTCGGTGAGGTCACCGTAGGCGTCGTTGATGGCCGCGTGGTCGTAGCGACCCGCGCCGCGCGCACCGGTGACGGTCCGCTCGTACCACTGGGCCGTGTACTCCATGATGGAGGAGTTCATCCAGCGGTCGACGCCGGCGAGCTCGCGACGCTCCTTGACGGCCTCGTAGGCCTCCTGCCACGCGAGCTGCTCGTCGGGCGAGAAGCCCTCGACGCCGTCGCGGTCGTAGTCCCGGATGTCCGGGTACGGGATGGCCTCGTGGATGTGGTAGTAGTCGTCGTCGTAGTTGCCGGTATCGGCGCTGGCGCCGAAGTCGTGGCGCAGGCCCATGCAGTGGCCCATCTCGTGGAGCTGGGTCTGGTAGTAGAGGAGCTGGTTCAGCCCGATCTCCAGACGCGCCCGCGGCCAGTCGCGGTGACGGTTCACGAACTCGAGCACCGAGGCGTCGGTGAACTCGTTCGGCATCATCACGTTGGCGCTGGAGATCTTGGTCTCGACCTCACGCTGGTACGCGAGACGCTCGGAGGCCGAGATGCGGAAGGGCGAGACCTTGTCGAGGATCTCGTCGCTGATGTCGCCCGGGCCGAAGCCCTCGGGGAGGACGTCGATACCGGCCATGGCGACCGTCTCGAGGTTCTCCATGAGGCGGCGCTCGGTGGAGGTGCCGCGCAGCGAGTCGAGGCGCTCGGAGAAGACGTTCGCGCGACCCTCGGGGCCGGCGAGCTGCTCGGCGCGCTCCATGAACTGCTCCATGCGGCGGGAGACGATGGGGCTCACCACGTCGTTCGCCGGGTTGGCGACCGAACCGGTGATGAAGCGCTCGCGGGGGATGGCCGGCTGCTCGATGCGGTCGACGTTCTCCATGTAGCCGCGGATGTCCTCGCCGATGACGAAGGTCCGGGGGTCGATGGTCCCGTTGATCAGGTCGTAGGCCTGGAGCGCCGAGGTGCGGTAGCCGTCGAGGGCCGGGCCGCCGATGTTGGCGTCGCCCGCGATGATCTCGCCGGAGATGGGGTCACCGCGGAGGGTGGCCACGCCGAGGAAGCGGGTGCCGGGCTGGTCGACGTAGCTGAGGAACTTGTAGCGGATGTCGCCGCGCTCCTGGCAGGCGGGCTCGTCGCGGCCGGCCTCGCCGTCGCCGACGGTCACGTCCGCGAGGGTGAGCCGGTTGCAGTCGTTCTCGCGGAGGATCACGGCGCACTCGTCGCCCTGCATGTTCGCGGTGAACCAGCTGTAGAAGTCCTCGTCCTCGAGGCCGGGGTCGTTCATGTCGACCGCGACCACCTCGGAGGTGTCGACCCAGCACTGGTAGGGGTTGGTCACGCCGGCGGCGGCGTTCTGCTCGGGGGTCTGGAAGGGGTCCCAGCCGCCGGAGCAGGTCGGGTTGAGGATGGCGCCGGTCTCCGGATCCTCGGTGCAGAAGCAGTAGCCGTCCGGGTTCTCGGTCTGACAGGAGACGTCGGGGTAGGTCGGGGTCTCCTGGCCGCGCAGGCGGCGGGCGGTGCCCATGAAGACCTCGTTCCAGCGGTTCACCAGGTCGAAGCTCGGCTCGACGAGGTGCGCGGGAAGCTCCGGGGTCAGGTACCAGACCTGCGGGCGGACGCGGCGCTCGGAGTAGGGGAGCGCGTTGCCATCGGCGTCGTGCCAATCCCACCAGAGGTTCTGGCGGTTGGCGTTGTAGTTCATGAAGTCGGTGGCGAGGAAGGCCGGGTCGGTCGCGGAGGTCGACCGGTCGATGACCTGACGCTCCTGGCGGAAGTAGCCGTGGCGCTCGAAGCGGCTGTCCACCCAGTTGACCGGCTCGTACTGACGGTCGCTATCGGCGCGGAGGAAGGAGTTCCGCACGTAGACCGCGGTGGTCACGCAATCGGGGGCGTCCGAGTAGGGGCTGAGGCACCAGTTGACCGGGCGACCGGTGAAGGGGTTGGTGACGTTGCCCGGGGAGAGGAGCTCCTGGGTGACGAAGCTGAAGTGGTAGAGCTCGCCCTGCTCGTAGTCGTGGGCGTAGTCCTGGTCGACGGTGGAGCAGTTCGTGTCGTCCTCGCCGGCGCAACCCATGAAGTCGAAGGTCGGCTGCCAGGAGTCGGGGAACTGGGAGGCGTCCTGGACGTAGATGTCGGCGGGCTCACGGTTGTAGAGGCCGATGATCTCGTAGAGGTTCGCGATCTGCCCGTAGTAGCCGGGGAGCTGGTTCTTCGACCAATCGACCCGCATGTAGTCGCGCTCGTACCAGCGGCGGTCGGTGGCGTTCTCCACGATCACGTTCCGCTCCTCACCGGTGAGCGGGTTGTAATCGCGACGAATGTCGAAGTGGCTCTCGATGTTCCAGGCCGCCACCGGGTGGGTGATGTCGACCTCTTCGTCACCGTTGACGCCCTCGAGCAGCTCGTAGTCGCGGTACGCGAAGAGCGTGTCCTCGTCGATGACCCAGCGGACGCGGGGCATCGAGCCGAGGCCGGCCGAGGCGAAGTCGATGGCGGCGTCACCCGGGTAGGTGCCGATGCCGGCGGCTTCGTAATCGACGTCGATGACGACGCGACTGAAGTACCACGAGCCGGTGAAGAGGGACTTGTCGACGACGTTGACGCCGACGCGATCGATCGCGGGCTCTTCGTCGCAGCCGACCGTCGCGGCCAGCATGGCAGCGACGAAGGTCAAGGTGAGTGAGCGCTTCATTTTCTGGAGGCCTCCGGGAAGACTTGCTTCCGACGTCCGGTTGGAGGGGTGAGCCCCTCCGAAAGGGCTTGGCCGTGTAGGCCGAAGGGGTGGGGTGCGTCAAGGTGCGCACACCGGTCGCGGGCCGGGGCCCGCCGGGCTAGCCCTAACGCAACGGCCGTGCCAGGGTCCCTCGAACAGGGGATTCCCCGGGCCACAGGGGTGTTGCGGGCCTGACTCCATGACGTCACCGTCATGGGACCATGACAAGATGTCGCGCTTCGGGGCGAGGACCGGCGGATCATCCGTGAACGACGGTCTCGGGACGCCGTAAGGAGTCTAACGGCGCGATGATCGCCCAAATATTGGCATTCAAGCGACATATACACGCCACTTTCGGCCCCCGAGGCCGGCGGTCGGCAAAGGGCGGCCGTCGATGACGTCACTCCCGGAACGTGGGCACCCGGGTCTCGCCACCAACGGCCGGAGGCCCCGGAGAGGCGAGGCCCAGGTGGCCGCCCCTGCTCGGCCCCCGACGTGCCGAGTCCGCGGACGCGCGGGATCGGACCTTGGACGGGCCGGCCGATATCCCGTGCGATGGGTCACGCTCGGCCGGGGACGCGCGGGGTGGACGACGTCGATCCCACCTGCCAAAGCTCGGCTACGGCCTCGGGCCGGGAAGGACGACGATGCGGACGGAACGATTCGGTGAGCTCACGGTGCGCCTGGTGGGTGGCGACGACGGCCGAGGGAGCGGTGACGGGCCGCTGGTCGTGCTGCTCCATGGCTTCGGCGCGCCGGGCACCGACCTCGTGCCTCTGGCGCAGGTCATGGACGTTCCGGCGGTGACGCGCTTCGCTTTTCCGGAAGCGCCCCTCGGGTTGCCCGCAGCCTACGGCGGCGGCCGCGCGTGGTGGATGCTGGACATGATGAAGATCCAGGAGGCCATGCTCCGGGGGGTCCCCCGCGACCTTCGGGGGGAGCTCCCGGAAGGGCTCCGGGACGCGCAAGCCAAGCTGGCGGAGACCCTCGACGCCCTCGTGGCCGAGGTCGGTCCGGGGCCCGGGATCCTGCTCGGCGGCTTCAGCCAGGGGGCGATGTTGTCCTGTGATCACGCGCTCTTCGACGACCGGCCCCTGGCCGGCCTGGCGTTGCTCAGCGGCGCCTACGTCGCCCAGGAGTGGTGGCAGGCTCGCTTCCCGACGCGCGCGGGGCTGAAGGTCTTCCAGAGCCACGGGCGCCGGGATCCGGTGCTGCCCTTCGACGGCGCGGAGAGCCTTCGGGACGCCATGCGCGGCGCGGACTGGGAGGTCGAGTGGCACCCCTTCGGCGGCGCCCACGAGATCCCCATGGACGTGCTCGCCGGCCTGAGCGCCCACGTCCGCGCGGTCTTCCCCTGAGGCAGGGCGCCGAAGAACGAGCCCGGAGGGCGAGTTCGGCGGCGTTCTGCTAGCGGCACTCCGGGGGCGTCGGGTCCGGCGCGTCTGCGGGGCGGGTCTCCACGGTGGCGTGGGCCAGGGCCTCGTGGTGGTCGGCGAGGCGCTTCCGGATGGCGTCGGCGATCGCCGTGCTCTCGTCGAGGGTCTGGACGTCGACGGTCACGGTGAGCGAGACCACCGCTTCGCCGGCGTCCAGCTCCCAGACGTGGAGGTCCTGCACCGCGCGTACCCCGGGGGTCGCGGCGACCTCCTCGGTCAGGGCGTCCACGTCCAGGCCCGCCGGAGCGCGCTGGAGCAGGATGGCCAGCGTGTCCCGGAGCAACGGCAGGCTGCCCAAGAGGATCAGCGCCGCGATCACCACGCTGGCGACGGGGTCGGCGAGCTCCAGGCCCCAGAGCCAGACGCAGGCGGCGGCGGCGATGGCCGCGACCGAGCCCAGCGCGTCGGCCGCCAGGTGGAGCATGGCGCCCCGGACGTTGACCGAGCGGTCCCCGGAGCGGGAGAGCACCAGCGCGCCGGCGACGTTCACCGCCAGCCCGGCGACCCCGACCCCGAAGACGGGCACCGGGTCCAGGGGCGGCGGATCGGCGAAGCGCTCGACGGCCTCGACCACGATGAGGACGACGATCACCACCAGCGAGAGGGCGTTGGCCAAGCCCCCGATCACCGGGGCCCGGCGGAGCCCGAAGGTGTAGCGGGGGTTGGGTCGCCGGCTGACCAGCCGCTGGGCCGCGAGGGCCAGGAGCAGCGCGCCGACGTCGCTGACCATGTGTCCGGCGTCCGAGAGGAGCGCGAGGCTCCCCGTCCACCAGCCGGCGACGGCCTCCACGATCAAGAAGGACGCGTTGAGCCAGAGGGCGATCCGCAGGGCCCGCTCGGTGGCCGAGCCCCCGTGGCCATGACCGTGGCCGTGCCCATGTCCGTGTCCCGCGCTCATCGCTCCCCCTTCGTAGCGCGAGACGGCTCGACGTCACGCCCGGCGGTGGGGGGCAGGGTCTCGCGACCGGGGTTCCCGCCCCAGCGGGCGACGATGGCCGGCAAGAGGAAGAGGGTGAGCACCGTGCTGGTGAGGAGCCCACCGATCACCACCGTGGCCAGCGGTCGCTGCACCTCGGCGCCGGCGCTGGTGGAGAGAGCCATGGGGAGGAACCCCAGGGCGTCGGTGAGCGCGGTCATGGCGATGGGCCGGAGCCGCCGCCGCGCCGCGTCGCCGGTGGCCTCGAGGGCCGAGCGCCCTTCCCGCTGGCGATCCCGGATGGTGCTCACCAGGACCACGCCGTTGAGGACGGCGATGCCGAAGACGGCGATGAAGCCCACCGCCGCGCTGATGGAGAAGGGCATCCCGCGCAGGGCCAGGGCGAAGACCCCGCCCGTCGCCGCGATCGGGACGTTGAGGTAGACCAGCACCGCCGGCCGCGCCGACCCGAAGGTCAGGAGCAGCAGCACGAAGATGGCGATCAGGACCAGCGGGACCGTGAAGGCCAGCCGGGCCGTGGCCGCGGCGAGGTTCTCGTGCTGGCCCCCCCAGGTCAGCGCGTAGCCCGGGGGCATGGTGACGGCTTCCCGGACCTTCTCCCGGGCCTCGGCGACGAAGCCGGCGATGTCCCGGTCGCGCACGTTGACCTGCACGGTGGTCCGGCGCCGGATGGCGTGGCGGCTGATCGATGCCGGGCCCTCGCCGAGCTCGATGCGAGCGACCTCGGCCAGGGCCACCGTCCCCCCCCGCGGCAGCGCCACCGGGAGCCGCCGCAGGTTGTCGACCTCGCGCTCGGCGGGCGGCAGCCGGACCTGGATGCGGAAGCGCCGCTGCCCGTCGTAGACCGAACCCACCTGGATGCCGGCGACGGCGCCGACCGCGCTGGTGACGTCCTGGGCGTCCAGGCCCAGCCGGGCGATGGCGGCGCGATCCACCTCGATCTCCAGGACCGGCGCGCCCCGGAGGGGCTCGACCATCACGTCCCGGGCCCCCTCCACGGAGCCCACCGCGGCGCCCACCGCGCCGGCGAGGCGCGCCAGGGTCTCCAGGTCGTCGCCGCGGATCTGGATGGAGACGTCGGCGCGGGAGCCCTCGAGGAGCTCGTTGGAGCGCATCTCGATGGGCTGGGAGAAGGCATAGGCCTGACCGGGCACCTGGTCACCGAGCTCCCGGTTCATGAGGGCGGTCAGCTCGTCCATGGTGTCCGCCCGGGTCCACTGGTCCCGCGGGGTCAACATGAGGAAGACGTCGCTGAGCTCGACCCCCATGGGGTCCGTGGCCACCTCGGGACGGCCGGTGCGGGAGATCACGGTGTCGATCTCGTCGGGGAAGCGTTCGCGGAGGACGTCTTCGACCCGGGTGGTGGCGGCGATGGACTCGTCCAATGCCACGCTGGGCAAGCGCATCGCGTGCATGGCGATAGCGCCCTCGTCCAGCCGGGGCACGAACTCGGCGCCGAGGGTCGTGGCCACCAGCGCCGCCAGCGCGGTGACGACCAGGGCGACGGTGGCCGCCAAGCCCGGTCGCCCCAGGAAGCGAGCGAGCGCGGGCTCGTAGGCGCGCCGGAGCCAGCGCATGACCCGGGTCTCCTGCTCGTGGACCCGCGCGCGTCGGAACACGATGGCGCTCGCCGCGGGCACGTAGGTCAGGGCGAGGATCACCGAGGCGGCCAGGGCCAGGATCACCGTGGAGGCCATCGGCCGGAACATCTTGCCCTCGATGCCGCGGAGGCCGAGCACCGGGACGTAGACCAGGAGGATGATCCCCACGCCGAAGAGCACCGGGCGCGCGACGTCCCGGGCGGCGGCGCGCACCGTGCTCGAGGGATGCGGCGGACCCCGTAGGGCCAGCGCGACGACCACCGACTCGACCACGACCACCGCCCCGTCGACCAGGATGCCGAAGTCGATGGCGCCGAGGCTCATCAGGTTTCCGCTGACCCCCAGCGCCTCCATGCCGATGAAGGCCACCAACATGCTGAGGGGGATGACGCTGGCGACCAGGAGGCCGCCGCGCAGGCTGCCCAGCAGGAGCAAGAGGACCACCACCACCAGGACGCCGCCCTCGACGAGGTTGATGGCCGCGGTCTCCACCGTGCGGTCCACCAGGTCCTTGCGGTCGTAGTAGGTCTCCAGGGTGACCCCATCGGGCAGGGTCTCGCCGAGCTCCCGGAGCTTGGCGTCGACGGCGATGGCGACCTCGCGGGCGTTCTCGCCGATGCGCATCATCACGATCCCGCTGACGATCTCGCCGCGGCCGTCTCGGGTCACGGCGCCCTGACGGATCATGGGCGCCAGGTGGACCCGGGCCACGTCGGCGATGCGCACCGGGGTTCCGTCGTCGCGGGTGGTCACCACCACCTGCCGGATGTCGTCGAGCCCGGTGAGGAGCCCTTCCCCGCGCACGATGCGCTGCTCGCCCGCGTGGACGATGGTGCCGCCGCCGACGGAGACGTTGTTCCGCTCCAGGGCCTCGACCACGTCGCCGAGGCCCAGCGCGAAGGCTCGGAGCGAGGCGGGCTCCACCTCGACCTCGAAGGTCTTGAGCTCGCCGCCGAAGACGTTGAGCTCGACCACTCCGGGCACGGAGCGGACCTCGTGGGCGATGTCCCAGTCGAGGATCTCCCGGAGCTCCATCAGGGACCAGCAGCCGTCCTCGGCGTCCTCCGGGGCTCCCCGGGGACAGGCGGGTTCCCCGCGGACCTCGAAGGCGTACATCTCCCCCAGCGCGCTGGTGACCGGCCCCATCTCCGGGACGCCGTGCTCCGGCGCGATGGACTCCCGGGCCTCGGCCAGACGCTCCTGGACCTGCTGCCGAGCGAAGTAGAGGTCGGTGCCTTCTTCGAAGACCAGGGTCACGGCGCTCAGCCCGTGCCGGGAGATGCTGCGCACCTCCTCCAGCGCTGGCAGACCGCTCATGGCGGCCTCCACCGGGAAGGTCACGAAGCGCTCGACCTCCTCGGGGCCGAGGGCCGGCGCCTGGGTGAGCACCTGGACCTGGACGTTGGTGATGTCGGGGACGGCGTCGATCCGCAGCTCGGTGGCCGCGCGGATGCCGAAGGCCGCGACCGCGGCGGTGGTGAGCACCACCAGGTAGCGATGGCGCACGGAGGCGTCGACGAGACGGGCGATCATCTCAGTGTCCGTGTCCGTGGCCGAGCTGCTCCCGCTCGATCTCCGAGCGGATCACGAAGGCCCCGCGGGAGACGAAGGGGTCGCCGGGCGCGAGGCCCTCGACGATCTCCACCCGCCCGGCGCTGGTGCGCCCGGTGCGCACGCCGATGGCGCGGTACTCGGTGGCCTCGTCGCCGGGGACGAAGACGTGGGGCTCGCCCGCCAGGGGCTGGACGGCCTCGATGGGGATCGCCGTCCGCGAGGTGTCCGTATCGGCGGCGCTCTCCACGTGGAGGACCCCGAAGAGCCCCGGCCGCAGGGGACGCGCGCCGTCGACGACCTCGTTGGCGAGCACCATCCGCACCGGGAGCGTGCGGGTGTGCTCGTCCAGGGCCGGGCCCACGTAGTCCAGGGTCCCGGTGCGGGGCTCGCCGCCGCTCCGGAGCGTGAGGGTCGCCGAGGCGCCGGGCCGGATGGCGCCGACGTCCTGGGCGAAGACGTCGCCCATGATCCAGACCTCCGAGAGGTCGGCGACCTCGAAGAGGACCCGGCCCGCCGGCGCCACCTCGCCGACGGTGGCGTGGCGGCTGAGGATCTCGCCGGCGATGGGGCTCCGGATCACGGTGCGACCGCTCTGGCCGCCGCTGCCGTAGACCCGGGCCCGTTGAGCCAGACCGCTCATCCGGGCGCGCACGGCCTCGAGCTCGCGGCGTGCCTCTTCGAGGTTTCGCTGGGCGCCGATGCCTTCGGCGACGAGCTGCTCCTGGCGCTCGAAGTGGTGCTCGGCCTCGCGCAGGTCCGCGCGGGCTTCGGCGAGGGCCGCGCCGGTCTCCCCGGCGGCGACGCTGCGCAGGACGACGAGCACGTCGCCCGCCTCGACCCGATCCCCGATGGCGGCGTGGACCTCTTCGATCCGGCCCTCGATGATCGGCGAGAGGTGTGCGGTGCGGTCCGGGTCGAGCTCGACCTCGGCCGGGACCTCCACCGTGTGCGGGAGCCCGCCGCCGGGCGCCTCGGTGACCTCGATGCCCGAGCGCTCGGCCGCTTCCGGACGGATGCGGACGGCCTCCGCGTGCCCGTGCTCTTCTTCGTGCTCGTGGCCGTGCTCGTCCTCCTCGTGGCCCGACGACTCGGCGCCCCCGCAGGCGAGGGCCAGGACCAGAATCCAGCGCCAGCTCATCGGAGGGTCTCCAGCGAGAGGCCCAGGAGGAGCTCCAGCTCGGCCACCGACTCGTAGTAGACGCGGTGGGCGTCCAGGCTCTCGAAGCGGGCCCGGAGCATCCGCTCGCGGGCGGCCAGCAGGGTCAGCAGATCGATCTCCCCGAGCTCGAAGGCTCGGTCGAGGTTCGCGGTCGCCGCTCGGACGGCCGGCACCAGCTCGGCTTCGACGCGGGTCGCGCGGGCCCGAGCGCTCTCGGCGAGAGCGTGGAGCCGCCGGAGGGTGGGCGCGATGCGCTGCTCCCAGGCCCGGAGCTCGGCCTCGGCGATGCTCCGTTCGGCGTCCGCCCGGGCGCGCTCGCCCTGGTTCCGCTGCCACAGCGGGAGGGGGAGCTGCAGCGTGCCCGCGTAGACCTGTTCGCGCTGACCGCCACCGGGGGCTCCCTCGGAGTTGAACTGGAAGCCGAGGGTCGGCGAAGGCACCGCTTCGCGACGGGCCAGCCGGACCCGTGCCTCGGCCTCCGCCATCCGCGCTCGGGCCGCGACCACCCGGGGCTGCTCGCTCGCCAGGGTCAGGAGCTGCTCGAGCTCCGGCACCGGCGTGGTGCTCGGATCCCCGGCGATCCGGGGCGGCTCGGCGCCGGCCCAGCCCACGAGGCCCGCGAGCTCCCAGCGCAGCGCGCTGGCCTCGGCGAGCGCGGCCTGATGGAGCTGTTCGGCGCGGACCAGCTCCACCGTCGCGAGGCGGGCCTCCATGGGGGAGCTCTCGCCCAGCTCGGCCCGGCGCTCGGCCACCTGGACCACCCGGGCCTGCTGCGCAGCGAGCTCGGAGGCGAGCGCCGCGCGGGCGTCGGCGACCAGGGCCAGGCGGAAGGCCGCGCTCACCTGCCGGCGGACATCGGCGCGGACCACCGCCCGCTCGGCTTCCAGGCGCTCGGCCATCCGCCGCGCGACCTCGCGCCGCTGGCGGGGCTCGCCGGCGATCTCCACCCGCTGCTGGATCGCGATCTGGATCTCCCGGTCGCCCTCGCCTCCGGCCCGGCGTTGGCCGACCATGGCCTGGACCTGGGGGTTGGCGGGGAGCGGGATCGCCGCCGCGGCCCGTTCGGCCTCGGCGAGGCCCACCCGGGCGGTGGCGACCTGCAGGGCCGGCGAGCCCCGTTCGGCGAGGGCGACGAGCTGATCGAGGGTGTGGGGAGACCCGTTCGCCTGAGCGCGAAGGGTCGTGGGGACGGCGCACGCGAGGAGCGCGAGCGCGAGGGTGACGCGAGCCATGGGAGTTCTCCCGGAGCCAGGGTTGAGCGCGAACGACGGAGCGCCCTCCGGCCCGCCCGGCCGCGAAGCGGACGGACGGGGGCCGTGGGAAGGCGCGGCTCAGGCTCGGGGAGGCCGCTCGAGTCCGAGGGCGGTGCTCGCTCGGGGGCGCCCCTCGGTCATGGGCTCGGCGACGACCTCCGGGGCCGGCATCGCGTTGATGGCGATGGCGCCGGCGCCGCCGCGAGGGCGGGGCCCCCGTGGCAGTGGCAGAAGCCGTCGTGGCCACAGTCGTCGCAGTCGCTGGTGGGGTCGTCGTGCTCGGCGTGGTCGACCTCGGCAGACGCGTCGTGGTCGTCCACGTGGAGGGTGTGCCCCTCCGCCAGGAGGTGCGCCGCGTCCTCGATCGCGCCGCCGAGGCCGGGCACCAGGCCCGGCAGGAGCATCGACGCGAGGAGGAGGAGTCGCACGCCCCGAGTCTGCGCAACGCGACGGCGAAGGGCAAGGCGGAACCTTGCGATTCGCCGACGAGGCTCCATGAATCCTCTGGCCCGTAGGCCCTTGCGGCCGGTACCCCTAGGGGGTATGGGTGTGAGACGATGGACGCGAACACGAAGACCAAGGTGCAGGCCCGGCTGAAGCGAGCGGCGGGTCAGGTGGCCGGGATCCAGCGGATGGTCGAAGACGACCGCTACTGCGTGGACGTGCTCCACCAGATCGACGCCGCCCGCGCCGCGCTGGCCAAGGTGAGCCAGCTGATGCTCGAGCAGCACATGGAGACCTGCGTGCGCCACGCCTTCGAGAGCGACGACGCCGACGCGCGGCAAGCCAAGATCGACGAGCTCGTGGACGTCTTCGGGAGGGCTTCCCGATGAGCAGCTGTTGCCACCACGAAGGCGGCCACGGCGAGCCGGCTGCCGGCGAGGCGCCGCTGAAGGACCCGGTCTGCGGGATGACGGTCACGACCGAGTCCCCCCACCACCTGGTCCACGAGGGCACCGACTACTTCTTCTGCAACCCGCGCTGCCGCGAGAAGTTCGCCGCCGACCCCGAGCGCTACCTGAGCGACGCGCCGGTCGAAGAGCCCGCCGCGCCGCCGGGCACGGTCTACACCTGCCCGATGGATCCCGAGGTCGAGCAGATCGGCCCCGGGACCTGCCCCAAGTGCGGCATGGCCCTCGAGCCCAGGGGGCTCCCCGTGGTCCAGACCAAGACCGAGTGGACCTGCCCCATGCACCCGGAGGTCGTCCGGGACGAACCCGGCGACTGCCCGAAGTGCGGCATGGCCCTCGAGCCGCGCACGGTGACCCTGGACGACGAGCCCGACCCCGAGCTGGTCGACATGCGCCGGCGCTTCTGGTTCGCGGCCGCGCTCGCCGTCCCCCTGGTGGCTGTCGCCATGCTCGACATGCTGCCCTCGCGACCCATCTCCGCGGTGCTCGGCGCCGGCAACCGGGTCTGGGTGGAGCTCGGCCTGGCCACGCCCGTCTGCCTGTACTCGGCGTGGCCCTTCTACGTGCGGGCCTGGCGCTCGCTGGTGAACCGCAGCCTCAACATGTTCACCCTCATCGGGCTGGGCGTGGTCGTGGCCTATGGGTACAGCCTCGTCGCCGCGATCGCGCCCGACATCTTCCCGGCCCAGTTCCGGACCCACGGGGGCGAGGTCGCGGTCTACTTCGAGGCCGCGGCGACGATCGTGACCCTGATCCTCCTGGGCCAGGTGCTCGAGCTGCGGGCGCGCAGCCAGACCGGCGCGGCCATCAAGAAGCTCCTGGGGATGGCCGCCACCAGCGCGCGGGTGATCGGCGACGACGGCTCCGAGCGCGACGTGCCCCTCGAAGAGGTCCAGGTGGGCGCCCGCATCCGGGTGCGCCCCGGCGAGAAGGTCCCCGTCGACGGCGTCGTCCTCGAAGGCCGCACCAACGTCGACGAGTCGATGGTCACCGGCGAACCCCTCCCCGTCGCCAAGGGCCCGGGCGACGAGCTCATCGGTGCGACCATCAGCCAGGGCGGCGTGACCATGCGCGCGGAGAAGGTCGGCGCGGACACCGTGCTCTCCCGCATCGTCACCATGGTCGCCGAGGCCCAGCGGAGCCGCGCGCCGATCCAGAAGCTCGCCGACCGTGTCTCCGGGTGGTTCGTTCCCACGGTCATCGGGTCGGCCATCCTGACCTTCGTGGGCTGGTCCCTCTGGGGCCCGGAGCCGGCGATGGCCTACGCCCTGGTCAACGCCGTGGCGGTGTTGATCATCGCCTGCCCCTGCGCTCTCGGGCTGGCCACCCCGATGTCGATCATGGTCGCCACCGGCAAGGGCGCCTCGGTGGGGGTGCTCTTCAAGAACGCCGAGGCCATCGAGCGGCTGCGCGATGTGACCACCCTGGTGGTCGACAAGACCGGCACGCTGACCGAGGGCCGCCCCGCGTTGGTCGCGGTGGAGCCCCAGGGCGACCGCGGCGAAGGGGACCTCCTGCGGCTCGCCGCGACCCTGGAGCGCGGCAGCGAGCACCCGCTGGCCGAGGCCATCGTCCGGGGCGCGGAAGAACGCGAGGCGTCGCTCGGCGAAGCCACCGACTTCGAGCCGGTGACCGGCAAGGGTGTCCGCGGGACCGTCGATGGATCCCGGGTCGCGCTGGGCAACCGGGCCATGATGGAAGCCGAGGGCGTCGATCCCAGCGGCCTGCGCGAGCGGGCCGAGGCCCTCCGCAGCGAGGGCCAGACGGTGATGTTCGTGGCCATCGACGGCGCCCTGGCCGGGCTGATCGGCGTAGCCGACCCGGTGAAGGAGAGCACCCCCGAGGCCATCCGCACGCTCCACGAGCGCGGGCTGAAGGTGGTCATGCTCACCGGCGACAGCGAGACCACCGCCCGCGCGGTGGCGGCGAAGCTGGGCATCGACCGGGTGGTCGCCGGGGTGCTCCCGGACCAGAAGGCCGCCGAGGTCGCCCGGCTCCAAGAGGCCGGCGAGGTGGTGGCGATGGCCGGCGACGGGATCAACGACGCCCCCGCCCTCGCCCGCGCGGACATCGGCATCGCCATGGGCACCGGCACCGACGTGGCCATGGAGAGCGCCGGGGTGACCCTGGTCCAGGGCGACCTCCGCGGCATCGTCCGCGCCATCACGCTCTCCCGGAAGACCATGGCCAACATCAAACAGAACCTCTTCTTCGCCTTCGCCTACAACTCGGCCGGCGTGCCCATCGCGGCCGGCGTGCTCTATCCGGTCTTCGGGCTCCTCCTGAGCCCGATGTTCGCGGCGGCGGCCATGAGCATGAGCTCGGTCTCGGTCATCGGGAACGCCCTGCGACTCCGGGGGGCCGACGTATGAGGGCGCCGCCGTTCCTCGGGCTGCTGCTCCTCGGCGCCTGCGCCGACCCCACCCCTTGGGGCCCGAACGCCCCCACCGACCCCGGCGCGCCGACCGGCGCAGAGGTCGAAGTGGCGACGGCCCTCCACGAGGTGCCCCCGGCCCCCGAGGCCGAGGGCGACCACGCCATGATGCACCACCCCGACGCGCCGGCGGCGACCGCCGAGCCAGGCGAAGGCCACCGAGGCCACCCCGTGGACCACCCTCCCGCCGACGACACCGAGAGCTCGGACCATGCCGACACGACTCGCTAGGGCGCTCATGGTCTTGGCGCTCGGCGCGGGCTGCGCCGCCACGCCGCGCAGCTCCTTCCGGCACGTCGCCGACCGGGCCGCGCGCGCCGACCTCGAGGTCGAGCGCCGCGACCCGGGCTCGATGGACGAGCTCCACCCGGAGGTCGCCGAGCGCCTCGGGGCCCCCATCGACGCCGACACCGCCGTGGCCATCGCGCTCCGTCAGAGCCCCGCGCTCCAGTCGCGGCTCGCGCGGGTGGACGTCGCGGTCGCCGAGCTCTGGGCCGTGCGGCCGCCGAACCCCGACGTCGAGATGGAGGCGGTCCTCCGGGACGGCGAGAGCGCGACCCTCGAGGGCAGCGCGGTGATGGACGTCGCCGATCTCCTGCGCATGCCGCTGCAGCGGCGCGCGGCCGCAGCGGAGCTGGAGGCGGCCGAGTTGGACGCCGCTGCCGCCGTGCTGCGCTATGCCTACGACACCCGGGTGGCCTACTACCGCTACCAAGCGGACCGGGCGCTGGTGGAGCTCTACCGGACCGCCAGCGAGACCTTCCTGGCCGCGTGGGAAGCGGCCGAGGACATGCACGACGTGGGCAACCTGCGCGCCCTGGACGTGAGTCAGCAGCGAGCGGCCTACGAGCGCTCCCGGGTCGACGTGGTCCAAGCCGAGCTCCGCGCGCTCCTCAGCCGCGAGGAGCTCCAGGTGCGGCTCGGGCTGGACGGCGCGCAGACCTGGGAGGTCGTCGAGGCGTGGGAACCACCGGCATCGCTCGAGGCCGACGGTCTCGAGCGCCTGGCCGTGGAGCACAACCTCGTGCTGGCGGCGCAGCAGCAGACCCTCTTCGCCTGGAGCCGCCGCGTGGGCGTGGAGCGGATGCGCGGCGCCCTCCCCGAGGCCCACGCCGGGATCTTCGCCGAGCGCGAAGAGGGCGAGTGGAGCTTCGGCCCCGCCGCCGGGCTCACCCTGCCGGTCTTCGACCAGAACCAGGGCGGCATCGGGCGCACCAAGGCTCGGCTCCGCATCGCCCAGCAGGAGCTGCTGCAGAAGGCCGTCGAGCTGCGCTCGGTGGCCCGGCGGGCCCGGGCGAGCTTCCTGACGGCGGCGGAGCGGGTGCGCTTCTACGACGAGACCCTGCTGCCCGCGCGGCTGGAGGTTCTGGAGCAGACGCTGCTCCAGTACAACGCGATGAACCTGGGCGTCTTCCAGCTCCTGCAGGCGCGGCGCGCACTGGTGGACACCGCGCGGGAGCGCACCGAGGCCCTCTTCGACCTGTGGGAGGCCCACGCCGCGGTGGAACTCTTGGCGGCCGGCGGGGATCCGCCGGCGATGAGCGCACCGGCGATGAACAGCACGGCCGGGGACGGCGGAGGCAGCGATGGCGGACACTGAGAACGAGAACCCCGGAACCGAGGGCGCGAGCCCGAGCGAGGGGATGGCCACCGACGACGCGGTGGGTTCTTCGCCGCGGGGTCCGCGCCTCGGACGGCGCGGCTTCCTCGGGGCGGGCGCGCTGGTGGGCGCGGCCCTCGCCGGGAACGTCACCGAGGCCGAGGCGCAGCCACCGGCGCGACGGCGAGTCCAGGCAACCGAGGGCCCGGCCAGCGGCGACACCGACGATCGCTACCGGCCGGTGGTCACGCCCAACGGCTCCTCACTGCCCTTCCGCTGGGTCGACGGAGTGAAGGTGATGCACCTGCGCGCCGAGCCGGTCGACCACGAGTTCACCGACGGGCTCCGCGCCGAGTGTTGGGGCTACAACGGCTCCACCCCCGGCCCGACCATCGAAGCCGTCGAGGGCGATCGGCTCCGCATCTACGTGACCAACGGTCTCCAGGAGCAGACGACCGTGCACTGGCACGGGATCCTCCTCGAGGCGGGCATGGACGGGGTGGGAGGTCTCACCCAGCCGCCCATCGAACCCGGCGAGACCTACCGCTACGAGTTCACCGTCGGCGAGCCAGGCACCTTCATGTACCACCCGCACTGGGACGAGATGACCCAGATGGCCATGGGCATGATGGGGATGTTCGTGGTGCACCCGCGGCGACCCAGCGGCTTCGTCCCTGACCGCGACTTCGCCATCATCCTCAACGAGTGGAGCGTGCCCATCGGCGCCGCGCGCCCGGACCCCTTCGAGATGAGCGACTTCAACGTCCTCACCATGAACTCGAAGGTCTTCCCCGCGACCGACGCCTTGGTGGCCAAGCTCGACGACCGGGTGCGCATCCGCTTCGGCAACCTGAGCGGCATCGACAACCACCCGATCCATCTCCACGGCTACTCGTTCCGCATCGCCGGCAGCGACGGCGGGGCCTACCCGCCGAGCGCCCAGCAGCCTCACACCACGGTGCTGGTGCCCACCGGGTCCTGTCGCTGGGTCGAGTTCGAGGCCAACGCGCCGGGCGACTGGGCCATGCACTGCCACATGACCCACCACGTGATGAACCAGATGGGCCATGGGATCCCCAACATGGTCGGGGTCCGCGGCGGGCGCGACTTCGACCGGCGCCTCCGGCGGCTGGTCCCGGGCTACATGCCCATGGGGCGGAACGGCATGGGCTCGATGGGGGAGCACGACATGCCCATCCCCGCCAACTCGATCCCCATGCGCGGCGGGCCCGGAGCCTTCGGGCGCATCGACATGGGCGGGATGTTCACGATCGTGAAGGTCCGCGAGGGGCTCACCGACTACGCCGATCCCGGCTGGTACGAGCACCCCGAGGGCACCGTCGCGCGCGTCGCCACCGAGGCCGAGCTCCGCGCCGACGGCATCGATCTCAGCTGAACTCGGCGACCACCCGCTCGGCGGACTCCAGGGCGCCCTCCATGTAACCGACGTGCTCCCGCGCGGTCTCGGTGCCGGCGAAGTGGACCCGGCCGTGGGGCGCGCGGAGCGCGGCGTCCCAGCTCGCGTCCCCGGTGAGCGCGCCGGGTCCGGCGATGGCCACGGGGCACCCGCCCGAGAAGGGCTCGGCGGTCCAATCCTGGAAGACCACCTGGGCACCTTCGCGGGCCGCGGGACCGAGCGTGCGGGCCAGATGGTCGACCACGGCGCCCGCCCACTCGGCTTCGGGGTGCGCCTTCAACGCGCGCGCGTCGCGACCGGAGACGAAACCCACCAGCGCGGCCTGGCGTCCATCGAGGCTGCAATCGTCGTAGACCACCGAGAGCGGGCCGTCGGCGGAGACGATCTCGCCGGAGAGCCCCGCCTCGCGCCAGAACGCGCGGGGGTAGAGCACGATGACCTTGATGGCCTCGCCCATGGTCCAGCGGCCGACCGCGTCGCTGCGCGCCCCGGGGAGCGCGGGGGTGAACCCCAGCTTCGGCCACAGCGGCGGGGGCACCGCGACCACGACACGGCGGGCGCGGACCTCGCCGAACGAACCGCGGACCCGGACTCCCTCGGCGTCTTGGTCGATCGACTCCACCACGGCGCCGAGGCGCACCCGCAGCGGCTCGCCGAGCCGGTCGCCCGCGAGGCCCTCGCAGAGCGCCTGGGCGCCTTCCACCAGTCGATCCTGCTGGGCGCCGCCCTTGGCTTCGGCGAGCTGGAGGAGGCCGCCGCCGGCGTTGAGGTAGGCCAGGAAGTGGAGCGCGGTCAGGGACTCGGCCTCGGCGCCGAAGATGGCTCGGAGCGCGGCGTCCATGGTCCCGCGGACCTCGGCGCCCGCGCCGAGGCGGCGCCGGAGGGTCTCCACCGAGAGTCGGTCCAGCCGGCGGGCGAAGGGAGCCCGCTCGGGGCACACCGGGTCCACCAGCCGGCGCGGTCCCTCGATGGCCAGGAGGAGCCCTTGGAGCTGGAGCAGCCCCAGTGGCGAGAGGGTGGGGATGCTCCCGGTGTAGGTCCGGCGGCGACCGTCGATCTCCAAGACCTTGGTCCCGGTGGTGAAGGTCGGGAAGGTGCGCAGACCCAAGCGCTTCGCCAGCGCGTACGCCCGGTGTTGGCCGGGCCCGAGCCACTGCCCGCCGACGTCGAGCTCGGCCGCGCCGAGGCGGCGGGTGTGGAGCCGGCCCCCCAGGCGCTCCCGGGCCTCGAGGACCTCCACCGCGACTCCCCGGGACTGGAGCTCGCGGGCGGTGGCGAGCCCCGCGAGACCTCCACCGATGACCAGGACCTCGAGATCGTCACGCATGGAAACTCCGCTCATCACGACTCCGCTCGTCAGAATTCCGCGGGGCGCGGGTGCGGCGACTTCCGCACCAGCGCGAGGAGGGGCAGGTAGAGCACGCTCGCGACCACCGCGAAGGTGAAGACCGGGAGGTACCCGTACGCGTGGGCCACCTCGCCAGCCACCGGCGCGATGGGCAGCTTGCCGAGCACCTCCACGCTGGCCAGCAGGGTGAAGTGGGTCCCGCCGATCCGGGGGTCCACCCGGGACATCATGAAGGCGAACATGGCGGTGGTGAGCGCTCCGCCGAAGAAGTGCTCGGCGCTGGTCACGGCGATGACCACCCCGTCGCCGAGCTCCGGGTCCCGCGCGAGGAGGAGCTGACCGATCAGCGGGACGACCCGAACGCTCGCGGTGAAGACCAGGGTGGGGAAGAGCCCGAAGCGCGACGCGAGGAGGCCCCCGACCACCGATCCCACCAGCGAGAAGACCATGCCCCAGGTGCCGAGCCAGAGACCGATCTGGGCGACCGTGTAGCCCCGGTCCAGCAGGAAGGGTTTGAACATCGCGTCGGCGAAGCTCTCCCCGAGCTTGTAGGTGGCCACGACGATCAGCAGCGCCCAGACCCGGCGGTCGGCGAGCAGGCGCAGGATGGTGCGCCCGACCGGTGGCGTATCCCCGGCGGCTTCGACGGCGGTCTCCGCGGGCTCCTTCTGGAAGACGGTGAAGGCCGCGACGGCGACGATGAGGCCGGCCATGGCCACGAAGAGCCCCTGCCAGCCCAGCGTCGCCGACCACGCCACCAGGAGCCCGCCGCCGGTGAGCATGCCCAGCTTGAAGCCGACCACCTGCGCGGTGTTCCCCAGACCGAGCTCGTTCTCCTGGAGGAGCGAGACCGCCAATCCGTCGACCGCCACGTCCATGGTGGCCGCGAAGAGGTTGGCGGCGAAGACCAGGACCAAGAGCGGCGTGAGCGACTGGGTGAGCGCGAGCGCCAGGCAGGTCCCGGCGAGGTGGATCTGCATGGGCAGGATCCAGCTGCGCCGCCGGCCCACCCGCGGCGACCACACGGCGTCGACCACCGGCGCCCAGAGGACCTTGGCCAACCAGGGCAGCGCCAGCATCGAGGCCCAGCCGATGGCCCGGAGCGAGACCCCTTGGTCGCGCAGGTAGATGGGCAGCGCCGAGGCCTGGAAGCCGAAGGGCAGCCCCTGCACGAAGTAGAGCGCCAACAACCAACCGAGCTTGCGCGTGCGAGACATCGGGCGGCGCCATGCTCCCATGACGTATGCTGCGCGTCGATGCCCTCGGCTCCGACCACGGCCGACCTGCAGGAGGCCCGCTCGCGGATCGCCGGCAAGGTCCACCGAACGCCGCTCATGGCGTCGGCGGCGCTCAGCGATGCGGCCGGCGCGACCGTGCTCCTGAAGTGCGAGAACCTGCAGCGGGCCGGCGCCTTCAAGGCCCGGGGCGCGACCAACGCCGTCTTCGCGCTGACCGACGCGGAGGCCGCCCGCGGCGTGTGCACTCACTCCAGCGGGAACCACGGGCAGGCCCTCGCGCTGGCCGCGCGTACCCGGGGAATCCCCTGCTCGGTGGTCATGCCCGACGACGCGCCGGCCGTGAAGCGCGCTGCGGTGTTGGGCTACGGCGCCGACGTGGTGCCCTGTGCCCCGACCCTCGCGGCTCGGGAGAGCACGTTGGCCGAGGTCGCGGAGCGGACCGGCGCGACCTTCGTGCACCCCTACGAGGACCCGCGGGTGATCGCCGGACAAGCCACCGCGGCGGCGGAGGTCCTCGACGAGGCCGACGTGGACCTCATCCTGACGCCGGTCGGGGGCGGCGGGCTCTTCGCGGGCACCTCGTTGGCCTGCCGCGCCTTCGCGCCTCGAGTCGAGGTATTGGGCGCCGAGCCCGCGGCCGTCGACGACGCCGCGCGCAGCCTCGCGAGCGGCGAGCGGGCCGAGGCCCCCGCGGGCATCACCGTCGCCGACGGCCTGCGGACGCGGCTGGGCGCCCTGCCCTTCGCCATCCTCCGCGACCATGCGCGGACGATCGTCACCGTCGACGAGGCCTCCATCGTGAGCGCCATGCGCTTCGTCTGGGAGCGGACCAAGTTGATCATCGAGCCCTCGTCGGCGGTCCCCGTGGCCGCCGCGCTCGGGGGTGCGGTGCGCGGCCGGGGGCGGGTCGCGATCGTTCTCTCGGGGGGAAACGTCGACCTCGACCACCTACCCTTCGGAAAGAGCTGATGGCGGAATCTCCCTACAGCGGCGGCGAGTACCCGCTGACCGACTTCGACAAGCTGGCGACCAAGCTCGCCTGGTTCGGCGCGCTGGTGATGATCACCCTCCGGGTGCTGCTGGTGAAGCCGGCGAAGACCACCTACGGCCCGCTGGACCAGTACCTCCCCGGGTTGACCAAGATCGTCTTCTCACCGGCGTTCACCGCCAGCGGCGTGATCCTGATGCTCTTCCTGGCCTGGTACGGCCGGAAGATGCGGAAGATGTACGACTCGCGATCGGCGAGCAACATCATGTTCTTCTCGATCGTGGTGGCCGTGCTGGCCAACGGGCTCTTGGTCTACGGGCTCTACTCGCCCGCGGGCGGAGCCCTCGACCACCTCTACGACGCCCACTGACGGGTCAGAGTCGGATGATCCGCATCGGGGAGGCCCGACGCCGTCGGCGTCGGCGTCGAACCGGTCGCGGCTCGGAGACCTCGAGGTCCACCAGGTAGGCCCCCGAGCGGGACCCCAGGGTCACGGTGTCTCGCGGGTTCTCCGGACGGAGCTTCGGGTTGGACTCGGTGGAGACCTCCACCCGGTAGCGGGTCCCGGGAGCCCCCTGGACCAGGTGATGGGCCACGCCGGAGGCGTCGGTCCGCGCGACCTCTTCGCCGTCGACGAGGACCGGGAGATCCGGTTGGCCCGTCTTCACGACGATGACCGCCTGGCGCGAGTCCGGCGGACATTCGAGGCGCATCTGCAGACTGCGCGGACCCGCCTCCGGGTCCAGGGCCTGGAACGCCGTGAGCACCAGGGGCTTGGGCCGCTCGGGCTGCACGTGGCCCTCCGGACAGGTGTAGGCGATCTGGACCATGGTCCCGCTGGCGCCATCGAGGACCGCCGCGAGGGTCCCGGCGCCATCGCTGGCGCCGAGGTCCTCGCCGTTGGCGGTGACCGTGACGCCCTCGAGCGGGACGCCCGGGTCGGCCTCGGCCAGGAAGGTGACCGGATGCCGCGGCGTGGGCGGCGGCCCGTCGCTGCCGCAGGCCGCGACGAGGAGAACCAGAGTAGCGGCGCGTTTCATCGGCTGGGCTCCCCGCGCAGGGCTTCGCGCAGCGCGTCGACCGCGCTGCCGTAGATGGACACGTCGGGGTGGTGCTCCGCGAGCCAGAGATAGAAGCCCAGCGCCTGCCGCTGGTCGTTGTGGGCCAGTGCCTCGACGGCGTGCATCTGGATCGCGAGGCGGGCGCGCTCGGCGGCGTCGGCTTCCTGATCGAAGTCCTCGCCGTCGGCGGCGGCCTCGGCGGCGGCGCTGGCGTCGCGGAGGGCGGTCTGGATCTTCTCGTCGACCTCGGTGAGGAGCGCCGCTTCCCGCTCGGCCCGGCTCGCGGCCCGGCCCTGGATCTCTTCGGCGGCCCGCGCCCGGGCGGACTCCGCCGCCTCCGCGGCGCCCTGGGAGACGCTGCGCGCCACGGCGTCGGCGTACTGGGCGTCCTGCTCCTGCCGCTGCGCCACCGAGGTCGCCAGGACGACGACGGCGACGAGCAGGGTCACGCCCGCGAGGATCAAGGTCCGCTTCGGAGGGAGCTCGAGCTTCTTCTTCTCCTTCGGCGGGACGACCGGCGGGAGCGCGAACTGGGAGCCGGTCTCGGAGACCGACTTGCCGCCCGACGCCGAGGAGGCGGGCGAGGCGGAGAGCACGTCGGTCTGGATCTGGCGCTCTTTGCCCAGCGCGGGGCCCGGCGGCCCCCCGAACGACGGGCCGGAGTCCCGCGGGAGGTCGAGCCCCGCCGCGCCCGTATCCAGGATCTGCGTCTTCATCTCCTGGCCGAGCCCCCCGCCGGTCGGCGGTTGCGCGACCGCGCCGAGCATCGGGCGACCGAACGCGGGTCCAGCCGGCGCGATGGGCTCCATGCCACCGGGAAGCCCACCGTCGATCATCCGGGTGGCGTCGGCCTCGAGGGGCGGCATCGAGTCCAGGTCCGGCCGCGACATCAGCGCCGCCGTGGGGTCGTCGTCGAAGACGTCGGCCGATGGGACCCGACCGCCGACGTAGTCGCCCGGCGTGGTGCTGATCTCCGCCGCGGGCTCGTGGGGAGCGGCCGGCGGGACGGCGATGGTTTGGGAAGTCTCCACCAGGAACGCCGCCCGACCGAACTCCACCCGCGAGCGACCCACGAGCTGGCGCCAGGCGCCCACGCGCTCGCCGTCGACGGTGAGCTCGCCGGCCTGCGGCGGCGAGAGCCACAGCGAGTTGCCGTCCCAGAAGAGCTCGAAATGCACAGGCGCCACGTCCGGCGCGCTCACGACCCAGCCGGCCTCCGGGGCCGAGCCGATCGAGATGCGCGCCTCCGGCACGTCGCTGGAGAGATCCCAGAGCCCGGCGTCGGAGTGACCTTGGGCCAGCTGCACTCGCGCCCACTGGCTGGGGCTCGGGACGGGTCCCGCGCCTTCGCTCATGCAACCGCCCCTTCGTGCTCGGCGCGCTCGCGAGCTTCGTAGATGCTGGCCGGGAGCTCGATGCCCAGGGCCTTGACCATCTCCATGCAGCGCGGGAGCCGCCCGGTGGGTCGGAACTCGCTGATGACGGTGCCGTCCGGCTCGCGGCCGAGGTACTCGCGCACGAAGACGTCGGCGAGCTGGTACCCGGTGTCCGGGTCGTAGCCCACGACCTCGGTGATGTGGGTGACACAGCGCGAACCATCGAGGAGGCGCGTGGTCTGGGTGATCATGTCGATGGCCGACGCGATCTGCGCCCGCATCGCGGTCAGGGGGATCTCCACGTCGCTCATCATCGCCATCGTCTCGAGGCGGTTGAGGGTATCGATGGGGTAGGTGGCGTGCACGGTGGAGAGACAGCCGCCGTGGCCGGAGGTCATCGCCTGGATGAGCTCGAGGGCCTCGCCGGAGCGGATCTCGCCGACGACGATGCGGTCGGGCCGCATGCGGAGGGTGGCCTTGAAGAGGTCACGGATCGTGACCTGACCCCGGCCGCGCGGGTCCGGCGGCTGGGCTTCCATCTGCACCACGTGGGGCATCTGGAGCTGGAGCTCCCGGGCATCCTCGATGACCACCACGCGCTCGGTCTCGCCGATGAAGGAGCTGAGGCAGTTGAGCAGCGAGGTCTTCCCCGAGCCGGTGCCGCCGGCGACGATGATGTTCTGCTTGCAGGCCACCATCGCGTTCAGGAAGTGGGCGGCGTCGTGGGACATCGAGCCGAACTGGAGGAGCTTCTCGATGGTCAGGGTGTCCTTCGAGAACCGGCGGATGGCGACGCTGGGGCCGTCCGGGGATGCGGGCGGGATCACCGCCTCGACGCGGGAGCCGTCCGGCAGGCGCGCCTCGAGGATGGGGTGCATCTCGTTGAGCTGACGTCCGACGAACTGCGAGAGGTTGCGCAGCGCCGACATCAAGGCCTCGTGGCTCGAGAAGCGCGCGTCGGTCTTGGAGAGTCGCCCCTTGCGCTCGATCCAGATCTCTTCGGGCCCGTTGATCATCACCTCGCTGACGCTGGCGTCGTCGAGGAAGGGTCGGATGGGCTCGAAGAAGCCCAGGATGGTCTGCTCGAAGATCTCGCGCGGGATCACTGGACGACCTCTGTCTCGGGCGGGGGCTCGGTGCCGGTCTCCGCCTCGGGGGGCGCGCCGTCGATCACCCGATCGATGCGCTGGATGGGCTGGCGTTGGGCCACGATGGACCGGACCTCGGCCGCGTGGACCCCATGGGGCGCCAGCTCGAGGTATCGGCGGAGGTAGGGATCGGCGGTGATCGGGTCCCCGTGTTCTTCGCGGTGCAGCATGCCGATCAGATAATAGGCCGGAGCTTCGTTCGGCGCCCCCGCGACCACCGCTTCGAGGTGTTCCTGGGCCTCCTCGACGTTGCCGAGGCCCAGGTGGATGGACGCCACCAGCGTGCGGAGCTGGTAGCGATCGGGGTGCTGGCGGAGGTAGGGCTCGGCGTGGCGGAGGGCGTCGTTGTAGCGGCTCCCGGCGATGCAGATCCGCAGGAGGGCCGGGAGCGCGCGGTCCCGGGGGAAGCCGCGCTCGAGGGCGGCCTCGATGTACTGCTCGCCCCGCAGGAGGTCGCCCTGGCGAGCCAGGCGGATACCGCGCTCGTAGAGGTCCTGACCGGCCACGTCGGCGATCGGGTCGGGCATGGTCTGCCGGACCTCGGGCTCGTTCGAGTAGCAGGCGCAGAGGAGCGCGAGCGCCAACCAGCGGAGCGGACTCCGCTGGGCCTGCCGACCTCGTCTGCCGTCCATGACCACGGGCGCGATTCTGTACGACACCACGGCGCGGGTAAAGATGACGACCGTTTCAGCCCCGCTTGGCGGGCTCGTAGTGCAGGTTCGCCCGCACGATCCGCAGGACCCGCTCGAGCCACGCCTTGTACGGATGCTCGCGATCCAGCCGCTTGGTCAGTGAGGCGATGGCCTCGGCTTCCCGCTCGGCAGCGCGCCAGTCCTCGATGGACACCGCGTGGTGGAGGCGCAGCCGATACGCCGCGAAGTCGGCCTCGATCTCCGACTGCAGGTTCTCCCGGGCGTCGTCCATCAACCGCGCCCGATCGCCCTTCCCGGCCTGCTCGTAGCAGGCCTTCGCCTCGGCGTAGAGGCGCACCGCCTGGACCCCGTCCTCGGGCTCGTAGCTGTAGCGGTCTCCGCGGCTGTGGGCCGCGTACTCGACGCGCTCGGCGGCGTCCTCGCCGTCGGTCTGGCACTGGGTCGGCAGGTCCGCGAAGAGGTCCGGGGGCTCGATGCCCTCACCGCTGGGCATCATGTCTTCGCCCTGCGGCATCAGCATCAGCGCGACCACCGCGATGATGGCCACCGCGCCCAGGAGGACCACCTTGCTCGGGCCTTCGCTCGCCGAGGGCTGCCGATCGGTGAGCTTGATCCGGACGCTGCCGATGATCAGCTCGGTGCCCCAGGGGACCATGCCGCTGGAGAAGTCCTTGCCTTTGACCTTGGTGGGCGTGCGCGCGCCCTGGGAGGTGCTGACCCAGCAGCCCTCCTTGCCGCGCGGAGCGATCAGCAGGTGCTCGAGCTCGAGGTCCGCGCTCGTGGGGAGCGAGATCCCCGCGGTACCCGACTTGCCCAGCGTGACCTGAGCTCCCTCGATGGGGAAACGGTCCTTCCGACCGTCTTCGTGAACGACTTCGACGTACGCATTCATCGGCGACTCAGAATCCGGAGGAGGTGAACTGCACCATGAAGGGGCCCATCAGGAGCATGATGATGCAGACGAACATCAGCATCAGGGGGCCCATCATCATGAGCCCGGCCTTGGCGGCGGCTTCCTCGGCGGCGACGCTGCGGCGCATCCGGAGCATGCGGGCCTGGATGACCAGCACCTCGCTCAGCGGCGTCCCCTTGGCCTCGGCCTGGACCACGGTGCCCACGAAATCGCGGACGGCCTCGGTCGGGACACGCTCCGCGAAGCCCTCGAGCGCCTTGCGGCGGGTGTGACCGAGGTCGAGCTCCTGGAGGATCCGGCCGACCTCTTCGACGATGGCCGCGTCCCGGGAGGCGGACTTGTCGACGATCTGCCGGAGCGCGCCGGGGAAGTCCAAGCCGGCCCCCATGCAGAGCGCGGCGAGATCGATCGCGCCCGGGAGCGCTCGGTTGATCTCCTTCTTCCGCGCCGCGCCCACGCCCTGGATCCGCGTCCAGGGCAGGACCATCCCCAGGAGCCCGAGGACGATCATCAGGATGACCGGCAGATCGAGCATCGACACCGCGACGGCGCCGATCCCGATCATCCCCAGGGTCGAGAGGAGGGTCAGGGCCAGGAAGTCGTTGGCGTCGAGGCCCAGCCACTCGCCGGCGTGGTGGAGCTCCTGCTGGACCCGCGCCCGGAGCTGGGGGAGCGGCACGCCGCGCATCCAGCCGGCCACGTGCCGGACCATCGGCTCGGTCTTGGCGAAGAGCCCGCCTTCGGCGATCGCGCGGGTGCGCTTCAGACCGCGGAGACCGAGCTCCGGGGCTTCCGCGGGCGGGTTTCGCCCCAGGATGAAGGCCACCAGGAAGAGCCCGGCGGCGACCATCGCGAGCGCGAGGTAGCTGAGGACGGCGAGCATCAGATGTCCACCGCGAGGATGTTGTTGGCCCAGACCAACGCCGTCAGATAGCAGGCGGTGGCCATGGTCAGGATGATGTTGCCGAGGAAGTTCTCGGTGAGGCTGGCGAACCAGTTGGGATCCATCCACGCCAGGAGCGCGACCAGGCCCCAGGGCAGGACGCCGAGCACGACCACCTGGCCCTTGCCCTCCGCGGTCTTGGTGCGGACGACGCCCTCGAGGCGGGCCATCTCGCGGAGGGAGGCCGCGCTGGTCTCGAGGATCGAGGGGAGGTCGCCGCCGGTCTGCCGGGCGACGACCAGCATGGCCATGGCGCCGGAGACGATCGGGCTGCCGATCCGCTCCGAGGCGTTGAGGATGGCCTGGTCGAGCGGGGTACCGAGCTGGTTCTCCTTCACCAGGAGGTCGAGCTCGTCGCGCATGGGCTTCTGCACCAGGTTCACGGTCGAGTTCAACGCCTCGCCGATGGCCGGGGTCGCCTTGAGCGCGTTGGCCAGCATCAGCAGCCAGCCATCGAGCTGCATCTCCAGCCGCTCGATCTTCTTGGTCCGCTGATGCTTCAGGTTCATCTTCGGATAGACGATCGCCACCAACGCGAGCACCAGGATCAGCATCTGCCCGGTGAAGGCCCAGAGGCCCAGCAGGGCGACGATGGCCAGGATCTGCAGGCGCGCGATCTCCTCGGCGGAGCGCGGCCCGAGCAGGAAGCGGACCTCTTCGTTGAGCTCCGCGACGTACTTGGTCCAGGCCTCCCGGAGCGGGCTCCGGGGGGTGGCGGTCGCGGCGATCACCGCAGCCCCGAGGCCCAGGGACATCATCAGGATGCCGACCCAGCCGGCGGCGCGGCTAGCGAGGAAGTCGTTCATAGATACTGACCTCCCTGGCGAACGAGGCCGTGGGTGATGAACTCGTCGATGAACGAGGGCAGGTAGCCGCTCGCGCGGTACTCGCCGACGATGGTGCCGTCGCCCTCGGTGTGGAGGCGATGGAAGGCGAAGATGTCGTTGAGGACGAAGTCGCCGTCGTCGTCGAGGCCGTTGATCTCGGTGATGGCGGAGATCCGCCGGGAGCCGTCGCTGAAGCGCGACTGCTGGACCACCAGGTGCACGCTGCCCGCGATCTGTTCGCGGATCGCGCGCGAGGGCAGATCGAGCCCCGCCATCAGGCAGAGGGTCTCCAGCCGGGACATGGCTTCCCGCGGGCTGTTCGCGTGGGTCGTGGTCATCGAGCCCTCGTGACCGGTGTTCATCGCCTGGAGCATGTCCAAGGCCTCGCCACCGCGACACTCGCCGACGACGATGCGGTCGGGGCGCATACGGAGGGCGTTCTTCACCAGGTCGCGGATGGAGTACTCGCCCTTGCCCTCCATGTTGGCCGGGCGGGTCTCCAGCGAGACGACGTGGGGCTGCTCGAGCCGGAGCTCGGCGGCGTCCTCGATGGTGACCACGCGCTCCTTGCCGGGGATCGCCGCCGACAGGACGTTGAGCAGGGTGGTCTTACCGGAGCCGGTGCCTCCGCTGATGACGATGTTCTTCCGGATGCGCACCGCGCGCTCCAGGAACTGCGCCATCCGGTCGGTCATCGAGTCGAAGCGGACCAGGTCCTGAATCGTCAGCGGGTTCTTTTGGAACTTCCGGATCGTGATGCAGGCGCCATTGATCGCCAGGGGCCGGATCACGGCGTTCACCCGGGAGCCGTCCTTGAGGCGCGCGTCGACCAGGGGGGTCGACTCGTCGATGCGGCGACCCAGGGGCGTGACGATGCGCTCGATGACCGCGCGGGCCGACTCGTCGTCGGTGAAGCGGAGATCCGTCGGGCGGATCTTGCCCTTCTTCTCCACGTAGATCTTGTAGGGGTGGACGACCATGATCTCGGAGATGGCCTCGTCCGCGAGCAGGCGCTCGAGGGGCCCGAGACCCAAGGCCTCGTCGGCCATCTCCCGCATGAACTCGTCGCGGTCGACGCTCTTGGGCAGGTCGTGCTGGAGCTGCTGGAGGATTCGCGCGAGCGCGGTGAGCACCTTCGGGCGCATCGCGTCGTCGCTCATCTGGGTCCGGTCGAGGCTGGCGAGATCGAGATGGTCCAGCAGCATCCGGTGCACGCGGCGACGGAGCTCGGCGGGGATGATCGCCGTGCCGCCGGCGACCCGGAGCATGTCCTCGTCTTCCGAGGCCGCCGCGCTCGGCGGCGGAGGAGGCGGCTTCAGGGCCTCTTCGCGCGGCTGCTGCCGCGGCGCCGAGGGCGGCGCTTTGGACTGGCCGCCCTGGTCGAGCCGCTTGAGCCGGACCAGGTAGGGCCCGATCCGCAGCGGGATGTCCGGCGGGGTGTCCACCTTGGAGCGCTTGACCCGCTGGTTGCCCATCAGGGTGCCGTTGGCGCTCTGATCGGTGAGCTTGAAGCCCCGGTCGGAGGGTTCGACGACCAGGTGGCGCCGACTCACCTCCGGGCTCGGGAGCACGACGTGGCAGCTCGGATCCCGACCGATGACGATCGGGCCGTTCGCCCGGATCGGCAGCTCTTCGACCGAGCCGTCGGGGAGCTCGATGGAGAGCAGCACACCGCCGCTCATGACGCGCCCCCGCTGCTGCGAACTCGGGCCATCGCGCCGTCAGTCGTCGTCGCTCTCCACGCTGGGAGGCGGGGTTGCGGGAGCCCCGGGCGGCCGGGGGTGATCGAGGATCTCGACGTCGTCGATGTCGCCATCGAAGTCGTCATAGATGCGGATGAGCTCCTCGATGCGGTTGCGCTGCCGGAGCGGCACCGCGTCGACCACGCTCGGGACGATGAACATCAGACCCTCGCTCGCCTCGTACTGGCGAGAGTGGGAACCGAAGAGCGCGCCGAGGATGGGGATCTGGCTGAGGCCGGGCAGACCGTTCTTCGAGCGGTTCTCCGACTGGGCGACGAAGCCCATCAGGACGATCGACTCCCCGAGCCCCAGGTTCACGCGGGTGTTGATGGTCTGGGTCGAGAGGCCGGGGACCCCCGACCCCCGGTCGTCGGCGAGGTCGGAGATGTTCGCCTGGATCTGGAGCTCGATGCGGCCGCTCTCCGCGTCGAAGGTCGGCAGACAGGAGAGCTGGGTGCCGAACTCGACCTCTTGGAGCGAGGCGCCGAAGCCGCTCTGGACGATGACGTTGAGCTCCCCGCCGGCCTGGAAGCTGGCCTGGACACCGTTGGCCGTGACCAGCGCCGCCTGGCGGTAGATGCGCGCCCAGCCGTTGTTCTGGGCGATGTCGATGCGCGGGAGGATCGCGTTGTGGATGAGCGAGAGCTGGGTGCCGTGCTCGATGGGCTCGACGATGCCGCCGACGACCGAGCGGTCGAAGGTGACGTTCGTCTGGAGCTGACTGGAGTCCCCACCGATCGAGCCGGGGAAGCCGATGCCGATGGCGTGGCTGTAGGTGTCCTCGACGCGGACGAAGTAGAGGTCCAGGCGGATGTTCTCGCGGGACAGCGTCGCGCCGGCGGCGGGGGCCTCGGGCGCGTTGGCGTCGACGACCTCGATCGCGTACTGGACCTGGCTACCGTCCTCCATGATCAGGAGGAGGGACGTGGAGCCGACCCGCTGACCGACGACGATGAAGCGGCTCTGGTCCCGGGTGAGGCGGACGTCGGCGACGCCCCGGGCGCCCTCCGAGTAGCTGGTCACACCCGCGGCGGAGATGCTGGTCTGCTCACCGACGTTGATCGAGATCTCACGGCTCTCGTCCTGGGCGCTCGCGCTCGAGGCGATCGCGAGCACCGCGACCGTCGCCGCGAAGGCTTCAGCGAATCTGCTCAATGGAGGACTCCTGCGTCGGGGTCTGCCGACGGTTGATGCGACGGCGGACCTCCGGCTCGATCAGGTCCGTGTCGGTCGTCTCTTGGAGGGACTCGAGTAGCTCGATGTCCTCCGGGTTCCGGAGCGCGATCTCCAGCGCACCGCGGGTGCGGGCGTGCGCGAGGAGCGCGGCCTGCTCGAGGGTCACGGCGACGCTGACCTCGCTGTCGCGACGCCGGCGGCCTTCCTCTTCGTCCTCGCGGGCCTCTTCGCCGCCGGTGTCCTCGCCCACGGCGAGCACCAGCACGTTCTGGAGCAAGGTGATCGTGACGATCTCCCCCTCGGTACCCGGCCGTTCGGCGGTGAAGAGGATGTCCACGCGGTCTCCCGGATGGACCAGGTCGACGATGCCGCTGCCCTGGGACGCGGTGATCGTCAGCGCGCGCATGCCCTCGCGGAGCAGGTTGGACAGGTCCCGCCGACCATCGAACGCGGTCGCCAGGTCGGTCCACAGGAGCGACTGGTTCGCGCGGAGGTTCGTCGCGAGACGGATGCCGAGCACCTTGTCCCGATCGGAGACCAGCACGTGGCGGTCCTCGACGTAGCTCTGAGGGATCTGGCGGACGGCCATGCGGTCGGCCGTCAACGGCTCGCCGATGGCGAGGTCGCTGGTGACCATCAGCACGTCCACCGGCGCTCCGCCGGAGACCTCGTGTTCGTAGCGGCGCATGTAGAAGAACAGCAGGCCAACGCCCACTGCTGCCACCAGGATGCCCGCGATCAGAGCCTTTCGGTTCATGACGTTCTTCGGCGCGCTGCAGCCGCCCTCGGTGCGCGAGCCTATCATCCCTTTCCGCCTTTGGGGGGCACGGTGTCACCCCCGAGCGAAATTCACTTTCGGTCCGCGAACCCCGGCCGAGCGATCGCTCGAGCTCAGAGGAGCGGTGCGAAGGGGGTCCGCACCAGGAGGCACAGACCGCAGGCTGCGAGCACGCCGCCGCCGAGGCGCACGGTGCTCATCCGGGTCGGCTCCACACGCCGACGGCGCTCCGCGGGCCGGAAGGGGTTCGTGGCGATCACCAGGGTGTTCCCCAGGGTTCGCGCCAGAGCCCCGTCCCACGCGACCCGACCGAGGGCGTAGAGGGCCGCGACGACGAACGCCATGAACTCGATCTCGAGTCCGGCGCGGACGCCCGCGACCGCTCCCACCACGGCGAGGAGCTTCACGTCACCACCGCCGATGGCTCGCTTCTGCCAAAGCCAGAACATCGGCAGTCCGCAGAGGGCCACCCCGAGAAGGGAGGCCACGACTCCCGTCTTGCCGAGCAAGATCCCGTGGACTGCGGGGGCCACGAGGAGCGGCGGGAACGTCAGCCAGTTGCGGATCCGAGCCTCGCGCCAGTCGGTGATCGCAGCGATCACCGCCAGCGCGAGCGCGGTCGCGACTGCATACGTCTCGTACGCCGCCGGGAGCCGGGTCAAACGTCAGCCGTTCAGCTGCCGCCCATGCCGTTGATGGCGTCCGTACCCTCGGTGATCCGGCTGGTCACGGCCTGACCGAAACGCTGCCAGAGCGCGATCGCCACGACGGCGATGAGGATGAGGATGATGATGTACTCGACCGTCGAAAGACCGTCCTCGTCGTCGCGCATGGCCTCGATGCGGAGCTTCATGTCGATCCAGGCCTTCGTCAGCATTTCCATGGCTACCTCTCCCTTGCCGGTACCGTCCGGCGAAATCCTCGGTGGTTCGCTGAACCACCCTTGCTCTGTTGCTACCCGAGACCCGTGAGAGAAGTCAATCCTTCTCCCGGCGGGTCCTGCTGGGCTCGTCCCAGCTCGTCGTTCGCCGGAGGATAGTGCAAAGATGGGACCATACCAAGCGACGCTGAAATCATTGAACTTTTCTCAGAACGCGCTGGGGTCAATGGTCTCCGATCCGGAACGCGGGACCCCGGCGATCGCGTCAAGCCGGCACGATCCGCGTTCGGTGACGATCCGATGGCGGGCCATCTACCGGAGATTGGGAACCAACGTGGGACCCGAGGTGCCGGCGCTCGGTTCGCCGAGCTGGCCGCGGGACCCGTCGCCCCAGCAGTAGACGGCCCCGAGGGTGAGCGCGCAGGAGTGGGATTCCCCCAGCGCCAGAGCGGTGGCTTCGAGGTCCAGAGGCACCAGGAGCGCGTCGGGGACCATGGGGACCCCGAGCTGCAGCTGGTCGTTGGCGCCCCAGCAGTACACCGCCCGGTCGCCCACGGCGCAGGTGTGCGCCGCGCCGGCGGCGATCTCCCCGACGGATTCGGGGAGCGAGACCAGCTCCAGCGACGACGACTCCTCGCCCGGGTCGCGCCCGAGCTGACCGCGCCCGTTGCTCCCGAAGCACGAGACCTCCCCGGCCCCACTCACCACGCAGGTGTGGAAGCGGCCGGCGACGACCCGACGCGCGCCGCCGGGGACCGAGACACTGCTCGGGCCCGCGATGACGTTGCCTCCGGCCTGCCCGGCCTCGTCGGCGCCCCAGCAATAGAGCTGACCGCCTTCGGCCACGGCGCAGGTGTGGCGACCGCCGACCGCGAAATCGGTGACCCGGTCGAGGGCCACGCGCTGGGGGACGTGGGTGTCGACCCGGCCGCCGTCGCCGAGCTGACCGTTCGAGTTGGATCCCCAGCACCAGAGGGACCGGTCGGCCAGGGCGCAGGTGTGGCCGCCGTCGACCCCGACGGTGACGCGGGTGGCCGCCGGGAGTCCCGCGACCACCGAGGGGTTCGAGTAGGGGTTCTCGGGGCTTCCCGCCTGGCCACTGTCGTTGGCGCCCCAGCAGATCACCTGGCCGCCCTCGTCGAGCACGCAGCGGGTGGGATCGTCGCTGTCGGGCACCGAGCCCGTCGCCACCGCGACCGGCGCGTCGGGGCTCCGGGGCGGCACCACCGGCCGGTCCTGGCCCGCCCCCCAGCAGCGGATCTCCGTGGCGGCGACCCCAGCGTCCGCCGCGACCGAACCGTCCGCGGCGCCGACCCCGAAGGTGTTGCTCCGGCGCTCCAGGACGGCGCAGGTCTCGTCGGTGCCCGCCGCGATGGCGATGGGCACCCGCACCCCGGTGGCCGGGAGCTCGCCGACCGCGCCACTGGGCGGATCGACGCAGGCGACGAGGAACGAGAGGGCGGCGATGGCCAGGAGACGCACCGCCGGATGCTACCGCTCAGCCGAGTCGCCGTCGACGGATGGTCAGCAGGGCCAGGAGCGCGAACAGGGCGCCGCTCGCGCCGCTGCCGCCGGCGGCGCAGCCCCCGTCGTCCGCGGTCGCGACCGGCGCCAGGCACCAGGCCAGACCGGCCTCGTCGCGCCGGCACTCGAGGGTCACCGGACACGCCCGACCGTCGGCGCAGGGGAGCGCGCAGACCTCGTCGACGCACCGACCTTCGTGGCACTCGTCGTCGAGGGAGCAGGCCTCGCCGGGGAGGGCGCCGTCGGGGATGCACCAGCTCTCGGTGCAGGTGAAGCCCACGGCACAGGTGCCGGTGCAGCCCGCGGCGCAGACCCCGGGCTCCCCGACGCAGCTCCGGCCCTCGGGGCAGTCCGCGTCGTCGCGGCAGGGGTCGCCGAGCCCGCTCGGCGGGACCGGCTGGCACACCTCGTTCTCGCAGAGGCCACTCAGCGGACAGTCCGTGGCCCGGGTGCAGGACTGGGAGCAGCGGTCGCCCACGCAGAGACCGGAACGGCACTCGTCGTCGGCGTCGCAGGGCTCTCCGTAGCCGTGGGCCCCGCTGAAGCGGGAGGCCGCGACGCAGGCGCCGCAGGTCCCGGGGGCCGCGACACAGACCTCGTCGTCGGCGCACTGGGCCGCGTCGCCCTGGCAGCGGGGCAGGCAGCGCGCCGTGCCGTCGCCCGGGTCGATGCAGGCGCCGGTGCCGCACTCGGCGTCGGTGGTGCAGGGCGCGTCGAGGCCGAGCTCGCCGGTCCCCAGGGCCACGCAGGTCCCCTGGCAGCCATCGGTGGCCACGCAGAGCCCCGGCGCCACCGCGACCGGGGTGATCCCGCCGAAGGGGTTCTCGACCGTGGCGCAGCTCTCGAAGGGGCGCGTGGCGTCGCACGGCACGGTGCAGACCCGACCCGCCGGGGTGTCCCCACAGGTGACCGGGTTCTCCATGAGGCCCACCAGGCCGACCCCGAAGTACTCCGGGAGCTGCGCGTTGGCGCAGTCGGTGTCCACCGAGCAGGCCTCGCCGAGCGCGGCGCAGCCCTCGTCGACGCCGCCGTCACAGTCGTCGTCGAGGGAGTTGCAGACCTCCGGCGCCTCGAAGGGGCAACCGCCCGACTCGAAGATCGCCATGTCGATGATGCCCAGGTGGCCATCGATGGTGTTGTGGCCGTCCTCGATGGCCGGGCAGGCGTCGCCGGTGGCCGAGCGGCCGAAGCTGGCCACGCCGACGACCTGCCGCGGCGAGCCCTCGTAGATCATCGGGCCGCCGGAGTCGCCCTGGCAGATGTTCCCCGCCGAGATGAGCACCGAGCCGTCGATGCGATTGAGCGTGCCGGTCCGCGTGAACTTCTGGCCGCTGCCGCCGGTGTCGGTGCGCCCGAAGCCGACGAAGGTCACTTCTTCACCCACGAGGTCGGCGGGGGATTCGCGGCGGTACGCGAGGGGCTCGACGTCGGGCAGCTCGCCGTTGCGGTTCGGCCGGATGGTGATGGCCGCGACGTCCTCGCCGATGAGCCCGAAGAGGTTGCTCCGGTAGGAGCCGGGCGTCGTGTCGATGCGGCGCACTGCATAGTCGGTGGTGGTGCGGAACTCGCTGCCCACCCCGACGGTCATGAGGTTCGGCGCGAAGGGCAGGTCGGCGCCGTCGGTCTGCACGCAGTGCTTGGCGGTGAGGACCACCTGGTCGGAGACGAAGGTGCCGGTGCAGCTCGCGATGCCGCCGGCGATCTTCACCAGGACCACCGCGTCTTCGCCGCGCTCGAGCACCCCGTCCACGATGGGCGATGTCGCCCGGAACACCGAGGGCGTCGGATCGACGGTACAGGCGGCGAGGACGAGCAGCGGGGAGACGAAGCGAAGCACGGGCCCAGGGTGCACCGCGCCGCGGACCCTTCGCCGCCGGGACGTGCGCAAACGCAAGCCGCGCCGCCCGGGTCGGAGCTGCTACGGTGCCGCGTGCTCGAGAGGCTCGCCCGATTCGTGAACGGGCGTCGATGGCGGGTCTACTACCTCGCGCTCGGCGCCGTGCTCCTCTTCGGGGTGGCGCTCCCCAAGGCCCTCGGCCCCTACGACGGCCTGGTCGATCCCTTCGGGACCACGCTGGGCGCGGACTTCGTGGCCTTCTACATCGGCGGTCAGCTGATGCTGGAGAGGCGGGGGAGCGAGCTCTACGACTTCGACGCCCAGCTCGAGGTGGAGCGCGCGCTCTCGCCGCAGCAGACCAAGGGCCAGAGCCTCTTCATCAACCCGCCGCCCTACGCGGTCTTCATGGCGCCCTTCGCCGCCCTGCCCTACCCCTGGGCGCTCGCGGCATGGTGGGCCCTGGCGTTGCTCCTCTTCTTCGGTTCGCACCGCGCCGTGCACCGCGCGCTGGGGACCCCGAGGGGGACCCGGGACGCCCTGGCGTCGCTCCTGTTCCTGCCCGCCCTGCTGGTGCTGGTGATGGGGCAGAACACCTTCCTGAGCCTCGCGCTGACCACGAGCGCGTTCCTCGCGCTCCGGGCGAGGCGAGAGGGCCTCGCGGGCGTGGTGCTGGGCCTGATGATCATGAAGCCCCAGCTCGCCCTGGGCTTCGCCGTGGTGCTCCTGGTCCAACGCCGCTGGCGCGCGGTCGTCGGGGCGATCGCCGTCGCTTCGGCCTTCTGTGGTCTCGCCGAGGTGCTCGCGCCGGGGGCGTGGGCCTCCTATCTGGGCTCCCTCGCGGAGACCAGCGAGATGGTCCGCAACGCGCACGGCGGCGTGCTCTTCCCGGCGTTCCTCCAGGTCAGCGTGCCCGGCGCCCTCGCGCTCCTCTTCGTGCCCCAGCCCCTGGCCCTCGCCGCCGGCCTGGGGCTCCTGGGGGTCGTGGCGTGGCGCTGGCGAAAGCCGGCCTGGGAACCGGGGACGGCGCCGTGGGACCGGGAGCTCGCCTCGGCCATGACCCTCGGCTGGCTCGCCAGCCCGCACCTGCTCCTCTACGACCTGGGCCTCCTGCTCTTGCCGGGCTGGATCGCCCGCGCGCGCCTCGGCGAACACGAAGGCCGGCCCTTCGGCGGGCGCCGCTTCTACGCGCTCACCCTGCTGGCCCTGGTCGCGGCCGCCCTGTGGATCCCGCTCTTCTCCGTCTGGCTCTGGGACACCCTGGGCGAGCTCGACCGACCCCGCGTGATCCCGCAGTTGGTCACCGTGGTGCTCGTGGCCTGGGCCCTCGCCCTCGGCCGCAGAGCCGCGATTCATTAGGTTTGACGCGGCGCGCGTGAGGGGGCTCACCCACGAACGATCCCCGTCCCCACCGCGCCGTCGACCGAACGATCCCCGCGCCAGAGGGCCGTCGATGCCGTTCCGACGCGGGAGTGGGAACGCTTCGCTCCCGCGATGATGCACTGCGGCAAACGCCCCGTGATTCCGGCTCGTTGACACGCTCCGGGGCACCTTCTAAAGCAGGATCCCGGATCCCGGGCGCCCTCCCCCGAGCGGCGCGTCTTTCACATCCCCGACGCTTCCCCGACCACCCCTCCCCAAGGCTGGACCGAAGACCTTCCGCATGAGCCTCCCCGCACGAAAGCCCGATTGGCTGCGCGTCCGTTTCCCCAACGGCGAGGGCCAGGAGCGCTTTCGCGACCTGAAGGAGCAGCTCCGCGGCCTGGATCTCAACACCGTCTGCGAGGAGGCGCGCTGCCCCAACATCTTCGAGTGTTGGGCCGCGGGCACCGCGACGATCATGATCCTGGGCGAGACCTGCACCCGCGGGTGTCGCTTCTGCTCGGTGAACACCGGGGACCCCGGCGGCTTCGCCGACCCGCGGGAGCCCGAGAACGTCGGCCGCGCGCTGGGGAAGATGGACCTGGCGTACGTGGTGATGACCATGGTCGATCGGGACGACCTGCTCGACGGCGGCGCCGACCACGTCGCGCGGACGGTGCAGCGCATCCGACACTACGCGCCGGAGCTCCTCGTCGAGGTGCTCCTCGGGGACTTCCAGGGGGTCCGCAAGGACGTGGAGACCGTCGTCATCGACGGCGCCCCGGACGTCTTCGCGCACAACGTCGAGGTCGTGCCCCGGCTGCAGCGCACCATCCGCGACGCGCGCTGCTCCTGGGAGCGCTCGGTCGACGTGCTCCGCTGGGCCAAGGACGCCGGCGTGGTCACCAAGAGCTCGCTCATGGTGGGCCTCGGCGAGACCGAGGACGAGATGCTCGAGGCGATGGCCTCGCTGCGCGACGCGGGCGTCGACGTGCTGACGATCGGTCAGTACCTCCGCCCCACGAAGAAGCACGCCGAGGTGAAGCGCTACGTGGAGCCGGCGGAGTTCGAGAAGTACCGCGAGGAAGGGGAGGCCATGGGCTTCCGCTTCGTCGCCTCGGGTCCCCTCGTCCGGTCGAGCTACCGGGCGGCGGAGGCCTTCCTCCACGGCGTCCTCAAGGGCAAGCCGCGCGCGAGCGTGACCCCGACGGACGACGTGGACCGATATGGACGCAAGCGACGCCTGCACGTGCTCGGCGACGCGGGAGAGTGACGGGGATGCAGACGCAAGAACAAGTGGTGCCCATTCGGACCCCGGAGTCGTCGTTCGACGACGAGGTGGTGACCGTGATCGGACCGGACGGAAAGGTCCGCTCCGAGGCCGATCCGAAGCTCCCCGTCGAGCAGGTGTTGGACCTCTACAAGGCCATGGTGCGGACCCGCATCATCGACACCCAGCTCGAGCGGCTGCAGCGCCAGGGCCGCATCGGCTTCCACATCGGGAGCCTCGGCGAGGAGGCCTGCATCATCGGCTCCGCCGCCGCGATGCGCCCCCAGGACTGGATCTTCCCCTGCTACCGCGAGTTCGGCGCCCTGCTCTGGCGCGGCTTCCCGCTGCAGTCCTACGTCGACAACATGTTCGGCAACGCCGAGGACATCGTGATGGGCCGGCAGATGCCGGACCACTACAGCGGCAAGAAGTACCACTTCGGCTCCGTCAGCTCGCCCATCGGCACCCAGATGAGCCAGGCCGTCGGCTTCGGCTGGGCCGCCAAGAAGAAGGGCGAGGACACCGTCGTCAGCGTCTACTTCGGCGAGGGCGCGACCAGCTCCAACGACTTCCACACCGGCATGAACTTCGCCGGCGTGATGGAGGCCCCGGTGGTCTTCCTCTGCCGGAACAACCGCTGGGCCATCAGCGTGCCCTCGGAGAAGCAGACGGCGAGCAAGACCTTCGCCGACAAGGGTCAGGCCTACGGGGTCCCCGCCGTCCGCGTCGACGGCAACGACTTCCTCGCCACCTACGCGGTCGTCCGTGAGTGCGTGGAGAAGTCCGCTCGGGGCGAGGGCCCCTTCCTGGTCGAGATGCTGACCTACCGCATCGGCGGCCACTCCACCTCGGACGATCCCCGCGCCTACCGCATGCAGGACGAGGTCGAGAGCTGGCGCCGCACGGACCCGCTGGTCCGCGCCCGGGCCCACCTCGACGTGCTCGACGCCTGGAGCGACGCCGAGGACGAGACGTTCAAGAGCGAGACCGAGGCCGAGCTGAAGGAGTGCATCGCGAAGGCCGAGGCGAAGCCCAAGCCCGCGCTCTCCACGATGTTCGACGGGGTCTACGCCGAGAAGCCCTGGCACCTGAAGGAACAGCAGGAGGCCTGCGAGAACGGCCCCCGCGCGAAGGAGCACCACTGAGATGCCGCAGATGAACCTGGTCCAGGCCGTGAACTCGGCCCTCCGCAGCGAGATGCGGGTCAACGACGACGTGATCGTCCTCGGCGAAGACGTCGGCAAGGTCGGCGGCGTCTTCCGGGTCACCCAGGGTCTCTTCGACGAGTTCGGCGAAGACCGCGTGATCGACACCCCGCTCGCCGAGGGCGGCATCATCGGGGCCGCGATCGGCATGGCCCTCTACGGCCTGCGGCCGGTCCCCGAGATCCAGTTCGCCGACTTCATCTTCCCGGCGTTCGACCAGATCGTCAGCGAGGCGGCCAAGTTCCGCTACCGCAGCGGCGGTGAGTACACCTGCCCGATGGTCATCCGCACGCCGGTCGGCGGCGGCATCCGCGGCGGGCACTACCACTCCCAGTCGCCGGAGAGC
The DNA here is from genome assembly GCA_002320815.1 of Myxococcales bacterium UBA1660. Classification (GTDB taxonomy): domain Bacteria; phylum Myxococcota_A; class Polyangia; order Polyangiales; family Houyiibacteriaceae; genus UBA1660. The sequence continues at coordinate 108,390 of DCLA01000099.1, forward strand.
CTCTTCATCCACACGGCGGGCCTCAAGGTCGTCTGCCCCTCGAACCCGTACGACGCCAAGGGCCTGCTCACCAGCGCCATCCGCGACGACGACCCGGTGCTCTTCTTCGAGCCGAAGCGGGTCTACCGCGCGGTGAAGATGGACGTGCCCGAGGAGGAGTACACGATCCCCATCGGCAAGGCGAAGGTGGTCCGCGAGGGCGAGGACGTCACCGTCGTCGCCTGGGGCGCCATGCTCTTCGAGGCGCTCTCCAGCGCCGACGAGGTCGCCGAGCAGAACGTGAGCGCGGAGGTCATCGACCTGCGGACGCTCTGGCCGGTGGACATCGACACCATCGTCGAGTCGGTGAAGAAGACCGGCCGCCTGGTCATCGTCCACGAGGCCCCCAAGGCCTGCGGGTTCGGCGCCGAGCTCCTCTCCATGGTCACCGAGAAGGCCTTCGTGCACCTCGAGGCGCCGCCCGTGCGCGTGACCGGCTGGGACACGCCGTTCCCCTACACGCTGGAGATGGAGTACCTGCCGCTTCAGCACCGGATCACCCCCGCGCTCCTCGAGACCGTGAAGTACGTGCCGTGAGCCCTGGGGTCGGGTGACCGACCCCGCTCGCTTCGTCCCTCCATCCCGGAGCCCTCGCCGAGGGCTCTCTGCAACTCAGCTTCCAGACCGGACCACAGACCCATGAGCTTCCAGTTCAAGCTTCCCGACATCGGCGAGGGCGTCACCGAGGGTGAGATCGTCGAATGGCACGTCGCCGTAGGTGACTCCGTCGCCGAGGACGACCCGATGGTCGAGGTGATGACCGACAAGGCCACCGTCACCATCGGTGCGCCGAAGGCCGGTCAGATCTCCGAGGTGAACTTCAAGCCCGGCGAGGTCGCTCAGGTCGGCGACGTGATCGTGGTCATCGCCACCGGCGCCGGCGCTGGCGCCGCGACGGAGGACCCCGAGCGGCAGGAGGCAAAGGCTCAGGCCAAGGAGGCCGAGAGTGAAGGTCCGGCGGCGACCGCCGTCGGCGACATCCGCGAAGGGCTCCCCGGGACCTCTTTCTTCCAGACCCCGCGCTCGAGCAACGGCAGCGCCAAGCGCAACGGCGCCGGGGCTCCGGCGGCCGCGGCGGCCGCCCCCGCGCGCGCGTCGGGCGGCTTGCAGCAGATCGACTTCTTCCAGGCCAAGCCCATGGCCACCCCGGCGACCCGGAAGCTCGCCCGGGACATGGGCCTCGACCTCCGGCGCATCCCGCCCAGCGGCCCCAACGGCCGCACCACCCGCGACGACGTGAAGGGCTTCGCGGGCAGCGCCCCGACCCAGACCACCCAGCAGGCGCCCGCCGTCCCCCGCCAGGCCGCGCAGCCCATCGTGGCGATGCAGGGCGAGCCCGAAGAGCGGAAGCCCTTCGTCGGCATCCGGCGGAAGATCGCCCAGCGGATGCAGACCGCGAAGAACACCGCGGCGCACTTCACCTTCGTCGAGGAGTGCCACTGCGACGAGTTGGTCGCGCTGCGCGAGCGGCTGAAGCCCGCCGCCGCCGAGGCCGGCGTGAAGCTGACCTACCTGCCCTTCATCGTGAAGGCCGTCGTGGCCGCGCTGAAGAAGCACCCCGTGCTGAACACGGCCCTCGACGAGACCACCAACGAGCTCGTCTACCGGAAGTACTTCCACATGGGCATCGCGGCCGCGACGCCCTCGGGCCTGATGGTCCCGGTGGTCCGGCACGCCGACCAGCGCTCGATCCTGGACGTCGCCCGGGAGATCGACCGCCTCGGCGACGGTGCCCGCGAAGGCACCCTCAAGGCCGAAGAGCTCAGCGGCTCCACCTTCACGATCACCTCGCTCGGCCGCCAGGGCGGCCTCTTCGCCACCCCGGTGCTCAACCACCCCGAGGTCGGCATCCTCGGCGTGCACCAGATGAAGCAGAAGCCCGTCGTCCGCGACGGCGAGATCACCATCGGCAACGTCATGCTGCTCTCGCTCAGCTTCGACCACCGCATCGTCGACGGCCACGTCGGCGCCGCGTTCGCCTACGACATCATCGAGTACCTCGAGACCCCCGAGCGCCTCTTCCTCGACATGGTCTGACCCCCGCGCCCCGACTTGCCGTGGGGACGCACTTGCCAACTTGCGCTTCGCGCCCCGACTTGCCGTGGGGACGCACTTGCCAACTTGCGCTTCGCGTTCGCTAGACCTCCCCGTCGTCAGCCTCCGCGAGCTGGCGCACCACCGTTCGAACCAGCGTCGCCGCTCGCCGGCCGGTTCCGTTGTCCCGGTGCCGTGCCCGGGACGCCCCCGATTCGCTCAACCCGAGGTACGCGGCCATCTCGACGACGGGCCGGACCAGTACGTCGCCCCACACTCGGAGCGCCAGCGCACGCGCCACCAACTGGTCGCGCCCCCGGCCAGGGCTCCTCATCACCTCTACGCTGACTCCCGCGGCCGCCGCGCAGAGTCGCCCGACCTCGGAGACCGAGCGTGGGCCCACCGAAGCGATGCGCGTGTGGGGCGGCGCGACGACGGGGACCTCGAGCTCGCCGTCGAGCCCGTGACGAGGGGTGCCGAGCTCGACCGGACCGCCCAGGGCACGCCGAGTACGGCGGCGGAGCTCCCCGGTCGCCGCAGGTAGGAACCGCGTCTCCTGGACGCTCTCGCCTTCGAGTTCCGCCGCGAACGCGGCCACGCCAGCCGGATCGGCCGAGTGCCCGGCGAGCGCCGCCGCCTCGTGCGTTCGGAGCCAGTCGAGGGGTCGGGCGGTCCCCGAGTACACCGGATGACTGGTCCAGTCGGACGACCCCAGAGAGGCAGCCATGCCGGCGCTCATCTGGTTCCCGTGCACGTACATCATCAGGTGCACGAAGCGGTCGAGGGGCACCTCGTCGATCGAGGGTCTCCCCGCGATCAACGGTCCGAACCTGCCTTGGAGATCGTTCAGCATGCGCGCTATGGCGGTGTGGAACGACTGGTAGAACGCGCGGAGCGGCGCGAGCTGCCGGAGGGCGGCGACGTGGATGTGGTTGCTCATGATCGCGAACGCGAGGATGAGCACGTCGCACCGACGCGCCGCGCGCCCCATGGCTCGGAGCACCAGGGCGCGCTCTTCAGGTGTGTTGATCCGGAACTCCTCGTTCATGAAGCGCGAGCGGGCGTGGACGAGGTCACCGGGTTGGTCGGTGCGGGGCTTTCTGGGCATGGCCACTGTTCGTCGTCGCGAGGGGCGAGTTGCGTGGCGCCGAGCGCAGATGCGCAAGTCGGCAAGTGCGTCCCCACGGCAAGT
>DCLA01000007.1 GCA_002320815.1 Myxococcales bacterium UBA1660
GATCCGAGGCGCATCCAGACCCTGTTGGAACGCCGGCATAGGAGTGCTGTACCAAGGATTCCTGACCGAGTCTTGGATACGCACCTCCGTTGGCATTCTGTTCTTGCTGTTTCCCGTTCCCCACGTGTTCGTAGGGGCTTCCCTGGTGTGGTGGGTCATCGCCTGTCGGTTCAACGCCTCCACGATTGAAGTTCGTGAAGGTCGGGTGACCTGCCGGGAAGGCCCGGTCCCTTGGCCCTTCAACCGACCGGAGTCCGTTGCCTTGCAAGACGTTGAGCGCCTCCACGTCGAATCCGCTCGAGCGCGGAACGACCCGAAGCGAGACGCGATGATCTGGCGGGTAGTGGCCGAGATGAGAGATGGCCGCGAGATTCAGGTGGTGACTCGGCTGGCGACGAGCGCTCAGGCACGGTTTATCGCGGGCCGGTTGGAGGAACATCTCGGAAGGCCCTCTCGGGGCCAACCTGATTCGCGCGAGCAGACGCCGGCCCAGGTCGACGAAATTCGATCGTCGAGCAGCGAGCGTGGTTCGAGAACGTACTGAGTACTACGCCCGCTCACATGAATGAAGTCGACGCCGTACTGGACACCAGCCGTTACTGCGACGAGCCGCATCTGGTGGTGCTCGTCGACGGGGAGCCGCTAGACGAGTTGCTCGCCCAGGCCGTTGAGCGGGACGACCTGGCTGGCCTGGTGCCGACACTCGGTAATGCCCTGTACGAGCCGACCGAGTCCCAACTCGCCTGGTCTCGGATTGCGGCATCGAGGCAGCCGACCGTCGCACCGCTGCTCATCTGTCCGGACTGCGGCGCCTTCGACTGCACCGTGGTCGTAGCCGAAGTGCGCCGGACCGACGCTGGCGTCGAATGGACCCGCTTTGGCCTCGACGTGAGTGGTGGCGATCGGCAGATTCCAAGAAGCACCACGGATTGGTTTCGTGCTTCGCCCGCGTTTCGTTTTCCGCAGGCCGACTACGAGCGCTTCTTGGACCGTTGTCGAGCGCTCGAACCGTGGCGACCTCTGTGACGTGGCTCCGCGGGGCCAATGCGGCGCCCCCGGGAAGATTCGAACTCCCGACCGTCGGCTTAGAAGGCCGCTGCTCTATCCAACTGAGCTACAGGGGCTGGGGCCGTGAGGCCGCTGGGTCGGGGTGGCCGGATTTGAACCGACGACAACGAGCACCCAAAGCTCGTGCACTACCAGGCTGTGCGACACCCCGTGGATGGTGCCGGCGAAGTTAGTACGGGGCCGGGGGGTGGACAAGGGGGCGCGGAGCTGCTCGTAGCGGGTGCGTTTCGGTGGGGAAGCCCCGGCGGCCGGGGGGCGTATCATGGACGTCGTGGCCGTCGCCTCACTCTGCCTGGGCATCACTTCCTTCTTCTTCATGCTCCTCGGGATGATCTTCTCGATGGTGCCGGTGGTGGGGGCGGTGCTGAGCTTCGGGGCGCCAGTGTTGGCGCTCTCGGGGATCGTGCTCGGTGGGTTGTCGATCTCCCGGGCCAACCAGACGGGCGAGCCCTCCGGGATGGGGACGGCGGGGACGGCGGTCTCGGCGGTGGGGTTTCTGATCTCGCTGGTCTTCGCGCTGACCTGCGGTCTCTGCAACGCCTGCTTCAGTACGGCGATGATGGATGGCTCCAATGGAACCGGCGGCTTGTTCGGTCCCGGATCCGGGATGTCGGGCGGACCGAACCAGCCCGGCGGACCGACCCAACCGGGCAACTCTGGTGCGGGCAGTCCGGGGCTCCCGGGCTTCTTCCCCCAGCCGCAGCAGCCGTCCGGTGCGCAGGGGCAGACGCCGCCGCCGCTGCCCACGAACTTCGCGCCGGCGACCACCTGCGACGATGTGCGGCCCTGCTGTCTGGCGTTCACCCACGACGATCCGACCATCTGCGACGGGGTCCTGGCGTCCGCGCGGCAGCAGGCGGACCCCACCGCGGCCTGTCGCGAGCTGGCGGCCGGCTGGGCGTCGGGGCTCGAGCAGCTCGGCGAGGCGGTGCCGGCGTCGTGTCGGCCGGCACCCTGAGTCGCGGCGCGGAAGCGGGTTCGCCCGAGCGACCGGAGCGGGTAGGCTGAGGGCATGCGAGTGGAAGCGCGGGCGAGCCGGCTGGTTCTCATCGGGGCTCTGATGGCGTGGCCGCTGAGCGTGCAGGCCCAGACGGCGGACGGGGGCCCTCCGCCCGCAGGGGTTCCGGAGGCGGCGGAAGGTGAGGGCGGCGGCGAAGGCGAAGATGAAGGCGCCGAGGACGCCGACGGGCTGGGCGCGCCGGGAAGCAACGCGGGAGCCCAGACTGGCCCGGGCTCCACGCCGAACGGCACGGTCGTCAACGGTACCGTTCCGAATGGCACCACCCAGAACGGCACCGGCCCGAGCGGCACGGCGACCTCGACCCCCGCGACGTCCACTGGCGCGACGGGCGCGACCCCCGCGCCGACCGGCGCCGGGGCGACCACCAGCGCCAACTCTCCCGAGGCGACCGGTGCCGCGTCGACCACTCCGCGGGACGCCGCACGCACCGACGCGCCCGCCGCGCCCCGCCGCGCTGCGCCGGCCGAGCGCACCGAGGACGACGCCGAAGAAGAAGACGACGATCGCTTCCGCTTCGCCTACCTCGAGGTCGCCGCCGGGTACTCGTGGATCAACCTCGGCGTCATCAAGCAGGAGGACTTCGTCCCCGAGTTCCAGCGGGTCTCGGGCAACGGCTTCGCCCTCGGGGGCGGGGCGGGCTTCTTCATCAGCTTCCTCACCTTGGGCGTCCAGGCCGAGTGGGCGAACCACGACGGCTTCGACGTGGGCACCGTGGCCCTCGACTTGGGCATCCGGATCCCCACCCCGTTCATCGAGCCGTACATCCGCGCCGGCGTCGGCTACGCCTGGCTCTTCAATCTGGAGGGCACCGACGCCTCCGGGGAGCCGCTCTGGGTCGACACCCCCAGCATCCGCGGCGTGGCGGTGGACGTGGGCCTCGGCTTCGACTTCATGATCACCGAGCTGGTCGCCATCGGCATCGGCGTCGACGTCGCGCTCTTCAATGTCAGCCGCGACGGCGGCACGGTGACGGACCCGGCGATGGTCACCCTCGAGGACCACGGCGACGCGGTGGGCATCCAGGTGAGCTCGTTCATCCAGCTCAACCTGCACTTCTGAACCCAGCCCCGGGGACCATCCGCTTCCGGCGCTCGGTCGTTCGCTCGAGCCGCACGCTCGGCCCCGGGGACCCACCGCTTCCGCCGCTCGGCCCGCCGGTGTCGATCGTTCACTACCGCCGAAGGGGACCATTGCACCTGCAGCAACGGGCCCCATGGACTGGGGCGTGAGCGAGTTCGAGTCGGAATTGGTCGATGCAGTGGGGACCGGTTGGGTCCGTCCCCGGTCGGCGCGCCTGTGGGTGCGCTCCAGCAAGGGCGGGCGCCTGCGGGTGATCCTCCGGGACCAGCAGGACCGCACGATCACCGGCGAGGGCACCTTCGAGCCGGTGCGCTCGCCGGAGCTCGACGGCTCCGCGAGCTTCCGCTGGCCCGAGGACGTCGAGGGCGCCCGGGAGCTCCTCCGGCCCGGGAGCAACTACTCGTACGAGATCGTCCGGGAGCGGGACGACGTGCGGCTCGGCCACGGCGAGATCGCCACCCCGCCCGAGGGCGACGACGACTGCCCCGAGAAGTTCGCCATCGCGGTCGCCAGCTGTCACCAGCCCTTCGAGGACGATGGGACGATCTCCAAGAAGGCGAGCCGCCTGGTCGACAAGGCCCACGAGGTCCTCGACGCCCACCACGTAAAGGCCGTCGTGCTCTGCGGCGACCAGATGTACACCGACTACCCGCAGACCAAGTCGCTCTTCGAGGACGAGTTCTTCGCCAAGGTCGGTCCCCGCGGTCGGAGCTCGATGCTCGAGTGCAGCCGCGAGGAGGTCCGCTCGCTGCTCCACGCCCGCTATCGGGCCTTCTGGGGCATGAACGAGTTCCAGCGCCTCCAGGCCGACTGGGCCTGTTACCCGATGCTGGACGACCACGAGATCGTCGACAACTTCGGCTCCGCGCCGGCGCACGACACCGACGAGTGGCGCGCGATCCGCGCCGGGGCCCTCGACGCCTGCCACGACTATCAGACCTCCCGGGTCCTCGGACGGCACGGGAGCCGGCCGGACTCTTTGCACTACGGGTTCCGCTGGGGACCGGTGGGCTGCTTCGTGATGGACCTCCGCTCGGAGAAGCGGGCCACCGAGGACGAGTGCAGCATCTACTCGACCCAGCAGCTCGAGGACCTGGCGCGCTTTCTCCGCGGCAACGAAGACGCGGGGCTCCTGATGGTGACCCTCTCGGTCCCGCTTGCCCACATCCCCGAGTGGATGTCCGCGGCCGGTAAGGTCTTCGAGGGAGAGGGCGGGGACCTCGCCGACCGCTGGGGTCAGCCGGCGGCGCGTCGCTCCCGGGACCAGGTGATGGCGCTCCTCTACGAGCACCGGCAGCGACGACCCTGGCAGCCGCTGGTCCTCCTCGGCGGCGACGTGCACATGGGGGCCGTCAGCGAGCTCCGCTGGAAGGACGACTCGGCCGCCAGCATGTACCAGCTCATCAGCAGCCCGCTGACCAACGACGAGACTCCGGTGGTGAAGCTCGGGTCGGCGCTGGCCCACGAGATGCTCCAGGAGATCGAGGGACCGGAGGGCGTCCCCGCGGCTCAGGTGCGTCTGCTCCCGGGGTCCGCGGGGCTGAACCGCAACCCGCTGCCGGCGCTGAACATGGGCATCGTCGAGGTGACCCGGCGCGAGGGCCGCACCTTCTTCAAGCTGATGCAGCTCGCCCTCGGGGACGACGACGAGCCGCACATCGTGTACGAGAGCGCCGAGCTCCCGGGCCCGATGGGGGGCGGTCCCGCGGCGCGCGGGGACTATCTGACGAAGTAGCGCTGATCGGGGGTCTGTTCGCTCGAGAAAAGAAGACCCAGATTTCCGGAATGCCGTTCCGTGAATCAGGCGCCCGCCGACGAATCCAAGTGATCGCCACGATGACCCTGGAGGAGCTCGACGAGCTGCCCTACGGAGCCATCAAACTCGACGCCGAGGGAGTCATCCTCGGCTACAACCTGGCCGAGGCGAAGCTCGCCGGCCGGGATCCCAAACGGGTCATCGGGAAGAACTTCTTCACCCAGGTCGCCCCCTGTACCAACGTGGAGGGCTTCGCCGGTCGCTATCACGAGGGGGTCGCCGCCGGGGAGCTCCACGACCGCTTCGAGTTCCTCTTCGACTTCGAGATGCGGCCGACCACGGTGGAGATCGTGCTCCACTACGAGAAGGCGTTCGGCTGCGGATGGGTCTTCGTCCGCGCCTTGGGCTACCCGACTCCGGCCCCCTGAGCGCGGCTCAGAGCTGCCACTCGGCGCCGGCGGCGAGCCGGAAGGTCTGCACCTGGAAGCCCCGGGCGATGGGCTCGGTTCCCCAGCCCAGGGTGAAGTGGAAGTAGTGGTCCAGCTCGTCCACCGCGCCGAAGCCCACGCCGAAGCTCATCCGCTGTTGGTCGAGCCCGAAGCCCTCGAAGAGCCCGTCGTAGACGTTGCCCAGCGCCACGTGGGCGGTGCCGTCCAACCAGGCCCACACGGGCCAGGTGTAGCGAAGCGTCAACGACGCGCCGCTGTCCCCCATCAGCGCGCCCTGGCGGAAGCCGCGGAGCGGCCCGGTGCCGCCCAGCTCGACTTGCTGCGTGAAGGGCACCTCGCCGACGATGGCCTGGGCGACCTCCGCGGTGGCCACGAGGCTGAGCATGTGAGCCTGTCCGCTCATGTCCCAGTGCAGGCCCAGCGACCCGCCGTAACGATTCCACCGGCGCTGCTCCGGGCTCTGGAGATCCACCGCGAAGCGGTTGTGGAAGCGCGCGGTGACGCCTGAGCTGCCCTCGCCCCGATCCCGGCGCGTGTCCAGGGTCAGGTCGAGATCCAGGTGGGCGATGGAGAACCCGTCGGGGTAGCCGGGCGGGAACTGGGAGAAAGCGCCCTCGGCCACGCGTTCCTCGACGCTGGGGCAACAGAAGCCGTCGGGGCCGTACTCCTCGTCGAGGAAGCCGAGGCCCACGTGGAAAAAGCTCTGGCGCCAGGGCTCGACCTCGAAGGAGCCGAGGACCTCGTACTGCCGTACATTGAAGCGCGCGACCCGATCCGGGTTCGCCTCGGAGCCCAGGCCGGCGAAGCGGCCGTCGCTCCGCTTCTGGGCCGCCACCCGGAGCTCGGCGCGCATGCGGTCGTGCTCCGGCTCCCAGCGCGTGGTGAAGCGGCCCTTGATCCAGTCGGGCCCCCAGAAGGCCAGGTGGAGTCGGAGGTGGTGATCCTCGTGGCCGACGTGGTTCCAGCGCACGTAGAGGCCCACCGAGGGCTGGTTGCCGAAGTCGACCAGCAGCGTGGGGATGATCTGCAGGTTGCCTTCGTCGAAGGTGAAGAAGCTCAGCGGGCCCGCGCCGCCGCTGTTGCGCTTCTCGGCCCAGCGGGTGATCGCCGAGAGCGGCCGCCGGAGCACGAATTCGGTCACGATCCACAGCGGCGCGAAGAGGATCCGCGGGATCCACAAGGCCCGCCGCCCGGCGCTGGGCGCGGCGTCCTCGCGGCCGTCGTAGTTCGGGACCCGGCGCTCCTCGATGGTCGGGTCGCCCCGCTCGAAGTCGGTGGGCTCCACCAGCGATGCATCCGGGGCGCCGCGGGGCATGTTCTGGGCAGCGGCGACCATCTCGGCCTCCGCTTCCTCGGTGGCCTCCTCGACGTCCTCGCCCTCTTCGATGGCCTCGGCCAGCTCCTCGCCGGCCTCCTCGAACTCTTCTTCGACCTCGGCGGCGGCCTCGGCCGCCTCGGCAGCCGACCCCTCGCCGTCGCCCCCGCTCGCTTCCGCGCTCGGGCCGTCCTCGCCTTCGGCTTCGTCGACTTCTTCCGTCGCGCCGTGCTCGCCGCCGTGCTCGCCGCCGTGCTCGCCGCCGTGCGAACCGTCCTGTGCTCCGGCCCAGCCCGGGAGCCCCAGCACGGCCAGGAGGCCGAGCGCGATCAGCGCCTGCTCAGCCGGCCGCCAACGCATCGACGATCGGCGCGTAGCCGTCGCGGTAGCTCGGATGGTCGAAATGGAAACCCGTCCGGCGCAGCCGGCTCCCATCGCAGCGTTTGTTGCCACCACGTCGAGACCCTCCATCGGGCTCGAGGGGCGGCGGCGCCACCCCCGCGCGTGCGGCCATCCACTCGTAGACCTCGCCGAGCGGCGCCTGGTCCTCGTCGACGCCCACGTAGACCCCCGCCGGGGCGGTCAGCAGGTGGATGGCGGCGCGGGCGGCGTCGTCGCGGTGGATCCGGTTTCCGAAGCGCTCCACCGGGGACCGCCGCGCGGTGCCGTCGAGCACCGAGCGCACCAGCCGGGTCCGCTCCGGCCCGTAGATGCCGCCGAGGCGCAGGATCCGCGGGCGCGCGACGCGCTGCGCCAACAGGGCCTCGCCCTCGAGCAGCCGTCGGGCGGTGAACGCCGTCCCGCGGGTGAATGTCTCTTCGTCCACCCGCTGCCCGTCGTCCACGTCGTCGTAGACCCCGGTGGAGCTCACCAGGACCGCGTCGCGCAGGAGGGGGAGGGCGGCGATGGCGTTGCCCAGGCCGTCCACGTAGGCCCGGCGGTACGCCTCGTCGCTGCGCTCGTCCGGGCTGACCAGATAGATCATCCGGTCGATCCCGCGGGGCACCAGCGCCTCCCGGGTGGCCTCGGCGTCGGTCAGGTCGAGGGCCAACGTCATGGCGCCCTCGAGGGGTTCGGGGCTCCGGCGCACGGCGATCACCGGCTCCCGGGCGGCCACCAGGCGTTGGACGATGGCGCGGCCGACGTAGCCGCACCCTGCAACGAGGACAGTCATGGCCGGCACGCTACCCGAGGCGGGCCGTCCTGCGAAGCTCGGGAAAGAGCCATCCCGGGGGGAGCATGATATCCTCCCGGCTCGTGCGTACCTCCTTCCTGCTCGCTTGCTTCCTGGTCTTCGCCGGCTGCGCGAAGGGATCCGTCGAGGACGACGGGGACCGCGTGCGCACCGATGGCGGCAGCCGCGACGGGGGGACCCGGGACGCGAGCCCCATCGACCTGGGTGGTCGGGACTTCGGCACCGTCGAGATGTGCGACGACGACGAGTACCCCGACACCTGCGCCGAGGCCGACGACCTGGGCGAGATCGGCGCCGGCGCCGGCTCCCGGACCATCGAGGGCGTGCTGCCCCGCATCGCCGACGAGGACTGGTTCGCGGTGCACTTCCCGCCGGCCATGAGCGGCGCCGGTGGCGGGACCATCAGCATCGAGCTCGCCGCCGACGCGACCGCGGTCATGACCATCGAGGGCCCCACCTGCGGTCCGCGGGCGACCTGCGGCGGGGAGGGGGAGACGGCGGGCGCCATCCTCTCCTACTCGTACACCGACGACGCCGACGAGTCGGCGGACATGCCCTACCAGTCGCGGATGGTCCCCTGGCCCGAGACCCTCTTCGTCCGGGTCCATCGGATCGGCGGTCCGGCGACCTGCATGCCCTACACGCTCACCATCTCGCGCTGAGCGGAGGCGGGCCGCGAGGCTCGCGCTCGGCGCTAGGCGCTACCCGATGGACTTGCGGTAGCGGCCCAGGTGCGCGTCGAGGTTCTCCCGGGCGAGCACGTCCACGACCTCCAGGGTCTCGTCGTGGAGCACGTAGAGTAGCCGGTAGTGGATCCCCACCCGGGCTCGCCGGAGGTTCTCGAAGCCCTCCAGCTTCTTGGCGCCCCGACGGGCGAGCGGGTCACCCACCGCCAGCTCCGCGGCCAGGGTGATCGCGCTCTGCGCGATGGGGTTGGGGAGTCCGGTCAGGGACTTCCGGGCGCGAGCGGACCACTCCGGGATCCGGAGGCGCGTCGACGTCCCGAGGTCCTCGTCTCCGGCGACGTCGTCCTCATCATCGTCGGCGTCGTTCGGCTCCCCTTCGACGTCGCTCCGCTCGTGCTCCGTGGTCGCCGTCTCCAGGTCGCGCCGGAGCGCGCTCCGCTCGCGGTTGCCCTCGTCGATGCGGCCCTTGAGCTCGCGCACCTTGGCGCGGAGCCGGCGCAGCTCCTCGGGGTCCACCTCCGGCGCGCTCTCGTCCTCGGCCGCGGCCTCGAGCTCGGACAGGGCGTGCCGCTCCGCGTCCAGCTCGGCCTCCAGTCGCTCGCTCCGCTGGCGCGTCTCGCGCATCGCCGCGCGCAGCTCGGCCACTTGCGCCTCCAGCGCCCGACGCGCGCGCTCTGCCTCGGTCTCTGCGTTCGCGCGCTCGAAGGCCCGGGCGTCGTCTTTGTCCAAGAGCCGGAGCACGCCGGGGAGCGGGTCGTCCGGCGGCGCGCCCATGAAGTCGCGCGCCAGGGCGACGAAGGCCGCGGCGGTGTTCCCGTCGTCGGGGTGGGCGTCCAGGGCCAGCCCCCGGAGCAGCATCGACGCGATCCCGGGGTGGGACGGCATGAGCGACATCGCCGCGTCCAGCGGCATGCGGGGCTCGGCGGCCATCGCGTCCCGACAGGCCGCGTCGATCAGGGCCCAGTGCTCCCGCGTCTGCGGAGCCGCGGCGGCCAGGCTCTCCCGGACCACTCGCCGGAGGTCGGCGCGGTCGATGCGCTCCGCCAGCGCCGATGCGTCCACGGCGGTCGGCTCCGTCTGGTGGGAGGCGAAGGTCACCAAGGCGTCGCCGAGGATCGCGTCGGCCAGGGGCTCGGGCCGCGCCACCCGAGCGGCCAGGGCCCGTTCGAGACCGGGCAGGTGCCGCCAGCGCGCGAGCGTGGAGACCACCGTGTCCAACGCCTCGATCGCGAGCTCGTCCATCGGTAGCCGGGCCAGCTCGCCGAGCGGGCGCTCCGCGAGCGCGTCGGGCGACCCGTGGAGGTCCGGGCGGAGCCGCTGGCCCTCGTCCTCTGGCGTCGTCTTCGGGGCCGCGCCCGGGGCCCCGCAGCACTTCTTGAACTTCTTGCCGCTGCCGCAGGGGCAGGGATCGTTGCGCCCGGCTTTCGGGGCCTCCGCGGCGTCGCGGCGCTCGGCGTGCTCCGGCAACACCGAGAGGTCCGCCTTGGCCACCTCCTTGGCCAGGCGTCCGGGCAGGGCGATGGCTTCGGGGTGCAGCTCCGGCATGTTCGCCGTGGCGCGCTCGTAGAGGGTGGCCACGTGGGGATCGTGTTCCCGCTGGCGCCGCGCCGTCGCCAGGATCAGCTCGTCGTGCCAGTGGGACGGAAGCTCCGCGCGCAGCATCTGGCGCAGCTCCATGCGCACCAGCCCGGTGGCCTCCGGCTCGTCGTGGAGCATGAGGGCCACCGCGCAGGCGCGGTGCTCGAGGGAGGTCCACGGCGCCTCGACCAGGGCGCGCAGGAGCTTCGGTCGGTCGCCGGTGCCCAGGAGCAGGAGCACGCTCTCCCAGCGGAGCACGTCGGGGAGGAGCGCCGCCAGCCGATCGCCGTCCAGCGGGCGACCGAGGTGAGCGGCCGCCAGCGCGATCGACGTCTGCGCGCGCAGGTCGTGGGCCGCGGCGTCGAAGAGGGCGGGCAGGTCGGCGTCGGCGAGCGCGCCGGCCAGGGACCGGATCGACGCCTGGGTGATCGGCTGGCTTCCGGCGGCCGCGACTCTCTCCTCGCTCATGCGCGAGAATTAGCAGGTCGCCTCGCCGGGAGCGATTGCCGTCCGGCGGTTGACGTCATCCGGACATCGGGATAAGCGGATGAGGTGCCCTCGGTCGCCCCGACGGCCGGCGGAACCCTCGAAGACTCCACCGGTCTGCTGAATCTCTTCGGGGATCCGACGCGGCTGCGGCTCCTGGCCCTCCTCGCCGACGAGGAGCTCTCCGTCGCCGAGGTGGTCAAGGTCACCGGCCTCACCCAATCCCGGGTGTCCACGCACCTGGGGCGCCTGCTCAAGGCGGGCCTCCTCCGGGACCGCAAGGTGGGGTCCTCGACCTTCTATCGGGTCCATCCCGCGATGCCCCGGGCCGCCGCCGACCTCTGGGACCATCTGGGACCCACCCTCGACGACCCGGCGCTCCGCGAGGACGCGGAGCGCCGCGACGCGCTCTTGCGCGCCCGCGACGAGGGCACCTGGCCGGCGGCCATCGCCGGCGAGATGGAGCGGCACTACTCCCCCGGCCGCACCTGGCAGGCGATGGTCCACGGGCTGGCCGCGCTCCTCGAGCTCGGCGACGTGCTCGACGTCGGCTGCGGCGACGGCTGGAGCGCCTCCCTCTTCGCGCCCCGGTCGCGCAGCTACGTGGGCGTCGACCGGAGCGAGCGGGTCCTGGAAGCCGCCGAGCGCCGGGGTCCCGCGGGCGCGCGCTTCGTCCACGCGGACATGGAGCGCCTCCCCTTCGAGGCGGACACCTTCGACACCGCGCTCCTCTTCCACGTCCTCCCCCACGCCGCGGACCCTGCCGTGGCCCTCACCGAAGCCGCCCGGGTGCTCCGCCCTGGGGGGCGCGTGGTGATCACCACCCTCGGCGCCCACGACCACCTGGACCGCACCGCGGGCTACGGCCATGGTCACCCGGGCTTCGCGCCCGGAGCCCTCCAGGCGCTCCTCACCGCCGCCGGCCTCGAGCCGGTCCAGTGCGCCGTCACTTCCCGGGAGCGCAAGCCCCCGCACTTCGAGGTCGTCACCGCCCTCGCCCGCAAGCCGTCCGGTTCCCGAAAGAAGAGCTCATGAGCATCCGCGAACACCTCGACCATCTCCTCCAGGGCCGCGTCCTCCTCCTGGACGGCGCGATGGGCTCGCTCATCCAAGGCTACGGTCTCGAGGAGGCCGACTACCGCGGCGAGCGCTACGCCGACCACGGCCACGACCTCAAGGGCAACAACGACCTGCTCGCCCTGACCCGGCCGGACGTGCTCCGGGAGATCCACGCCCGCTACGCCAAGGCCGGCGCGCACATCCTGGAGACCAACACCTTCAACGCCAACTCGATCTCCCAGGCGGACTACCACCTGGAGAGCGAGGTCCACGCGATCAACGTGGCCGCGGTGAAGGCCGCCAAGGAGGTCGCCGCCGAGTTCTCCACCGAAGAGCACCCGCGCTTCGTGGCCGGCGCCATCGGGCCGACGACCCGCTCGCTCAGCCTCTCGCCGGACGTGAACGACCCGGGCTTCCGCGCCATCTCCTTCGAGCAGCTCAAGGCCTCCTATGCCGAGCAGGCCCGGGGGCTCATCGAGGGCGGCGCCGATCTCATCCTGGTGGAGACCGTCTTCGACACCCTGAACTCCAAGGCGGCCCTGGTGGCCGTGGACGAGGTCTTCGCCGAGCTCGGCGTGAAGCTCCCGCTGATGCTCAGCGTGACCATCGTCGACCGCGCCGGTCGCAACCTCTCCGGTCAGACCGTCGAGGCCTTCTGGACCTCGGTGGAGCACGCGGACCCGTTCAGCGTGGGCATCAACTGCGCCCTCGGCGCCGAGGAGATGCGGCCCTTCCTGGAGAGCCTGGCCACCCAGGCCAGCACCTGGGTCAGCTCCTACCCCAACGCCGGGCTCCCCAACGCGATGGGCGGGTACGACCAGGACCCGGCGACCATGGGCCGCCTGGTGGGCGAGTTCGCCGAGTCCGGTCTGGCCAACATCGTGGGCGGCTGCTGCGGCACCACCCCCGACCACATCCAGGCCATCGCCGAGGCGGTGAAGGCCGCCAAGCCCCGCAAGCGCCCCGGGCGCTCGACCCGCTCGCGCTACTCGGGCCTCGAGACCCTGGAGGTCACCGAGGACACCAACTTCCTCATGGTCGGCGAGCGCACCAACGTGACCGGCTCCCGGCGCTTCATGCGCCTGGTGAAGGACGGCAAGCTCGACGACGCCGTCGACGTCGCCATGCAGCAGGTCCGCGGCGGCGCGAACATCATCGACATCAACATGGACGAGGGGATGCTCGACTCGAAGGCGATGATGGGTCGGTTCCTCGACCTGCTCGCCGCCGAGCCCGAGGTCGCCCGGGTGCCCTTCATGATCGACTCCTCCAAGTGGGAGGTGCTCGAGGAGGGCCTGAAGCACATCCAGGGCAAGGGCATCGTCAACTCGATCTCCCTCAAGGAGGGCGAGGAGAAGTTCCTGGAGCAGGCGGCGGTCATCCGTCGCTACGGCGCCGCGGCGGTGGTCATGGCCTTCGACGAGCAGGGCCAGGCGGACACCGTCGAGCGGCGAGTCAGCATCTGCAAGCGGGCCTACGGGCTCCTGGTGGACCAGGCGGGGTGGGACCCGGCGGACATCGTCTTCGATCCCAACATCTTCGCGGTGGCCACCGGCATCGCCGAGCACGACCGCTACGCCATCGACTTCATCGAAGCCGTGCGCCGGATCAAGGCCGAGTGCCCCGGAGTGAAGATCAGCGGCGGCGTGTCCAACCTGAGCTTCTCCTTCCGCGGCAACGACGTCGTGCGCGAGGCGATGCACTCCGCTTTCCTCTTCCACGCCATCGAGGCGGGGATGGACATGGGCATCGTCAACGCCGGGCAGCTCGAGGTCTACGAGCAGATCCCCGAGGCGCTGCTCGAGCGGGTGGAGGACGTGCTCTTCTGCCGCCGGGAGGACGCCACCGAGCGGCTCATCGCCTACGCCGAGCAGGTGCGCGGCACCGGCAAGAAGCGGGAAGAGGACCTGAGCTGGCGCGAGGCGCCGGTGGAGGATCGCATCGCCCACGCGCTGGTGAAGGGCATCGTCGACTTCATCACCGAGGACACCGAGGAGGCCCGCGCCAAGTACGGCCGGCCCCTGGACGTCATCGAAGGGCCGCTCATGGACGGCATGAAGATCGTCGGTGACCTCTTCGGGTCGGGCAAGATGTTCCTCCCGCAGGTCGTGAAGTCCGCGCGGGTGATGAAGAAGGCCGTCGCCTACCTCGAGCCCTTCATGGAGGACGAGAAGGACGGCGAGACCTCGTCGGCGGGCAAGGTCCTCCTGGCCACCGTGAAGGGCGACGTCCACGACATCGGCAAGAACATCGTGGGCGTGGTCCTCGGCTGCAACGGCTACGAGGTCATCGACCTCGGCGTGATGGTCCCGGCCCCGCGGATCCTCGAGGAGGCCGCCAAGAGCGACGTCGACGTAATCGGCCTCAGCGGTCTCATCACCCCCAGCCTCGACGAGATGGTCAACGTGGCCCGGGAGATGAAGCGCAAGGGCGTCACGGTCCCCCTGCTCATCGGCGGCGCCACCACCAGCCGCCAGCACACGGCGGTGAAGATCGCGCCCCAGTACGACGAGCCGACGGTCCACGTCCTCGACGCCTCCCGGGTCATCGGGGTGGTCTCCAAGCTCCTGGACACCGAGGGCAAGAAGGCCTTCGACGCCCACAACCGGGTCGAGCAGGACAAGATGCGCCGGCTCTTCGCGGCCAAGCAGGACCGGCCCATGCTGCCCATCGAGCTCGCCCGCGAGAACGGCATGGACAGCGACTGGAAGAGCGTCGACCGGCCCACCCCGGCGTTCCTCGGCCGCCGCGTGGTCGACGACGTGACCGTCGACGACCTCCGGCCGTTCATCGACTGGACCATGTTCTTCAGCGCGTGGGATTTGAAGGGGCGCTACCCCAAGATCCTCGAGCACGAGAAGCACGGCGAGGCCGCCCGGGAACTCTTCGAGAACGCCCAGACCCTCCTGGACCGCATCGCCCGGGAGGGGCTGCTCACCCTGCGCGGCGTCTACGGCTTCTGGAAAGCCGCCGCCGACGGCGACGACGTGATCCTCTACGGCGAGGACGGCGCCGAGACGCGCTTCCCGATGCTGCGCCAGCAGGCGGTGAAGCACGGAGACCAGCCCTACTGGTCCCTGGCCGACTTCGTGGCGCCGGTGAGCACCGGCCTCCCGGACCACGTGGGCGCCTTCGCGGTCACCGCCGGTCTGGGGGCCGACACCCTGGCCCAGGCCTTCGAGGCCGACCACGACGACTACCAGGCCATCATGGTCAAGGCCCTGGCCGACCGCCTCGCCGAGGCCTTCGCCGAGTACCTCCACGCCCGCGCCCGCCGCGACTGGGGCTACGGCGATGACGAGGACCTCGACCACGACGACCTCATCGCCGAGCGCTATCGCGGCATCCGGCCGGCCTTCGGCTATCCCGCGTGCCCGGATCATGTCCTGAAGGGGCCGCTCTTCGACCTCCTGGCGGCCCGCGAGGTGGGCATGGAGCTCACCGAGCACTTCGCCATGACGCCGGCGGCGAGCGTCAGCGGGCTCTACTTCGCGCACCCCGAGAGCCGCTACTTCGGTGTGGGCAAGGTGGGCCGCGACCAGGTCGCGGACTACGCCACCCGCCTGGGCACCACGCCCGAAGAGGTCGAGCGCTGGATCCACTCCAACCTCGGCTACGACCCGGCCGCACCCCCGGCGGAGGCCCCCGACGCCGCGGAATGACCGGTGATTCGGTAAAGCCGAACATCAGCGTGCCGAAAAAGCTCGTTTCGACGGGTAATCGTTGACACGGAACCGGCTGGGGGCCGACATAGCGTCGTGGGTCGAGACTCCCAGCCGTCCATCAGTGTCGAGCTCGCGCGCGATTGCGCCATCCTCGCCGTGGACGACAACCCGGCGAACCTGGTGGCCATCGAGGCGGCCCTCGGCGAGGACCTGGCCACCGGCCTGGTAAAGGCCACCAGCGGTCGCCAGGCCCTGAAGCTCCTTCTGGAGCGGGACTTCGCCGTCGCCCTCATCGACGTGCAGATGCCCGAGATGGACGGCTTCGAGACCGCCCAGCTCATCCGGAGCCGGCAGCGCTCGAAGCACCTGCCCATCATCTTCGTCACCGCCTACGGCCGCGACGAGGCGGCCATCGAGCGCGGCTACTCGCTGGGCGCGGTGGACTTCCTCTTCAAGCCCATCATCCCGCCGATCATCCGGACCAAGGTGGGCGTCTTCGTCGAGCTCTCCCACCAGGCCGAGCGGCTCCAGGCCCTCGAGCGCGCCAACCAGGAGCGCCGTTTCGCCGAGGCGCGCCAGCGCTGGGAAGCGGAAGAGCTCCGGCGCGACAACGAGCGCAAGGACCAGTTCATCGCGATGCTCGCCCACGAGCTGCGCAACCCCCTGATGCCCATCGTGACCGCGGTGGAGCTGCTCAAGGGCGAGCCCGACGCGCCGACCCTGGACCGGGTGCGCGCGGCCATGGAGCGGCAGCTCGGCACGCTCCGGCGTCTGGTCGACGATCTCTTGGACATCGCCCGGATCACCTCCGGCAAGATCACCCTGCGGCGCGGTCGCGGCGACATGCGCGAGGTCGTCGAGCAGGCCGTCGAGGCCAACCGGCTCTCCATCGAGGACTCGGGCCAGAGCCTCGAGGTCCACTGCCCCGACTTCCCGGTGTGGGTCCACGGCGACTCGGTCCGGCTGGTCCAGGTGGTCTCCAACCTGATCAGCAACGCCAGCCGCTACACGCCCGAGGGCGGCGCCATCCGCGTCGACTGCACCCTCGACCCCGAGGGGGCCCGGGTGCGGGTCACCGACGACGGGCGCGGTATCGACCCGTCGTTCCTGCCCAAGATCTTCGACCTCTTCGCCCAGGCCCGGGACGGCGGCCACGGGCTCGGGCTGGGCCTGAGCCTGGTCAAGCGTCTGGTGGACATGCACGGCGGCACCGTCAGCGCCAGCAGCGAGGGCGAGGGGAAGGGCAGCACCTTCGAGATCCTGATCCCGGTGCGCTCGACGCTGCGGGATACCGGGGCGCTCTCGAGCGACTCGATCAAGGCGGCGGCGCCCCCGGCCACCTTGCCCGGCGCGGACCTCACCCTGCAGATCCAGCTCATCGACGACGAGGACGACATCCGCCAGACGATGGCGATGCTCCTCCAGAGCTGGGGCCACCACGTGACCGAGGACTCGGATCCCGAGGCGGCCATCGAGCACGTGGTGAAGAACAAGCCCGACGTGGTCATCGTCGACCTGGGGATGCCCACCATGGACGGGCTGACCGTGGCCCGGACCCTGACCGAACGCTGCGGCGCCGACCGACCGACGCTGATCGCCTTGACGGGCTACGGCTCGGACAAGGATCGAGCGCGCACCAAGGAAGCCGGCTTCGACGCCCACATGGTCAAGCCCGTGGAACCCGCCGAGCTGCAGACCAAGCTGCGCGAGCTGGCCAAGGCTCGGCTGAGCGGCTGAGCGACATCGACTGGCGCGACCGAGTCGCGCGGAGCGAGGAAGACGATGGCGACATCGAAGAAGAAGAGCACCGACCGGAAGAGCGGGAGCGGTGCGAGCGCGACGACCAAGAGCGCCGCGAAGAAGGCTCCGGCGACGAAGGCCAGGACGGCCGCCGCGAAGAAGGCCGCGCCCCGAAAGGCCGCCGCGAAGAAGGCGACCAAGAAGGCCCGCAAGGCCGCGCCCAAAAAGGCCGTCTCGACCAAGGCGGAGCCGCGGGTGGTGGAGCGCGGCGAGGAAGGCCTCGACCGCCGGGAGATCCTCTCGGCGCTGCGCGCGCTGCGCCGCGGCGAATTCGACGTGCGCCTCCGGGATGACCTGGGCGGGCTCGACGGCCAGATCGCCGAGGTGTTAAACGGCCTCGCCGAGAACGCCCAAGTCCTAGAGGACGACTCGGTCGCGCTCAAGGAGAGCATCTGCCACGAGGGGCGCACCCAGCGGCGACTCAAGAAGAACGGCAGCCGGGGGGGGTGGGGCGCGGTCTCCACCTCGGTGAACGCCGTCATCGACGAGCTGGTGGCCCACTCGGCCCGCACCTCCGACGTGGTGCAGGCCGTTCGGCGCGGTGACCTCGAGCAACGCATCGATCTCGAGGGTGAGGAGTACCCGCTGCGCGGCACTTTCCGTCGCCAGTCCGAGGCCATCAACCAGATGGTCGACCAGCTCTCGGTCTTCAACGAGGAGGTCACCCGGGTCGCCCGCGAGGTGGGCACCGAGGGCCAGCTCGGCGCCCAGGCCCACGTGCCCAAGGTCAGCGGCGCGTGGAAGGAGCTCACCGAGAGCGTGAACTCCATGGCCTCGAACCTGACGGCGCAGGTGCGCGAGATCGCGCGGGTCACCACCGCCGTCGCCGACGGCGACCTCTCGAAGACCATCGAGATCGACGTGAAGGGCGAGATCCTCGCCCTGAAGAACACCATCAACCGGATGGTCGATCAGCTCGGCTCCTTCGCCGACGAGGTCACCCGCGTGGCCCGGGAGGTGGGCACCGAAGGCCGGCTCGGTGGTCAGGCCACCGTTCGCGGCGCCAGCGGCATCTGGGCCGAGCTCACGTCCAACGTGAACTCGATGGCCGACAACCTCACCGTCCAGGTGCGGAACATCGCCGAGGTCTCCAGCGCGATCGCGAAGGGCGACCTCTCCAAGAAGATCACCGTCGACGCCCGGGGCGAGATCCTCGAGCTGAAGAGCACCATCAACCAGATGGTCGACCAGCTCTCGGCGTTCGCCGGCGAGGTCACCCGCGTGGCCCGCGAGGTGGGCACCGAGGGCGTCCTGGGCGGCCAGGCCGAGGTCCCCGGCGTCAGCGGCGTCTGGGAAGAGCTCACCGACAACGTCAACGGCATGGCGAACAACCTCACCAACCAGGTGCGGAACATCGCCGAGGTGGCCACCGCCATCGCGACCGGCGACCTCTCCAAGAAGATCACCGTCGACGCCCGGGGCGAGATCCTGACGCTGAAGACGACCATCAACGAGATGGTCGACAAGCTGAACCGCTTCGGCGCCGAGGTGTCGCGGGTCGCGCGCCTGGTCGGTACCGAGGGCACCCTGGGCGTGCAGGCCGAGGTCGGCGACGTGTCGGGCATCTGGCGCGAGCTGACCGACAACGTGAACACCATGGGGACCAACCTGACCAACCAGGTCCGGGACATCGCCGAGGTCACCACCGCCGTCGCCAGCGGCGACCTCTCCAAGAAGATCACCGTCGAGGTCAAGGGCGAGCTCCTCGCCCTCAAGAACACCATCAACGACATGGTGGACTCGCTCGGCGACTTCGCCGACGAGGTCACCCGCATGGCCCGCGAGGTGGGCACCGAGGGCCGCCTCGGCGGCCAGGCGGTGGTCACCGACGTGTCGGGGATCTGGCGCGAGCTCACCGAGAACGTGAACTCGATGGCCAGCAACCTGACCAACCAGGTGCGGAACATCTCCGAGGTCGCCGCGGCCGTCGCCGCCGGCGAGCTCTCCCGGAAGATCACCGTCGACGCCCGGGGCGAGGTGCTCGAGCTGAAGGAGACCATGAACGCCATGGTCGACCAGCTCACCGCCTTCGCCGACGAGGTCACCCGCGTGGCCCGGGAGGTCGGCGTGCAGGGCCAGCTCGGCGGCCAGGCCGAGGTCGAGGGCGTTCGGGGCGTCTGGAAGGAGCTCACCGAGAACGTGAACCTCCTGGCCAGCAACCTGACCAACCAGGTCCGCGACATCGCGCAGGTCACCACGGCCGTCGCGCGCGGTGACCTCACGCGGAAGATCACCGTCGACGCCCGGGGCGAGATCCTCGAGCTGAAGAGCACGATCAACACCATGGTCGACCAGCTCTCCAGCTTCGCCGACGAGGTCACCCACCTGGCCATCGACGTCGGCGTGAACGGCAAGCTCGGCGGTCAGGCCGACGTCCGCGGCGTGCTCGGTACCTGGCGCGACCTGACCGACGCCGTGAACTCCATGGCCGAGAACCTCACCGACCAGGTGCGCGGCGTCTCCGACGTGGCCACCGCCATCGCCGAGGGTGATCTCCGCAAGAAGATCACCGTCTCCGCGCGCGGCGAGATCCTCGACCTGAAGGACACCATCAACCGGATGGTCGATCAGCTCTCGAGCTTCGCCGAGGAGGTCACCCGCGTGTCCCGCGAGGTCGGCACCGAGGGCAAGCTCGGCGGGCAGGCCGCCGTCGAGGGGGTCCAGGGAACCTGGCGCGAGCTCACCGACAACGTGAACCACATGGCGAACAACCTGACCGCGCAGGTCCGGGACATCGCCACCGTCGCCGGCGCCATCGCCGAGGGCGATCTGAGCCGCAAGGTCACCGTCGAGGTGCGCGGCGAGCTGCTCGAGCTGAAGAGCACGATCAACACCATGGTCGACCAGCTCTCCAGCTTCGCCGACGAGGTCACCCGGGTGGCCCGCGACGTGGGCGTCGAGGGCAAGCTCGGCGGCCAGGCCGAGGTCCGGGGCGTGTCGGGCATCTGGAAGGAGCTCACGGGCAACGTGAACCTGATGGCCTCCAACCTGACCGACCAGGTGCGCGACATCGCGCGGGTCACCACGGCCGTCGCCTCCGGTGACCTGAGCCGGCAGATCCAGGTCGAGGTCAAGGGCGAGTTCCTCGAGCTCAAGGAGACCGTCAACACGATGGTCGAGCAGCTCCGCGCCTTCGCGGACCAGGTGACCCGGGTGGCCCGGGAGGTGGGCACCGAGGGCATCCTCGGGGGCCAGGCGGAGGTGCCCGGCGTCAGCGGGACCTGGCGCGAGCTCACCGACAACGTGAACCTGATGGCGCGGAACCTCACCGAGCAGGTGCGCGGCATCGCCCGGGTCGTCACCGCGGTCGCCGTCGGTGACCTGGAGCAGGAGCTCCGGCTGGAGGCGCGCGGCGAGATCGCCACGCTGGTGGACACCATCAACGAGATGATCGGGACCCTCTCGCGCTTCGCCGAGCAGGTCACCGGCGTGGCCCACGACGTCGGCGTCGAGGGCAAGCTGGGCGGCCAGGCCGATGTGCCCGGCGCCGCCGGTGTCTGGCGCGAGCTGACCGGCAACGTGAACGAGCTCGCCGGCAACCTCACCCGGCAGGTGCGCGCCATCGGCACCGTCGCCACCGCCGTGACCCGCGGCGACCTCAGCCAGTCCATCGACGTCGACGCCCGCGGCGAGGTCGCCGAGCTGAAGGACAACCTGAACCAGATGATCCGCACGCTGGCCGAGACCACGCGGATCAACGAGGAGCAGGACTGGCTCAAGACGAACGTCACCCGCTTCACCCGGATGCTCCAGGGCCAGCGCGACATGCTCGCCGTCGCCCGGGGGGTGCTCTCCGAGCTGGCTCCGGTGGTCGGCGCCCAGCACGGCGCCTTCTACATGGCGCGGCGCAAGGAGGAGGACCTCATGCTCCACCTCTTCGCCAGCTACGCCTACAAGGAGCGCAAGGAGCTCAGCAACGAGTACGACCTCGGCGAGGGTCTGGTCGGTCAAGCGGCCTTGGAGGGCAAGCGCATCCTCGTCCGCGACGTGCCCGGCGACTATGTGCGCATCGGGTCGGCCCTCGGCGACGCCCCGCCGCTGAACCTGGTCGTCGCGCCGGTCACCTTCGAGACCGAGGTGAAGGGCGTCATCGAGCTGGCCTCGTTCCAGCCCTTCACCAAGGTGCAGCTCGACTTCCTCGATCAGCTCACCGAGTCGCTGGGCATCGTGGTGGCCACCATCGAGGCGACGATGCGCACCGACGAGCTGCTCCGCGAGTCGCAGCGCATGGCCGAAGAGCTCCAGACCCAGCAGGAGGAGCTGCAGCAGACCAACGAAGAGCTGGAGGAGCAGGCCCGGCAGCTCACCACCCAGCGCGACGAGGTCGAGCGGAAGAACAAGGAAGTCGAGCTCGCCCGGCAGGAGCTCGAGGAGAAGGCCGAGCAGCTCGCGCTCACCTCCCGCTACAAGAGCCAGTTCCTGGCCAACATGTCCCACGAGCTGCGCACGCCGCTCAACAGCCTGCTCATCCTCAGCGAGCAGCTCGCGCAGAACCGCGACGGCAACCTCTCCGGTCGGCAGGTCGAGTACGCGGAGACGGTCCACCAGGCCGGCGCCGATCTGCTCGCGCTGATCAACGAGATCCTCGACCTCGCCAAGATCGAGTCGGGGACCATGGCCGTGGACGTCGGCGAGATCCGCCTCGAGCAGCTCGCCGACTACCTGATCCGCACCTTCGAGCACCTCGCCCGGGACAAGGGCCTCGACTTCTCCGTGGCCTTCGAGGACCAGCTCCCGGACACCATGCGGGTCGACGAGATGCGCCTGAAGCAGGTCCTCCGGAACCTCATCGCCAACGCGATCAAGTTCACCGACGAGGGCCGCGTCGAGGTCAAGGTCGAGCCCATCGAGGGCGGCCGCTGGCAGTCGCCGACCCTCAACGGCGCCGACCTCGTCCTGGCCTTCTCGGTCCAGGACTCGGGCATCGGCATCGCCAAGGACAAGCAGCCGCTGGTCTTCGAGGCCTTCCAGCAGGTCGAGGGTGGCACC
Organism: Myxococcales bacterium UBA1660; assembly: GCA_002320815.1. Classification (GTDB taxonomy): domain Bacteria; phylum Myxococcota_A; class Polyangia; order Polyangiales; family Houyiibacteriaceae; genus UBA1660. The sequence goes on from DCLA01000007.1 coordinate 22,148, forward strand.
AGCCGCAAGCACGGAGGCACCGGCCTCGGGCTGGCCATCAGCCGCGAGATCGCCGGTCTCCTCGGCGGCGAGCTCCACCTCGAGAGCACGCCGGGCGAGGGCAGCCTCTTCACCCTCTTCTTGCCCTCGAAGCCCTCGGAGCGGCTCGCCGGCCCGGCCTCCCGGGTCCTGTCGGCCATGTCGCGCCCGGCCCAGCACGTCAGCAGCTCCGCCTCCGGCGTCCCCTCGCCGCCCACGTCGATGGCTCCGCCGCGTTCCGCGCCGGCGCTCCGGCCCAGCGTCCCCGAGTCCGACGTCCCCGCCGGCAAGGAGGTGCTCCTCGTGGTCGAGGACGACGAGACCTTCGCCGAGGTCCTGATGGATATCGGCACCGAGCACGGGTTCCACGTGGTCATGGCCCACACCGGGGCGGAGGCGATCGAGCTGGCCCGCCAGTACCGGCCGGCTGCGATCACCCTGGACCTCCGGCTCCCGGACTCGGACGGCTGGGTGGTCCTCGACCGCCTGAAGCACGACACGACGACCAAGCACATCCCGGTGCACGTCATCAGCGCCTTCAGCGAACCCGCCCGCGCGGTCGAGGTGGGCGCTTTCGCGTCGTTGGAGAAGCCGGTCTCGCGCAAGGCCCTGGACGACGCCTTCGACCAGATCCACTCCTTCCTCCAGCGGAGCATCCGGCGGGTCCTCCTCGTCGAGGATGACGACGTGCACCGCAAGGCCGTCGCCGACCTGATGCGCGCCGACGACGTCGAGGTCATCCAGGCCGCCGACGCCGAGTCCGCCCTCGAGGCCTTCGACGAGGACGTCATCGACTGCGCGGTGGTCGACCTCCGGCTCCCCGATCGCTCGGGGCTCAGCCTCATCGCCGAGCTCTCCAAGCGCGCGGTGGGCCGCCACCTGCCGATCATCGTCTACACCGGCAAGGAGCTCGAAGAGACCGAGGCGCGGGAGCTCTCCCGGGTCTCCGACGCCGTCATCGTCAAGGACGTGCGCTCCATCGATCGGCTCCTCGACGAGGTCTCCCTCTTCCTCCATCGGGTGGACGCGGCGACCGATGGGCCCGCCTCGGCGCCGCGCATCGATCCCGCGCTGGAGAACCGTCGCGTGCTCGTCGTGGACGACGACGTGCGCAACGTCTTCGCGCTCACCGCGCTCCTCGAGCAGTACGAGATGATCGTCGAGTACGCCGACAACGGCCAGAAGGCCCTGGACCGCCTCGCCGACCGCGAGCAGCCCGGTGTCGACGTGGTCTTGATGGACATCATGATGCCCGAGATGGACGGCTACGAGACCACCCGCCGCATCCGCAATCAGACCCGCTTCAAGAACCTCCCGATCATCGCGCTGACCGCCAAGGCCATGCGCGGGGATCGCGAGAAGTGCATCGAGGCCGGCGCCAGCGACTACGTGACCAAGCCCGTGGACACGCAGCAGCTCCTCTCTCTCCTGCGGGTCTGGCTCCACCGCTGAGGGTCATGGAGGGCGACCTCGAGGCGCTGGAGATCGAGCTGCTGCTCGAGGCCGTCGCGCGTCGCTACGGCTACGACTTCCGGAGCTACGCGCCCGCCTCGCTCCGGCGCCGGGTCCGCGCGGTGTTGCGGCACGAGCGCTTCCGCACCGTGAGCCGGCTCCAGGAGGCCATCCTCCACGACCCGGCGATGCTCCCGCGCTTCGTGGCGCAGCTCTCGGTCGGCGTCACCGGGATGTTCCGCGACGCTGGCTTCTACCAGTGCATCCGGGACGAGGTGATCCCCCGGCTGCGCACCTACCCCTTCGTGCGCGTCTGGGTCGCCGGCTGCTCGAGCGGCGAGGAGGTCTACTCGTTGGCCATCCTCTTCCAGGAGGAGGGGCTGCTGCCGCGGACGCGCTTCTACGCCACCGATCTGAGCGAGATGGTGCTCGAGCGGGCGCGCAAGGGGGTCTACCCGGTGACCTCCATGCGGGAGCACACCGAGGCGTACATCGCCGCCGGCGGCCGCGAGGACTTCAGTCAGTACTACGTGGCCGACCATCGCAACGCGAAGCTCAAGTCGTCCTTGCGCCAGTCCATCGTCTTCTCCCAGCACAACCTGGTGAGCGACGAGGTCTTCAACGAGTTCCAGCTCGTCCTCTGCCGCAACGTGATGATCTACTTCGAGCGCGAGCTGCGGGAGCGCGTCCACGACCTGATCTATCGAAGCCTCGCGCCCCTCGGGATGTTGGGACTGGGCATGCGGGAGACCATCGACTTCACACCCCACGCAGCGGACTACGCTCCCGTCGACGAGCGGGTCCGGCTCTACCGGAGGCGGCGGTGACTCCAGGGCTCATCGTGGTCGGCGCCTCCCTCGGCGGGGCGGAGGCCTTCGCCGGTTTCATGGCCGGGCTAGGGGAGCCCCGGGTCCCGGTGGCGCTGGTGCTCCATCGCAACCGTCAGCCGCGGGGTAGCCTCGCGGACTACCTGGCGCGCCTCAGCGGCGTCCCGGTCGCCGAGGTGGACGACTCGCAGCCGCTCACGCCCGGGGTCCATCTGGCCCCAGCCGACTACCACCTCTTGGCCGGCGAGCGCGCGTTTCGCCTCTCGGTGGACGAGAAGGTCATCCACGCGCGCCCCTCCATCGACGTGCTCTTCGAATCCGCAGCCGAGTCCCACCGGAAGCAGCTGGCGGCCGTGCTGCTGACCGCTGCCAGCCGAGACGGCGCGGCCGGGGTCGTTCGAGTGGCGGGCCTGGGTGGACGCGCGTATGTGCAGGATCCGTCGACGGCGGAGAGCTCCGTCGCCCCGGCAGCGGCCCTCGCGGCCCTCGGGGAGGCGGGGCGTTCGGCCCGGGTGGGTTCCCCCCGACGGATCGGGGAGTGGCTACGCGCCGAAGGGTGCGGAACCGAGCGGAGAGAAGAACCATGAGAGAGAACCGACTCGCCGTCGTCCGGACCCTGGCATTCAAGCTCTTCGTCCTGTTGTTGGCCTTCGCCGCCATCCCGGGCGGCGTTCTCGCGTGGTGGACCCTCCGCCACATGGAGCAGAGCCAGATCGCCGCCTCCCTCGAGGCGATGGACGGCATGGTCACCACGAAGGCCGAGGCGGTCGAGCGCTTCATGGCCGACCGCCGCGCGAACGTGGAGCGGATGGCCAGCCTGGTGGCCTCGCGCGTGGAGGTCCTCGAGCGCGCCACGGCGAGCGACGTCGACGACCCCGAGGTCGAGGAGCTACCGGACCTCGAAGATGGCTCCAGCGTCGAAGGCACCGGGAGCCCCGCGCCGCCGGGCGATACGACGGCTGACGAGGGCGAGACCCCCGAGGACGAAGAACCGGGCGACGAGAGCGAAGCCGACGAAGAGGCCGAGGAGGAAGCGGGCCAGGCGAGCGAGGGCGACGAGCCCCAGGAGGCGACCGCCGGTACCGGGGCCCCAGCCCAGGAGCCCTTCGAGCCCCGGCTCGACGACATCGGCCCCGACCCCGAGGAGCTCCAGGTGGGCTCGCGCCGCCCGCGCGTCGAGGACGCCGAGATCCAGCTCCGCCGTAAGCTGAGCCTGGTCCTCTGGGACCGCTCGGAGTTCGAGGAGCTCTTGGTCATCGACCGTGACGGGTACGTCCGGGTTTCGACCTTCGAGGGCCACGAGGACACGGATGCGTCGGGGGTCGAGTACTTCCAGCAGGGGCTCCGCGGGACCTTCGTCCAGCCGGTCTTCCTCTCACCCATCACCGAGCGCTTCACCATGGTGGTCTCCACGCCGGTGTATTCGATGGACCGGGCGGTCATCGGGGTGCTCGCCGTGCGCCTGAACCTGGAACACTTCTTCGGGATCCTCACGGAGGCCGAGGGGCTCGGGGAGACCGGCGAGACCATCGCCGCCCAAGACGTGGACGGCGAGCTGGTGCTGCGCGCGCCCACCCGCAACGGCGTGGGCGATGGTCCGGGCACGGTGCTCGACAGTCGAGACATCCCCGTCGCGCTCGCGGCTCGGGGTGAGGCGGGCAAGGGCATCGCCACCGATCTGCGCGGCGAGCGCGTCGTCGCCGCCTGGCGGCACCTCGACGAGCTCGGCTGGGGGTTGGTCTCCAAGGTCGACTACGACGAGGCCACCGATCCCGTGGAGCAGATCACCCAGGAGCTCTGGTTGGCGTTGTTGATGATCATCATCGTCGCCGCGCTCGTGGCGGTGGTCGCGGCCAACGCCATCGTGCGACCCATCCGTCAGCTCCGCTCCGCGGCCGACCGGGTCAGCCGCGGCGATCTCGACGTCGAGGTCGACGTGAGGTCGAGGGACGAGGTGGGTCAGCTGGCGGAGAGCTTCGAGCGGATGGTGGCCGCCATCCGCTACTTCCGCGAGCGGGGCGAGAGCAAGACCGGCCTCGGCGACATCGACGAGGACGAGTCTCTCCGCCGGGAGATCGAGGCCGAGGAAGCCGCGCTGCGGGGCGAGGAGCCGCCGGAGTGAGCCTCTCGCTCTACGATCGGATCCTCGACACCGCCCGCGAGTTCATGGGGCCGGCGGCGGAGGAGTACATCAACCGCCGCATCCGCATAGTGATGCGCGGCGAGGAGCCGGAGACGATCCCCGAGGACAAGCTCGAGCGTCTCGCCGCGGGGATCCAGATGACGGCCAAGGGCTACATGAGCCAGGCGCGCGCGGAGCGCTTTCGCCAGGCGGTCCTCGACCTCGCCAAGGGCTGAGCGGTCCGCGAGGTCCGCCGAGCGACTCGCGCGGCCTCGGCAGGTCGGAGTCAGGAGAACGCGCTGGCCGGACCGTGGAACCGGCCCAACGAAGCGCGCTCCTGCAGGGCGGCGATGCGCTCCTCGATGGGCGGGTGAGAGCGGAAGAGCTTCATCAGGCCGCGGCGCACGTCGCCCTTGATGCCGAAGGCCGCCAGCGAGTCCGGGAGCTCCGAGCCGCGGCCGCCCGCGAGGGCGCGGAGCGCGCTGCTCATGGCGTGCGGGCTGGTGAGGGCGGCGCCGCCGGCGTCGGCGCGGAACTCCCGACGACGGGAGAACCACATCACGATCATGGTGGCCAGCAGGCCCAGGACCATCTCGGCGGCGAAGCTGGCGACGAAGTAGCCGAAGCCCGGCCCCCGGCGACGGCCCCCCGAGAGCGCGGAGTCGACGACCGAGCCGATGATGCGCGCGAAGAAGATCACGAAGGTGTTCACCACACCCTGGATGAGCGTGAGGGTCACCATGTCGCCGTTGGCCGCGTGGGTGATCTCGTGACCGAGGACGGCGCGGACCTCGTCGCGGCCCATCCGGCGAAGCAGCCCGGTGCTCACGGCGACGAGCGCCGCGTCCCGTCGGGCGCCGGTGGCGAAGGCGTTGGGCGTGGGCGAGTCGAAGATGGCTACCTCGGGCATCTGGATCCCCGCGCGCCGGGAGAGGTCGCCGACGGTGTCCACCAACCACTGCTCGGTCTCGCCCCGCGGGTGCGTGATCACCTGGGCGCCCATCGCCCGCTTGGCCATGGTCTTGCTCAGCGCCAGCGAGATCAGCGCGCCACCGAACCCGAAGACGGCGGCGATGCCCAAGAGCGGCAGGTAGCCCGAGCCGGTGAGCCCCTCGGGCCCGAAGACCCCGAGCTGGGAGAGCAGGGTGAGGATCCCGCCGAAGACGGCCAGCACCGCCAGGTTGGTCATCAGGAACAGAGAAGTGCGCTTGAGCATCGAGGGCCTGATGTGCACGAGCCGTGCCCCCGGCTACTCCGGAGATCGACCGGGTCGACCGGGGAAACCCGCCTCACCCGTCCCGACTTGCCCCTCGTTGGGGAGGGATGGCCACGGTGGCGGTCGCGGCGCTGCGGGCGAAGGTCGCCGCGGCGAGGAGCGCGACGAAGGCCACCGCTGCCGCCCCGAGACCCATGAGGGGAACCCAGCCATCGGCCTCCTGTCGCAGTAGGAAGAGCCCCACCGCCGCGAGCCCGCCGGTGAGCGCCGAACCCATCAAGGCGCCCAGGAGCCGCTCCCCCCACCAGCGCCGGAGCGCGTGGGTGTCGCGGCGGCCGCAGCTGGGGCACGGCGCCAGGGCGACGGTCCGGACGGCGAGGTCCCAGGCGCGACCCTCGGCGCGGTCCAGCGCCCCATCTCCCGAGCCCTCGTGGCTGGCCGCGGTCCGCACCTGGGCCTCCGCCTCCAGCCCGCAGTGCCCGCAGCGGAAGGGCAGGGTGGTCTCGAGCCGGGTGGTCGCGGCTTCCATCCCCCGAGCATACCCGGCTTCGCGCCGCCCCGACTTGCCATGGGGACGCACTTGCCAACTTGCGCATCGACCCCGTCGGGGACGCACTTGCCATGGGGACGCACTTGCCAA
>DCLA01000128.1:0-110349 GCA_002320815.1 Myxococcales bacterium UBA1660
CATCGTGGCCGCGACCAACCGCGATCTCGAGAAGGACGTCGAGGCCGGCCGCTTCCGCGCGGACCTCTTCTATCGGCTCAACGTGGTCCGCGTCCGGGTCCCCCCGCTCCGGGAGCGCGGCAGCGACGTGCTCCTCCTGGCCGAGCTCTTCATCCGCCGCCTCGAACGGGCCCGTAACCGCGCCCTGCCCGCGATCAGCGAAGAGGTGCGCGACGCGCTCCGCAACCACAGCTGGCCCGGCAACGTCCGCGAGCTGCAGAACTGCCTCGAGCGCGCGGTGACCCTGTCCCGGGGCGATTGGATGGAGCTCGACGCCCTGCCCGAGGCGGTCCGCAAGGCCGTGGAGCTCCCCGCGGCCGCCGAACCCCAGGAAGAAGACGGCGAGCCCCTGTCCCTCCGGGACCTCGAGCGGCGCTACGTAGAGCACATCCTGCGGGTCAACGAAGGCAACAAGACGGCCGCCGCCCGCGTTCTCGGCGTCGACCGCCGGACACTTCGGCGTATGCTCCAGCGGTGGTCGACGAACGGGTGAAGACGAGCGGTGACCGAGGGCCCAAGTCCTCGGCCGGAGACCCACGTCTCCACATCGTCGGTGTAGGTGCCTCCGCGGGCGGGCTCGAGGCCCTCCGGGAGCTGATCGAGCACGTCGACGACCGCTCGATGGCCTTCGTGGTTGTCCAGCACCTGGCCCCCGAGCACGAGACCATGATGGACCAGATCATGGCCCGGCACACCACCATGACGGTGGAGCTGGTCCATGACGGCGTGGAGGTCGAGGCGGGGCACCTCTACCTGATCCCTCCGGGCAAGGAGATGATCATCTCCGGCGGGAAGCTCCTGCTCACCGATCGCGATCGAAACGAGCACCCCAACCTGCCCATCGACACCTTCTTCCGCTCCCTGGCCCAGGAGCTCCGCGAGCGCGCCATCGCCATCGTGCTCAGCGGCACCGGGCAGGACGGCTCCCGCGGAATCCGCACCGTCCACGAGGCCGGGGGCCTGACCATCGCGCAGACCCCGGCGACCGCCCAGTTCGACTCGATGCCCCGGGCGGCGATCGAAACCGGCTGCGTCGACCTCGAGCTCTCGCCGAGCAAGATGGCCCGCGCCCTGGCGCGCTACGGGCAGGTGGAGTCCGAGGGGGGCTCCGCGCTGAGCACGGCGGCCCCGAAGCGCGACCTGCAGAGCATCCTGGACACCCTGCGCCAGCGCTCGGGCATCGACTTCCGGCAGTACAAGGACTCGACCATCCTGCGGCGCCTCCAGCGCCGGATGACCCTCGGCCGCATCGACGACGTGAGCGAATACGCACGCCACATCGCCGATCATCCCGACGAGGCCGACGCCCTCTACCGGGATCTGCTGGTGGGTGTGACCCGCTTCTACCGGGACTCCGACGCCTGGGATCTCCTCGCCGGCCACATCGGGAACCTCGTCGACAAGATGACCCCGATGAGTGAGGACCTCCGGGTCTGGGTCGCCGGCTGCGCCACCGGGCCCGAGGCCTACACCATGGCCATCCTCTTCGCGGAAGCGTTCCGGAAGAAGAAGATGGAGCCGCGGGTGAAGATCTTCGCCACCGACGTGCATCGGCTCCTCCTCGAGCGCGCCAGCCAGGGGGTCTACGACGACGAGGCGTTGGCCGCGGTCCCCGACGACATCCGGAAGCGCTGGTTCCGCGAGACCCGCCCCGGCGCCTCGGTGGTCGCGCCGAGCCTGCGCGACATGGTGGTCTTCGCTCACCACGACGTCACCCGGGACCCGCCCTTCACTCGGCTCGACCTGCTCTCCTGCCGGAACATGCTGATCTACCTGCGCCCGGCGGCGCAGCAGCGGGTCCTGACCCTCTTCCACTTCGCGCTGAAGACCTCGGGGCTCCTGCTGCTCGGCCCCAGCGAGAGCCCCGGCAAGCTCGAGGACGAGTTCGTCTCCATCGACAACCGGTGGAAGCTCTACCGGAAGCGCCGCGACGTGCGCCTCCGCGGCGCGCTCCGCCAGCCCGAGGGCATCCGCACCCGGACCTCCGCACCCAACGCCGACCGCCACGATCCCGGCAATCGCGCCCGGGATCGGCTCCTGGCCCGCTTCGCGCCGCCCACCATCCTGGTCGACGCCTCCGGTCGGGTGGAGCACACCCTCGTCGGCGGCGGCCGCTTCCTGGGCACGCCCGACGGCGCCTTCTCGCAGAACCTCCTGGACCTGGTGAAGGGCCAGCTCCGGACCGCCGTGTCCGCGGCGACCCACCGCGCCTGGCACAAGGGCGTCAACGCGACCTACCGGGACGTCGCCGTCCGCGTGGACGGCGAGGACCGGATGCTCGACGTCATCGTCGAGCCGATGACCCCCGAAGCCGGCGACCAGAGCCCGCTGCTGGTCTCCTTCGTGCTCCAGGGCACGACCCCCGACGTCTCGCCGCGCCCGCGCGACACCGCGAGCATGGCGCAGGATCGCGTCAACGCCCTCGAGGATCAGCTCGCGGTCACCAAGGAGAACCTCCAGGCGGCCCTGGAGGAGATGGAGACCTCCAACGAGGAGCTCCAGGCGACCAACGAAGAGCTCATCGCCAGCAACGAGGAGCTCCAGAGCACCAACGAAGAGCTCAGCTCGGTCAACGAGGAGCTCGTCACGGTCAACGTCGAGCACAAGGAGAAGATCGCCGAGCTCCAGGCGGTCACCGCGGACCTCGAGAACCTGATGTCGAGCACCGAGGTCCACGTGCTCTTCCTGGACCATGAGCTGCGCATCCGGCGCTTCACCAGCCTCGCCGGCGAGCTCTTCCGGCTGCGCAAGAGCGACCTCGATCGGCCCATCCAGGACTTCCGGCACCGCTTCGTCGACCAGGGCAACCTGCTGCAGGACATGAAGCGGGCGCTCCTCGACGGCGAGGCCTCGACCCGGGACCTGGCGGTCTCGGGGAGCGACGACCGCTACCTGGTGCGGGTGCTCCCCTACCACCTCGAGGGCCACATCCAGGGCGTGGTCGTGACCCTCCTCGACGTCACCGTATTGCGCGAGGCCCAGCAGATGGGCGAGCGGATGGCCGCGGTCATGGCCTCGACGCCGGACCTCATCGCCACCGCGTCCCCCGAGGGTCAGCTGCTCGACGTCAACGCCGGCGGCCGCGCGATGCTCGGCTTCGACGGGGACAGCGGCATCCCGGCGAAGTTCGAGGAGTTCTTCCCCGCGGACGTCCGCACCATGATCAAGGAGGAGGCCATCCCGGCCGCTCTCGAGAAAGGCTCGTGGTTGGGCGACTCCGTCTTGCTGCGCGCCGACGGGCGCGAGGTCCCGGTCTCGCAGCTCATCCTCTCGCACCACGACGAGCGGACCGGCGAGCGCTTCCTGTCCACCATCGCCCGCGACATGACCGAGCTCGCCGAGCACGCGCGGCGCTTGGAGGAAGCCGACCGCCGCAAAGACGTCTTCCTGGCCACCCTCTCCCACGAGCTGCGCAACCCGCTCCACGCGATCCACACCGCGATGCAGCTCTTGGAGCGCAACGGCGCCGGCATGCTCGATCGCGCCGCGCCGGTGATCACCCGCCAGGTCGCCAACCTGGAGCGCCTGCTCGAGGACCTCTTGGACGTCTCCCGGATCACCGCCGGTCAGGTGGTCCTCCGGCGCAAGAAGGTCGTCTTGCGCGACATCCTGCAGCCGGCCGTGGAAGCCGTGCGCACCAGCAACCCGGAGGCGAACATCTCGGTCGACGTCCCCGACGACCTGGACCTCGTCGCCGACCCCACGCGCCTGGAGCAGATGGTGGGCAACCTCCTCTCCAACGCGGTGAAGTACTCCCCCGAAGGGAGCCCGGTGAAGGTCCACGCCTCGAACGGCGGGCTCAACGTCGACATCGCGGTCGAAGATGTGGGCGAGGGGCTCGAGGACTCGGATCTGGAGCACATCTTCGAGCCCTTCGTCCGCGAGACCGGCCGCACCGAGAAGCCGGGCCTCGGCCTCGGCCTCGCGCTGGTGCGGCAGCTCGCGCGCCTCCACGGCGGCGAGATCCGCGCCTTCTCCGACGGCACCGACCAAGGCAGCCGCTTCGTCCTCTCGCTCCCCCGGGAGCAGCAGCGGCCGCCCTCGTCGGACCGCATGGAGATGCCCCGCCGGACCGCCAACGGGAAGTGCGTCCTGGTCGTGGACGACAACGCGGACGCGGCGGCGATGCTCGGCGCGCTCCTCGAAGCCGAGGGCCACGAGGTGCACACCGCGACCACCCTCGCGGAGGGCTTCGAGGCGGTGGAGCGCCTCCGGCCCCAGATCGCCCTCGTCGACATCGGGCTGCCCGACGGCAGCGGCCTGGACATGGCCCGCGAGCTCGAGGAGAGCGAGCTCCGTCCGCCCGATCTCATCGCGGTGAGCGGCTACGGCCAGGCGGCGGACATCAAGAGCTCCCTCGACGCCGGCTTCAACGCCCACGCGGTGAAGCCGGTGGGTCTGGACCAGCTGCGGCGACTCCTCTCCCCGAAGTGAGGCGCGGCTTTCGCCCAGACGTTTGTATCGTTCGGCAGGGCCGAAGCGTCTCCCGGGCGTGTCGGATCCCCAGCTGAACTACAACCACCTCTACTACTTCCACGTCGTCGCCTCCGAGGGCTCCCTCGCCGCGGCCTCCCGCGAGCTGGGCGTCACCCAGCCCACCATCAGCGAGCAGATCCGGACGCTGGAAGACACGCTGGGCTCCCGGCTCTTCGATCGCAGCAGCGGCCGCCTCCGCCTGAACGAGGCCGGCCGGCTCCTGCACCGCGAGACCACGGCGATGTTCCGCATCGGCCACCGCATCTCGCGCCGCTTCGGCAACGGCTACGACGAGCCCCGGGAGGTCCTGATGGTCGGCGTCTCCTCGTCGGTGGGTCGCTCCTTCGCCGCCGACTACCTGCTGCCTCTCTTTCACGACGAGGAGGCCGTGGTCCGTCTCCGCGACGGCGACTACGCCTACATGATCCGGGACCTCCTGGCCTGGGAGCTCGAGCTGGTCCTGGCCGACGAGCTCCCCGAGAACCCCGAGGAGCGCGGCCTGGTGGTGCGCACCCTGCGCCGCTCGCCGATGGTGGTCCTCTCCGCGGTCGGGACCGAGACCGCGCCCTTCCCTGGCATCTTCGAGCGCCACGGGCTGATGCACTACCTGCCCGGCACCCGGCGCCGCTTCGACCTGGACCAGTACCTCCTGGGCCAGGGCCTCACCGCCAAGGTCTACGGCGAGACCAACGACATCGGCCTGATGCTCTCGGCGACCCGGGCCAACCATTGCATCTGCGTGGTCCCCCAGACGGCCATCGGCGGCGCGGTCGAGCGCGAGGAGCTGCGGGTGGTCGGTGAGCTCCCGGCGCCGGAGGCGGAGGTCTACGCCATCTACCACGCCAAGGAGACCCCGGCGCGAGTCTCGGCCGCCATCGAGCGTCTGGTCGGGGCGAACGGTCCCGTTTGAAAGGTGGGGCGGGGCGCCACGTTCCGCGCCATGCTGTCACGAGTGGCGCGCTTGCTGACCTTTCCGTAGCGGATCATCGGCGCTTCTGAAGGCATGGTCAGTGCATGGGTACTTTTCCATGACCACCCCTTCCCTCCGCGTCCTCCTGGTGGACGACGATCCGGACTCGCGAGAACTCCTCGCGATGTATCTCCGTGGGCGGGGCCTGGAGGTCTCGACCGCCGAGGATTGCTCCGACGCCGCCGCCGTCTTCGGCTCCTTCACCCCCGACGTCGCCGTCGTCGATCTGACCCTGCCCGATGGCGACGGCTGTGACCTCGGCGCCTCGTTCCGCGCCCAGAACCAGCGCCTCCGCTTGGTGGCCCTCTCTGGCCACGCCGGCAGCGACTACCGCTCGCGGACCCGCGACGCCGGCTTCGACGAGTACCTGGTGAAGCCGGTGGATCCCAACCGGATCTTCTCGGTGATCTCCGCCGGTCCGCTGGTCGCCGCCACCGCGAGCTGACGCCCCCTCGAAGCCGAGTTGATGCCGCCCCGAGCGGCTGATACGTCAGGGCGCAATGGAAGCTGCGTCCACCGAGTCCATCCCCGTCGTCGACCTGGCCGATCTCCGGAGCGAGGGCGGCCCCGAGCGCGCCGCCGCCGCCTTGAGGCGAGCCTTCGGCGAGTTCGGTCTGGTCTACGTCCAGAACCACGGCGTCGACACCGAGGTCCTCGAGCGCTTCTACGACGACTGGGTCGAGCTCACCCAACGCTCCGAAGAAGAGAAGCGCTCCTGGGCCCGGGCCGACGTCTGGTACCAGCGCGGCTGGACCCCGCCCAACACCGAGCAGGCCGTCGTGGCCGGCGGGCAGCCGGACTTCAAGGAGTGCTACTTCGCGGCGCCCATGGCCCTCGACGAGCGCTGCCGCCTGATGTTCCCGGAGATCTACGCCGAGAACAGCTGGCCCCAGGGCGCCGACCGCTTCCGCGACGACTACCTCGCCCTGGGCAAGGCGGTCCACGAGGTGGGCATGGACCTGCTCCGAGGCTGCGCCAGCGCCCTGGATCTGCCCAGCGACATCTTCAGCGCGGCCACCGAGGGCGGGCCCCACGTGACCCGCGCCCTGCGCTACCTGGCCCTCGACGACCAGCAGGTGGGCACCAGCATCCTGTGGGGCGAGGAGCACACGGACTTCAACCTGCTGACCCTCCTGCCCGGCGGCCGCTTCTACGACCCCGCCGGCAAGCGCTGCGAGCGCCCCGACGCGGCCAGCGGTCTCTACCTCCGCGCCCGGGCCACCGCCGAGCACCCCAAGGGCCGCATGGTCCACGGCAAGCCGCCCGCCGGCTGCCTGGTCGCCCAGGTCGGGCAGCAGCTCGAGATCCTCACCGGCGGCGTCTTCCAGGCGACTCCCCACGTGATCACCCCGCCGAAGCAGCCGGGCTACACCCGCACCGCGCTGGCCCACTTCATCCACCTGCACTCCGAGCGTCGCCTCTTCCCCCACGACCGCTTCCTCAGCGAGGAGACCATCCTGGCCTACGGGCCGCCGGTGCTCGCGGGGACCTACGGGCTCAAGACCCTGGTGGACATCGGGCTCGCGCCGAAGACCGCGCTGAACAAGCTCGGGTACCACCACTACGACCGCCTGGCCGACGCGCGTAGCTGAGGGAAGCGGGCAGCTGAGGGAAGCGGGAGGCGAGAAGGCGTCCCGCCGAACGCGGGGCGAGAGAAGAGGCAAGGGCATCCCGCCTGCGGCGGGGGCAGGGGCATCCCGCCGGTGGCGGGGGCAGGGGAGCAGGTCTCGAAACGCGGCCTTCGGCCTGTTTCGTCGACCTGCTAGCGCGGGGCTGGGATGCTCGGCCTCGGGGGGGGACCCGCGCGGCGGACCAGGTCGAAGACGTGGCGGGGGATGGTCACCGAGGGGCCGGGGCCGAAGGGGTTCAGGTAGAGCGCGTCCACCTGGGTCTGCCGGGTGATCTCGGCGCAGAGGCCCTCGCCGTTGACCACCATGCGGCGCACCTGCTGGCGCAGCTCGGGCTCCAGCATGTTCACGAAGCCGTTGTAGGAGTCGGGGGTGGTGCAGGCCACGCTGGGCTGCTGGAAGCCGTCGTGGCCGGCCTTGGCGATCATCCGGCCGTCGGCGAAGAGCGGGATGTACCAGCTCTCCAGCGCGCGCATCCGCGCCAGGAGCTCCGGCTGCTGCTCCCACGCCGCGGTGCCCACCACGGCGCGCTCGAAGGAGATGGCCTCGGCCCAGCCGATGAGCCGGTCGAAGCCGGAGCGGTCGAAGTCCAGCCGGTCCTCGTCGTAGCCGCCGCCGTTGACCACCACATAGCTGGCGACCTCCGGGAGCCGGCGGAAGAGCGCGTCGCCGCGGACGCCGCTCACGTAGGTCCCCAGGAGGATCCCGTTGCGGGTCGCCTGGATGGCCGTCCCCTGCTCGGAGAAGATCCAGACCTCGTCGTTGGGCACCTGGGTCCGCGGACCGAGGGAGACCTTGCGAGCGGCGGACACCTCCGCGCCCTCGAAGAGCTGGATGGGCGCCAGCCACTCTTTGTGGCTCATGAAGGCGCGGAGCACCTCGTTGGCGTCCGCTTCCCCGCGAGCCTGAGCCAGGCGGACGGCTCGCGGACGGGACATGGGCGGGGGCGGAATCATGCGTACGGCGGGCCGGAGGCCCGGCGGCACTATCGCATATCCAGGGCCCGTTCGAGAAGCCCGCGGTCGCCCTGGACCGCGGTCCGCTGCATGTAGAAGTCGAGGCCCCGGAGCCCCCCGAGCTCCTCGCCGCCGCCGGCCCGACCGGGGCCGCCGTGCACGCAGGAGGGCAGCACCAGGCCCGGCGCGGAGGCCTGATCGGCCACCTTGGCGCTGGCCACCAACACCCGGCCGCTCCAGGGCACCAGCGCCCGCACCAGCACGCCGATCGCCTCGCGATCGTCGGAGTACACGCTGGCCACGAGCCCTCCGTGGCCGAGGGCCACCAGCTCGCCGGCTTCGCCCAGCCCGGTGTAGGGCATCAGGGTGGTCACCGGGCCGAAGACCTCGTGCTCGTGGACCACGCCGGCCTTGCGCGGCTCGTCGGCGCGCAGGAGCGCCGGCGGGAAGTAGTAGCCCTTGCCCTCGGTGGCACCGACGGCCTCGCGGGACGATCGCCAGACCTCGCGCGCGCCGCCTTCGACCAGCGTCTGCACACCGGCGGTCACGTCCCGGAGCTGCTGCGCGCTGGCCAGGGGCCCCATGCGCACGCCCTCGGCCCGGGGGTCGCCCCAGACCACGGCGTCCATCGCCTCGACGAGCGCCTCCTGCACCGCGTCGATGCGCTCGGCGGGCACGAAGACCCGGCGGGTCGCGGTGCACTTCTGGCCCGTCTTCTGGGTGACCTCGAGGGCCACGTCCTTGATGAAGCGGATCCAGGTCTCGCTGCCGGGCTCCACGTCGGGCCCGAGGACCGCGGCGTTCAGGCTGTCGGCCTCCACGTTCACGCGCACCGAGCGCGCGAGCACGTTCTCCAGGCCCCGCAGGTAGGTCCCGGTGTCCGCCGAGCCGGTGAAGGCCAGCACGTCCTGGGGCCCCAGGTGGCTCAGCAGATCGCCGGCGCTGCCGCAGACGAGCTGCAGGCTGCCCTCGGGGAGCTCACCGGTCTTCAGCAGGACCTCCATCAGCCGGAAGGTCGTCAGGGCCGTGGCCGTCGCCGGCTTGCTGATCACCGGCATGCCGGCGAGGAGCGCCACCGCGAGCTTCTCGGCCAGGCCCCACGCCGGGAAGTTGAAGGCGTTCACGTGCACGGCCACGCCGGTGCGCGGCATCTTCGCGTGGTAGCCGTAGAAGCGCGGGCTCCGGGTGAGCTGCTCGCCCTCGTCCACCAAGAAGCGGCGGTCGCCGAGCTTCTTCCCCAGCGAGGCGTAGTAGGCCAGCGTGCCGGCCGCGCCGTCGATGTCGAACTTGGCGTCGCCGCGGGTGGTGCCCGCGTTCTGCATCGAGGCCTCGATGAGCTCCTCGCGGGCGTCGTGGATCGCCTTGCTGAGCGCCTTGAGCACCGCGCCGCGCTGCGCGAAGGTCAGCGCGCGCAGGTTGGGCCCGCCGAGGTTGCGCGCCCAGCGGAAGGCCGCCGCGAAGTCGAGCCCCGCGGTGCTGGTGGTGGCCACCGCCTCTTCGGTGCAGGGGTCGTAGAGGGTCGCGCCCTCGCCCTCGCCATCACGCCATTCACCCGCCAGGTAGCTCTTCAGTCGCAGCATCCACCCTGTCTGCGCGACCCGCCCCCGTGAACCAATGAGTTCCCTCTCGCGAGGCGGCTTCTCCTTCTCATCGGAGCCCGCGGCGGGTATGCCTCCCCGATGGCATTGGATCCGAAGCTCCGGGCCCAGGCGGAGGCCTGGCTCCAGGAAGACCCCGACGAGGACACCCGCGCCGAGCTCCGCCGCCTGCTCGAAGCGGAGGACGAGGCCGAGCTGGCCGATCGCTTCCAGGGGATGCTCACCTTCGGCACCGCGGGCCTGCGCGGGCTCCTCGGCGCCGGACCCCACCGGATGAACCGCGTGGTCGTGCTGCGGGCCACCGCCGGCTACTGCGCGCACCTCCTGGCCTCGGTCCCGGACGCCGCCGAGCGCGGCGTGGTGGTGGGCTACGACGGCCGCCGCAAGAGCCGCCAGCTCGCCGACGACGCCGCCGCGGTCATCGCCGGCATGGGCCTGCGCGCGCGGGTCTTCGAGCACGTCACCCCCACGCCCCTGGTCGCCTTCGCGCTCCTGGACCAGGAGGCCGCCGGCGCGCTGGTGATCACCGCCAGCCACAACCCGCCCGACTACAACGGCTACAAGGTCTTCTGGGAGAACGGCGCGCAGATCGTGCCGCCCCACGACGCCGCCATCGCCGCGGCCATCGCCGAGGTGGGCCCGCTGAGCTCCATCCCCCGCGGCGACGCGCGCACCGTGCTGGGCCCCGACGTGGCGGGCCGCTACCTCGCCGGCGTGGCCGCGCTGCTGAAGCACCCCGAGGCCCCGCGGGATCTGGTGATCGCGCACACCGCGCTCCACGGCGTGGGCGCCCCCTACGTGCGCCGCGCCCTGAAGGACGCCGGCTTCGAGCAGGTTCACGAGGTAGCCAGCCAGCGAGAGCCGGACGGGACCTTCCCCACCGTGGCCTTCCCCAACCCCGAGGAAGAGGGCGCCATGGACGCCGTCGGCGCCCTGGCCCGCGAGGTCGGCGCCGACCTGGTCCTCGCCAACGATCCCGACGCCGACCGGCTCGCGGTCGAGGTGCTCCACGAGGGCGCCTACGTCCGCCTCACCGGCAACGAGATCGGCTGCCTCCTCGCCGCCTACCTCCTCGAGGAAGGCGACGCCGACGCCGAGCGCCTGGTCGTCGAGTCCGTCGTCAGCTCCCCGATGCTCTTGGACATCGCCGCCGCCCACGGGGCCCGGGGCGAGCAGACCCTCACCGGGCACAAGTGGATCCAGAACCGGGGCATCGAGCTGGAGCAGGAGGAAGGCCTCGCCTTCGTCTTCGGCTACGAGGAAGCCCTGGGCTACGCCTGCGGCACCCTGGTCCGCGACAAGGACGGCATCAGCGCCGCGGTGGTCATGGCCGACCTCGCCGCCTTCTGCCGCGCCCAGGGCATGACCCTGATCGACTACCGGGAGCAGTGCTGGCGACGCTACGGCCTCTACCTCTCGGACCAGGTGTCCATCGTGCTCCCCGGCGCCGAGGGCGCCGGTCGCATCCGCGGCATGATGGAGACCGCGCGGGCCGAGCCGCCCACCACCCTGGGCGGCCTGGCCGTGACCGCGGTCCAGGACTTCGCCACACGCACCCGCCGCGCGGCGGACGGCACCGAGACCCCGCTGACCTTCCCCAGCGCCGACGTCGTCGTCTTCGAGATCGACGGCGGCCACCGCGCCATGCTGCGGCCCAGCGGCACCGAGCCGAAGCTGAAGATGTACTTCGACGTCCGGGTCACCATGGCCGAGGGCGAGTCGGTGGAGGCCGCCCAGCGCCGCGGCGGCGAGCTCCTGGCCGCCGTCGTCGCCGACTTCCGCGCCGCCTTCGGCTGAGGGCGCGCGGGTGGAGCCGGGGGGCGGGCCGCCGCGGGCTCGCTTCGTGCGATCCGCGCGGGCCGGCGCGCCGCCGTGGGCTACCTCTCGAGCAGTCGGTGCGCGAGCGCGTCCCAGCGCCGCGCGATCTCCGCGTCGCGCTGGGCGCGGTCGGCCATGATCTGCTCGTGCCGCATCCGCTGGCCCGGCGCGTCGGGATCGGGCAGCTCCAGCCAGAGCCGCTGCGCCCGCCGGCGATGGTGGTTGGCCATCGCGCGCGCCACCAGCACACAGCCCGCCGTATCCACCGGCGCGCCGAAGTCCTCGGGCAGATCCACGTAGCGCATGATCGTGCCCACGTCGGCGCCCACCAGGAACGCGAAGCGCCGCAGGTCCCCCATCGAGTGGAAGGGCAACACCTCGCCGCGATCGAGATCGACGTCGTAGCGCCGGGCGTCGAGCACCACCTCGCGCTGCAGCACCGAGTCGTCCAGGTCGAGCACCATCTCGCGCACCGGCTCCTCGATGCGCACCCGGTCCATCCCGCGCAGCTTGCCGGTCCCCGCGCTGACCACGCTCACCGCACTCCGCCAACGAAGTCGGTCCGGACGCCGAGCCCGCACCACACGCATCGCGCGCTTGTTCTCACCCCGCCGCGTCTCGAAAACGACGGCGTCGGTCACACGGGCTCTGACGGGCTTCATTCGGCTCGACCTCCGACTCCGGCGTCGCATGGCGGACGCGGCGCGGTCAAAAAACCGACCGCGGGTGGAGTGGCCCACGGGGGCCAGGGGCGATGGACGGCGATGGACGGCGGTGGCCCACGGGGGCCAGGGGACGAACGACGAGTCCCCGGGTGGCCCACGGGGGCCAGGAACTCAGGTCCCTACCCGCCACCAGTGATCGGGAATCAGCCTGGACAGCGTTGGCGGAAACCGAAACGCCACCTCTCTCCAATGCTCCGCGGCATCGTCGCCGAGGATGGCATTCGCGTTCTTGGTGGACGCGCTGATCAATGCCCGGTGCTTCTTGGAGTCGAGGTTCGAGGGCATGTCGATGAAGCCGACATCCTCGCGAGGCTGCTTCCGCTTCTTTTGCTGGCCCGGCCACAAGGCGATCGCCACATAGGGTGCGCGGCGAGTCACCGGCATGGAGAGCATCGGCGCCAGCCCTAACGCGCGAGACGTCCGACCGGAAGCGGTCCGCCACTCGACGCAAAGCATGTCGGAGGCCCGCTCGAATCGGCGGCAGCTCCACCTCTCGTCAGTGCTGAGCCGCTGGAGCAAGTCGACGATGCCGTCCGGCGTCGTGACGCTCGGGAAGATGAGGCACGCCGCCCGTTCGGCGACCCCGCAACCATCGAGGCTCGCGTTGATGTCATCGACGGTGTCCGCGTCGGGCTCGGAAAGTTCCGCAAACGCGATCCGCCCGTCGATCCCCTCGCGTGCGAAGTTCGATGCGAAGGCGCACCCGGGGACCTGTTTGAAGAAGTGGACCAGCGCCTTGGCGGGATGGCCGACCGTCACGCGCTACTCGGCGGGCGGCTCATCGATCGCGAGAGGACTGCTGAGGAGCATCCGGGTCGTGCCGAGGTCGTCCACTACCGCGATGGGTCCCGACTTCTCGGCGGCCAGAATGTACTGGGCGGGATTGGCGCGAAAGTCTTGTCGGGAGATCCGCCGAGTCTCCGGCTCACGCTGCTTGTCGTCGCCCATCTGGACCTTCCCTTCCATCGACCGGCCGAGAGTAGCCCGCAGCGGATCCTGGGGGCAATGGCTCACTGATGAGACCGGCGCGGACTGCTGCCACTATCGGGTCCAGTCCTGGTGGGCAAGCGCTCGGCCGTTCAGCTCGTCGCGGATGGTCTTCCAGGTGGGGACGTGGTGGTCCATCAGGTCGCGGAAGCGGGGGCCGTGGGTGGCGTCGTGGAGGTGCGCCAGCTCGTGGACCAGCACGTACTCCAGGCAGCGGCGGGGGTTCTTTGCCAGCTCGGTGTTGAGCCGGATGGTTCCCTGGGCGGGATTGCAGCTGCCCCACCGGGTCTTCATGCGCTGGACGTAGGAGCGCTCGACTTGGACGCCGAGGCGCTTCTCCCAAACGGGGAGCAGCTCGTTGACCGCGTCGCGGACCTGGTCGCGGTACCAGCGCGAGAGCACCTCCTCGCGCTTCTCTTCGCCAGTCCCAGGGCGCACGTAGAGGCGCAGGACGCCGTGGCCCAGGTCGACCTCCGGCGGGGCGTCCCGTTCGATGACCTCCAGCAGGTAGCGCTCCCCCCAGAGGTAGTGGCTCTCGCGGTCGATGTAGAGCAACGGGGCATTGCGGGGCTGCTCCTGGAACTTCGCCCGCTCCGCGCGCATCCAGGCGAGCTTGGTGATCAAAAAGGCGCGCAGTGACGCGAGGGAGAAGTGCTCCGGAGCGGAGACGCGCACTTCCCCCTCCGGGGGATGCACGCTCACGTGAACGTTGGCAATGTCCTTGCGGGCAATGTGGATGGTGATCTCCGCCAGCTGGAGGGTCTCGCCCATCAATACTCGTCCTGGCGCTTGATGATGTCGAAGAGCTGCTCTGTCTCCTCGACGCTCTCCACCTCGTCGTAGAGTGCCTTCTTTAGCGAGCGCTCCTTGGCGTGGTGTCCCCGCCAGCCATCGCGTCGGTACTCCATGACCTTCTCGTGGAGCCGTAGCGCCTTGGCCTCGTCTTCGCCAACGGTGTGGTAGAGGGCCCGCTTGCCGGGGCTGTCCAGGCTCTCGGGGGTGCTGTCGTCCTTGCCCGCGGCGACCTTGGCGGCCAGCTCGGCGATGCGCGCCAGGTACTCGCGGTAGCTCTTCCGCTTGGCGCGGAGGTCACGGATGAGCTCGTCGAGCACCTGCGACATGCGCTCGTAGTAGGTAGGGTCGGTGAGCTGGCCCTTCAGGATCCGGCTACGGACGTTGCGGGTGATGACCTCGGCGGCGGTGCCTTCGCCCCCACCGGTCTTGGCCTTCACCTGGTCCACCGTCTCGTCGATGCCCAGCTCCACGATCAGCTCCAGGAGCGGCCGGTCGTCGAAGGCGGAGATCTTGGTCGGCTCGTCGGCCTCGATGAACTTGTCGATCAGCATCCGCATGTCGGCCTCGTAGGCCTTGAGCTCCAGCGACTCGTTGGCCGCGAGGCGGATGCTGTCCCGGAGCTTCACGAAGCGCTTCACGCGCTCGCGGATTTCGTGGGCCTGCTCCACCGAGTAGCCGGCGGGCTGCATCTCGTACTCGAGGTTGGCGTAGGCCCGGGCCAGCTTGGCGACGGTCTGGTAGAGCACGTCGCGCAGCCCACGGCGCTCCTGGAGCTCGGTGGGACTCTCCTTGTCGCCGCAGAAGTACTGGATGTGCTGCTGCATCTCCTTGGGGAGCACCACCGGCTCGCAGAGCAGCTCGGCGGCTTCGAGGGCCTGGTCGAGCCGCTTGCGGGCTTCGCGCAGCCGATCCTGCAGCTCGATCTCCGGTGGCGGCGCGTCCTCGTCGTCGTCGAGCTCGCTGGTGTACACGCCGATGGCGTGCTCGACCTTCTTGAAGAGGTCCTTGTAGTCGACGATGTAGCCGTAGTCCTTGTCCTCGCCGTCCAGCCGGTTGGTGCGGCAGATGGCCTGGAAGAGACCATGGTCCTGCATGGACTTGTCCAGGTAGAGGACGGTGCAGCTCGGCGCGTCGAAGCCGGTGAGCAGCTTGTCGACCACGATGAGCAGCTTCATCTGCGCCGGCTCCTCGCGGAACTGGCGCTTGGCCTCGTCTTCGTAGACCTCGGCCTTGGTCTTGCCGGGCCGCGCCGGCACGTGCTCGAGGAGCTCGGTGTAGGTGTTGTAGATCAGCTCCTTGGCGGTCTCGGTGTCGGCGCCGGTGTCCTCCTTGGAGACGTCGCCGGCCTGCGGGTCGTAGGAGGTGACCACGGCGCAGCGGTTCTTCAGCGAGGTGTCGCGGAAGAGCCGGTAGTAGCGGCAGGCCTCATAGATGCTGGAGGCCACCAGCATGGCGGTGCCGCGTGTTCCCTTCAGGCGGGGCTGCCGGACGTCGAAGTCCCAGGTGATGTCCCAGACGATCTGGTCCATGCGGCTCTTGGAGCTCAGCACCTTTTGCATCGTGGCCCAGTGCTCGCGTAGCCGCGCCTTTTGGAAGTCGTTGAGGCCCTTCGTCTTGGCGTCGAACCACTGGTCGACCTTGTCCTGCGACTTCAACCGCTGCTCGATGTCTCGGGCCTCGTAGACCAGGTCGAGGACGACCTCGTCGCGCACCGCTTGGCCGAAGTTGTAGACGTGGATGTAACGACCGAAGACCGCGCGGCTGTTCTTCTTGTCCTTCTTGAGGAGCGGCGTGCCGGTGAAGCCGATGAAGGTGGCCTCGGGCAGCATGGTCTTCATGGTCTGGTGGAGCCGGCCGCTCTGGGTGCGGTGGCACTCGTCGACGAAAAGGTAGACGTCGCCGGCGACCGGGACCGGGTTCTCCTTCAGGTCGGCGATGTAGGCGTCGAAGTCGTCGACGTCCTTCTTGCCGAACTTGTGCACCAGCGAGCAGAGCAGGCGCGGCTTGGGCTGGGCGAGCTGGGCCAGCAGATCGCGGCCGCTGGTGGCCCGGGCGATCTCCTCGCCCGAGTCCTCGAAGACGCGCTTGATCTGCTTGTCCAGCTCGTCGCGGTCGGTGATCACCGCTACCCGGGCGTGGGGCAGGTTCTCCAGGATCCAGCGAGCCAGCAACACCATCACGATGCTCTTGCCGCTGCCCTGGGTGTGCCAGATGACGCCGCCCTCGCGGCTCTTCACGTGCTCCTGAGCGGCCTTGACCCCGAAGTACTGATGCGCGCGGGGGACCTTCTTCACGCCGTCCTCGAAGAGGACGAAGTCGTGGATCAGCTCCAGGAAGCGCTCCTTGGCGCACATGGTGGCCAGGTGCCGGTCCAGCTCGTTGCCGGTGCCTTGGTCGCTCTCCTCCTTCCAGCGCAGCCAGAACTTCTCCGGGGTCTCCACGGTGGCGTAGCGCAGCCCCTGGCTGTCGTTGCCGGCGAAGAGCAGCTGCACGGTGGAGAAGAACCAGCGATGGAAGAGCGGCTTCTGGCTGGAAATGCACTGGCGGATGCCTTCGCCGAGTCCCACGCTCGCCGACTTCAGCTCGATGACGCCGAGGGCGATGCCGTTGACGTAGAGCACCAGGTCCGGCCGCCGCTGGTGGTCGCCTTCGAGGGTGACCTCCTCGGCGATGGCGAAGTGATTGGCCGCGGGGTCGCCCCAGTCGATGAAGGCCACGGTCTCGGAAGGCTGGCTCTCGCTGAGCTTCACCTTGGCCCCATAGCGGAGCAGCTGGTAGACCTTCCTGTTCGGCTCGTAGAGGCTGGCCTGGGGGCCCTTGCCGACCTGCGCCGCGACCCGGAGCTGATGGAGCGCCCGCTCGACGAACTCCGGCGCGTAGCCGGCCTGGGCCAGGTACGCCTGGAGCAGCTTCTCCTCGATGTTGGAGTTGCCGGCGCGATCCGACCAGTCAGCCAGGTACTGGTAGCCGAGGCCGCGGAACAGCGCGATGACCCGCTTCTGAGTCACCCGCTCCTTGGCCCCGACTTCGGTCATACGAGCCGGATTCTACCTGTAAGCAGCTCCTGCATCATCCCTTGTTTGACGAGGCGTGCCTTAGCTAGCCGCTGCTCGAGCGCATCGAGCTCATCTTCCATGTCGGAGAGCACCACGCCGATCGCTATCTGCTCAGCGCGCGTAGGTGGCCAACGAAGCTCTAGCGATGCAAATCGGGTTCGGCCTAGGTGCGCTACCGAGGTAGTTTGGGTAGAGATCCGGGCGAGCACGCCGGTTCGCTGACAGAAGCGGAACATCTGTTCGGCAAACGCGGGGTCGGTATCCGCGCCGGCGCGAAACCGCAGGAGCTGATTCTGTATCCCACAAGGGTATTTAGCCTCGCCGCGATACATTGCGCAGCGACCGACAAGGTCCAGCGATTGCCCCTCGTTCAGCAGGACATCTCCCGTCCGTAAGCTGAAGCGCTCGAACTCCGCGTCTGTCATTGGCATGTAAAGCACATCGGTCAAATCGATATGTCCGTCCAGTACGTTCTTGGTACGAAGGTACGCACGAAGGGGGCCAGCCCCGCTCGGGTTCAAGGCCTTTCCAGCCACCACCTCGCCCATCTGCTCAACCGTTCTGGCGACCCAGGGTTCGTCGAAACCGGGGAGGCGGCGGCGGCCAGTCAGCAGCGCCATGGTGTCGAGATGGCCAGAGACCCGTGAGTGGCGGTCATCCAGTCTCGCCACCAGCTCGGGCAGTGGCATCGCGTACCGCTGCACCAGTGTTTGGAGTCTTCTAGTGAGGCCACGACCCACCCTGGAGAGCTCCACCTCAAGCCGCGCCGAAAGGAAGGCGAGCCACTTGTCGTCTACCACGAGCACGCTGACGTCGGTGCGAGTCAGCCCTGGATACCTGTGAAACGTCTCTCGGCTCAGCTCGGCGTCAGTTACCTTTATGGATGCTTTCAGGTCCGACATCCGAGCGGTCAATCGCAAATAGTTCTCCAAGACCCGCACCTCGGCGAGGTCCGCGGCGGGAAGGTCGGGGTCCCGCAGCCGGACGTTCACTTGCTCTTCCGCATGTGCGACCAGAGACTTGGCCTTTTTCTTCTGGCTCCTTCGCGACGCATCGGACTTGAGATACTGCTCCAGCGCCTTTCGCTCCGCGGGATCTGCGGTCGTCTTGAGGCGGGCCTTGATCGGTCCGAGATTGAGTCGCCCCTTGGCGTTGCGAAGCACGGTGAGGTAGGGGCCCTCCCCCTGCTCCAGGAGAGCCTGCTCGTGCATCTCCACGGCCTTCATGCACGCCTGATACTCAGAGAAGCTCTCCGGGAATGACGAAGCCCACACCGCTTCTCGAGCTTCTCGAAGTACCTGTTCTGCGTCTCCCTTCCCGGAGACTGTCGATAGCGCTCCTTCGTCGCCGCCGTGCTCCTCTTCGAGCTCGGTGCGTGCGGCGGTGGCGGCGTCGAGGTCGGACTGGAGCGCGTCGAGGGCTTCGGCTTCCGCTTGGAAGTAGCGGGCGACGATCAGCTCCTTGGGCACCAGGTCGCAGGTCCAGCCCTTGTCCTTGGTCTTCCCCTTCTTGTCCTTGACCAGGATTCGTGTGGGCTCGGCCTTCCAGCCGTCGGCGGCGATGAGGTAGGCGTCGTCCTGCATGGTCTCCGACCAGTAGTCCATCAGGTGCTGGTAGATGGCGTAGTGGTCGACCAGCGGCTTGCCCTCGTAGTGGGCGAGTAGTCCCTCACCGAGCTCGGCGATCAGCTCCTTGGGATGGAAGCCGGGCTCCAGGCTCTTCAGCCGCGCGGCCGCCGACGCTCGCCAGTCGTCGAAGAGGGCTTCCATGGTGGCGGTGAAGGCCACGAACTCGGGGTGCTCGAAGATGGTGCGCTTCAGATCGGCCTCGTCGACCGCGAGGTCCACGTAGCCGGGTCGGCGCTCGGTGAAGAGCGCGCTCCGGAGGCCGGGGCACACCGCCCAGTAGCGCTCCAGCGCGTCGATGTCGCGGACGGGAATGCCGCCGTTGAGGTGCGCTTCGATGTCCTGGATGTCCTCCGGCTCCTGGCTGTCGATGTAGCGGGGGAGGTTGAGGTTGAAGTCGTTGCCCTCGATCTCCGCCAGCGGGACCCGGCGGGCGTACTTGGGGTCGGCCTCCGACTTGCGAGTGAACACGTCGACGATGCGGTGGATGTCCATCTCCCGCAGCCGGTTCTTGTTGCCGTCCTTGATGAAGCCCTTGGAGGCGTCGACCATGAAGACCGCGTCGCGCGAGGCCGCGCCGGCCTTGTCGATGACCACGATGCAGGCGGGGATGCCGGTGCCATAGAAGAGGTTGGCCGGCAGCCCGATGATGCCCTCGATGAGCCCGCGCTGGAGCAGGTTGCGCCGGATCTCGGCCTCGGCGTTGCCCCGGAAGAGCACCCCGTGGGGCAGGATGCAGGCGCCGGTGCCAGTGCTGTTCAGGGAGCGGACGATGTGCAGCAGGTAGGCGTAGTCGCCCTGCTTGTTGGGCGGCACGCCGTAGTGCTGGAAGCGCTCGTGGGGATCGTTCTCCGGGTCCAGACCGGTCGACCAGCGCTTGTCGCTGAAGGGCGGGTTGGCGACCACGTAGTCGAAGGTCTTGAGCGCGTCGCCCTCGAGGAAGTGCGGGTTGGCCAGCGTGTTGCCCTGATGGATCTCCGCGGTGGGTTGGTCGTGGAGGATCAGGTTCATGCGGGCGAGGCCGGCGGTGGCCGAGTCCTTCTCCTGCCCGTAGAGGGTCACGTCGGTGCGGGCCGCGTTGCCCACCTTGAGCAACAGCGACCCCGAGCCGCAGGTGGGGTCATAGACCGTGGTCGAGCGGCTGGTCTCCGCCTCGCGGATGCCGAGGATGGCGGCCATGATCCGGCTCACCTCGGCGGGGGTGTAGAACTGGCCTTTGCTCTTGCCACTCTCGGTGGCGAAGTGGCGCATCAGGTACTCGTAGGCGTCGCCGAGCAGGTCGTCGTCGTCGGCGCGGTTCTTCGAGAAGTCGAGCTCCGGGTTCTCGAAGATGGCGATCAGGTTGGTCAGCCGCTGGACCATCTCCTTGCCGTTGCCGAGCTTCGTCGCGTCGTTGAAGTCCGGCGGCGTGGGCAGGTCGTTGGCCTTGAAGAGCGGACCGAGCACCAGCTTGTTCACCTTGTCGCCGATGTTGGGGTCGCCCTTGAGCGCCACCATGTCCGCGAAGCTCGCGCCCTCGGGCACCTCGATGGGCGCGTAGGGATGCCCGGCGTACTTGTCGCTGACGTACTTCACGAACAGCATCACCAGCACGTAGTCCTTGTACTGGCTGGCATCCATGCCGCCTCGGAGCTCGTCGCAGCTCTGCCAGAGGGACGAATACAGCTCAGACTTCTTGATCGCCAAAGAGACCTCCGTAGGGCGCGAGGCGCCGGGCGCGCCGCTGCGCGGCGCTGCGGCCCTCGCGAGAGAGGCGTTTGGTTATCACGAGGTCGATCCGCGGCTCAAGCCCAGCGCGGCGTGCCGCCATGGACGCGCGATGGTCGCGCGTCAGCCGGTCAAGAGCCGGGGGTCTGGGTCGTCTTCGCTGCCCGGCATTCCGAAATAGAACCACGGCTCGTTCGGAGCGCCTCCGGGGTCGAGCGCGAAGCGCATGTGCTCGAGCAGGCCGCGATAGCCGAGGACGGGAGGTCCCGGCCAATCGGGTACCACGAGGACGGTCCCATCCACGGTGAGCCCCTGGCCCCGATCGCAAACCAGGTGGATGTCGGTTCGATGCAGAGTTCCGTCCAACAGACCAAGCCGACTGCTGATCCGGATAGACTCCCCGATGGAGCTCATGTCTCCCGCCTGCTCGGCGAGCTCGCCGTTCACCACCGACCACTCCGCGCCGGTGTCGAGCAAGGCGAGCTCCTCCGATTCGAGGCCGCCGAACCGACAACGAACACCCACGTGCAGTGTGTACGCGCCCCATCGATGCCCGATCTCGAAGATGGCGGCGCCCTGAGCCCACGAATCCCCCGCCCCCATAGCTATGCCACTCGGACGAACATCACCTCGTGGAGGCTCCCCGTCTGCTGCAGCCGTCGATGCAGAACCCGCCGGCTCTCGTCGGCACCGAGAAGCTCACCGCGGCGCAAGGCCACCCACTTACCGCGGTACTCCGCCGCCGCGCCGTTCTCCCGCAGCCACGCCCGGTCGGCAGCGAACCGTGCTTCGCTACCGGGCGCTGCTTCGCGACCCACGCGGACCTGCGGGGGTCGTAGCACCTCGGCCCACTCGCCGCCTGCGCCAGCGGCGAGCTCACGAGCCTGCTGCACACGGCCTCCCTCGAGGAGAGTGACCACCTGACGATGAACCGATCCCTCTTCGAACTGCACTCCGGCGATGGAGCTTCGCTCGACCGCTCGGGCAGTGCCCAACACCTGCGCACGCTGGAGGCGGCGTGGATCCTGCGCACGGCTGAACCGGAGCGCGCACGCCGGCTCCACCAAGGGTCCGACCCACGAGCTGGGACCGGGTCCACGTCGGGTCTCGGTAGTCACCGAAGCTCCGACCCAGGTGTTGTCGTTGCTCATGATGCCGCGTCCATGGGTTTGAGTAGTTCCCGAGTCCTCTCGGAGATGCAGGCCTCGAAGATCTCGTTGATGCGATCGTGCAAGCTCTCGAGCAGCGGGTCGAGCGCTGCGGGCTCCATCGCCGGACCCACGGACACCAGCTCCGTGTCCAACCTCAGCACTCGGGTACCCTCATCGACATCGAGGGTGAGCGTCAGTGCCTCGGTCCCACCGTCGACCGGCTTCTCCACGCGGTTGAAGGCCCCCTGTTGGGCGTCCGCCAGATAGGTGGGGAGGTAGGGGGAGGTCGTCGCGACCCAGTCGCCCAGCACGGAGGCTTCGTCGGGGAGCTCGATTCGGTCGATGTAGCGGAGGGTGAGCCGCTCGACTCGGACCGGGCTCGCCGCCGCGACATAAGCGCGAAAGGTCTGAAGGATGAACGGCTTGAAGACCTCCCAGTGGGGATAGGGGCGCAAGACGTTGGCCACCAAGACGTTCTCACCCACCTGAGCCAGCCGTGCACGGTCGCTGCTGAAGAACCGCATGCGCGGGGACCGGTGGGTCACGTGCTTCAGCCCGTCCTTGGCTGGCTGCAAAGCGAAGTCCACGACCTCCCCCGACTCGCGAATTGGGAGGAGCTCGTCCGTGATCCGATGACGAAACGCCCCGAAGACGGTGGGGTCCCAGGGGTCGCCGGGAGCGAAGACCACCTCGCACAGAGCCTCGATGATCGAGTCCTCTTGGTAGCGCGGCATGAGCCCATCAGATCACAACCGCGCGAGTTTGCAAAGCGAGGCGGTGGGAGGTCTACGGAGACTTGGCGAGATGCAGTGCTTTGGCCTCGGCGGTGGGCGGATGCCGCCAGGGCACCCGGGCATCCGAACGACCTCCCAGGTTTCACAGTGAAACTCGCAATTCTTGGTTTCGATTTCGGACAATCGAGCCAATAGTTGCCTTCGCAGAACCTAGACGCGCCGAAGGTGGCACTTTCAAGCGATCGTGAAAATCAGGTTTGGGGACCCGTCCTCGGCGCCCTCCGCCACCCGACTGGGGGCGTCCGGCGGCGCGAGCCCGGACCGCGTTCGCGATGCGGCTCCGGGCAGCGAGAGCCCTCGAGACCTACGCTCCGTCGTCGGGCGCGTATTGCAGGTAGAGCGCGCCCTTGGGCAGCGGGGTGGAGCGCACGAGCCTCATGGGGAGGCGCGATTCGCTCTCGAAGAGGCGCTTGCCTTTGCCGAGGACGAGGGGGTCGACGAAGAGGCGGAGCTCGTCCAGCAGGTTCTCTTCGAGGAGCATCGTGACCAA
This sequence comes from Myxococcales bacterium UBA1660, assembly GCA_002320815.1. Taxonomy (GTDB): domain Bacteria; phylum Myxococcota_A; class Polyangia; order Polyangiales; family Houyiibacteriaceae; genus UBA1660. The sequence goes on from DCLA01000128.1 coordinate 22,816, forward strand.
GGGCGGGCTTCCCCAGGTGACGATCGGTCCGCCCGGCTGAGCCTTCAGCTCCCGGATCTGTTGGACGATGGCGGCGCGGTCGCCGGAGACCACGGTCGTGGGTTCCCACGGGCCTTCGGTCACGGTGTTGGAGACGAGGTAGTGGTGGGCGCCGTTCATCTCCTTGGCGCCGGGCTCGTCGTCGGGGCGGTCCGGCCACGCGGCCGCGAACCCCTCGTAGGTGCCGCGCCCCAGCAGCAGCGCGTCGAAGCCCTCCTGGGCCTCGCCCACCGCGGCGCCCAGCTCGTCGGAGTAGTAGGGGAAGTGCCACTCGTGCGGGCTCTCGACGACGCCGTCCATCGTCATGAACTCGAGCGCGTAGAGCTTGCGTGCGGGGTCGTTGGCTTCGGTCTGGGTGGTCGCCACGGGCTACCTCTCTTTCGTATGCAGCGGGGACCGACTGTCGAGGGAAAACTCATCGGTGTCCCGGCCCGTCTAGGCCCCAATCGAGCGCCTGACGACACGACGCCGAGCATCTTCGTCTCCCGGCCACCGCGGTGCGCAGCTCTCGCTCGGGCGTAGCCCGGAGGGGCGGAGGATGCGGTCGCGTTGCGCTTGATGGCGTTCACGCCAGCGGGCGCTGATAGGAAGCCGCAGCCAACGTCTTCAGTGTGGCCTCGTGGCCAACGCGGCGCGCGGCGATCGAGGCCATCGCCGACTTCATCGACGCCCGCTACAACTTCCGGCGTCTGCACTCCCCCCTGAACTACCGCACCCCTGGGGACGTCGACCGAGTATCCTCAGCAGCAGCAGGCGGCAGCGTAACCAATCCGTCCGCGAAACCCGATCAGCTCCAGTGGATGGGCGAGGAGGATGGGTGGAATGGTCTTGATTCCCGAATGGCTCGAGGCCAAGTGCGCCGAAGCCGTCGGTGGCGTTCGGTGCGGACCTAGCGATGCTGCGCTGATGCGAAGCCTGGTGAGCGGAACCCTGATGATGGAGCTTTCCGAACTTTGTCTTCGACTCCCGCTCCAAGGGACGACGTGGTCACACCCCGAGGTCTTCGGCGGGTCACCCGCTGAGGACGACACTCTCGAGATGCGAGTCATGCGAGCCCGCGACATGGAAGCCGAGGCGCGACAGCACCGGCCCGGTGAAATCGTCTGTGGGTACGGGCTGCTGCCTCTGGGTGAGTGCCTGTTAGGCACCGGCGATCCGTACTTTCTCACACCGGCCACGACTCTGTCGGAGTCCTGGGTCGTCTCCGTTCCCCATGATGTCTCGTTGGAAGACTGGGAGGAAAGGATAGAGGAGGTGGCGACCTTCTATGAGTTTTTCCGGATTGCCATTTGCGCCAAAGCCAGGGGGTAGTGGTCGGGCTCGGATGAATCGCCGAAGTAAGGCGCCAACGGCCGCGCGGTCCCCGAGAGAAGGTCGAGAATGGACCTCGAGCGCAAGGGCGTCTGGGCCGGCCGCTGACGGCTGGGTGGCGGCTCCGGAGACGGATTTCGGAGGGGCGTCAAAGTCAGCGATGGATCGCTGGTCTTTCCCGGCGTCTCCGCGCCTGGTAGGCTGGCGAGAATGTCCGAGCGAGGGTCTCATGAGAACGAGCTCGAGGTCCCCCAGGCCATCATCGCGGATTCGCGGGCGCGGGAGTTGGCCCGGGTCTGGGGTGGAGCGAGCGGGATGACGGTCGCTTTGAATCTCGATGCCTGGCCGGATCCCGCGACATGGGGTGTGGCCCTCGCGGACCTCGTGCGTCATCTCGCGAACGGGTACGCTCAGGCCCGCGGCCTCGATTCAGAGGCGAGCGCGCGGGCTATTCGTGATGCCTTCGATGCGGAGTGGCACCACCCGACAGATTCGGTGAAGGGCAACCTGGACCAGCCTTAGAGATCGTGTACAGGTCGCGATGGGCCGCGCCGGCTACCCACCGCTACCCTCGGCGTGCCCTAGGGATCGTCGAGGTCGTCTCTTTCGACGCCGGCGAGCAGCACCTCGGCCAGCCACTCGGCGTCTTCCAAGTCTTTGTGGCGCCCGGCCGCCCGCTTGTTGCGAAGCAGCGGCTTCGGACCGATGACCCGCACGGAACGCCGCGCGACGTCGACGATGACCGCGCCCTCGAGCGCCTCGTCGAAGTCGATGCCGCTCACGTGCGTGAGTATCTCGATCATCAACGGCTTGATGCCGAACCGGTAGGCGGGCCCCCTCGTGGCGAACGTCGCTCTATCGACGCCGTGGCCCTTCACCGGTGCACCGAACGCGAGAAGGGCGGCGTAGACTCGGCTGCGTCATCGGTCGAGAGTGCGCGGAGGGCGCTCGACGTGGTCGGGCCAGTACACCTCGCCGGGCAGCGAGGCGCGGTGGGCGCGACCGGTCGGGGGAAGCGGCTGACCCGTCGCGCGCCAAGCGGCCAGGCAGAGCAGGGTCATGGCCGACAAGCGTTCTTCGATGGACGAGTCGAGCAAGGCTCTCGCCGGGCGTCCCGAGTCGACCCGCTCCACGGTGACCCCGCGCTCTCGCCGCGCGGCTGCCCTCGTCCGCCGACTACCGGTAGGACCAGAGTACCTGGTCGACGCGGACCGCGCCGCGGTCGATGACCAGGTGCTGGTAGGCGCCCTGGAGCTCGACGTCGGTCGCGTGGCGGCCGAACTGGGTGTAGAGGAAGTGGGTCAACTCGCCCACGGTCAGGACCTGGTCGCGGGGGGCGGCGTCGGCCTGGCCGCTGACAGCCGTGCGCATGAAGTGGCTCAGGTAGCCGCCGGCCTGGAACTGGCTGGCCACGGCGGAGAGGACGTCTTCCTCGGAGGAGAAGAGGCCCACGCGGCCGGGCTGGGTGATGAGGTCTTTGGCGAAGCCGCCGGAGAAGCAGGCGTCGATGGCCGCCACGGCGATGCCGGCGCGGACGGGCTGGAAGAGCTGGCCCAGCTCGTCGTCGAGGAGCTCGCCGTCGTGGAGGACGAGGAACTCGTCGGTGCCGTCGATCTCCCGCGGGTCCTGGGAGCTGCCCGGGGCGCGCTGCCCGCCGTGGCCGGAGTAGAAGAAGATGAAGACGTCGTCGGGGCCCATCTGGGTCCCGAAGCGCTGGAGCGCGGCGCGCACGTTGGCGCGGGTGGCCTGGCCGTCGGTGAGGACCACCTGGCGCTGGGCGTCCAGGAGACCATGGGTGCGCAGGGCCTCGGCGAGCTTGATGGCGTCGTTGGCGCACTCGGGGAGGTCGCCGACGCCGGCGGGGTAGTCGCTGATGCCCACGAAGAGGCCGTACACGTGGCCGCCTTCGCCGCTGGCGCTGGGCACCGGCTGGCCGGCGCCGAAGGTGAGCGCGTAGGCGCCGGTCTCGCCCGGGCGGTAGCTGGTGACGCTGATGCGGTAGGTGCCCGCCTCGGCGGCGGGCAGGTCCACGCCGGCGTCGCGGGTGGAGGGGTCCAGGTCGTCGTTGTCGAGCTGGTGGCCGCTGGGGCTCTGGACCATCAGGTAGGGGTCGAGGGCGCTCGAGGTCAGGCGGATCGCCACCGGGCTGCCCGGGGTGAAGGTGCGGGTGTAGACGTCGACGAACTCGCCGGACTCCAGGGTGGCGTCGCCGCTCTGCAGGGTGCCGGCGACCCGATCGCCGCTGGCCGGCGTGGCCGGGGTGGGGTTGGTGGGCGTGGGCGCCGAGGTGGGCGCGCTCCCCGAGGCGACGCCGCCGACCACCAGCTCGTAGGCGCCGCGCTCGCCGGGCTCGTAGCTGGTGACCACCACGCGGTGGTTGCCCGCCTGCTGGGCGATGAAGTCCAGCTCGGCGTTGGTGCCGTTCGAGCCGTCGTCGTTGTCCTGCTGGGCGCCGCTGGGCGGGTGCACGATGAGGTAGGTGTCGAAGGCGGTGGAGCGCGCCTCCAGGTGCACGTGCTGCCCCTGGGCGAAGGTCATGGGGTGCTCGTCGTAGAGCTCGCCGCTCTCCAGCGCGGCGTCGCCCTCGGCCAGCGCGCCGCGGATGACCTGCTGGTCGGCGGTGGTGGTGGGGGCCGCGGGGACCGGGGGCGCGGTGGTGCCCGCGCCCCCGCCGGTGGGCGTGATGGTCACCCGGTAGTCGCCGGTCTCGCCGGGCTGGTAGCTGGTGGCGAGGACCCGATACTGGCCCCCCTGGGCCGCGCGCACGGTGAGCCCGGCGGTGCGGTCGCCCTGGCTCAGGTCGTCGTTCTGCTCGCTGTAGCCGCCGGGCCCGGTGACGATCACGTAGGGGTCCAGGGCCGTCGAGCTCACCCGCACGTCCACGCTGCTCCCGGCCGCCCAGTCGAAGGTGTAGGCGTCGAAGAACTCGCCGCTGGGCAGGGTCTCGTCGCCGGCCTGGAGGGTCCCCTGCCGCTCGGTGGGTCCGGCGCCCCCGGGCGGTGGTCCGCTGGGGGTGGACACGGCCACGTGGCCGGTCGAGGGGCGCGCGCCGCCGGAGACCTTGAGGCGATAGGCGCCGGCGCCGTCGGCGCGGAAAGCCGAGGCGACCACCTGGTAGGTGCCCGCGGTGGGCAGCTCGATCTCCAACACGGCGTCGGTGGTGCCGCCGGCGTCGTCGTTCTCCCAGTGGCGCCCGGTGGGGCCGACGACCATCAGGTAGGCGTCGAAGGCGCTGGAGCCCAGCTCGATGTGCACCGCCTGGCCGGCGGCGCCGGTGAGGGCGTAGAGGTCGGCGCGCTCGCCGGTGGGCAGCGCGGCGTCGCTCGGATCCAGGGAGCCGCCGACCTCTTGGCCCACGGTGAGCGGCGCGCCGCCGGGGGTGGTCGGGAGCTGGTGGTGGGAGCGCGCCAACGTGGGCGGCGCCGCCGTGCCCCCCGCCGCGCTCACCGTGACGTGGTAGGGCGCGGTCACGCCGCCGCTGGGCGTCAGGAGCTGCACCCGGTGCACGCCGGGTTGGGCCAGGGTGTAGCGCCCGCTGGTCGACGGGTTCAGGGCCTGCCCGCTGGGCGCCATCACGATGGCCAGGGGGACCACCGCGCTGCGCGCTTCGATGTGCAGCTCCAGCGCGCCCGCGTCGCCGCCGGAGACCAAGAGGGTCTTCTGGTGGCGGCCATCGGCCAGGGTCTCGTCGCCGGGGCCCACCTGCCCATCGACCGCGGCGCCGACCTGGAGCACCGCGGGCGGCGGCGTGGGGCTGGTCCCGCCGGCCGCGGTGACCTGGACCCGATAGGCGCCGGCGGCGGCGGAGTCGGCGCTGGCCACGGCGACCTTCAGGGTGCCCGACTCGCTGACCACGAAGGAGAGCCGCGACTCCTCCCGGCTGCCCTCCCAGTCGTCGTTGAGCAGGGTGCCGCTCGAGGGCGGCGTGACCCGAAGCAGCGGGTCGAAATCGTCCGAGGTCAGGCGAACCTCGAGGTGCTGCCCGGCGGCCACGGCCACGTCGTGATCGACGCCCATGGTGCCGTCGCCCCGAGCCTGCAGGGTGCCCTCGGCGTCCAGGAGGACCGCGCTCGGGGTGGCCACCTCGTGGGGGCGCGCGGCTTTGTCGTCGTCGTCCGATCCACAGTCGCACGCGGCCAGGAGCGCGAGGACGGCGAGAAGGCGAGGAGAGCGCGAGGGCGTCATCGGCGCCGAGGATGCCACAGCGCGCCTCAGAGGACGCAGCGCGGACCACCCAGGGTGGCGTCGATGGCCACGGCGCCCCAACCGAGCGCGGCGGAGAGCGCGACGAGACCCAGCGCCATCCGGAGATGGGCCCGGCGTCTTGCGGAGCGCGACGGCGTCGCCGGCCACCGCCTCGACCGCGCTCGCCACGTGCACGGTGGCGGCGCGGAAGGGCCCCGCGCCCTGGGCGACGCGCCGGAGCCCGGCGACGACGGCGAGGGGCGCGCCCGCTTCGAGGACCCACGGGCTCCCGGGGCCGAGGTCCGCGTGCGCGCGGCGATCGAGGGCCACCCGCTCGCCGCCGCCGAGCTGCAGCGTGAGGCGCTCCTCGTCGACCTCGGCGATGCGCCCGGCGGTGATCGGACGACGCAGCAGGAGGCCCAGGCCGACGGCGGCCAGGACCGGATGCCAGAGCCCGGTGAAGGGCCCCGGCGCGAAGGCCACCACCACCGCGCCCGCCCAGGCCGCGAAGGCGAAGAAGGCCTGATCGAAGGTGGGGCGCGCGAGCCGGACCCAGTCGATCAGCACGCCGAGGGCGGCCACCGCCGCGAAGGCCACCAGCGGCGCGGCGAAGCGCGTGGCCGCGTAGGAGTCCGGGCGCACCACGAGGTAGGCGGCCACGGCGGCGGAGCAGGCGATGCGGGTGGCGAGGGGCGGGCGCGACGGCATGGGCGATGGAGTGCTCGCCGGCGGCGGATCTTGGCCCCGGGCGATCTTTTTTTCGGCGGCGCCCAAGGTCGCCGGCGCGGAGCGCGTCGAGCCATCCATGGAGACGACGGTGGGCAAGCGACGGTTGGCGATCCTCGACGTGAAGGAGCCGTGCACCGAGGACTGGGGAGCGATGGTCGGCGACGCCCGGGAGCGGCACTGCGCCCTCTGCGAGCAGAGCGTCTACGACCTCTCGGAGATGACCCTGGACGAAGCCGAAGCGCTCCTCGCGCGGCCGGGTCGCACCTGCGTCCGCTTCGTCCGGCGGGCCGACGGCCGGGTGACCACCAAGGACTGCACGCCCTTCCGCGTGCGCGCCGCGCGGGCCGCGACCCGGGCCACGCTGGGTGGCGCCGCGCGGCTGGCGAGCTGGACCCTGGCGCTCCTGGTGCTGCTGGGCTTCGGGCAGTTCGCCGGGCTGGATCCCGTGCGCTGGGTGGGCAACCTCTTCGGCGTCGGCGCGACCATGGGCGAGCCGATGGTCATGGGCGCCGTGCCCGCGCTCCCGCCCGCCCCGCAGGACGAGGGCGGCAGCGACGACGAAGGCAGCGACTCGGTACCGTCGACCGACGAGCCCGCCGTCGACTGACGGTCAGAGCTCGACGAAACGCGCGAAGAGCCGTCCCGCCGACCAATCCTGGTGCCAGACGACCAGGAATCTGTCCCCGCCGACCGGCACCAGGTCCACGATGACCGCTGACCCGTTGGAGGTGTCGAAGGTGCCCTCGTAGGGGATCTCCTTGGCTTCCTCCCGCACGAAGGTGCCGGTGTCGTTCACGGACATACGGCGCACGAACATCTGCTCACGGTAGTCGGACGTTCCCCAAGTCCCCGTCACCCGACTGAAGGCGAGGGCCGCGGCCCCACCCTCCGCGGGCACGAGCACCGGGTGGTAGTCGCGGTCGAGCTCGCTGGGGTTGCTGGCATCGAACGCCTGCCCCTCGGTGCTCCGCGCGATGAGGATCGGTCCGAACACTCCGGCATCGACTCGGGACCCCTGGGTGACCCAGGTCTGGCCCCCGACCCGAGCCACGGCGAGACCGCCCACCGGCATGCGCTCGGCGAACGCCTCGAGGGGGCGGGGGTCTCCGCCGTCCTCGCGAATCCACAGGTCGTCCATTCGATAGACCAGCCCACCCGGGCCGATGTCGAAGGTGTCCGCCCCGACGTTGGCAACCCCCGCACCGCTCGAGAGCGGAGCGGCCTCGCCCGGCGCCTCCCAAGCAGCCCCGAGCGGCATGCCCCGAGAGTCGAGGTCCCGAGTGAAGACCCGCCGCGCGGCGGGGCTGTCTCGGGAGAAGCGATGCCCCGCGACGACGAAGCCCGCGGCGGTCTGCGCCAGCTGAATCGGCGCCAGCACCGTGGAGTCATCGAGGCCATCGAGGGGGATCGCCGTGGTTCCCAACGGGGTCCCCGTGGTCGGGTCGAAGCGGTGACCGACCAGTCCGCCCTCCCCCGGGCCGACGACGAGCAGGCCTTCCGGCCCCAGCGCCAGCCCCCCTTCTTTCCGGCTCAAATCGCTGCCGCGCTCCACCTCGATGAGCTCGCCGAGCGAGTTGTCGCATCCGACCCGCTGGAGCCAGCGGGAGCCGATCTCCCACCCGGCCTCCCCCGCCTCCATGAAGCGGAGCAGCATCCACACGCCGTCGGGGGCCACGACGCCCGTCGCGTCCACGAAGTGCGCGCGGGCGGGTACGGTCATCCCGGCACCGAGCTCGAAGGTCTGACTGAGCACCGGGTCGGCGCACACGTCGGCGAGGGGGGCGCAGCCGTCGTCGGGATCGCAATAGAAGCCGTCGCCGCACACCGACTCGCTCTCGTACAGACAGACGCCGGCACGACAGGTGGCGCGGGAACAGCTCGCCCGCCCGGGACAGTCTTCGTCCAACACGCACTGCGGCTCGCACACCGGCTCGTTGCCCTCGATGCACTCCGGGTCCACGCAGCGACCGCCGAGGCAGCTCTCGGCGGCGATGCCCCCGTCCTCACAACTCACCCCACGGCAGTCCCGGGAGATGACCGCCGTCAGCGCGAGATCGTCCGAATGCGCCACCACCAGTACCCGCGCCGCGAGCTCCTCACCGGACGCATCGACCAGCGAGACTCGGAGCTCCCGCCGGCCGTCGGGCGGTAGCCCCCCGAAGTCGAAGACCCGTCGCCCGGCAGCGTACGACCCCACCTCGACCGATTGCACCTCGCGACGCTCTGCGTCCGCGACCTCCAGGACGACCTCCTGGAATTCGATCCCCGCGAGGTAGTCGGTCCGGAGGTCCACCGAGAGCGCGACCGTGGGCGGCTCCCCGCACGCGACGGCGAGCAGACCCAGGAGCCCAAGAAGACGGAGGGACCGAGTCGAGACCATTGCCGAGAAGATAACAGACCGCCGATGCGCAGCCGTCTCCGGTCAACCGTCTCCGAGGACCTCGAAGGCGGCCCCGTGCGGGCTCACCAAGGTGCGCGGCGGCTCGCCCCGGCGCCGGATGCGCAGCTCGCAGCGCGCCACCTTGGCGTTCTGGCAGACCTTCGACCCCCCCGGGGGGTTGCGATAGGAGAGGCGCGCGAAGGCCTCGGGGGGCGCGCTCATGGTGCCCTCGAGGCGGACCCCGTCGCCGCGCGCGGCGAAGGACCACTGGCCCAGCGCGTAGGAGCCGCGGTTGCGCAGGGCCCGGGGGATGGCGCCCAGCCGGTGCTCTCGCCCCTCGAGCCGCAGGACCAACGGCGTGAGCCAGGGGGTCTTCAGCGGCCCCAGGTGGATCCGCGCGGTGCTCAGCTCGAGGAAGGCCTCGGGCGCGCCCTCGAAGCCGGCCACCTGACCCCAGGCGTACTCGTCGGTGTGCTTCGAACCCCAGTTGTGGTTCTGGCTGCCCTGCCAGCCGTGGACCTCGAGGGACTCGCCGTCGAGCACCAGCTCGCCGGTGAAGCGACAGCCCGGCCGGGGCACGAGCGCCTTGGCCTTGGGGAAGGGAGCGCCGTAGAGCCGCTCGGGGAAGAGGAGCAGCGGGGCCCCGGCGTCCGCGAAGCGCAGCCGCCAACGGAGCGTGCGCCCGTCCTGCGCGGCGCGCCCCTCGCAGGTGCCCCCGGCGCCCTCCCCCCAGAGGCGCGCGTCGCCGATGCGCACGTCCAGCCCCGAGGCGGCGAAGTGGGCGTCGGTCAGGGGCAGCCGCTCGTAGACGGTGAAGGGCTCGCGGCCCTCCCGGAAGACGATGCCCCAGAGCTCCCCCTCGGCCTCGTCAGGGCTGCCGGCGGGCGCGAAGATCGTGTAGCGGACCCAGAAGGCGTCGCGGCGGGTCGGGTGGTTCCCGCGGAGAAACCAGCTCTCGTAGTGCCCTCGGGGATCCCCGGCTCGGAACCGGGCGCCATCGGCCTCGTCGCGCTGCATCGGCGCGAGCATGGCTCACCCGCGTCGCCAGCGCACCAGGCGCGGCGGCCATGACGATTCGCACCATGCCGACCGTGCCAAAGCGCGAGTGACACGCTAGGGTCGCGCCCGATGACGACCATCGGCGAGTCCATCCGGCAGAGTCCGGCAGTGAAGCAGGCCATCGACGCCATCGTGGCGGAGGTCGAGGCCAAGACCGCGGCCATCGAGGGCCCGAAGCCCCCCGACCCCGGGCTGAAGACCGAGTACGACGCGCTCGTGAAGGCCGCCGGCGCGTCCCGCGGGCGGGACCTGCTCTACCCCTACCTGGGCAGCGGCGCCGGTCGCGGCGCGCTGGTCGAGCTGGCCGACGGCTCCATCAAGTGGGACCTGGTCACCGGCATCGGCGTCCACGTCATGGGCCACTCGCACCCGGCCGTGATCCGGGCTCAGCTCGAGTCGAGCCTCGAAGACACCACCAAGCACGGCAACCTGCAGTCGGGGACCGCGCCCTACGCCTTCGCTCAGAAGCTGGTGGACCTCGCCTCGCGCAACTCCAACCTGCGCCACGCGTTCCTGACCACCAGCGGCGCGATGGCCAACGAGTCCGCGCTGAAGGTCTGCATGCAGAAGACCGCGCCCGCCGACCGGGTGCTGGCCTTCGAGCACTGCTTCATGGGCCGGAGCCTCACCATGACCAGCATCGGCGACAACGCCGCGGCGCGGGACGGGCTCCCCATCAACCAGCCGGTCGACTACGTGCCCTTCTGGGACGGCATCGAGGCCGACGAGATGGGCGGCGCCACGCGGTGGATCGACCGCGCCATCGCCAAGGTCCAGGGCTACATCGACCGCTTCCCGAAGCGCCACGCGATGTTCGTCATGGAGCTCGTCCAGGGCGAGGGCGGCTTCAACGTGCCGCACAAGACCTACCTCGAGGAGCTGATGAAGCTCTGCAAGGCCAACGGGATCCCCGTCTGGGACGACGAGATCCAGGCCTTCGGGCGCACCACCGAGATGTTCGCCTACGAGACCTTCGGGCTGGGCGAGTACGTCGACGTCTTCTGCGTCGGCAAGATGACCCACGCCTGCGCGGCCATGTTCACCGAGGACATGAACCCGCGGCCCGGCCTGCTCAGCGGCACCTTCACCGGCGCCACCGTGGACTTCGCGGTGGGCTCGGCGGTCCTCGATGAGCTGGCCAACGGCGGCTACTACGGCGAGGAGGGCAAGTTCGCCCAGCACCACGCCGCCTTCCGCGCCGAGGCCGAGAAGCTCATCGCGAAGCACCCCGAGTGGTTCCCCGAGTTCCGCGGCGAGCCCGTGGCCGGCATCGGCGGCATGATGCGCCTCACGCCCTTCGGCGGCGCGAAGGACAAGATCGTCGCCGCGGCCAAGGCCATCTACGACGAGGGGGCCATCGTCTTCTGGTGCGGCCACGGCCCCTACCACCTGCGCATGCTGCCCCCGGTGCCGGCCATCGAGCTGAGCCAGTGGCCGACGATCTTCGAGACCCTGGAGAAGGGCCTCGCCAAGGCCGCCGGCTGACGCGAGCGCGCCCCCCCGTCGAGACGCCTCGGGCCCCTTGCGGACCCGGGGCGTCTTCGCGAAGGTGGGGCATGCTTTCGCTTCGCACCCTCCCGGCGCTCTGCGCCGCCCCCCTCCTCCTCGTCGGCTGCTTCCAGGCCCGCATCTACGAAGACGCGCCGCCGCCCGACCGCGACCTCGGCATCTCCTTCGACGCCGCGCTCCCCGACGGCGGCCGGGACGCTGGGGGCCCCATCGTCAGCGATGGCGGCCCCACCCGCGTCGACGCCGGGACCTCGGTCTGCGACACCGGGGAGCGCCTCGACCCCTACGACGGCCCCATCTGCGGCGACGACACCCTCGCCTGCCTCGAAGACTGCGAGCGCTCCCCCGACCCCGGCTTCTGCCAGGACGACTGCTTCATGGCCGACCCGGTCTGCATGCAGTGCATCAACGGGACCATCATCGCCTGCGCCACCAACGCGGGCTGCCAGATGGCGTGGGATGGCTTCGCCTGCTGCACCGAGCGCCGCTGCCCGGGCCTCACCGGGACCGACCGCTTCGAGTGCGTCGACCAGTGCGAGGGCGAGTTCTCCGGCTTCGCCGAGTGCGTGAACGAAGAGGCCATCGAGCGCTGCGAGCCCCTGATCTACGAGTGCCTCGGCGGCTGACGTCGGCGGAGGGGTTCGGCGAATGGATTCGGGGGAGTCCCGGCGCGGTCCCACGTCAGCGCGCGCCGCGGGGAGCCGTCAGCGGCTCCCCCACCACCCGGCGAACTCCTCCCAGTCGATCACCCCGTTCTCGTTCGCGTCGAGGACCTTCAGCCCCATCAGCACGTCCTCCTCGGTGAACCCGGGATCGAGGGACTCGACCAGCGCCCGGAACTCGTTGCGGTCGATCACCCCGTTGCCGTCCGTGTCGTAGCGGTCGAAGACCGCGCGCAGCTCGTCGCCATCCGTCATGGACGAGGGATCTACCACGCCGCCCGCCTCAGCCGCCCTCGGCGTCCCCCAAGCAGCCGATGAACTCGAGCTGCTCCGCGTTGCAGGCCCCATCGCACGAGTCGGGGTTCTCGTAGGGGATCTCCGCCAAGCACCGCCCCGAGGCCTCGAACGACACCCGGCAGGGCTCGTACATCGGCTCGGTGAAGATCTCGCGGCAGAAGCTGTAGTCGCCTTCGTACGCCCGGTCGAGACAGCCCTCGTCGACCTCGAAGTAGAGCTCGGCGCACGGGTCCGTGTCGGGGAGCCCACACGCGAGGAGCGCCTCGGTCTCCGCGGTGCACTCGTGGCAAGCATCGGTCGCCGGCGTCTCCCCGACGAGGCACGCATCGTGCGCCCGGAGCTCGGCCTCGCACCCCGCGGCGAGCACCTCCGCGTGCCCTTCTTCGCACCCATCGAGCGAGCCATAGCGGTCCGCGATGCACCCGCGGTCCGCCGCGAAGAGCCGCTCGCACTCGGACTCCTCCCCCGCGTCACCGCAAGACGCGGCGGAGGCGACCGAGAGGACCAGTGTCAGGTGCACGAGGGGGGACGAGAAGCGCATGAGCGCGACGGTGCCACGGTTCGGCCGCCGGTCGAAAGCCTGCGCGCGGCGACTTCGCCTCGCGCCTGCGTGCTGTGACCGCGCATCGCGCCTGCGGACTGCGACCGCGCATCGCGCCTGCGGACTGCGACCTCGGATCGCGCCGCTGCGACTGCGGGCGGCGCGCGCTGCCGCGCGCCGCCCTGCGCTTCATGCCCGCAGCAGCAGGAAGAGCATCCGGCACACGTAGTCGACCCGATCCGCGAGGGCCTCGACCTCGTCTCCGCCGAGCACCCCGGTGACCACCGCCAGCTCCATGCACGCCGCCGACTCCCGGGCCGACCCCAACGCCAAGCGCAGGTGATTCGCCTGCCGCGCCCCGCGCGGAAACGCGAGCCCCTCGGCGATGTTCAGGACCACCGACCGTGAAGCCCGATGAAGCTGCTGCGCGAGCTCACCGTCTCCCGCCGCCTTCAACGCGGCCACCACCGTCTGAACCTCCCGCACCATCTGAACCGAAACCGTTTGAACGCGCATCATCGTGAAGACCTCCAGGTCCCACCGAGCACGACGGCCCTGCGCCGCCGTCCTGGCGCAGCCCCCCAGCCCTCGCGCGCAGGCCGGGTCCAGGCCGAAGCCGCCGCAGGCGGTGCGAGCCGCAGGCGAAGCGGCCCGCGGCCGAGCACGAGGGCACCCTCGCCTCACCAGGACGAGCCCCGCCCCACGGTCCAGGTCCAACCGTCCCCAGAGAAGTCAAAGCGCCCAGGGCCAGGCGCAACACGCAGGCGCACGCGCAACACGCAGGCGCACGCGCAACACGCACGCGCACGCGCAACGCGCAGGCGCCTGCGCAACACGCAGGCGCACGCGCAACTCGCAGGCGCCTCGCTCAGAACGCCATCGTGATCGTGTCCCCCGTCTCCATCTCCGCCACCGCGACCCCCTGCACCGTCGCCGGGTCCACCTCGTCCGGGTTCGAGCTCAGCGTGACCGTGCCGGCATCCGAGCACGTCCAGTCCGCTTCACAGCGAGCCTCGTAGTCGTCGAGGTCCGAGTACTCGGAGCGGCAAAGCCGGGCGACGCCGACGGCGGGCCCATCCATCCGAAGCTCGAGCTGGTAGTCGAACCCGCTCGCGATGCTGGAGCTCCGATAGGCCAGCACGTAGTGCCCCGCCGCGGCCTGCAGCACCGGCGTGCCGTTGCGTTCCGCGCTGGCGCAGACGTCCCCGCCGGCCGACGTCGTCGGCTGGGATCCGGTGCAGCTCGGCTCCGCGACGGCGAGCGAGGAATCGATCGCCACGCTCATACCCACCATGCACCGCGCCGCGAGCGGGTCGCCATCCGCACAGTCGACGAAGGCGCCCGGGTCGGGCTCGCGACACTCCTCCGAGTCCCCACAGCCGAGCCCCATCGCGAGGGCAGCCATCAAAACGCCTAGTCCAAGTCGATCCCTCGAGCTCATGGCGAGACGCTATCAGCGAACACGGCACGCGGCCCGAGGCCCCCTGCGCGGGCGCCTGCGGACTGCGCGCGCACTCCGCTATGCTCGCGCCCATGTCCCGCCTCGTCTGGGTTACCGGCGCCTCCTCCGGCATCGGCGCCGCCGTCGCCGCCGCCTACGCCGACACCGGTGCCACGGTCCTCGCCTCCGCCCGCCGCGACGCCCCGCTCCGCGCCCTGGCCGCGGCTCACCCTTCGGTCGTGCCTCTCCCCCTCGACGTCACCGACCAGGCCGCCGTCGACGTAGCCGTCGCGGACGTCCTGAAGCGCTACGGCGGCGTCGACGTGCTGGTGCTCAACGCCGGCCTCGGTCAGCGCGCCAAGGCGGTGTACACCGATCTCGCCGTCGACCGCCAGCTCATGGAGGTCAACTACTTCGCCCCCGTGGCCATGACCAAGAAGCTCCTGCCCTCCATGCTCGCGCGCGGGCGCGGCCACGTGGTCGTGGTGAGCAGCGTGGTCGGCAAATTCGGCTCCCCGGGGCGCACCGCGTACTCCGCGAGCAAGCACGCCCTCCACGGCTTCTACGACGGTCTCCGGGCCGAGGTGTACCCCGACGGCCTCCGGGTCACCCTCGTGTGCCCCGGCTACGTGCGCACCGAGTTCTCGCTCACCGCGCTCCACGGCGACGGCTCGGCCCATGGCGTCATGGACCCCGGGCAGGAGAAGGGGCTCGCACCGGAGGAGGTCGCCCAGGCGATCCTCCGCGGGGTCCGCGAGGAACGGAACGAGGTGCTCGTGGGCGGCGTCGAGCTCGCCGCCGTCCACGCCAAGCGCTTCGTGCCCGGGCTCTTCGAGCGCCTCCTGCGCGGCCGCGGGACCTGAGCGCCGTCAGCCGCCGGCGACGAGCCGGTTCACCACGTCGACGTAGGCCTGCTTGGCCACGTCGCCCGCCATGCCCCGGCGCGACGCCCAGGCGTCGTGCTTCTTGCGGCCCTTGATGTCCAACATGCCCGGGCGCTTGCCCTGCACGTCGCCGGCGGTGGCCTGCTTGTAGAGCCCGTAGAGCTCGAGCAGCTCGCCGTCCGCGGGACGCTTGGGGAGCTTCTGGACCCGGTCCTGGGCCGCCTGGAAGTCGTCGTCGAGAGCCATGGGCGCACCCTACGCGTCACCGGGGATCTCCGCGAGCGCGAAGATCCCCGGTGAACGGCTGGGTTGCGGTTCAGCGCCGACGACGGCGGCCCAGGGCCACCAGCGCCATCAGCACGAGCGCGGCGGAGGAGGTGCCGCTGCGACCACCGGCGCGACAGCCGCAGCCGTCGTCGCCCTCGCCGTCGTCGCCGCCCGTCGAGGCGTCGCCGCCGCCGGTGGACGAGCCACCGTCACCGGTCATCGAGACGCCGCCATCGGTGTCCGAGCCGGGGCCGCCGTCGACGCCGGGCATGCCGCCCATGTCGGGGACCGCGGTGCAGTCACCGTCGCAGCGCTCGTCGGCGCCGACGTCGAAGCCGGCGCCCTGGGGGCGGGCGTCGCCCTCGAAGTCCACGGCCGGGGCCTCGTCGGCGGTGCCGATGTCGAGGGCCGGGCTGGACGCGGAGAGATGGTAGTCGCCCATCGCGGCGTCGACGAAGACGTCGTCGATGGTCGCCACCACCGAGTTCGCCCCGTAGCCGAGGGCCTGCCACTCGGCTAGGTCCATGACGTTGGAGCCACCGTCGGTGGTGAAGCGCGCCATCACCACGTTGTAGTCGGCCTCGAAGCCTTCCCGCGCGGTGTCGGCGATGTCGATCACGCCCCGGAACCGGTGGCGGGTCATCAGCACGTTGTTGAAGACGCGGTTGTTGGTCGAGTCGTGCTGGATGTTCACCGCCCAGCGCGCGTCGTCGGCCTGCAGGATGGTGTTGTTGATCACCAGGTTGCCGCTGGAGCCGCCGCCGCCGTTGACGCGGTAGAGGCTGATGCCCGAGGCGTGGTTCTCGTAGAGGAGGTTGTTGCGGATGATCGAGTCCTGGACGCCGTCGCAGTTGATCCCCGAGCCGCCGCGGAAGCCGTTGTTGTAGATGACGTTGTTCTCGACGAGGGCGCCGGTGATGATGCCGTCGCCGCCGCCCACGTCGGCGTCGCCGTTCATGTGCAGGCCGTTGCCGTTGTTCGAGTGCATCACGTTGTTGCGCACGATGGGCCGGTCACCGCTGTTGGAGACGTAGATGCCGTGCTCGTCCTCCGACCCGGCGCAGGTGTTGCCCTCGATGAGCATGTCGTCGCAGAAGCCGGTGAGGATGCCCCACTTGCCGTTGTCCTCCACGACGTTGTTGCGGAAGACCACGTGCTCGCAGTTCACGGCGCGCAGACCGGTCCGGGTCAGGCCGCGGACCTCGAAGCCCTCGACGACGATGAAGCTGGCGCCCTCGAGGTTGAAGCCGTCGGGGGTACGGTTGTTGTCCTGGTCGACGATGGTGCCGGGCTCGGCGCGGAAGGTGATGGGCGCCTCGGCGGTGCCGCTGGTCCGGATGTCCATCCCCCGGTAGTTGCCGGGATGGACGACGACGGTGTCGCCGGGACCGACGGTGCTGGCGGCCTGCTGGAGGGTGGCCCAGGGCGCGGCCTCGGTGCCGGCGGCGCCGTCGTCGCCGTCGGTGGCCACGTGGTAGGTGGTTTGAGCGAACGCCGACGCCGGAGCGAGGGCGAGGAGCACGCCGAGCAGGCGGCCCCAAGGGGAGGAAAGGGGGGAGGAGTACATCGAGGGGACCCTACGGGAGGGCGTCCACGCTGGCACTCCCGTTCTCGTTGCACCGCAACAAGTGAAAGCGACTCGCCCTCGAACGGGTGAGCGCCATCACCATTGACGCCACGCCGGGGGGCCGAACAATCGCGCCATGCCGCTGAACGATTGGTTCACCGGGCGTTACGCCATCGCGCGGCAAGAGCTGATGGCGCGCCTCACCGAAGCCCCCGATCCGCTCTTCATCCGCATGGGGCCGGAGCTGGTCTACTGGCACCACGGCCGGCGTCGGTCGACGGTGCTCATGACCGACGCCTACGATCGCGCGAAGTCGGTCAACCACGTGCCCGCCGCGATCCACCTGGCCCTACGCGGCCGCATCGGGGTCGCGCTCACCCAGGGCGAGGTGGCGCTCCTCCGCGACCTCGACGCCGACGTGGTCGCCGCCAAGCGCCACCTGCGGGGGCCGGAGAACGCGATGCTCAACGCCTGCCACGACTTCCTCGAGCGCGCGCTGAAAGAGGAGACCGTCGGTGCCGAGGCCATGGCCACCCTCGCGGAGACCACCCTGGTCCCCATGCACGAGGTCATCCGCCTGGGCACCCGGGTCTACCTCGAGGCCCTCCACGAGGCGGTCCAGGGCTGGAGCCGCGACTGGGACGAGGCCACCTGGGGCCGGCTCCTGGTGGTGGTCTGCGCCGGCCACGCGCCGCGCTACAAGGAGTCCACCCGCACCTACTTCTGCCGGCTCCTCGGCGAGACCCACGGCCTGGGCGCCAAGGGCGAGGAGCGCGTGGTCTACGCCGAGGGCGCGGAGACCGAAGAAGAAGCGCTCCGGCTCGGCGCCGAGCACCTGCTCAACCGCGAGCTCGGGCGCTTCTTCATGAAGAGCTCGGTGGCGCTCCAGGAAGATGTCCTGGGCGACGCCACCGAGGCCATCCTCGACGACCTGCTCTGAGCGCGCCCGGGCCGAACCGGCCCGGGGAGCACCGCTCAGGCCTTGGGGCCGAAGCCCTGGATCACGTAGTTGCCGCTCTTCTCGTCCTTCTGGATCTCGAGGAGCTTCTGCTTCGAGGCGTCTTCCAGGAGCTGGTTGAAGCTGCGGTAGCCGTAGTAGCTCTCGGAGAACTGCGGCTTCTTGCGCTTCAGGACCTGCTTCACCATCGAGCCCCAGAGGTTGCCGTCGCGGTCCTTGAAGAGCGACTCGACCACGTCCAGGACGAGCTCGAGGGCCTCTTCCGGATCCCCGGACTTCTCCGCGGGGGTGTCGGGCTCTTCGGGCTTCGGTGCGGGCGCGGCCTGGGTGGCCTGCGGGCTCGCCGACGACGCGGACGCGGAAGAAGAAGACGAAGAAGCCGCCTTGGGGGCGTCGTCCTTGGGTCGGCGGCCGCTCTGGCCGTTGCCGCCCCCGCCGCTCTGCTTCTTGCGGCCGTCGCCCTTCTTGCTGTGGGCCTTCTTCCGGCGGACGAGGTCGTCGTAGTAGATGAAGTCGTCGCAGTTCTCGATCAGCAGGTCGCTCGACGAGTTCTTCACGCCCAGACCGATGACGGTCTTGTCGTTCTCCCGGAGCTTGCTGACCAGCGGCGAGAAGTCGCTGTCGCCGCTGATGATCACGAAGACGTCGACGTGCTTCTTGGTGTAGCAGAGGTCCAGGGCGTCCACGACGAGGCGGATGTCGGCGCTGTTCTTGCCGCTGTACGAGACGTGGGGGATCTCGATGAGCTCGAAGGCGGCCTCGTGCATCTGCCGCTTGTCGCTCTTGAAGCGGTCCCAGTCGGCGTAGGCCTTCTTCACCACCACCTTGCCCTTGTCGAGGATCCGCTCGAGGACGAGGTCGATGTCGAACTTGTTGTAGCGCGCGTCGCGAACGCCGATGGCGACGTTCTCGTAGTCGCAGAAGACGGCCAGATTCGGCGCAAAGTCATTGGTCATGCGGAAGGGACCTTAGCAAACGCCACGCAATCCGCAGCGGCGAACCTCACGGCGGCCTTCCGCGGCCTCGCGCTCAGCGTCCGTCGAGGGCCCGCAGCTTGGCGTGGGCCTCGGCCAGGGTGGCCACCGTGAAGGTGTGGTAGCCCGCCGAGGCCTCGCGCTGGGTCCGCGCGAGCTGGAGGTTCGTGGTGCCCCCGCCGGGGCCCACCACGCGAATGACCCGCTTGGCCCCTCTGTCGAAGAGGAAGCTCTGGATGCGCTTGAACTTCTCGCTCACCGAGGGGCCGGTGGGCTGGGACGCGCTGATGTCGTTGATGACGTTGAAGCCCGGGTTCAGCTCGGCGACGGCCGCTTGGATGGCGTCGCCGGCGCGGTCGGCTTCGTCGTCGTCGAGCATCCCGATCAACTTGATGAAGAGCAGATTCTCGGCTGCGTCGGCGCGCGTCTCGTACATGCGTGGTTCCCCGGGACTCCCCGGCCCGATGATGCGGGTAAGCGTGCGCGATGACCAGGCGCGAGTCGGCCGGAGGCCTGCCCGGCGGCTCAGCGCATGCCTTCGAGGGCCCGGAGCGCGTCCCGCAGAGCCTCCGCCGAGTCCATGCCGCCCGCGGCCCCGCCGCCCGCGCCGGTCCCCGCGCCGCCCCCGCCCCCACCGAGGAGGGGCCCGAGGAGTTGCATGATGTCGCCGCCGCCCGCGCCGCCCGCGCCGCCGCCGAGGAGCGCGCCGAGGCCGCCGGCACCGTCACCGAGCCAGGCGCCGGCGAGGGACCCGAAGTCGGCCTGCCCGAGATCCTCGTCCCCGTGACTCTCCTCGAGCCAGTGCCGCTCCAGCCGCCGGACGGCGCGCGCGTGTCGGCCCCGCGCCAAACGATCGACGAGCGCTCGGGGCGCCGCCTCGCCGAAGCGGTGGGTGCGCACGTAGTCCCGGATGCCCGCGAAGAACGCGCGCTCACCCACGGCCTCCCGGAGCGCGGGGTAGAGGTAGGGCCCCTTGCCGTAGACCAGCCCCGCGTAAGCCATCTCGTCGCCGAAGGCCGCGACCGGGCGATCCACCGCGCCGTCGGCGTGACCCTGCAGGCGCATGAAGTGGTAGTTGGAGGCCACCTGCCGGCGCCCCTCCTGCTCGGCGCGCTCGGCCCCGAAGCGCTCCTCGACGTAGAGCATCGCGCTGAACTGTGCGAGGGACTCGTCGACGAAGGGGTGCTCCCGCGCGTCGGAGCCCACCAGGCCGTGCCACCACTGGTGGGCCACCTCGTGGGCGACGACAAAGTCCAGCATCGCGCCCTGCATGCCGCCGGTGGGGTCGCCGCCGGCGCCGCCGCCGAGGAGCCCCCCGAGCATGCCCAGCGCGCCGCCGCTGCCGCCGCCGTAGAACATCTGCGCCACCGTGACCAGACCGCTGAACTCCACGCCGCCGGCGCCGCCGACCAGCGGAGCCTCCACGATCTCCAGGTCGCGATAGGGGTAGGGACCGAAGCGCTGGTGGAAGGTGTGCAGGGCGTGGCGCGCGGTCTCGAGCGCCGCCTCGCCCGGGCCGCGGTGGGCGGGCAGGAAGAAGGAGCGCACCGTCACGCCATCCACCTCGGCGGTGGCCACCTCGAAGTCGCGACCGAGCACGATGGCGAAGTTGCGGGTGAGCCCGGCGACGGCCTCGACCTCGGTGTGTCCCGGCTGCCCGTTCCGGCCGAGCACGGTGCGCTCGGCGGTGGTGGTGCCGGTGATGGCCACCTGGGCCCCCTGCGGCGCGCGGACCTTGGCGCGGAAGTGGACGATCCCATCGGCGCCCAGGTCGCCGAGGGTGGAGTCGTCGCCGCGGACCCAGGCGCCCTCCCGCCGCGGGGCCACCGTGGCATAGAAGTTCCCCAGGCTGGCGATGCCGCTCCCGTGGGCCAGGAGGCCGTAGTCCCCGTGGCCCGCGCCCCCGCCGCCGGCCATCCGGCCCATGCCCTCCATGGCCTGCCCCAGCAGGCTGGAGCGCTGCGGGTCGATGCGCTGCAGGTCGCCCTCGAGCTCCAGCCGGATGCGGAGGCGCCCGCCGGCGGGCAGGGGCGCCGCCGGACGGACCTCGATGGCCGATCGCTCCACGGCGATGGCGCAGCGCGCACCGACGCAGCCGCTCTGCCGCACCCGGATGCGCGGCGCGTCGCCGACCGCGTTGCCGTAGAGACGCAGCACCACGGTGGGGAGCTCGGCGCCGGTGGTGTTGGTGAAGTAGAGCTCTTCGACGGCCGTGAAGGTCGAGAGGTCGTCGGCGACCTGGACCTCCAGGTCGTGCAGGGGGATCGCGTCGAGGGCCCGGGGCGCCACGAAGCCCGCCGCGCCGCGCCGGTCCTCCGCGCGCAGATTGGCCAGTAGAGGCTCGGCCTCGAACCACTGCACCTGCGCCTCCGCCGCCGGCCCGTCCTCACAGCCGCCGCAGCCCACCACACCGAGCCCTCCGAGGAGAGCCACCAGGGTCCAGAGCGAGGAAGAGCGATCCATCGGCTCCGAGCCTAGCAGGCCCCGAGCGTCTCAGGCCCGCAGCGGCGGGCGCGAGGAGTGGCGTCGCTCGGTCCGGCGCGCGAGCTCTTCGATGCGCGCGAAGTCCGGCTTCGACTCGCCGCGCGCCAGCTCGTGAACCATCGCGCTGGCCACGGTGTTCACCGGCACCTCGATCCCCAGCGCCTGACCGCGCGTGGCGATCTCGCCGTTGATGAAGTCCACCGGCGGCGTCCGGCCCCGCTCGAGGGCCGCCAGCATCGAGGACCGCAGGTTGCGGTAGCGGGCCCCGACCGCGAGCAGGAGCGTGTGCTTGGCCACGAGCGTCATGCTGCCCCGCTGCCGCTCGTGGGGATCGAGGGCGATCCAGTCGAGGTCCAGGGTCCCCGAGACCTTCTCCAGGGCCACCTCTTCGGCGTGCGCCACGGCGACCGCCTCGGTCATGATCTCCAGCGCCAGGCGGCGGGCGAGTTGGTGCCGCAGGACCCGGCCGAGCCGCGCCCCGGCCAGGGTGCCGAGGGTGGAGATGGCGCAGTTGATGGCCAGCTTGGACCAGCGCGCGCCGGGGAAGTTGGTGGCGTGCTCCACCGGCGCGACCGGCGCCAGGAGCGCCTCCAGCCGCGCCAGGCGCGGGTCCTCGGTGCCGCCGTCCATCCGGCCGAGGGTGAACCCGCCCTCGCTGGTGCGCTCGAAGAGGCCCGGCTCGGGCATGCTGGCCCCGAAGCCGACGATGGCCCCGAGCACCGCGTCGTCCCGGTCCACCGCCGCGGCGACTCGGTCCTCGCAGAGCCCGTTCTGCATCACCACGAAGGCCCCGCCAGGGGCCAGGTGCGCGGCGACCCCCTGGGCGGCCTCGACCACCGAGTCCGGCGGCGTGGCCAAGAGGATCCAATCGAAGGTCCCCGTGAGCTCGCTCGGCTGGGTGACGATGGGCCCGCGCGCGGTGTCGTGCGCGTCCTGGAAGCGCCGACGGAATCCGTGGGCTCGGACGGCCGCCGCGATGCCCTCGTTGGAGGAGAGCGCCACCACCTCGCGCCCGGCGCCGAGGAGTCCGCCCGCGATGGTTCCCCCGATGGCGCCGGTCCCCACGACGAGTGTCCGCTCAGTCACCCTTCGTGGGTATACGGAAAGCGTGGCTCCCGCCAGCCGATTCGCGGGAATCGACCGGGGTGGGCGCAGCCGGCGCGGGCGGCTATGCTCGACGTTCCCATGGGGTGTCGGGGATGTCGGGATGGACGCGGGCGTGACGGCGCCGGGGCGCGACGCGGAGCCGTGAGTTGAGCGCCGCCCGCGAGTCCGATCCCTCGCTCCCGGAAGAGCAGCCCACGATGGCCGCGCGGCCCCGGGCGAGCCGCGCCTCGCTCCCCGCGCCCGGGGCCGCCCCCTTTCCGGCCCCGGAACCCGAGAAGTCCAGCCCCCTCGGCGAGGCCCCCACCAGCGAGCCCGCGGCCGCCAGCGAGCCCCGGACCGGTGAGTCCGCGCCGACGAGCACCCGGACGCACCTCACGGGCTCGCCCAGCACCGCCAGCCTGGTCCGCTCCTCCCGCGACTTCCTCCGCCAGGACGAGGCCAGCCGGACCCACAACTTCGCCACCGCCATGCTGGTGGTCGTCGTCCTGGGCGTCGCCTGCCTCCTCTTCCTACCCGCCGACCCGCTGGCCACCAAGCTCGCCGCCGGCGCGATGGTGGTCCTCGGCCTCGGCTTCCTCACTCTCTTCGTCCACACCCGGGACGTGGAGCGCTTCGACCCCGCCTTCGTGGGTTGGCTCGCCGCCGTCTTGGCCATCGGCTCGGTGCCGATGGTCTACTACTTCGGCGTCTTCTCTCCCTTCCCCTGCGCGGTGGCGCTGGCGCTCTTCGTCCACGCGCTGAGCTCCCCCGCGCGCTATGCGCTGCTCTCCGCCGGCCTCTGCTCCGGAGGCCACGTGGCCGTCGCCCTCGCGGTCTATACCGGCGCCATCGACGACCGGGGCCTGATGCGCCCCGGAGAAGACCTCCCGGGGTCGGTCTGGATCTTCGGGCAGGGCGCGGTCCAGCTCGTCTACTGGACCGCCTACTTCGTGGGCCACTCCTCGTTCCGCCGGACCCACCGCACGGTGAAGGACCTCGAGGCCGCCGTGCGCCAGGTCGCCGCCCGCGAGGCCCTGCTCCGCGAAGCGCGCCAGGAGCTGGAGCGCGCCGCCGGCATCGGCGAGCCCGGTCGCTTCACCGAGCAGCGGCTCGGTCCCTGGATCCTCGGTCCGCTCCTCGGCCGCGGTGGCATGGGCGAGATCTACGAGGCCAGCCACGTGGACAGCGGGGACCCGGCGGCCCTGAAGCTCCTGCTGCGCGGGGCCTACGCCGAGTCCGATCCCTTCACCCGCTTCGCCCGCGAGGCGCGCATCGCCGAGTCCCTCGACTCACAACACGTGGTCGGGATCCTCGACATCGGGGGCCCGGAGTCGCCGCTGCCCTACATCGCGATGGAGCGCCTGCGGGGCGAGGACCTGGCGGCCATGTTGCGCACCCGGCGCCGGCTCCGCCCCGAAGAGGTGGCCAAGCTGATCGCCGAGGTGGCCCACGCGCTGGACGAAGCCGCCGGCGCGCGCATCGTCCATCGGGACCTGAAGCCGTCGAACGTCTTCTTCACCACCGAGGGCTCGTGGAAGGTCCTCGACTTCGGCGTGTCCAAGCTCATCGGCGAAGCGGGGACCCTCACCGCCGGCCACGTGGTGGGCACGCCGGCCTACATGGCGCCCGAGCAGGCGCGCGGCGAGGACGTCGACGCCCGCGCCGATCTCTACTCGCTGGGCGTCATCGCCTACCGCGCGCTCACCGGTCGCCCGGCCTTCGTCGGCAAGGACTTCGCCCGCATGCTCCGCGCCGTGGAGAGCACCCTGCCGCCCGCGCCCTCGCGTCTGGTCGAAGGGCTCCCCGCCGCGGTCGACGACGTCCTCCGCATCGCCATGGCCAAGGCCCCCGCCGACCGCTTCGACACCGCCAGCTCCTTCGCCGAGGCCCTCCGGGCCGCCTTCGCCGGCACCCTCCGCCCGGACCACCAGGCCCACGCCGACGCCCTGAACGCCACCCTCCCCTGGAGCCGCTGAGCGCTCAAGCCTCGATGGGCCACTGGAGCGTGCTGAGGCCCGGGCGCAGGCGGCCCAGCGCGCGACGCACCGAGGTCATGCTCTCGCGGTCGTCCGGGTTGCGGCGGATGCAGCGGCGGACGAGCTCGGCGAAGCCCTGGGTCCGCGGGTCGGTGGTCAGCCGCCCGACCTTCTCCGGCCACCCGTCGTGCTGCAAGTGGGCGTGGAGGGTCGCCAGGTCATTGGTCTCCTGGAAGAGCGTCCGGCGCGTGAGGAGCTCGAAGGCCAGGCAGCCGAAGGCGTACACGTCGGCCGGCTGCGCGAGGGCCTTGCCCGACTCGTCGTGGCCCCAGACCTCGGGCGCGCCGTAGTTCGCGGTGCCGCAGCCGGGCCGGAGGGTGCGACCGGCGAGCCCGAAGTCCACCAGGACCGGCTCGTCGGGCGGCTTGGGCCCGAGGATCCCGTCGGGGTCGCGGACGATCACGTTGGAGGGCTTCACGTCCAGGTGCGCCACGCCGACCCGGTGCATCGCCTCGAGCCCCGCGGCGACCCCGTCGAGGAGCTCCAGGGCCCGGGGCATGTCCAGCGTGGCGCCGTCGACGTAGCGCTCCAGGCTCGGCCCATCGACCAGCTCCATCACCAGGATGGGCTTGGGCCGCGCGCCGGCGTCGAAGGTCACGAACCGCGCGATGTTCTCGTGTCTCGGCAGGGCCAAGAGCGCGCCCGCCTCTTCTCGGAAGAGACTCAGGAACTCGTCCTCGGAGAGGGTCCGGGCCGCCGCTCCGGAGTACTCGGGCACCTTCAGCGCGAACTGCTCGGCAGTGGGGTCGTGGCGCGCGTCGACCCGGCGCGCCACGAAGACCGACCCCACCGCCCCGTTGCCGATGGCTCGCGTGACATAGAATCCTCCGAGGACGCGGCTGGGCGGCATCCACGCGGGGAGCGGCGCCTCTTTGGGCGCGGCCGGGAGAAAGCTGGTCCGCGGCGTCTGGCCGCCCTCGATGGGCAGCGCGGCGAGGTTCCCCAAGGAGATGGCGGCCACGCGGGCGAAGCCTTGAGGCAGCTCTTCGTCGAACGACTGGGAAGCGGACTGGATCGCGTCGGAGAGGTCGCGCTCCTCGCCGACTCGGAGGGCCCGCTCGATGTAGAGGTCGATGAGGCGCACGGCGGGTCCCGAGCTCGGCTTCGCGTAGGGGATGGCCTCCCCCAACCGACGCCGCGCGCCCATCATCAGGGTCGCGAGGGTCTGGACCGCCGACTCGAGGGCGGCCAAGGGGGTGTCCCCCACGCTCAGCTCGGCCAGCCCGTGGAGGGAGGTGGCGCCCGCGACCGGCTCCAGAGCACGCGCGAGGTCGAGCATCCCGTGCCGCAGGGCTTCGACCCGGCGGGAGCTGGCGACGGGGAGGTCGTGGGCCAACTGCGCGAGCGCGTCGAGGGCGGCGCGGACGGTACGGCCCGTAGGGCGCTTCTCCTCCAGGGTCTTCTGGAGTTTGGCGAACGCCCGAAGCGCGTTCTCGAGGTCCGGCGTCATCGCCGCCTCGCTCATGGTGTAGAGATCGCTCGGGTCGTGGGACGCGCGGCCGGCAGCGAGGACGACGTCGGAGACCTCGGCCACCTCCTCGCGCACCAAAGCGTCGCACGCACGGCTGGCGGCGGCGAGGGTCGCGCGGCGCAGCTTCGAGGGGGGGTCCTCCGCGACCCGGCGGAGCAACACCTGCGCGGTGGTGACCCGGCGCCGCTCCCGAAGGTCGGCCCGATCGTCGACCCGCCGACCGTCGGCGTCCACGAGATGGAGGAGCGCTCGGGTGCGGCGGACCCGGTAGGTGAAGTGCTCCTGGACCTCGCGCCGGTCGGAGCTCTCGCTCCCTTCCTGCAGCACGAGCCAGTTGGTCATACGCTGAAAGAGGTCACCCAACGGCCTCAGCTCGGCTCCGGGCTCGTCGCCCCGGGACCCGAGCGCCATGAGGTTCGCCAGGGTGTCCGACTCGAGCAACGCAATGTCCAGCTCGCGCAGGGCCCGAAAGCTGACGACCCGCGCATCGGAGTCCGAGCTCTCCTCGCACCGCTCCAAGAGCGCGACTCGCTGCTCGGCGGCGTCGAGGGTGGTCATCGCCGCCGCGCTCGCCGCGAGCGCTCCCCCCTCCACGAAGGCATCGAGGGCCGCATCCACCTGTTCCCGCAACGTCGGCCGTTCGATCTCGGGGTTGAGTTCTTCGCTCACCGCCATGGCCAAAGCCACCGCGCCGTCGTCGCCCGGACGCTCCTTGCTGAGCAGCGCCTTGAGCTTTGCCGTGGCCGTCCGCGCAGCCCACTCCCCGAAGCCCTGGCCCAGGCGTTCCCGGCGCAGCTCGACCAAGGCTTCTGCCGAGGCCAGGCCCCCGGTGCGCACGAGCTGCTCGAGGAGCTCCTCGACCGCGTCGGGTTCGGCCTCCGCCGCGCGCGGCAGGCCCTGTACCATCGCCGCCGGGATCCCCGGATCGCGCTGCGCGATCTCGGAGCTCAGGAGCTCCCGGCACCGCGCCAGGGCGAAGTCGCCGCTGTAGGCGATGCTCGCCGCCAGGGACGCCGCCGCTCGGCGCCACTCGGTCACGCCCAGGCCCGGGCTGAGGTGCCGGTCGATCTCTTCCTCGAACTCGGGCCGCGCGTAGGAGAGGAGCCCGCGGGCCGCAGCCACGTGGCGCCACACCAACGACTCGCGGTCGGCCAGGAGGCGCTCCCACGCGTTTCGCACCACCGGGATATCGAACACCCGGGTGGCACCATCGTCGCCCTCGGCCGCGCGATGAGCCGCCTCGCGGGCCGCGCGCTCCAGGAGCCGCGCGGCGAGGCGCCGCGAAGGGAGCGAGCCGGTGGAAGGGCCGGCGAGCCACTCCCGGCTCAGCTCGCGCCGGGAGATCAGCGCCAGTGCCAGGCCATCGGCCCGGGCCCCGGCGCCGATCGGGAGGTCCAGCGCGAGCGCCACCCGGGCGCGCATCGCCGCGCCGCCGAGCGCGCGCCGCCCGCCCTCGGCGAGCTGAGTCGCCAGGGCCACGAAGGTCGCGGCGTCGCCCACCTGCAGCCGCCGGAGCACCTGCCGCCCCAGCACCCGCTTCAGCTCGCCCGGCGGCAGGGCCGACGCGAGCTCGTAGGTCGCCGCCGCCGACGCCGGGCCCGAGAGCCAGTCGACGTCGTCGAGCCAGCCGGCCTCCTTGGCCAGGATCAGCGAGCGCTCGAGCTCCTCGGGGTCCAACCCCTCCAGGGGCAGCGCGCGTCGGTGGTCGGCCACCAGGGCCGCCAGGGTCGCGAAGGCTTGGCGCCACTCGGCGTGCCGCTCCTCGGGATCGGGGATCCGATGGAGCTGGACGAAGCCGTCGAGATAATCGCGAACCGCCATCCGGGACGGTGAGCATATCCGATTCGAGCCCTGGCGCCCGTGCCTTCCTTCGGATTGCGTCGAACGGCCCGCGACACCCTCCCGAAAGGGCGCTTGTGCGCAGCGCCTTTGCGTCTACGCTTCGGGGTCCGTGACGCCCGAATCCGCGAACGACGAGAGCCGCTGGGAGCGCATCGGGCCCTGGCGCCTGGAGCGCACCCTGGGCCGCGGCGGGGCGGGCACGGTGTTCGCGGGGCGCGGCCCCGATGGTCGCCAGGTCGCGGTGAAGGTCCCCGACGAAGGCGGCGTCCGCGCCGCCTGGCTCCTGCACGAGGCCCGCTTCGCGGCCCGGCTCCGTCACCCGCACATCGTGCAGCTCGAAGGCCGCGGGCGGCTGGCCGACGGTCGCCCCTACCTGGTCTACGAGCTCGTCGAGGGCCGGGCCCTGGACGTCTGCGCCGACACCCTCGCCGCCCGCGACGTGGTCCGCATCGGCGACGAGCTCCTGGCGGCCTTGAGCTACGCCCACGACGCCGGCGTCCTGCACCTGGACCTCTCGCCCGCCAACGTGCTCCTCGACCGGGAGGGCCGCACCAAGCTGACCGACTTCGGCCTCGCGATGAGCGACGACCGCCGGTCCCGGGACGCGAGCCGCCGAGCGCTGGTCGCCGGCACCCCGGGCTACCTGAGCCCCGAGCAGGCCCTCGGCGCCGGCGGCGTCGGACCCCGCGCGGACATCTACGGCGCCGGCGCCCTGCTCTACCGGCTCATCGCCGGCTACCCGCCCCACGGGGGCGGGGACTCCACCGAGGTGATCCAGCGGACCCTCCACGGCGAGCCCCTCCCGCTCAGCCCCCGGCCGGGGATTCTCCTGGGCGACGCCGCCTGCGCGCTGGTCGAGCGGATGATCGCGCGGGACCCGGAGGCGCGCCCGGCCAGCGCGGCCGCGGCCCGCCGGGCCTGGCTCGAGGCGACCGACGCGCTCACCGTGCTGCGCGACGGGCCGCCCTCCACCGCGACCCCGGCGATGCCTCTGCGGCGCTCGGCGACGCTCATGGCCACCGAGTTCGGCGAGGCCCTGGCCGCCACCGACACCCTCCGCTCGACCCGGCGTACCCGTCGGCGCACGGCGCCGGCCACCGCGGCCACCGCCCGCAGCGCCATCGCCCGCGTGGGCCGGGACGCGGAGCTCGCGGCGCTACGCGCGCAGGATCCCGAGGCCGGCCCCACCTGGCTGGTCGGGCCGCGCGGCGTGGGGCTCTCCCGCCTCCTCGACTGGCACGCCGAGCAGCTCGCCCACGACGACGTGGTGGTGGCCCGGACGACGGCCCGACGGGGGCTCGCCGCGCCGCCCCTCGAGGTGTTGGCGGCCCTGGCCCTGGACCTGACCGAGGGCTTCGGGCTCCCCGCGTGGGCCGCCGCCGAGCGCCTCGTGGGAACCATCGACCGACTGGACACCCGCGGCCTGCAGGCGGCGAAGGTCGCCCTCGCCGGCGCGCTCCTCGGCGCGGGTCACCCGGTGACCCACGCCACCCGCATGGAGTGCTTCCGCGTGATGGAGGCCCTGCGCCCGCCGGGCCGCCCGCTGGCCCTGCTGGTGGACGACGCGGACCACCTCGACGGGGCCAGCGACGACGTGCTCCGGCGCCTCGCGGCGACGGGGGTCCGGGTGGTGCTCGCGGGCCAACACGGGCGCCAAGGGGACCCGCGCATCCGGGTCGCCGCTCCGACCACCGCCGAAGCGCTGGAGATCGCCGAGCGCGCGGGCGCCGCCAACCCCGAGCGGGCGGTGCGCGTGCTGGGCACCGCCCCCGCGCCGCTGGTGACCTGGGCCTGTCACGACGCCATCGACCCCCGCGCGGCGGGGATCGAGGCGCTGGGCGAGGAGGCCCGCGCCATCCTGGGCGCGGCGCGGATCTTCGGGGGCCGGCACGTCCCGGGGCGCGCCCTGGCCGACGTCGCCGCGACCGCCTCGGCCCCGGACGCCATCCCCAGCCTGGCGAACCTGATCGTCCCGGTGCGCCACGCGTCCGCGCGCCTCGAGCCCTGGGTGGCCCTGGGCGACCCGGCCCTGGAGCGCATCGCCATCACCGGGCAGACCGAAGGCACCCTCGAGCGGGCGGTGCGCTGGCTGGCCCGGGAGTGCCGCGACCAGAGCCACGGGGTCCAGGCGTGGATGGCCGAGCTGGCCCTGAGCGCCGGCCAGCGAGAGCGCGCGGCCTACGGCACCGCCGAGGCCGGACGGCGCGCCGCCGCCTGCGACGCCCCCGAGGCCCACGAGCTGCTCGCGCGCGCCCTCGAGCTGAGCGCCGAGGTCCCCGAGGCCATCGACCGCGCCGCGGTGCTGGCCGACCTGGCGACGCTGGAGCAGCACAGCGCGCCCACCACGGCCCTGGAGCGCGCGGGCGCCGCTTTCCTCGCAGCGGACCCCGACCGGCACGTGCTCCGGGCGCGGATGAAGCGGCTGGAGGCGCAGGTCCGCATCGACCAGCGCCGCTCCACCGACGCCTTGGCGCTCCTCGACGAGGCCATCGCCCTCCTGGGCGCGACGCCCGATCCCGAGGAGCTGGCCGAGCTCCTCTCCAGCAAGGGCTGGGTGCTCGGCTACCTCATGGGCGACAACGACGCGGGCATCGCGTTGGGCATGGAGGCCCTGGCCATCGCCGGTCAGGTCGACACCCCCGCGTTCCAGGCGCGCCTCTGCGGCAAGCTCGGCGCCAACCAGCTCCGCGCCGGCGACTGGGACGGACAGCTCGCCACCAACCTCCGCGACCTCGGCCTCTCCGGCCAGGCCCAGGACGTGTTCGGGACCATGCGCGCCCACATCAACCTCGGCGTCTGCTTCACCAACCGGGGCCTCCTGGCGCTGGCCCGCGCGCACACCGCCGAAGCGGCGCGCCTGGCGGACGCCCACGGGGCCCTGCGCGCCGGGCAGATCGCCTGGAACAACCTGGCGATGATCGCGGCCGACGACCGACGCTGGGCCGACGCCCGCGCCGCCGCCGACGAATCGCGCGAGCGCTCGGCCGGCGGCTCGATGGACGTCGCCGAGACCTGGGACGTGCTCCTCCGCTGTCACCTCGCCGCGGGCGAGAAGGACGCCGCGCGCGAGGCCCTGGAGCAGCTCGAGGCGGCGGCCACCGGCGCCGAGCGCGCTCTGGCGACCCGGGCGCGCGCGCGCCTGCAGAGCCCGCGGGAGGCGCGGGTCGCCCTGGCCCAGCTCCTGGCCGAGGGCGTCGGTGATCCCTACGAGCGCGCCAAGACGGAGCTCGCCCTCGCCGCCGCCGAACGGCGCGCCGGCGACCTCGACGCTGCCCGCGGGCTCGAGGCGCGGGCCGACGAGGTCCTCGAGGAGCTCGGCGCCGACCCGACCCTCGAGCGCGGGCGCAACGTCAGCTGGTGAGCTCGCGCCCGATGGCGCGCAGATCGAAGAGCTCGCCGATCAAGCGGTCGCGCACGGCCTCCGGGACCCAGGGGATGGCCCGGGCGGTGAGCTCCGCCGACCACGGCGTCGCGTAGCGCGCCTGGGGTTCGGCGGCCCGCGCGGCGACGAAGATGGCCTCCGCCACCTCCTCCGCCTCGCCGCCCACGGCGTCGAGCCGGCCGATGAAGCGCTCCATCCGCTCGAAGGCCGGCGCCCACGCCTCCACCTCGCCGCGCTCGCGGTAGGGATCCACCGTGCGCCGCGCCGCGGCGGCGAACCCGGTACGGATGAACGAGGGCTCGACCAGGATCACGTCGACCCCGAAGGACCCCAGCTCCTGCCGGAGCGCGTCCGAGAGCGCCTCCAGGGCGTACTTGCTCGCGTGGTAGGCGCCCATGAAAGGGAAAGCCACCAGCCCCGCCACGCTGGAGACCTGGACCACCCGGCCGGCGCCGCGGTCGCACATCTGCGGCGCGAAGGCCCGCACCAGGCGCATCGGCCCGAGCACGTTCACGTCGATCTGCCGGCGCAGCGCGTCGAGGTCCACCAGGTCCACCGGGCCCAGCTCGGCGTAGCCGGCGTTGTTCACCAGGAGGTCGACATCGCCGCCCCACTCGTGGACCTTCCGCGCGACGTGCACCACGTCCCGCTGGGACGTCACGTCCATCACCTCGGTCTCCACCGAGAGCTGCTCGGCGACCAGCGCGACGTCGAGCCGCGCCAGGGCTTCCTCGTCGCGGTCGGTGGCCACCACCCGGTACCCGGCCCGCGCGAGGCGCCGCACCGTCGCGGCGCCGATGCCCCCCGCGGCGCCGGTCACCAGCGCCAGCGGGCGCTCCTGGAGCACCGTCGAGGTCAGGGGCGCCGTGCGCCGCGGCCGCAGCCCCAGCACCGAGCGGACCGCGTTGTCGAACACGCGGGTCGGCAGCAGCCGGGCCGCCGCGAGCTGAGCGCCGGTCCCGAGGGAGGGCGTGACCTTGCGCCGGGGCGCGCGCCGACCGGTCACCGCCGCCACCGCGCCCTGGGCCACCCGCTCCGGCGGCGCGCCGAGGCCGGCGAAGGCCCGTTCGAAGCTCTTCAGGCGATCGATCACCCCGATCCAACGGGACCCCCGGGTCCGCTTCGAGTCGAGCCCCCCGAAGGCCTCCCGGACGAAGCCCGTCTGCCGCACGGTGCCCG
Organism: Myxococcales bacterium UBA1660; assembly: GCA_002320815.1. Lineage (GTDB taxonomy): Bacteria > Myxococcota_A > Polyangia > Polyangiales > Houyiibacteriaceae > UBA1660. The sequence continues at coordinate 55,099 of DCLA01000128.1, forward strand.
GCTCGAGCAGGGTCACGTCGACGCCGAAGAGGTCCAGCTCCAGCCGCCACGCCTCGCAGAGCCCCCGAAGCGCGTGCATCGACGCGCCGTAGGCCCCGTGGGTGGCCAAGGTGATCCGGTCGAGCACGCTGGCCACCGCCACCACCCGGCCCGCGCGGCGCTGCTTCATCTCGGGCAGGAACGCGCGGGTGACCGCGGCGAAGCCCACCACGTTGACCTCGAAGTGTCGCCGCAGCGCGCCGTCGGTGATCGTGAGCAGCGGGCCCAGCTCCACCACGCCGGCCGCGTGCACGATGGCGTCCACGCCGTAGCCCCCGGTGTGGCTCAGGATCTCCGCCCGCGCCGACGCGATGGACCGCTCCGAGGTCACGTCGAGCTCCAGCGAGCGCACCTGCGCCCGGCCCCGCGAGAGTCCGAGCAGCGCCTCGACGTCGCGGCCCGAGGCGAAGACCTCGCAGCCGGCCTCGGCCAGCGCCGCCACTACTGCCCGCCCGATGCCGCCCGTCGCTCCGGTGACCAATACCCGCTTGCTCATGGCGCGAGGCTATCGCGCCCGAGGGCCCGGCGCAGCCCGCCGAACTCCACTGAGTTGCGTCGGACGACGCGGCGCGTCGTGAGCTAGCGCAGCGGCGCCCGGGGCCAGCGTACTAGGCTCGCCGCCATGGTCGACGCCATCACCCAGGTCCCCACCCCCAGCAACGAGCCGGTCCGCGAGTACGTGCCCGGCTCCCGCGACCGGAAGGCCCTGGACGCGGCCTGCGCGACCCTCGCCGAGGAACGGCTGGAGATCCCCGCCTTCGTCGACGGCCAGGCTGTGAAGGGCGAGAAGACCACCGCGGTCACCATGCCCCACGACCACCAGCACGTGCTGGCCGAGGTCCACCACGCCAGCGCGGCCACCGTGCAACGAGCCATCGACGGCGCGCTCCGCGCCGCGCCGGCCTGGCAGCGCATGAGCTTCGACGACCGCGCCGGCATCTTCCTGCGCGCCGCCGAGCTCCTCGCCGGTCCCTGGCGCATGCGCATCAACGCGGCCTGCATGCTCGGCCAGTCCAAGACCGCCCACCAGGCGGAGATCGACAGCGCTTGCGAGCTCATCGACTTCCTGCGCTTCAACGTCCACTTCGCCCGACAGCTCCACCAGATCCAGCCGCAGTCCTCGGCCCAGACCTGGAACCAGACCGACTACCGCCCCCTCGAGGGCTTCGTGCTCGCGGTCACGCCGTTCAACTTCCTGGCCATCGCCGGCAACCTGCCCACCGCTCCGGCGCTGATGGGCAACGTGGTCCTCTGGAAGCCGGCCATGACCTCGATGCTCGGCGCGTGGCACGTATTGGAGCTCCTGCGCGAGGCCGGCCTCCCCGACGGGGTGATCCAGCTCGTGCCCGGCGACGGCCCGGTCCAGGGCGAGGCCTGCCTCGCCAGCCCGCACCTGGCCGGCATCCACTTCACCGGGTCCACCGGCACCTTCCGCAAGCTCTGGAAGGGCGTCGCCGAGCGTCTGGAGACCTACCGCTCCTTCCCGCGCATCGTGGGCGAGACCGGCGGCAAGGACTTCATCCTGGTGCACCCCAGCGCCGACGCGCAGCAGGTGGCCACCGCCATCGTCCGCGGCGGCTACGAGTACCAGGGCCAGAAATGCTCCGCGGCGTCCCGCGTGTACTTGCCCAAGTCGCTCTACGAGCCGGTCCGCGATCGGGTCCGCGCCGAACTCGAGCAGGTGGTCGTCGGCGACGTCCGGGATCCCAAGGCCTTCATGAGCGCGGTGATCGACGAGGCCGCCTTCACCAAGATCACCGGATACCAGGAGCTGGCGAAGCGCGAGGGCGAGGTCCTCTTCGGCGGCACCGCCGATCGCACGAAGGGCTGGTTCGTGGACCCGACCTTCGTCCGCGTGGACGACCCGAAGCACCGCCTGATGAGCGAGGAGATCTTCGGCCCGGTGGTCACCTCCTACGTCTACGACGATGGCGGCTGGGACGACATCCTGGACGTGGTGGACACCACCGGTCCCTACGCGCTGACCGGCGCCGTCTTCTCCCACGACCGGCAGGCGGTGGCCCAGGCGCGCCAGCACCTGCGCCACGCGGCGGGCAACTTCTACATCAACGACAAGCCCACCGGCGCGGTGGTCGGCCAGCAGCCCTTCGGCGGCGGCCGCGGCAGCGGCACCAACGACAAGGCCGGCGCGCCCTGGAACCTCCTGCGCTGGATCTCGCCGCGGTCGATCAAGGAGAACCTCCTGCCCCCGACCGACTGGCGCTACCCCTTCCTGGAGCGATGACCGACCCCGCGGAGGACGCGGCCGAGGGAGCCCAGGCGCGCGCCGCGGAGACGAAGCGCACTTGGGATCCCGAGCGCGCCGTGGAGACGAAGCGCACTTCGGATCCCGAGCGCGCCGTGGATCCCGAGCGCGCCGCCACCGGCGCGCGGGTCCTCGGGGAGCACGAGGCCGGCGCCCTCCCCGCCAAGACCGTCCTGCGGCTGGTGGTGATCGGCGTCCCGGTGCTCGTCGTCTCCTGGTTCGTGCTGCTCTGGCTCCGCCGCGCCCTGGGCCTCGGCTGAAGACCCCGGCTGGTCCTTCGAGCCGGAGCCCGCCCCCGGCGGATCCTCAGGCCGACTTGGCGGCCTCGCGGATCTGCTCCGGCATGTCCGGCTCGTCGCCGTCCCGGGTCTCGCCCATGACCGAGCGCCGCAGCGGCTCGTACTCGGGCAGGAAGGTCCGCTTCCGCCGCGCGCGCAGGCCCTCCTCGAGATCCTCGAAGGCCTTGGGCTGGGTGGTCAGGATGGACTCCTCGTCGACCTCGTCGATGAGCGAGTCGGGCAGGTACTTCTCCGCGTAGTCCTTGTAGACCCCGCTGCGGACGAAGAGGTCCAGGAGCTCCGGATCCAGGTGGTTGTCCCGCTTCATGAAGCTCAGGATCCGCATGGACTCGCTGAGGGTCTTGCCCTTCTTGTAGGGCCGGTCCTGGGCGGTGAGCGCCTCGAAGACGTCGGCGATGGCCATGATCCGCGCGGGCACCGACATATCCCCGGCGTGCATGCCCCGGGGGTACCCCTTGGCGTCCATCTTCTCGTGGTGCCCGCCGGCGTACTCCGGCACCCGCCGCAGGTTCCGCGGGAAGGGCAGCGCCTCGAGCATCTGGATGGTCTGGACCATGTGCCCGTTGATGATCAGCCGCTCCTCCTCGGTGAGGGTGCCCCGGGAGATGCAGAGGTTCTCGATCTCGTCCTCGTCGAGGAGCGCGCGCTTCAGCTTGCCCTCCACGTACTGGCGCGCGCCGATGGCGTGGATGCGCTCCTTCGCCTCGTCGCTGAGGAACTCGCTGCCCACGTTGGCGTGGACCAGGAACTCCCGGTCCTCGTCGAGCGCGGCGATCTCCCGCTGGAAGCGCGCCTTGGCCTCCTCGTCGCCCTCGAGCTGCGCCTCGAGCATGCGGATCTTGGCGTCCCGCTTGAGCACCTCGAAGCGGGTCTTCACCATCTCGATCCGGTCGAAGATGGTCTCCAGCTTGGTCGCCTTGTCCATCACGTGGACCGGCGTGGTCACCTTGCCGCAGTCGTGGAGCCAGGCCGCGATCTTCAGCTCGTACCACTCCTCCTCGGTGAGCGTGAACTCGGCGAAGGGCCCCTCGTCGGCGGCCACCGCCGCCTGGGCGAGCATCAGCGTCAGCACCGGCACCCGCTCGCAGTGCGCCCCGGTGTAGGGCGACTTGGAGTCGATGGCCGCGGCGATCATCTGGATGAACGCCTCGAGGAGCGCCTTCTGTCCCTCCAGCAGGAGCTGGTTATCGAGGGCCACCGCGGCCTGGGAGGCGAGCGCCTCGACGATGCGCTGCTCCTCCTCGCGGAAGGGCACCACCGCGCCGGTCTCGGGGTCCTTGGCGTTCAGGAGCTGGAGCACCCCGATCACCCGGTCCTGGTGGTTGACCATGGGGATGGTCAGGAACGACTGGGACCGATAGCCGGCCTCGTCGTCGAAGCGCTTGGTCCCGCTGAAGTCGAAGCCGGTGGCGTCGTAGGCGTCCGGGATGTTGAAGGACTCCTTCCGGAGCGCGGCGCAGGTCGCGATGTTGTGCTCGTTCGGCGCGCCGGACTTCGCGAACATCGGCAGCGGCGCGAACTCGATGGGCTTGCCGGTGGTCCCCCCCAGCGCGATCCCCAGCGAGTCGGTGCGCATGATGGCGAAGCGCAGCTGGTCGTCCTCGGTGCGCAGGTAGAGGGTCCCGCCGTCCGCGTTGCAGAGCTTCTTGGCCTCCAAGAGGATCCGCTCCACCAGCCGGTCCTTGTCGTCCTCGGCGGACAGGGCGATGCCCACTTCGTACAGCAGCTCGAGGCGCTCGAGGCGCCGCTCCAGGCTCTCGCTCATCGTCGTGTGACCCCTTTGGGGCGTTCTATCACGGCCGGCCCCCGGCTGCGCCCCGCGTCGAATCGCGTCGAATCGCGCCGGCGGCCTGATCGATGCGCTGGTCGCCAACGTCGCCCGCCGCCAGCTCGTCTGAGCGGCGTGTACCCTCGGGGCGGTGAGCACCTGGTTCCAAGACCTCTTCGGCTTCCCCGAGACCACCTGGGCGGAGACCCGCAGCCGCTTCGCGGTCGAAGGCGAGGAGCTCGTCGCCCTGCCCACGGGCCGGCGCTTCGGCGTCGGCACCTTCGCCACCCCCACGCTCCACGCGCTCCGGGAGCGGAGCGAGGGCTTCGCCCCGGGCACGCTGCGCCACGCGCACGTGGCCATCGGCGACGTCCTCGAGCTCCACGCCGCCCACGAGGGCGCGATGTTCCAGGCCGCCTCGCAGTTCAACTGCCTGGAGTTCCCTGGCCCCGACACGACCCCCGAGGACGGCGTCACCGGCTACGCCCACGACCCCACCCAGGGTCCGGCGTGCTCCCTCGCCGCGGCCGCCGCGACCGTGTACCGGAACTACTTCGCGCCGGTCGGCGAGCACGTCGGGCAGACGGCGCAGCACCAGCTGAACGGCCTGGCGGGCGTCCTCCGCGCCCTCGGTGACGCGGGAACGAAGGTCGAGGTCCGCAACGGCTACACCTTCTCCGACGACGCGCGCCTCGAGCCCCTGAACGCCGCCCTCGAGACCCTCGATCGCGACGACCTCATGGGCGGGCTCCGCGTCGGCATCCAGTCCCGCTGCGCGGTGACCTTCGCCAGCCGCTTCCAGCCCCCCGACGCGCCCCGGCACGTCTCCCAGGCCTTCTGCTCCGCGCTCTCCTGCGGCTACTCGCCGGGCTCGCTCGCGCGCTGGCGCGGCCTGGCCAAGCTGGTCCTCGACGGCGCCTACGAGGCCACGTTGCTGGCCGCGGCCCAGGACCGCGAGGACGGCCGGGGCAGCGGCGTCGTCTGGCTGACCTTCCTCGGCGGCGGCGTCTTCGGGAACTCGCCGGTGTGGATCGCCGACGCCATCGGGCGCGCCCTCCGCCGCGCCGCGCATCTCCCTCTGGACGTGCGCGTCGCCCACTACCGCCGTGTCGACGACGGCATGGTGACGATGATCGAGCAGGCCGCCGCCGGAGAGTGAGCGCCCTTCGTGTCTCGGCCGTCTGGCCGGTCGACCTCGGCACCGAGTGCCTCTAACCTCGCTCCTCGATGCACTACGACTTCCTCGTCATCGGCTCTGGCTTCGGGGGCAGCGTCTCGGCGCTCCGGCTCAGCGAGAAGGGCTACCGCGTCTGCGTCCTGGAGAAGGGCAAGCGCTACGAGCCCGGCGACTTCCCCAAGAGCAACTGGGACCTGAAGAAGTGGCTGTGGATGCCCGCCGCGGGCCTGAAGGGGATCTTCCAGATGTCCTTCATGGAGCACGTCACCATCTTCCACGGCGTCGGCGTCGGCGGCGGCTCGCTGGTCTACGCGAACACCCTGCCCACCCCCAAGCTCGGCTTCTTCCAGGCCAAGAGCTGGGCGCACCTGGCCGACTGGCGCGCGGAGCTGGTGCCCTACTACGAGACCGCCCGGCACATGCTGGGCAGCGCGGAGAACCCGGTGAAGACCCGCGGCGACGAGATCCTGGAGGAGATCGCCGAGGACATGGGCCGCAAGGAGCACTTCCACCCCACCGAGGTCGCCGTCTTCTTCGGCAAGCCCGGCGTGAAGGTCCCCGACCCCTACTTCGACGGCGAGGGTCCGGACCGCGTGGGCTGCACCCACTGCGGCGCGTGCATGACCGGCTGCCGCGTCGGCGCCAAGAACACCCTGGACCGCAACTACCTCTACCTCGCCGAGCGCAAGGGCTGCGTCATCGAGCCGGAGACCGAGGTCACCACCGTCCGCGAGCGCGAGGGCGGCGGCTACGTCGTGGAGACCAAGCCCGCGTTCGGCGGCGGCGCCAAGCGCACCTTCACCGCCGACCAGGTGGTCTTCAGCGGCGGCGTGATGGGCACCCTGCCCCTCCTCCTCAAGTTGAAGCAGGACCCGGGCGCCCTCCCGCGGCTCTCCAACCAGCTCGGCAAGATGGTGCGCACGAACTCCGAGGCCCTCTTCGGCGTCATCGCCCCGGAGGCCGAGGAAGACTTCTCCAAGGGCGTGGCCATCACCTCGATCCTGCACACCGACGAGCACAGCCACATCGAGCCGGTGCGCTACGGCAAGGGCAGCGGTTTCTTCCGCCTGATGACCCTGCCGCACGCGCCGGGCAGCACCCTGGGCAGCCGCCTCGCCGGCGCCGTCCGCGGGTTCGCGCGCCATCCGCTGCGCTGGGCCAAGGCGATGACCGTCAAGGACTACGCCCGGGCCAGCCAGATCCTGCTCTACATGCGCACCCTCGAGGGCACCCTGACCATGCGCCTCGGCCGCAACGCCTTCACCGGGTTCCGGGAGGGCATGGTCACCGAGCTCGACGAGGGCACCGAGGCGCCCAAGGCCTTCATGCCCGAGGCCACCGATCTCGCCCGACGCTTCGCCCAGAAGGTGAAGGGCGTCGCCGCGACCATGTTCAGCGAGACCCTCCTCGGGGTCCCCTCCACCGCGCACATCCTGGGCGGCTGCTGCATGGGCAAGGACGCCAGCGAAGGCGTCATCGACAAGGACCACCGGGTCTTCGGCTACGAGGGCCTCTACGTGGTCGACGGGTCGGCGATGAGCGCCAACCCCGGCGTGAACCCCTCGCTCACGATCACCGCGCTCGCCGAGCGCGCGATGGATCGCATCCCGCCCAAGGACACCTCGTCCAACGGCGGAAGGGCCGTCGCCTGAAGGCGCGGCCCGTTCGGTCTCCCTGGCTCCTTCGCGCGCGGACCGGCGTCCCGGCCCGCGCGGAGCGCGAGGCTCAGAGCGAGCCGATGAAGCGGTCGAGCTCGCGCTCGGCGGCGTCCTTCTTCATGCCGTAGCGCTCCTGGATCCGGCCGGCGAGCTGGTCGCGCTTGCCGGCGGCGACGTCGAGGTCGTCGTCGGTGAGCTTGCCCCACTTCGACTTCATGCGACCCCGGAGCTGCTTCCAGTTACCTTCGATCTGATCCCAGTTCATTGCGAGTTCTCCTGTGTTTTTCTCGGGTGAATCGTGTCGCCCCGATGGGCTCGGGACACCCACCCTCAGTGCACTCGCCGTGCCGACGAAGCGCCCCCGAAAACGGACGATTCCCGTGGCGGATCGCACCGCCCCGAGGGTCCGCCCCACGGCATCTCACCCAGTGCAGTGTTCCACCCTCGCGCCGGGTCCCCGGACGGCCCCCGGGGACCCGCGCACGACCCGCTGGCGACAAGCGGACCAGCATTCGCTAGCGTGTCCGGCGTGTCGCGCCTCCTCAGCTTCTTCGTCGCCCTCCTCCTCGTTGCCTGTGGCTCCAAGACCGGCCTGCTCGTCCCCGAGGTCGACGAGGACGCCAGCGTCGACGCCGACCTCCCGGACATGCCCTTCGACATGCCCGACGACATGCCCCAGGACATGCCGCCGGACCTCTCCCTCCTCGACGCCTGCATGGACGTGCCCTTCCCGCTCACGCCGCGGCCGGCCGAGGTGATGTTCACCATCGACCGCTCGACCTCGATGAACCTCGGCCTCGACGGGCTGACCCCGCCCACCCCCGCCAGCTCGCGCTGGGTCGTGCTGGGGGACGTCCTCGACGGCTCCCTGCGCGCCGAGCCGCTGATCGAGCCGGGCGCCAAGTTCTTCCCCGACTTCTTCGACCCCGGCCCCACCCTGGAGGCCGAGGAGGCCTGCCGGGTCCCCGAGGTCGTCGAGGTCCCGGTCGGCCCCACCGCGGTGAACGCCATCGCGCGCGTCTTCCGGGACACCGGACCCTTCGGCGGCACCCCCACCGTCGATGCCCTCATCGTCGCCGCCGACGCGCTCCGCGCCAGCACCCGCGAGGACGTCCCCCAGTTCATCGTCCTGGCGACCGACGGCGGCCCCAACTGCAACCCGCCCCCCGGACCCCTCGGCTCCTGCCGCTGCGCCGGCACCCCGGCGAGCTGCCTGGACCCGACCTTCGGGCGCATCAACTGCCTCGACGACGAGCGGGCCCTGCGGGTCATCAGCGACATCGCCGAGGACATCCCGGTCTTCGTGGTCGGCTTCGACGACCCCACCCGCCCCGACCTCGCCGACGTCCTCGACGAGATGGCCGTCGCCGGCGGCCGCCCGCGCCCGGAAGGCGCGAGCCGGCGCTTCTACGACGTGCGCGAGCGGGCGGACCTCGAGGCCGCCTTCGACGAGATCACCGCGTCGGTGGGCCGCTGCCTCCTGGTCACCGACTTCGTCCCCGACGACACCCGGCTGGTCCAGGTGCTCGTGAACGGCCTGCCGGTCCCCGAGGACGCCACCGACGGCTGGCAGTGGCGGGACCGCGAGGCCGGCGAGCTGGAGCTCTTCGGCGACGCCTGCCGCCTGGCCACCGCGAACCCCGACGTCGAGGTCCAGGGACTGCAGACCTGCTTCAGCACGGCCCCCTGAACCCCCTCGGGGGGGTCGCGCGGCGTCCCCGCTCCGCTCAGGGCGCCAGCGTCGAGCACCCGCCCGGGAGCGCGTCCCCGACGGCCAGGGCGCCCACCTCCCGGTCGTTCACGAGGAGCCGATAGCCGCCCTCCCGGGCCCGCAGCGGCGGCGTCCAGCACACCTGCTCCAGGGAGCCCGACCCCCCACCGCAGGGCCAGGTCGGCCCGCCCTCGTCGCAGCTCCGGACCCGCGGCTGGACCCGGAGGGTCCCTGCCGCGTCGTCCAGGACCACGTCGCAGGGCCCGGGCTCGTACACGCAGGAGGTCGTGCCCCGCAGCGTGAGGGCGACCTGGGTCCCCGCCCGGAGCTCGCCCGAAGGCAGGCAGAGCTCCTCGGCCTCCCAGGTCGACCCCGGGAACTCGCAGAGCCCGCCGCCGAGGGACCCGACGGACTGACAGCGGTCGCCGTCGTCGGGCGGCAGGTCCATCGCGAAGTGCGCCTGCGACCCGCGGCGCTCGAGGATGTGCGGCCCCCCGGTGGTCAGGGGACAGAAGACCTCCGAGGGACCGGTGCAGGCCCGGCACTCGCCCTCGCCGCAGATCGCGACGTCCAGCTCCACCTGCCCCCCTTCGTCCCGGAAGACCTGGCAGACCAGCTCCCCGCCGCAGTGGCAGTCGTCCACGGTGATCAGGTAGCCCGGCTGCCGAAAGCTCGCGGGATCGGCGCCGACGCACGCCATCCGCAGCCCGGTGACGGGCCGGCAAGTGCCGGCGTCCGGGAACGACGGCGCGGCGTCGACGGGCCGCGGCGCCGCGTCGACGGGCAGCGGTCCGCCCCAGTCCACCGGGCCCGCGTCGGGCACGACGCCCTCGTCACGAGGTTCGTCGTCGGTCCCCCCATGGAAGAAGAAGCAGCCGGCGAGCGGGATCAGGGCAAGGCACACGGTGACACGCATGCCCCCGGGAGTTGCAATCGCGGTGCCGAGCTGGGCGCCGAAGGATGAGCCCGCAGGGCGAGTTCTTCGCGTCCTGCCTAGAGAGGCGGACCGTGGACGCTCGCCCGGGCGGCGTCCACCGCCTGCAGGATCGTCCGCGCGTGGGCGAGGAAGCGCTCGCCGGCGGGCAGGAGGCGCATGCCGCGGGCGGTGCGCTCGAAGAGCGTGGTGCCCAGCTCGTCCTCCAGCGCTCGGATCTGCCGGGAGAGCGGCGGCTGGGACACGTGGGCCCGTCGCGCCGCGCGGCCCATGTGCCCCTCCTCCGCGACGGCGACGAAGTACTCGATCTGCGACAGGCTCACCGCCCGCAGCATGCCACGGGGATCGGCGCGAGGCCCGATACCGAATCGGTATTGGATCCCGTTCCCCACGACCGTCACCGTGCCGCGCATGGAGCTCCTCTCGACCCGCCAGGTCGCCGCCATGCGCGCCGCCGGCGCCGTGGCCGCCCAGACCCTGCAGCGCGTGGGCCGCGCGCTGCGGCCGGGGATGACCGGCGCCGCGATCGACGCCCTGGTCCGCGCGGACACCGCCGAGCGAGGCGCCCGCTGCGCCCAGCTCGGCTACCACGGCTTCCCGGGCGCGGTCTGCGTGAGCATCGACGACGTCGCCTGCCACGGGATCCCCGGACCGCAGGTCCTCGCCGAGGGCCAGCTCGTCTCCGTCGACGTCACCAGCGAGCTGAACGGCTGGCACGGCGACACCTGCGCCACCTTCGTCCTCGGCGAGCCCAGCCCGGAGGCCGCCCACGTCCTCGACGTCGCCCGCCGGTGTCGCGACGCCGGCATCGCCCAGGTGCGCCACGGAGCCCGCCTGGGCGACATCGGCCACGCGGTGGAGACCCTGGCGCAACGCGAGGGATGCGCCGTGGTCCGGGTGGTCGGCGGCCACGGCATCGGCCGCAAGATGCACCAGGCGCCCCACGTGGATCACTTCGGCGCGCCGAACCGCGGGGTCCGGCTCCGCGAGGGGATGGCGCTCACCGTGGAGCCCATCCTGGTCCTCGGTTCCCCGGAGCTCGTCGAAGACGACGACGGCTGGACCCTGCGCACCCCCGACGGATCCCTCGCGGCCCAATTCGAACACACCCTCTTGGTCACCCGCGACGGCTGCGAGATCCTCACGCGCCCCACGTGACGCTTGCTCTGCGCGGCGAGGTCGGCACACTCCGGCCGTGCGCATCGACGACATGCGGCTCTTCGCGGCCGTCGCGACCGAGCTGAGCTACACCGCCGCCGCCGAGACCCTGGGCATCACGCGGCAGACCGTCGCGCAACGCATCGCCGCGCTGGAGAGCGAGCTGGGCGTCCGGCTCGTACAGCGCACGCCGCGGGGCACCCGCCTGACCGAGGTCGGCAAGTCGTACGCCAGCCGCTGCGCCGAGATCGTGCGCATGGCCGACGAGGCCAACCAGTCGATCGCCGAGACCGGCGGCCCGGTGCGCGGCGCCCTGCGCATCACCGCGGACCCGCTCTTCGGCGAGGCCTTCCTGGCCGACCTGGTCCACGACTATCAGCGCGAGTACCCGGCGGTGGACGTCGAGCTCTTGCTCACCGAGCGGAAGGTCGACCTCATCGAGGAGGGCTTCGACCTCGCCTTCCGCGTCGGCGCCATGAGCGACAGCGCCCTGGTGGCCACCCAGCTCGGGCCGGCCTCGATGAGCTACTGCGCCAGCCCCAGCTACCTCGAGGCCCGGGGTCGCCCGCGGCACCCCAACGACCTGGCGAAGCACGACTGCATCGCGCTGCTCCCGGTCCAGAGCGCCAGCCGCTGGCTCTTCGTCGTCGATGGACACCCGCGGTGGCTGGCCATCCACAGCCGCCTCCGGGTCAACCACCTGCCCACCGCGCGGCGGCTGGCGGTGGCCGACAGCGGGATCGTCAACCTGCCCACCTTCGCCGCCAAGCCGCTGGTCGAGGCCGGGCTCCTCGAGGTGGTCCTCCCCGAGTTCCAGGCGCCCTTCGGCGACGTGCGCCTGGTCTACCTCGGCCGGGCGCTCCTGGCCCCGCGCATCAAGAGCTTCATCGACATGTCCGTCGAGCGCTTCCGCCGCGACAGCCTGCTCCCGCCCCCCGAGGACTGACGCCCCGCGCTCAGCGACGGCAGCCGGCGGCCAGCGCCGCGACCTGATCGCGTACCGCCGGCGCGGCGTCCTCGCCCTCCCGCTCGATGGTGCGCACCACCGCGCTACCCACCACGACGCCGGCCGCCTGGGCGGCCACCACCGCCGCGTCGGCCGCCTCGCGGATGCCGAAGCCGACGGCGATCCGCTGCCCGGTCGCCTTCGCCAGCTCCGCCGCCCGATCGGCGGCGCTGGCCAGGTTCGTCGCCGCCGACCCGGTCACGCCGGTCATCGACACCGAGTACACGAAGCCCGTGGCCGTCGCCCCGATGGCCTCGGCCCGGTCGAGGCCGGTGGTCGGCGCCACCAGCGGCACCCAGTCGAGCCCCGCGTGGGCCGACTGCTCGCGGAGCGGCGGCGCCTCCTCCAGCGGCAGGTCGACCACCAGGAGCCCGTCCACCCCGGCCTTCGCCGCGCGCTCGCAGAGCGCCGCTTCGCCCATGGCGAGGATCGGGTTGTAGTAGCCGAAGAGCAGGATGGGCACCTCGCAGCCCGCGGCGCGCACCTGCTCCACGACCGCGAGGAGGCCCGCCATGGTCGCGCCCCCGGCCAGGGCTCGCTCGCTGGCCTTCTGGATGGCGGGGCCGTCGGCGGTGGGATCGCTGAAGGGCACCCCGAGCTCGACGATGTCCGCGCCGCCCTCGGCGGCCGCCTGGATCAACGCCGGCGTCGCCGCGAGCGAGGGATCGCCACCGCAGAGGTAGATGATCAGCGCCGCGCGGTCTTCGCTCTCCGCGCGCGCCATGGCTTCGGCGATGCGACCCATCAGTGGGCTCCTCCGTCCTGCGCGCCGATGAGCTCCAGCGCGGTGTCGAGATCCTTGTCGCCGCGACCCGAGAGACAGACCAGCAGCGTGGGATCGGTCACCCCGCGAGCTCGGAGCGACTCGGCCACCGGGCCACACGCGGCCACCGCGTGGGCGCTCTCCAGCGCGGGGATGATCCCCTCGAGGCGCGTGAGCTGCTGGAACGCCGCCAGCGCCTCGGCGTCGGTCGCCGCGACGTAGCGCGCCCGCTTCTTCTCCAGCAGGTAGCTGTGCTCGGGGCCCACCCCGGGGTAGTCGAGGCCGGCGCTGATCGAGTGCGCCTCGCCGATCTGGCCGTCCGGGGTCTGCAGCAGGTAGCTCAGCGCCCCGTGGAGCACGCCCGCCTTGCCTGCGTTGAGCGGAGCGGCGTGCTTGCCCTCCAGGCCCTCGCCCGCCGCCTCGACGCCCACCAGGTCCACCTCGTCGAGGAGGAACCCGGCGAAGATGCCGATGGCGTTGCTGCCGCCGCCCACGCACGCGAGCACCGCGTCGGGCAGCTTGCCGTGCTGGGCCAGGCACTGTTCGCGGGCCTCGCGCCCGACCACCGCCTGCAGCTCGCGCACGATGAGCGGGTACGGATGCGGACCCGCCGCGGACCCCACGCAGTAGTAGGTGGTCTCCACGTTCGTGACCCAGTCCCGGAGGGCCTCGTTCATCGCGTCCTTCAGCGTCCGCGAGCCGCTCTGGACCGCGTGGACCTTCGCGCCCAGGAGCTCCATGCGCTTCACGTTCGGCGCCTGCCGGCGCACGTCCTCGGCGCCCATGAAGACCTCGCAGGGCAGCCCGAAGAGCGCGCAGGCCGTCGCCGTCGCCACGCCGTGCTGGCCGGCGCCGGTCTCGGCGATGACGCGGGTCTTGCCCATCCGCTTGGCCAGGAGGACCTGGCCCACGGTGTTGTTCACCTTGTGGGCCCCGGTGTGCGCGAGGTCTTCGCGCTTCAGCCAGACCTGGGCCCCCACCGCCTCGGAGAGGCGCTCGGCGTGGTAGAGCGGCGTCTCGCGCCCGACGTAGTCGCGGAGCCGCAGATCGAGCTCGGCGTGGAACTTCGGGTCGGACCAGGCCTGGAAGAAGGCCTGGGTCAACTCGTCGAGGGCGGGCACCAGGGTCTCGGCGACGAAGCGGCCGCCGAAGCGCCCGAAGCGCCCGGTGACCGGATCGAAGCCCGGAGGCAGGGACAGGGTCTCGCGCATGGAAGGCGGGATCTTACACGTTCTCGGCGCGAGTCGACCCTTCGTCCGCCGCGCGCACCGCCGCCACGAAGGCGCGGAGCTTCGCGGCGTCCTTCACCCCCGGCGCGCTCTCCACGCCGCTGGCAGTGTCCACCCGATGAGGCCGCACCCGCCGGATCGCCTCCGCGACGTTCCCCGCGTGGAGTCCGCCCGCCAGCGTCAGGCGCCGCTCGGCCGCGAGGGTCACGGCGAGGTCCCAGTCGAACGCGTGGCCGGTGCCCCCGGGCATCGCGCCCTTCACCCGCGCGTCCAGCAGGATGTGCTCGCCGCCGAAGGCCCGGGCCCGCGCGACGTCGCCGGCGCCGGCCACCCCCACCGCCTTGTAGGCGTGCGGTTGGAACGAACGGAGCGTCGCCGGGCTCTCCTCGCCGTGGAGCTGGACCCACTCGATCCCCGTCTCGGCCCGTACCCGACGTACCTCGTCGGGATCGGGATCCACGAAGACCGCGACCGTCGTGCCGGTCCACTCGGCGAGCACCGCCCGGGCTTCCTCGACCGACACGTGGCGCGGCGTCCCCGGCCAGAAGTTCAGGCCCAGCACCTCGACCCCCAGCTCGGCACAGGTCCGGGCGTCCTCGGGCCGCTTCACGCCGCAGATCTTGATCTCGGTCACGGTGCGGAAGAGCCTACTCTTTCCGGCCTCTCGCGCATGTTCCCTACCAAACCGATGGGACAACCGTAGTTTTTCCGCTGGCGTGTGGCCCGCGGGGGGCGAATAGTGCGCGAAAGCTCATTCCTACCGGGCCTTTCCGGTGGAACCTCCTCTGTCCCCCTCGTATAGGACCCACCTCATGAGCGAAGTCCAAGAAGCCCACGAGCTGCCCCGCGAAGTCCTCGACTCGGTGGTCATCCGCTTCTGCGGTGACTCCGGCGACGGCATGCAGCTGACCGGAAAGCAGTTCACCGACGCCACCGCCCTCATGGGCAACGACCTGGCGACCTTCCCGGACTTCCCCGCCGAGATCCGCGCCCCCGCCGGCACCACCTACGGCGTCAGCGGCTTCCAGATCCACTTCGCGGACCACGACATCCTCACCCCCGGCGACGCGCCGGACGTGCTGGTGGCGATGAACCCGGCGGCCCTCAAGGTGAACCTGCCCGACCTCAAGCGCGGCGGTCTCCTGGTGGTCAACACCGGGGCCTTCAACAAGGGCAACCTGCGCAAGGCCGGCTACGAGGTGGACCCCCTCGAGGACGGCAGCACGGACCCCTACCGGCTCCTCGCGCTGGACATCACCAAGCTCGCCCTGGACTCGGTCACCGAGCTGCAGCTCGGCGCCAAGGACGCCGGCCGGACCAAGAACATGTGGACCCTCGGTCTGATGTTCTGGCTCTTCGACCGCGACCGCACCTCGACCATCGAGTGGCTCCGCAAGAAGTTCTCCAAGGCGCCGGACATCGCCGAGGCGAACATCCGCGCCCTGAACGCTGGCCACATCTACGGCGAGAGCGCCGAGTTCCCCAGCGGCATCGGCGCCTACCAGGTCCCCAAGGCCGACCTCGCCCCCGGCGTCTACCGGAACATCGACGGCAACCAGGCCCTGGCCTGGGGTCTCGCCGCCGGCGGCCAGCTCGCCTCGCTCCCGCTCTTCTACGGCAGCTACCCGATCACCCCGGCCTCCTCGCTGCTCCACAACCTGGCCAAGCTGAAGCACCTCGGCGTGACCACCTTCCAGGCCGAGGACGAGATCGCCGCGGTCTGCGCCGCCATCGGCGCCAGCTTCGGCGGCGCGGTCGGCGTGACCGGCACCTCCGGCCCCGGCGTCGCCCTCAAGGGCGAGGCCATCGGCCTGGCCATCGCCACCGAGCTCCCCTTGGTCATCTGCGACGTCCAGCGGGGCGGCCCCTCCACGGGCCTGCCCACCAAGACCGAGCAGTCGGACCTCTTCCAGGCGGTCTGGGGTCGCAACGGCGACGCCCCGCTGATCGTGCTCGCGGCGGCCACCCCCGGCGACTGCTTCCACATGGCCATCGAGGCCGTGCGGCTCTCCACCAAGTACATGACTCCGGTGATCCTGCTGACCGACGGCTACATCGCCAACGGCGCCGAGCCCTGGAAGCTCCCGGACATGTCCACCATCGCGCCCTTCCCGGTGACCTTCCACACCGACCCCGAGGGCTTCTTCCCGTTCCAGCGGGATCCGGAGACCCTGGCCCGCGTGTGGGCCAAGCCCGGCACCCCGGGTCTCCAGCACCGCATCGGCGGTCTGGAGAAGAACCAGCACACCGGCCACATCAGCTACGACCCGGACAACCACCACGCGATGGTGAAGCTCCGCGCGCAGAAGATCGCCGGCGTCGCCGACGACGTGCCCGAGGCCACCCTCGAGCTCGGCGAAGCGGGCGGCGACGTCCTCGTCGTCGGCTGGGGCTCGACCTACGGCTCCATCCGCCAGGCCGTCCAGCACGTCCGCAAGAAGGGCGCGAAGGTCGCCCACCTGCACCTCCGGAACATCTGGCCGCTCCCCCGCGGGCTCGAGGATCTCATGAAGAGCTTCGACCGCGTGGTCGTCGCCGAGCTCAACGACGGCCAGCTCCTGCGCCTCCTGCGCGCGGAGCTCCTGACCGACGCCGTCGGTCATCAGAAGATCGCCGGGCAGCCCTTCCGCGTCGCGGAGCTGGTCGACGTCATCGAGAACCTGCTGCCGAGCGGCGGCGACGCCCCCCGCCCGACCGCGGTCGCCTGAAGGAAGACGTAGAGATGACCGAGAACGCCCCCCTCACCAAGAAGGACTTCGGCTCGGACCAGGAGGTCCGCTGGTGTCCCGGTTGCGGTGACTACGCCATCCTCGCGGCGGTCCAGCGGACCCTGCCCAAGGTCGGCGCGACGCTGGAGAACACCGTGGTGATCTCCGGCATCGGCTGCTCGAGCCGGTTCCCGTACTACATGAACACGTACGGGTTCCACACCATCCACGGCCGCGCCCCCGCCTTCGCCACCGGCCTCAAGGTGATGCGCCCGGAGCTCGACGTGTGGGTCGTCAGCGGCGACGGTGACTCGCTCAGCATCGGCGGCAACCACATGCTCCACGTGCTGCGGCGGAACGTGAACCTGCAGTACCTGCTCTTCAACAACCAGATCTACGGGCTCACCAAGGGCCAGTACTCGCCGACCTCCGACGTCGGTCAGATCTCGCCCAGCTCGCCCTACGGCTCCGTCGACCAGCCGGTCACCCCAGTGCGCGTGGCCCTCGGCGCCGGCGCCCGCTTCGTGGCCCGGGGCTACGACGTCTCCAAGCAGCTCCCCGACGTCCTCGAAGCGGCCCACCGGTTCCAGGGCGCGGCCTTCGTGGAGATCCTGCAGAACTGCCCGGTCTTCAACGACGGCGTCTTCGACCTCATCACCGACCGCAAGAAGGGCCCGCAGCACCAGCTCTGGCTCGAGCACGGCCAGCCGATGAAGATCGGTGACGCCAAGGGCGTGCGCCTCAACCCGCAGACCATGCGCGCCGAGGTCGTGGAGCTCGGCGACGGGATCACCGAGGCCGACCTCTTGGTCCACGACGAGACCAACCGGAACATCGCCTGGCTCATCGCCGACCTCCCCGACGTGAAGGCCCTCGGCGTCCTCTACCGGGCCGACGGTCCGGTCTACGACGAGGCCGTCCGCCAGCAGATCCAGATGGCCGAAGAGCGCGCCAAGGGCGCCGACATCAACGCCCTGCTCCGCGAGGGGCACACCTGGACCGTGAGCTGAGCCCAGCCCGCGCCCAGCGAGGACGCCGCCGCACCTCCGGGTCCGGCGGCGTTTTCGTATCCGCGGCGCACGCTCCCGAAACGCACGCTCCCGAAACACGCTCCCGAAACGCGCCGAGCCCGTCGCGCGGAGGCGCGGCGGGCTCGTCCATGGCGAAGGCCCAGCGGGCCCGGAGCCCTCAGTCGAGGACCAGGAGCTCTTTGACCTTGGCGATCACCTGGGGCGCCTGGATGGGCTTGGTGATGTACGCCGTGGCCCCGAGCGCCATCGCGCGCTGACGGTCTTCCTGGGACCCCTCGGTCGTGATGATGATGATCGGCACGTCCTTGTGGGTCTCGTCGCTGCGGATGCGCTTGACCAACTTCAGGCCGTCCATGATCGGCATGTTGATGTCGGTGATGACCAGATCGAACTTGCCACCGGCGAGCTTGCGCAGCCCGTCCACACCGTCCTCGGCCTCGGTGACCTTCAGCTTTTTGATCCGCGCGAGGGCGAAGACCAGAAGCTGCCGCATCATCGGCGAGTCTTCGACCACGAGACAGGAATGCTCGCTCATTGGCGAAGTTTCTCCGCTAGCCCGCGCAGGGATTCCTGGGGGCCTTTCTCGGGTTCGTAGAGGTTGGTGGCGATCATCGCCACGGCGGCCTGATGGCCGATGAGCTGGAAGAGCTCGTGGTCCACGTTGGCCCACTCCTTCTTCTGCCCGAGCACACGCACGATGCTGACCGCCCCCACCCCGCGGCCTTCGGCCCCGAGGGGCACGACGGCGACGGGGTCCTCGAGGGACCCTCCGTGGAGGTCGTCCTCGCTGATGCGCGGCAGCATCGTCAGGATCGCTTCGCCGACCGGGCCGGTGCCCTCGGCGATGGGTTCGGGCGTCTCCTCGAGCCCCTCGTGCGCGATGGGGACCGCGCGCTTGGTGTCCGGGTCGAGGAGGTAGACCACGAAGGCCTCGGCGCCCACGAGCTGACCGAGCATGTCGCAGACGTGGCGCACCACCCGTCGCGGCGAGAGGCTCGCGTGGAGCTGGAAGCCCGCCACGTAGAGGTTGGCCAGGTCGTTGATCTCTTGCTCGATCTTCGCCTGACGCCCCTGCTGCTCCTTCTCGGCGCCCTCGAGCTTCTTCGAGCGCTGGACCAGCTGGTCGCGCTCGCGACGGAGCTCGTCGACGGTGGAGATCAGCTCGCGGATCGCGTCGTCGCTGGCGACCTGGGTCCGGAGGCTGGCGTTGTCCGCCCGGAGGAGTTCGAGCTCCTCGCGCAGCTCGCCGTTCTCCCGGAGGAGCTGTTCGGTGTACTCGACACCCTTCTTCAGGAAGGAGCGCACGAAAGCGTCTCGCTCTTTGAGGAGGTCGAGGGGGACGTCACTCGCGGGGCGTCCCGATTGGCTCGCATCGTCGTCGGTCACGGCGGCTGCCGAACGCTACCAGATGGCTCACTCCGAAGGGAAGGGAAGACGAGGGCCCCTCGCTCACTCGTCGGTCTCGCGCTTGGCGACCGGCTTGAGCCCCACCCGGCCGTTCTTGACCACGACCTCGAAGTCGATCCGCTTCCCCGCGTGCTTTCGCCGGAGCTCCGGCTCCATGCGCTTGATCTGGCCCGCCAGCTTCTCGTAGCTGACGCCGTCCGGTCGCTGACCCACTCGCTTCCGGGCCTCGACGTAGCGATCGAAGATCTGGCGGACGTCCGCGTCCCCCAGGCCGTCGGCGCGGCGCGGGCGAGCGGGGACCGGAGGCCGACTCGCGGCAGCCCCCGCCGGGCGGGGTACCGGCGGCGGCGGCGGCCGCCCCCCCGCGGCTCCAGGGACCGGCGGCGCGGTCCGCGGCGGCACCGGCGGAGCGGTCCGCGGCGGCACCGGCGGAGCGGTCCGCGGCGGCACGGGCGGCGCCGTTCGGGCGGGGGGCGGGGGAGCCGCCGGTCGGCCCGCGGGCGCGGGCGGCGCGGTGGGCGCGCGCAGGGGCGGCCGCGACACCGGCGCCGGGTGCGCGTCCAGGTCCATGTCCGGCAGGCTCAGGGGCCCCGCCGAGGGCCGGACCGGCGGCGGCTTCGTCGACTCGCCCAGCGCCGCCAGCGCCGCGCTGATCTCCGCGTCGAGGTCGGTGTCCAGGTCCAGCTCGACCTCCACCGATTTCGGGCCTTCGGCCACCGGCTCCGCCCGCTCCGCCCGCTCGGCCCGCGCCCGGCGCTGCCGCGCCCGGCGGATGTCCCGGGCGTAGGTACCCTCCTCGATGCGGCGCGAGATCCGATCCCAGTACTGGGTGAAGGTGATCCAGCGCTGGAAGATCGTCTGGTACTTGAACCGCATCGCCGTGTTGTTCGGCTGATCGCGGCGGAGGCGGCGCACCTGTCGGTCGAGGCGCTCCCGGAGCCGGACCGGCGGGCGCCGCTCCAGCCCCTGGAAGTACTGCTCGTAGAGCGCGCGCAGCCGAGCGATCTCGTTCTCGAGATCGTTCAGGACGTTGTCGAAGTCGCTGGCCTTCATGCGCGCCGCGCTCGCTCCTCAGAGCGGCGTGATCTCCAGGTTGTCGAAGGTCAGGTCACTCTGCCAGTTGTTGAACGCGAAGTGGTCGTGGCCGCGCCCCTCGAGGGGCTCCGGGTCCTCCATCTCCGCGAGGAGCTCGCCGTCGACCTCGGCGCGGATGGTGTCGCCCCGCCGGGTGATCTCCACGTGGTAGGTCTGCCCCTGGACCACGGGCTTGCGCGGGCCCTCGGAGCGGTCGGAACCGTGCTCGTCCATGCGGGCGATGAGGTTGGTCGAGTTCCCCCAGCCGCCGAAGATCACCACGTAGCTCGTCGCGGTGTAGCTCTCGCTGGTCGCGCGGCTCGCGCCGTCGCCGAAGACCTCGACCTTGATGTCGCCCTCGGGCGAGTCGCTCTTCACGTCGAAGGCGATCTTCACGTCCCGCGGGAGCGTGCGGCGCAACCAGAGGGGCCGGTTGCGGGCGCCGCGCACCCGGAGCGCTCCATCGCGCACCTGCCAGGGTCCGCCCGTGTTGTGCCAGTCGTCGCCGAGCTGCGAGCGATCGAAATCGTCGTGGTAGCCGTCGCCCCCGATGCCGGGATCGCCCTGGGGCGTGCACGCCAGGCCGAGCGCGAGGGGAAGTCCTAGAAGAAGACGCTTCATGAGCGCGGATACGATAGCATCCTCGCGCGATGCGCTTCGCCGTTCTGGCAATCCTCCTGCTCTCCGTCTCCGCGCCGGCCTCGGCCCAGCGCTCGATCGACGTCGGCCGCTTCCGACCCACCCTCGACCACGAGGGTTTCCTGGGCATGCAGGGCACCGCGGTCCCCGGCCCCTGGCGGTGGAACGTCGGGCTCTGGGGCAGCTACGTGAAAGACCCCCTCGCCGCCGACGGTCAGGAGGTCATCGGGCACCGCCTGACCACCAACCTGATCGCTCAGCTCGGCATCGGCGGCCGCTTCGCCCTCGCCCTGGACATCCCCTTCGTCCTCTACCAGACGACCGACGCCGCGCCCCTGCGCGACGGCCTCGGACCCCTCGCCTCCCAGGCCATGGGCGATCCGCGGCTGGTCGCCCGGCTGCGCGTCTACGGCGAGTCCTTCGACGTGCCGCGGGAGCGCACCGAAGGTCCCGGCATCGCCCTTATGGCCGCGGTCACCGCGCCCGCCGGCACCGAAGACGCCTTCGCCGGCGAGGGCGCCGCCACCCTCGAGACCCGGGCCATCGGCGACTTCCACATCCTCGGCGCGGGCGCCGGACTCTCCCTGGGGTGGCGCCATCGCTTCGAGACCCGGGAGCTCGCGGACATCACCTTCCGCGACGAGCTCCTCTTCGGCGTGGGCATCAAGGTCCCCATCCCGGTCGTCCAGGACCTCCTGGTCTTCGCCGAGGTCCGCGGCGCCCTCGACGCGCGGGATCCCTTCGGCGGCGGCGCTCGCTCGGCCATCGGCGGCGACCTCGGCGTCGGCATCCGGCGCCACGGATTGAGCATCCGCGGCGGCATCGGCACCGACTTCACCAACGGCGTCGGCACCGCGCAGGTCCGCGCCTTCCTGGGCATGAGCTGGGCCCCCCGCCTGGCGGACCTGGACCGCGACTCGATCCCCGACGACTTGGACCAGTGCATCCACCTGCCCGAGGACTTCGACGGCTTCGAGGACGACGACGGCTGCCTCGACCCCGACAACGACATGGACTTCATCCCCGACGTCGACGACCGGTGCCCCAACGAGGAGGCCCTCGAGGGCTGGGACGCCGACGAGGACGGCTGCACCGACCCCGGCGCGCCGACCTCGCGCACCGACACCCCGGAGCCCCGGGAGCCGCCGCCCGCGGCCCCCGTCGAGGTCGCGGACGAGGACCCGGAAGACGCTGCCGAGGAAGAGGCTCCGCCCAGCGACCCGGCGCAGCCCCACGAAGCCTCCACCCCGGAACCGACCTCGACCGCCGCCGCCGCCGCCGAGGGCCAGACCGACTCCAACGCCGCCGCCGTGGAGTGACCCGCAGTCGCTGAATACCCGCTCCCCCCCACCGTCCTCATTGCTGCGACCGGCGATTCGTCGCGCCATCCCGCGGGGTGGGACAGCGGCGGTTGACTCCCTACATCGCCTGGTCGCACCGTCTGGACGAAAGCTCCCTTCGCCCTCCCGACATGGCCTCCCTCACCCATCGACGTCGCCCGCGATTCTTCACTTGGGGTGGAATCATCGGTGCCCTACTGCTGGCATTTGCCGCCGTGGGCGGCCAGGCCCAGGACCGCGCCACGCTGATCCGGTCGCTCCGCAATGCGTCCGATTTCCGCGTGAAAGTGCAGGTCGCCTTCGCGATGGGGAACACCGGCGATGCGGCAATGCGTCCTCACTTGGAGAGGGCATTGCGCGATGGGAACCCGGCGGTGAGAGCCGCTGCCGCCACCGCCCTCGGTCGCCTCGGTGACCGGGCCGCGATCGGTGCCCTGCGACGTGCCACTCGTGATTCCTCCGCGTCGGTCCGCATGCAGGCCGAGCGCTCCATCGAGCGTCTCCGCGCCGGCCCCGCCGAAGCGCCGACCGCCGCCCGGCGAGTCCGCACCGGATCCGGCGCCTACCCCGCGGTCAGCGTCGTCCCCGACGCCCGGCGTCGCACCCCGTGGTCGCGCGTTCGCTACGTCGTGGTGCTCGGCGACATCAGCGACCGCTCCAATACCCGGGTGGGTCGCTCGGTCCTGGGCACCCTCCGGCAGGAGATGAAGTCCGCCCTCGACCTGCACACCGGCGTCCGGGTCTTCGACTCGCCGGCGATGATCGACGAGTCGGACCGCCGGCAGATCGAGCGCCGCCGCCTGCCCAAGCTCCGACTCGAAGCCAACGTCGTCGACATCGACCGCACCCGGCAGCGGTCGGAGCTCTCGGTGCGCGCCGAGGTACGCCTGGTGCTCCTCTCGGAGCCCGGTCGCGACCTGCGCGGCATGATGTCCGGCGCGGCCACGGGCACCGAGCCCCCGCGGCGCCACGACCGCGCGCAGGTCCAGCGCCTCGCGGACCGCGCCGTGAGCGCCGCGGTTCGCAGCGCCCTGAGCGACGCCCCCTCCGCGCTGCAGCGCGCGGCCCGTCGCTGAGCCCCGTTCACGGCTGTGAGCCATGCGGCGCCGGCCGCTTGCGGTGGGGCCAGTGGGCCGGCATACCTGGGGTGCGTTGACCGCATGGCGACCATCGACCCCGGCAAACGCGTTCACCTTCACCCGTTTGGGTGAAGCCCTCGTTCTCCCGATGAAACGATTCAGTGGTATCGTGCCGGTGTGTCCGACGACAGCGCGCATTTTCGCTCCGGGCGCCGCATGCCCCTCGAGCTCCGGCTGCGCTTCCGAACCGGCGCGGCCCTCGAGCACGAGGGCACCACGGTCGACCTCGGGCTCGGTGGCGTGTTCGTACGGACCCGACAGCTCCCGTCCGTCGGTGAGGAGGTCACGGTGATCCTCAGCTCGCCCACCGCGTGGGATCCCCTCGAGCTGAGCGGGCGCGTCCGCTGGGCCCACGACGGCCACGGCGGCCGCGAGCGGGGCTTCGGGGTGAAGTTCGACGAGCTCGACCGGGCCCAGGCCACCGCGCTCTACGACCTCCTGCAGGCGAACGCCTTCGTTGACGAGGGCGACGAGGGATGACCGGGGACAGCGCATCCCAGCAGTTCCGCCGCCTCTCGAAGACCATGTTGGACACCGAGGTCGACGACCTCTTCGGCGGCGAGTCCGATTGGCTCGGCCGCACCATCGACGGCCGCTACCGGGTGCTCGACAAGCTCGGCGAGGGCGGCATGGGCGCCATCTACGTCGCCGAGCACCTGACCCTGGGCAAGCGGGTCGCGCTCAAGACGGTCCACCCGCAGTTCGCCGGCGACGGCGCCGTCGCCGAGCGCTTCGCCCGGGAAGCGACCGCGACGGCCAAGCTCGACCACCCCCACGTGGCGAGCGCCATCGACTACGGGATCCTCCCCGAGGGCGGCGCCTACCTGGTCATGCAGCTCGTCCAGGGCGCGTCGCTCCACGCGGCCATGGACCGGCACGGCCGCATCGCCTGGCCCCGCGCGGCCGCCATCGCCGAGCAGATCGCCGACGCCCTCTCCGCCGCCCACGCGCAGGGCATCGTGCACCGGGATCTCAAGCCCGAGAACGTGATGCTCGAGCCCCGGGACGACGGCTCCGAGCTGGTCAAGGTCCTCGACTTCGGCATCGCCCGCGTCCAGAAGTCCGGCACCGACTCGGTGCGCCCGCCCTCGCCCATCACCGGCCAGCGGCGCGCGGTGGGCAAGCTGACCCAGGTCGGCATGGTGGTGGGGACTCCTGGCTACATGGCGCCGGAGCAGGCCAAGGGCCTCCCCGTCGACCACCGGGCCGACCTCTACGCCCTCGGCGTGCTCCTCTGGGAGATGATCTGCGGCGAGCCCCTCTTCGACGACGAGGACTTCCGCGAGATCCTGGCCCAACAGCTCGCCAACCAGGTCCCGCGCATCGCCGACAAGGTCCCCGACGAGGAGGTCCCGGCCGAGCTGCAGCAGCTGGTGGATTCGCTGATCACGGTGAAGCCGGAGAAGCGCGCCAACAGCGCCGGCTACGTCCGCGAGGCCCTCCGGGACATCACCATGGCGGCCATCGTCGCTGGGGACACCCGTGCCCGGACGGCCATGGGTCGATTGACCCCAACGCCCGGCCGCGTGTCCCTCGGTGCCGAGTCGACCCAGGCCCCCAGCCTCGACCGCGGCCACTTCGAGGACAAGAAGCGCGGGCTGAAGATCTGGGCCCTCAGCATCGGCGGCGCCCTGGCGCTCGCCGGGGTGATCCTGGCCGTCGCCTTCTTGGTGAAGAAGCCCGAGCCGCCGCCGGACCCGGAGACGAACCCGGAGCTCATGCAGGAGCTCTTCGAGAAGGCCAAGCAGGTCCACGCGGCCCAGGAGCTGGACCGCCAGGTCGGCCTGCTCATGACCGAGCCGGACAAGGACCTGCGGCGCCAGGCCGCGCTCTACCTCCTCGACTACGAGCCCGCGGACGACGTGGAGAACTACGTCCGCGCCGCCGCCAACCTGGAGCTCGCCCGCGGCTGCCGGCCCATCCGAGCGGAGCTCGAGGCGGTCGAGGAGCTGGCGGACCCGCGCTTGCTCCCCGCCGTGCAGAACATGGCCGACACGCCCCACACCTGCGGGCGGCGCAACCGCGGCGACTGCTACGCCTGCGTCCGCGCCGACCTGAACCGGGTGCTCGAGGTCCTCCACGAAGCCGAAGCGGCCCAGGCCACGGAGACCGTGGAGGAGTCGGTCGAAGGCGCCGAAGCGGCCGAGCCGGCCGACTGATCGGACGAGGCGACGGTGACCCGACGCGCCCGGACCGCGCGCCCGAAGGGCAGCGCGTACATCACCCCCGAGGGCTACGAGCGCTACCGCGCCGAGCTCGCGCACCTCTGGCAGGTGGAGCGACCCAAGGTGACCCAGGGCGTCGCCGACGCTGCCGCCGAAGGCGACCGCTCGGAGAACGCCGAGTACATCTACGGCAAGAAGAAGCTCCGGGAGATCGACCGCCGCATCCGCTTCCTGAGCACCCGCCTCGACGAGCTGAAGGTGGTCGAGAACGGCGAGCGCAGCGAGGCCACCAAGGTCTTCTTCGGCGCCTGGGTCCGGGTCGAGGACGAAGAGGGGAACGAGAAGGTCTACCGCATCGTCGGTCCCGACGAGCACGACATGGACCCCCGCTACGTCTCGATGGACGGACCCCTCGGCCGCGCGCTCCTGGGCAAACGCCTCGACGACGAGGTCTTGGTGCGCCGCCCGAAGGGCGACATCGACGTGGTGATCGTCGAGATCGGCTACGAGCCCCTGGACTGATCCAGCCGCCGAGTTTGGGCTTCGGCGATCGCGGCGCGTCGATGGAACGCGGCAGCCGCTTCGACGGAACGCGGCAGCCCCTTCGACGGGACGGGGAAGCCGCGCCGACGGAACGGGGAAGCCCCGCGCCGGGAGGGACGGCGCGGGGCTTCCGGTTGGAGGTGGGGGGTTCGGAGGGAGGGGACGAGGGTTCAGCGAGCCTGCCGGGCCTGGCCCTGGCCGCGCTCGCCGCGAGGTCCGCGGCGACCGTGGCGACCGCGCTCGCCGCGCTCGCCGCGCTCGGCGTGCATGGCCTCGAGGGCCGTGCGCTGCTCTGCGGTCAGCACCGCCGAGACGGCTGCCTTGGTTCGCTCCCGGAGGGCCTGCATGGCCTCGCGGCGGTCGCTGGCGTCGCTGCCGTTGCGCAACGCCTGGCGCTGGGTCTGGGCCGCCTCGAAGATGGAGCGGATGCGGGTCACCTGGGCGTCGGAGAGCGAGAGCTTCTCCTTCATCCGGTTCACCCGGCGGTCGAGGTGCTGCGTCTGGTGCTGCTCGCGGAGCTGCTCGAGCTGGGTCTTCTGAGCCGGAGTGAGCACGTCCATCAGGAGGCGCTGGGTCTCCTCGTGGAGCGCGTGCATCTGCTCGCGGGCGCCCTCGTTCTGCCTCAGCTCGCGACGCTGCTCGCGGGCCGCTTCCATGATGGCCTCGACCTGGGCCTTCTGGTTGTCCGTGAGGTTCAGCTCACGGAAGCCGTGCATCATGCCGCGGCCGTGGTGGCCCCGGCGGCCACGCCGATGCTGCCGGCCGGCTCGGCCCTGGCCGTCGGCCTGCCGCGTCGCGGTCGCCCCATCCTGGGCGGAGACCTGGGCGGCGGGGAGGACGAAGGCCGCTCCGGCCCCGAGGCCGGCGACGAGGGCGACACGGTTGATGAAGCGCTTGATCTGGGAGGGGGAGTTCATGGGGTCTTCCTTCTTTCGTTGGCCGGGTCCGCCGGCCGGGGTCGTAGAGAAAGACGCCTCGATTCTGAAGAGGTCCTTAAGCCCCCCCAACTTTTTTCGTCGCCCCCCAAAAAAGACCCGATAGCGCGACGAGCGGGGGGCTTCTCCAGAAGCCCCCAAACAGAGAAGCCGCCCCCAAATAAAAACGGCCCCGAGCTCGCGCTCGGGGCCGCTGGTGACCAGGACCCGCTCCGGTGTGCCTTTTCAGGCGCAAGGGTTTGGGTTGGGGAGGGACGAAACGAGCCCCGGTCATGTGGTTTGGTGGGTTGGTTCCGCAGCGAGCCGCGGGGACCGAGGTCCCCGCGTCACGCCATGGAAAGGGGTGTCAGCTGCCGAAGTCGAAGAGCCAGCTCAGGCGACGGATGACGTTGAGGTTATCCATGTACTGGGAAAGCTCGGCGTTGGCGCCGTTGTCGGAGAGAGCCTGGGCGTGGAGGATCATCTTGGCCGCGGGGCCCATTTCCACACCGTCCTCCGGGAAGGAGGCCGCGACGTAGGTGAGGCCGGTGCCGGGATCCGTGAACTGCACGGTCGGGCCGGTCACACCCACGGTCTCGGCGCCCTCGAGGACCCAAATGCGCGACTTCTGGAAGAAGGTGCGGTCGAAGGTCTCGGGGATCTGCGCCATGCCGTAGGTCGCTCCGTAGAGCTGGATGGAGAAGCTCGCGTTCGGGTCGACGGGCGTGCCGGCCATGTTGCCTTCCGCCAGTTCGACCGGGTCCGGGTAGACGAGCTCGCCGTCCACCTGGCGCGGGCTGATGGTGCTCCAGTCCGAGGCGAGGAGACCACCGAGGAAGTTGGTCGTCGCCTCCGGGTAGGAGCTGTAGAAGTTGATCTGGTAGCGACGCACGTCGGCGGCGGTGTCCCGACCGAGGAAGTTGGTCTGCGGGTCGGTCATGACCATCAGCGCCAACACCTTGTCGTAGTAGTACCCAGCGCGGTCGAGCTGATCGAACCAGAAGTAGCCGGCGTCGAAGTCCCAGGTGGTCTCGAGGGCGCGACCGTCGAAGGACGAGACGTTGGCCGTCGGGAAGCGGGCATCGCTGGCCAGGAGCGCTTCGGAGCCGTCACCGCGAGTCCCACGGCTGTAGCCGCCGGGCTCGGGGGTGGTGATGACGCGGGTGAAGAGCTTGAAGGCGGACTCGACGGCGCCGGTGTAGGCGCCCATGCCGTCGGGCCGGGTCCAGAAGGTGTCGAAGTCCGCGGCGTCGCCGAAGATCTCCTCGAAGAGGGTGCGGTACAGAGCGTAGATCTGGTTGGAGTACTTCAGCTTGTTGAAGTAGCGCCCGTGGATCCGGCTCGCGTACGTGCTGGTGTGGAACCCGAGTCGACCGCGCCGGAAGGCGTTGAAGATGTAGTAGTTCCAGTAGTTGTCGATGACGCTGTTGACCGTCTCGTAGGGGTCGGCGCCGGCGTCGTAGAGGTAGCAGTCCGGACCCAGGTCGCGCTGCTCGTCGGAGCAGAACATGTAGGGCACGGAGGGGCGACCCTGCTCGTCGGAGAGCGCGTCCCGGATACCCTGCGAGGCGAGGAAGCTGTCGGGCACGAGGCTGGTGTAGGGCACGTCGACGCGCTCCTGCATCTGCGCGGTGCTACCGACGACCTCGGGCCAGTCGGTGTACTGGTAGGCGCTCACGCCGCTGCCGGTGAAGGCCTCGAGCTTGAGGGGGATCGGCCATCCAGCGCGCTGGATGAAGTTCCACCAGTTCACGTCCTCGGGGTTCGTGGCGTTGGCGAAGACCTCGACGAGGTCGCCGTAGCCCATCTTGACGGCGGCGTGGTCGTAGTGACCGACACCGTGCGCGTCGGTGACGACGAAGTTGTTACCGTAGTCCATGACCGTCGAGTACTCGTACTCGCGGATGCGACCGTCGAACTCGGCCTGGGTCATGGGGTCGTAGGCGCGGGGCGCCATCGAGCCGTCGTCGCGGAGCTCCCAGTAGCGGGGGCTGTAGTTCAGGGCGTCGAAGGAGCCGCTGAAGTTGTGGCGAAGACCGATGGTGTGACCGACCTCGTGGCCCGTCACGCCGTGGAACATCGGGTGGCGGAGCATGTCGCTGACCGCGTCGTAGTCGATGGAACCGTCGTCCTGGCGGACCTGGTAGGAGCGGCCGTACCACTCCATGGTGCCGTCACCCTCGTTGACCGCGCGCTGGACGGCGCGGGCGAGACCGAGGAGGCCGTCGTCGGCGAAGTCAGCGTGCAGCATGCAGTGACCTTCGGTGGCCATCTGCGCCTGCATGTGGTTGAGGGCTTCGATCTTCCGCAGGTTCATGCCGCGGAGGGGGCTCGCGGAGTCGAGGACGCCCTCGAAGCTCGCGTCGAAGGAGGGGTCCACGCCAGCGGCGAGGCGAACCTCGGAGCCGGTGAGGAGCCGCTCGATGTCGGTGCCGCGGAGGTTGGCGAGGCGGGCCGAGCCCATCTCCTCGCCGTTACCGAAGGCGCCGTTGCGGCGGAGCGTACGCTCGGCCTCCTGCATGCGCTGCACGAACTCGCCCACCGAGGTGGGGATGCGGGAGTCGCCGTCGGCGGAGCCGAAGGCCTCGGCCCACGAGAAGTCCATGCCCTGGCCGAGGTGCTCGTCGAAGCCGTCCACGCCAGCGACGTGGTCGTCGGCGGGGCGACCGGTCTCGATGGAGCCGGGCTCGCTGTTGCGCTCGACCCAGGCACGAACGACCTCACCGCTGGAGACGTCGGTCTCGGTGTAGTCGTCGTTCAGGAGAGCGACGATGTCCCGGGCGAAGGCCTGCAGGGTCTCGACGCCGGCGCCGTACATGAAGGCGTTGCCCATGATGATCTCACCGGTCTCGGGGTCGGCCGACGAAGGACCGTAGCCGAGGGGGCTGGACGCATGCGGCTCGTTGACCCAGCCGATGAGGCTGTAGCGGAGGTCGCCGATCTGCGCGGACGTCCCCGGCTCGCCGCAAGCGGCGTTGTCGGTGTCGACGACGGGGTTGGAGCAGATGACGTACATGTTCTGGTGATCCTCGCGGGTACGCTCGGCGGCGCAGCTCGCGTCGTCACCGCCGTTGGCGAGACACTCGTTCTCCCGGAGCGAGGCCACGACGCCGACGAAGGCCTCGTTCCAGCCCTGCGCCATGTCGTAGACGTCGGGGATCAGGTCCTCGGGGAAGTTGGCCGAGAGGTGGTACGCGATGGGGCGCACCTCTCGCTCGCGGTAGGGGATGGTGCAGGCGCCGAGCCAGGTGCCGTCGTCGGCCTTCTCGCGGTAGGCGACGCCCCAGTCGGTGTCACACACGGAGCCGTTGCCGCCACACACGTCGGCGGTGGCCGCGGTGCAGGTGATCAGCTCGCCGTTGGCGTCCTTCTTGTGGCTCTCCTGCCAGAGGTTGTGCCGGTTGACGAAGCGGAAGCGGTCGGACTCGACGGCGCCGTAGTCGTTGGTGTAGCCGGCGCGCTCGGTCACGAAGTAACCGAAGCGCTCCATGCGGTCACCGGTGTAGACCATGGGCTCGTAGTCGCGGGCCTCGTCGACGCGCATGAAGCTGTTGCGGACGGTGACCTCGCCGGGGGCGCAGTCGTAGTGCCCCTGGGTGACCAGGAAGCAGGTCGGGATCTCGAGGATCTCGCCGTCGCCGAAGTCGAGCTTCGCCGTGGTCGGCCGCACGAACATCTTGTTGACGATGTCGATGTAGTCGATCTGGTCGGTCTCCTCGTTCCGCACGAACTGCGGCTCGTGGGGGTGACCCAGGCCGGGCTCGACGAAGTAGCTGACCGGCTCCGTCTCGATGCCGTCGAAGAGCTTGGCGCCGACGAGGAAGTCGTTGTTCGTGATCAGGTTCTCCGACCAGTCGACGCGCATGTACTGGCGGTCGTACCAGGGGCGGTCGGTCGTGTTCTCCATGATCACGTTGTTCTCTTCGCCCGTGAGCGGGTTGTACCCGCGCCGGATGTCGAAGTGGCTCTCGATCCGGTACATGGCGATCGCCGCGCCATCGAGGGTCTCGCCGGCCAGGCCGTCAGGCTCGCTGTTCGCGATGTGCTGATACGAGCGGCGGACGATCAGGTACTCCTCCTGAACCTCGAACTCGACCTTCTCGGTGTTCCCCTGCTCACCCACGAAGGTGTAGGGGGCGCTGTAAGGCGTATCGATGACCGTCTGAAGGAAGTACCACTCGCCATCCTCGAAGACGGCCTTGTCCACCACGTTCGGCTGAACCTGGTTGACCGCCGGCTGCGCCTGCGTGCAGCCCACCGCCAGCGCGGCGACTGCGAGGAGTGAAAGTAGATTGCGTCGTTGCATGAACGTCTCCAGGAGCTCTCAGCGGCTCCGCACGTAACCAAGGCGTCGGACCGAGCGCGTTCATCGCGGTCGACCCTGACGTCCCACCAAACCGGGGAGGGACGATTCCCGACACAGCAAGTGTCGTGCCGGACCACCCGTCCCCGAGTTTTACCACGCTAAACACGGGTCAAAGTGCTCGCAAGAGTCGGATTTCCCGACCGTGCATTTTGGCCCTGCGTCAGTTTCCTGACACTTTGGAAGGACCCAAACGGGGTCTTCGGAGACACCGAGTGCCCCGCGCGAAACTGTCCCACAAATGGGACAAATCCAGCCGCTTCCGCCCGTTCAGGCGTCTTCGTCGTCGAGGTCCTCGGCGAGGTAGCTGAGGATCACTTCGTCGAGAGATTTCTCACTGAGGAGGTCCCCGCCGAAGATGGACTCGGGGGGCTTGGAGGCGGGCTTGGGGGCCGGAGGGCGCGCCGAACGGGTCGTTTGGTACCGGCCAGCGGGCGGTTGGGCCGGCGTGGAGGCGCTGGCCGCCGGGCGCGCAGCCAGCCGCGCGGCGGCGGCCTCGAGCGCGTCGACGTCGAGGGGTTCGACCGGGACCTCCCGGGTCGGCTCGGCCTCTTCCTCGTCGTAGTGCCCGTCGCGCAGGGCGATGAACATGCCCTTGTGCTGGTCGCGCATCATCTGCTTGACGCGATCGCGAAGGTCCTCCGCGCCGACGAGCTCGGCGTAGGTGGTCTTCTTCGACGCGACGATGCGCCCACCATCCGCAAACAAGTGCGTGATGATGTGAGGATGCCGAACCCCCGAATCCTCAGTTTGGATGTGGTACAGCTTCCCCTTGTGTCGGACGTTCGTGTTGTATCCCAGCAGGGGGGAGGGACCCGCCATCGTCCGCACATGCTATCCGAATCCGCCCGACAATGACACCTTCCGATGCGATCGGTCGCGATCGCGTCCCCACAGGACCCCATGGCGAAGAAGACGCGGACCCAGGTCCGCCCCCTGATCGCCCGACCCGGAGCCCAGTACACGTGCTTCGGTGACGGCCTCTGTTGCACCGATATCCACGGCCTCGGGCCGCTGACGAAGAAGGAGCTGGTCCAGGTCCGCAAGCGCGATTCGCGCGGCGCGGGGTGGGACGAGGACTTCGAAGAGCGGATGCTGCGGACCGCCCCGGATGGCGGCTGCCACTTCCTGCTGCCCGATCTCCGGTGCCGGATCCACGCCGAGACCGGCCCCGAAGCCAAGCCCGATGGGTGCCGCCGCTTCCCCCTGGGTCTGGTCGCGACCCCCGAGGGCGGCCGGGTCACCACCCACCACCGCTGCCCCTGCCGAACCATGGGCGCGCGGCCGGACCTCGATCCCGAGGCCGCCCTGCCCTCGCTGGTGAACCGCGCCGGTCGGCCCAAGGCCGACGCGCGCGTCGACAAGATCCGCCTGGAGCGCAAGGCCAAGCGAGTCCCCTTCGAGGAGTGGCGCGCGATCGAAGGCCGGATGCTGGACGCCCTCGCGGCCGGCACGGAGCCGGAGCGGGTCCTCGACGCCGACCCCTTCCCCCGCCTCAAGGGCTCCTCCTGGGAGGACCAGGCCGACGAGTTCGTCGCGGCGACCGACGGAACCAGCTTCGGGGTGGCCATCGCCACCTTCGGCGAGATGGTGCGCAGCCTCCTGGACCCCGAGCATCGCTACCGCGGGCCCGGCCGCCCCTGGGCCAGCGCGTACGACCGCGCCGAGGCCCGGGAGGGCGAGGACCGACCCGAAGACGAGGTCTTCGCGGACTGGATCGCCGACGAGATCTGGTCCCTGGGCTTCGCCGAGGACAGCTCCTTCGACGTCTGCCGCGCCGAGCTCGCGACCCGGCTGGCCGTCGCCCGCGCCGTCGCCCGGCACTACCGGGAGACCTGGGGGATCGCGCCCGGCCGATCCGCCGCCGAGGCCCTGACGGTGGTGGAGCTGGTGGGCGACTCCGAGTTCTGGAGCGAGCTCGTCGAGCGCATCCGGCTCTAGGTGGAGCGGCGGACGGGCGGCGGCCGCCGGCGGATGGCGGCGGATCGGTGGCCGATCCGCCGCTCCGGCGCGCTGAAAGAGCAACGATCTCCACGAGCGCTGCCGCGGCATGGCGGGTGCAACTCGCCGGCGCATGCGGCTCCCCCTCCTGGTCGCGGCGCTCCTGGTGAGCGCCGTCTTCGTCCACGCCCCCGCCCTCGCCGACGAGGACTGCGGCCCCGCCCGGCTCCTGCTGGTGATCGATCAGTCGTCGAGCATGGCCGAGCGCTTGCCCGGCGGCGGCACCAAATGGGACGCGGCGCGGACTGCGGTGGGCGACGTGAGCCGAGCCTTCGAGGGCGCTCTCCAGATGGGGCTCCAGGTGTTCCCCCACCCCGACGCCTGCTCTCCCGGCGCCATCGTGGTGCCGGTCGGGACCGAGTCGACCGAGTCCTTCCTGGGCGCCCTCACCGAGCCCCCGCCCCGCGGCCGCTACACGCCCATGGCGCAGACCCTCGACGCCATCCTCGACCACGCGCCGATGATCGACGACGCGGCGGCGCGCCACGTGGTCCTCGTCACCGATGGCTGGCAGTGGTGCGACCCCCACGACCCGGCGACCCGCTTCGCGCCGGTGGACGCGGTGACCCGGCTGCGCGCGCGGGGGATCGTGGTGCACGTGGTCGGCTTCGGCGCCGGCGTCGACGCGCTCACCCTCGACCGCGCGGCGCTGGCCGCCGGCACCGCGATCCCGGGGTGCCGACCGAGCGCCGACCCCATGGCGGCCGACCACTGCTACCTGCGCGTCGACGAGGGGCCGGAGCTGACCGTCACGCTGATGACGGTCGCCGGGGCGGCGATGGGGTGCGGCGCGGAGTGTGTGGACGGGGAGCGGCGAGCCTGTGGCGCCGGGTGCGCGCGCGGCGAACGAACCTGCGTCGGGGGCGTGTGGAGCGCGTGCGAGGGCGACTCGGGCGGGGAGGAGCGCTGCGAGGGCACCGACGAGGACTGCGACGGCCGGATCGACGAAGGCGCCTCTTGCGCGGGGGGCGAATGCGTCGCCGGAGTGTGCCGGGTCGACGGCGGTGCGCTGGATGCCGGGCCTCGCGACGGCAGTACTGGCGATGGCGGCGCGGGCGATGGCGGCGCGGGCGATGGCGGCGCGGGCGATGGCGGCGACGAGGTCTCGACGCCCGCCGAAGGGCCCGAGGGGCCACCCCTCGAGGGCGGCTGCGCGTGCCGAGCCGCGTCCGACCGGGGCGGGCTGATGTCCATCCTGCTGCTCTTCGTCGTGCTCGGAGCCCTCCGCCGCCGGGCGCAATCCTGACCCGCAGGGCGCATTCTTGACCGCAGGGCGCGGGCCGATAGGTTCGAGGGGTGCGCCGGCTGCCCGCGATCCTCGCTGCCTCGATGGCCCTCTTGCTCCTGGGCGAGGCCTTCATCGGTCCCGCCCTCGCCGACGGTGCGCCTTGGCGGCGACGCCGGCGCCCCGGGGTGACCATCAACCACCGCGCGGAGTCCATCGTGAACCCCGCGGACTGGCCCGCGGAGCCTCGGACGCCGGACACGATCGATCCGGAGCGCTTCGCCCGGGCCCTCCGCGAGCTCTGCGGTTGGATGCCCCCGTCGCGCCCGGCGACCTACACCGAGTACTTCCTCCGGCACGCCGAGGCCTTCGAGGTCGACCCCTTCCTCCTGGCGGCGCTGGCGCACCGGATGGGTCGCTGCCGCTCGGACGCCGAAGGAATGGGCGGTCTGGGTCTCACGCTGATCCCGTCCCGGATGTACTGGGACGACCTGCGCGGCGGGACCTACCGCTACCACGTGCGGGGCCCCGACGGGCAATGGATCGAGCGCTCGCTGGAGCTGGACCGCTACCCCTTCTCCGGACCTCGACTGCAGCGGCCCGAGGAGAACATCTATTTCGCGGCGGGTCTGCTCAGCGCGTGGCGGGAACAACACCAGAGCGTGGACGCGACCTTCGAGCAGCACGCCCACCGCCACTACGTGTCCCATTTCATCTGGGGGGACCGGGTCCGCACCGACCGCTCCGAGGACCGGATCCTCACCGACCGGCGTCGGATGCTCCAGTACTACGGAGCGACGGGGACACCCCGGACCCTCTCGCGCCTGGGCGAGACCTGGGGCGCGCCCCTCGACGGCGAGCCCCGGGTGGTCTCGAGCTGGATCGGCGCCGAGCGCGACGGCGGGGCCCGCAATCATCGCGGCGTCGACGTGGAGTCGGTCCTGGGCGAGCCGGTCCGCGCCGTCGCGGCCGGCCGAGTGAACTTCGCCGGGGTGGACCTCCCCGGCCATCGCAACAGCGAGGGGATGACCCCGGCCGAGATCGAAGAGGTCCCCCGCGACTCCCTCGGCGCCGGCGGGCGCTACGTCTGCGTGCTCCACCACCCCGAGGGCGAAGGCGGACCGGCGTGGCTCCGCTCCTGCTACATGCACCTCGAAGACGTGAACGTCCGCCACGGCGACGTGCTCGAACGCGGAGACCTCATCGGCACCGTGGGGCGCACCGGCATGCGCCGGAGCGCCCCCCACCTGCACCTGGAGCTCCACGGCCCCGACGGCTTGATGGACGCCTCCGAGGTCCTCTCCGGCATCCTCATCGGCACCCCCCCCGAATGATCAGGGACGATCGTCGTCATGTCGTCATTTCGCCCCCGGCAAATGACGACATGACGACGATCGTCCCTGGAGTCAGCGGTGGCGGGCGTAGAGGCGGTCGCGCCACTCGAGGAGGTCACCGTACTCGTCGGCCAGGCGCGCGTTGGTCCAGGCGCGCCGGGTCGCCGGCCCCCGACGGTACCGACGGTGTCCGGCGCGAGTGCCCTTCGGTCCCCCCGCGTAGGGCGAGACGAACTCCAACGCGCCGGCGACCAGGATGTCCGCATAGGAGAACGCGCGCAGGACGTGGTCGCCGTCCCCGATGGCATCGCGCGCCTCGTCGAGGACCTCGTTCATCGCGCCGGGGTCCCCGGGTCCGTACTTGCTCAGCAGCTTGCGACAGGCCCAGCGAGCGACGCCGGAGCTGGCGCCGCGGAGGGACTTGGGCACGAAGGGCGGCAAGGC
Organism: Myxococcales bacterium UBA1660; assembly: GCA_002320815.1. Classification (GTDB taxonomy): domain Bacteria; phylum Myxococcota_A; class Polyangia; order Polyangiales; family Houyiibacteriaceae; genus UBA1660. The sequence continues at coordinate 91,434 of DCLA01000128.1, forward strand.
CTCCGCCTGCGCCTCGGGATCGTCGAGGGTCGCCCGGGCCACCCGCGCCCGGCCCATGGCCATCGCCGCCTGGGCGAGCTCGTCCCAGCGACGGCAGGCGACCTCGTCGGTCAAGAGCGGCGCGCCGCCGCCATGGGTCTCCGCCCATCGGGCCACCTCCCATGATCCATCGACGACCTGATCGGGCGCCAGCAGGACCGGCACCGAGACCTTCCCGCTCGGTCGACGCATCCGGGCGCGCAGGAGCGGCTCGGTCACGAAGGGGACGTACTCCTCTTCGGAGTACTCGACGTGGTGATGGTCCAACGCCCAACGAGCGCATTCGGACCAGGCGGAAAGGGGATGGCGACGAGCTTGGCGGTCATGACGGGGGCGCGGCTTGCGGCCGCGATGAGGGGACCGTACCACCGCTGCCGTGGTGAAGGACGACCCGGCGATCGTGGAAGCCCAGATCGGGCGCCCCCTGCGCGCGGAATCGCGTGTGGTGAGCCGCTGCGGCCTCGGTCTGCCGGTGGTCGTCGAGGTGCCCCCGCTCCTGGAGAGCGGGGAGCCCTTCCCCACGCGCTGGTGGCTCACGTGCCCCCTGGCCCATCGGCGCATCGCCCGGCTCGAAGCCGCCGGCGAGGTCCGGGCCTTCGATCGGCGTCGCCGCGAGGACCCCGACTTCGCCGCGGCGATGGAGGCGACCCACGCGCGCTACGCGGCCGAGCGCGACGAGCTGGTCCCCGACGACGCCCGACTCCGTCCGCGGGGCGGCGTCGCCGGGAGTCGGGGCGGCGTGAAGTGCCTCCACGCGCACTTCGCCGATCAGCGCGCGATCGCGGCCGGGGCCACCGAGGGGTCGAACCCGGTCGGCGCCGAGACGGCCGCCGCCGTCGAGCCCCTGAACTGTGCCTTCCCCTGCGTGACGGAGCGGGATGGGGTCGCCGTCCGCTCGCCCGAGTGGGTCGAGCCGGAGCTCCCGGAGTCGTGAAATGACGACGATGAAGACGATCGTTCGCGGTGTCGCGCGCGAAATGACGACGATGACGACGATCGTCCCTGGGGTCGTCGTGGGAGATCGTTGACGGGTCCCCCCGTCGCCGGTCATTTTGCCTCCATGTCGTCCGAGGCCGCTGGGCCCCTGCCCACCCACGCGCCGGAGCGAGGCAACCTCGCCTCCCGCTTCACGTGGTTCGTGCTGATGGCCATCCCCCTGGCGGTGATCATCACCGCGACGACGATCACGCCCGATCCGGCGGGGCACGGGACCCACATGCAGCTCGGGCTGCCGCCCTGCGGCTTCCTGGTGGCCACCGGGCTCCCCTGTCCCGGCTGCGGCCTGACCACGTCGTTTTCGCACATGGTCCGCCTGCAGTTCGCCGGCGCCGCCCACGCGAACCCCTTCGGCGTGGCGCTCTTCCTGGTGACCTTCTTCACCATCCCGGTCGCGGCGGTGGGTCTCGTCCGGGGCCTCCCGGTGCTGGCCACGCTGGAGCGGCTGCACTTCGAGAAGGTCATCGTGCTCCTCGCGGCGTGCTCCTCGGTGGTGTGGCTGATCCGCATCGGCACCGCCCTCCTCTGACGCCATTGAAGGCCAGCATTGATCTCCGCCGACGCGCACCGGAGAATGGGCGCGGCGATGAGCGATGAGCGACCCGTGGGCGTGCCCCGTGCGAAGGGCGCGGCCGGTGCGAAGGGCGCGGCCGGTGCGAGGGGCGCGGCCGGCCAAGGCCCCGCCTCCGTGGGTGACGTGGTCGCTGGCCGCTTCCGCATCGAGAGCGAGCTGGGACACGGCGGCATGGCCCGGGTGTTCCGCGTCACCGACATCGCGACCTCCAAGCCCTTCGCGCTGAAGCTCCTGCGCAGCGAGATCGCGAACGACGAAGAGGCCATCGCGCGCCTGCGACGCGAGGGGGAGCTCCTCGACCGGCTGGACAACCCGGCGATCGTCGGCATCGAGACCTACGGAAAACTCGAGGACGGTCGCCTCTTCCTGGTCATGGAGCTCCTGGAGGGCCAGACCCTGGGCACGCGGATCCGGGCCGAGCAGCGGCTGGACCCCGAGGAGCTCACGCCCATCGTCACCGGCGTGGTGGCCGGCCTCCATGCGGCTCATCAGGCCGACGTGGTCCACCGGGATCTCAAGCCGGACAACATCTTCCTCGCGGAGAAGAAGACCGCCCGAGGCCTGGAGACCCAGGTGAAGATCCTCGACTTCGGGATCTCCAAGGCCGTCGGGTTCGAGCGCCTGACGCGCACCGGGCAGGTCCTGGGCACGCCGCGCTACATGGCGCCGGAGCAGCTCGCGGCCGACCACGACCTCGACGCCCGGGTGGACGTCTACGCGCTCGGGGTGATCCTCTACGAGGCCCTCGCCGGTCAGCCGCCCTTCGTCGCCGTCTCGCCCAGCGAGCTGATCGTCGCCATCCTCCACGGCAAGGTGACCCCGCTCCGGACCTACCGGCCGGACCTCTCCGACGAGGTGCTCACGGTGGTGACCCGCGCGATGAGCCGGGCGCGCGACGCCCGCTACGCGACCGCGCGGGAGCTCGCCGAGGCGTGGGTGGACGCGGCGGTCCCGCTGCAGCGGAAGGTCGGCGGCGGACCCCGGGGCCTACGAACCCGGGCCCTCGGCGGCGCCGGGCCCCAGTCGGGCACCGCCGAGAGCACCGGCGACGAAGCGCTCCGGTTGGGGACCTTCAGCGCGCTGGAGCCGGCGGCGCCTCCCCCTTCCGCGCCCACGTCGCTACCGGCCTCGACCCGGGACGAGGTGCGCACCCGAGACGTCCGCCCCGCCCGCGCGGCCGCCCGGCCCGAGCCCGCCCAGCCCGAGCTACCGCGACCGAGCCCCACTTCGCGACCGAGCCCCACGCCGCGACCGAGCACGCCGCTGCCCAGCGCGAGCGGCGCCGGATACGACGACGAGCCCTTCACCGGCACGATCCCGGGCCTGCCGAGTCGCCGGCGGCGCATCCCGTGGCTCCTCTTGGCGCTCCTGGCCGGGGCCCTCACCGCGCTCGCTGGCCTGGCGGCAGCGGGCGTCTTCGGGTCCGACACCGACGAGCCGACCGGGTCCCCGGAGATCGCCCCGGTGCGCGCGGCGCCGGTGGGTGCTGCCGACGACTCTTCGCCCGACGACGGCGCACCGGCGGAAGAAGCCGCCGGAGCCCCCACCGAAGAGAGCGAAGCAGAGCTCCCGGTCGCCCCCGACCCGCCTGCGGTCGATCCCGCGCCGACGCGAGCCCGGCGTCGCCGTCGTCGCGCCGCGGCCGCCGAGGCCCCGCAGGCGGCGCTGCCGCCGCCCATGGCGGAGACCGCGCCAGCCCCATCGACGCCGCCGAGCCCCTTGGCCCAGGCCCGCGCCGCGCTCGCGTCGGGCGACGCCGCGGGATGCCTCGCCCGCCTCGAAGGCTTCGGGTCGAGCGCGGCCGTCCTGCGCTTGCGAGCGGACTGCCAGCTCCGCGACGGCGACCCCTCCGAGGCGATGAAGACCTACGAGCGCTTCTGCGCCCGGTACCCGGACCATCCGTCGATCCCGGAGGTCCGCACCATCGTCGACCGCTACGGCGGCCGCTGTCAGTGACCGGGTTCGCCCGCGCGCTGCAGCAGCGGGGTGACCTCGGTTCCATGGGGCTCGGAGGCCGCGGTTCCGATCCAGGAGACCCGCTCCCCGTCCTCGAGCGCGGCGAGCAGGCGGTCCCGCACGATGGCCGCCTCCGCGATGTCGGTCTCGGGTAGCACCGCCAACAGCTCGAGGGTCTCCGAGCGGAAGACCAGGTCGGTGTCGCGGAGGACCTTCATCATCCGCCGAGACACCCGGGGCATCGACTCCATGTCCGCGACCCGGACCCGGAGGATCCCCAGGGAGCGACGGAAGCGAGCCCCATGGATGAGCTCGTGGTGCAGGGTGATCTCGAGCTGTCCGCGCGTACCGGCGCCCGTCAGCCGATCGATCTCCAGCGAGAGCCGCGGCGCGCTCTCGGCGCGGATGCGCCGACGAGTGTCCCGCGCGCGCCGGAGGGAGCGCCAGAGCACGCTCTCGATCCGCTCGACGCGCACCGGTCGGTCCACGTGGATGTCGCTGTCCGGGACCCCCGGCCCGATGCTCACGATGGGCAGCGTCCGGAGATCCTCGTCGGCGCGCAGGATCGCGGCGACCTGCGCGGCCGGCGGCGCCTCCAGGGCGTCGCTGATCAACACCAGCGAAGGGGGATGCCGCGCGATCTGAGCGAGCGCGCGCTCCCCATCGAGCGCAGCGGCGACGTCGAAGCCGGCCGCCTCGCACGCTTCCTGAAAGAGCTCGAGCTGAAACGGATCCGGCTCGGCCACCAATACCAGAGGAGTCACCATCGCTCGTCCCATCGTCCCCCCGACTCTCCATTGGACACCACCCTTCGGTGGCCGCGTCGCGGGCCCCCCGGCCCGCTTCCGCGCTCTCAGCCCTTCTTCCCCGTGCCCTCCAACCCGTACGACTGCACTTTCCGGATCAGGTTGCGGCGGCTGATGCCCAGGGCCTGGGCCGCCCGCGTCTTGTTGCCCTTCGAGCGGCGGAGCCCTTCGGCGATCATCTGTCGCTCGAGCTGCTCCACGGCCTCCGGGAGGTTCGACCCCGACACGGTCATCGCGTCGTCGTTCTCGGGCGCGGGGGTGCTCGGCCGGGCGCTCGGCCCGCCACCGCGACCCACGCTCGGCGTGAGGTGCTCCTCGCCGATCAGCCGGTCGTCGCCCGAGAGCACCCAGAGGCGCTCGATCTCGTTCTCCAGCTCGCGGACGTTGCCCGGCCAGTGGTGGGCCATCAGGCGATCCATCGCGTCGCGGCTGAGGGCCTTGTTCTGCCCGTCGCGCTCGCCGAGGCGGTTCAGGAAGTGGTCCACCAGGAGCGGGATGTCCTTGCGGCGCTCCCGGAGCGGCGGCACGCGCAGCGCGACCACGTGGAGGCGGTAGTAGAGGTCTTCGCGGAACGAGCCGTCCCGGACCATCGCCTGGAGATCGCGGTTGGTCGCGGCGATGATCCGCACGTCGACCTTCTTCTGCTCGGTCGCGCCGACCGGGAGGAAGACGCCCTCCTGCAGCACCCGGAGGAGCTTCACCTGGAGCGCGGGGGACATATCGCCCACCTCGTCGAGGAAGAAGGTCCCGCCGTCGGCCACCTGGAAGAGGCCCGGCTTGTCGCTCACCGCCCCGGTGAAGGCGCCGCGCCGGTGCCCGAAGAGCTCGCTCTCCAGGAGGTTGTCGTTGAACGCGCTGCAGTTGGTGGCGACGAAGCGCTGGTCCGACCGCCGCGAGTGCTTGTGGATCGACCGCGCCACCAGCTCCTTGCCGGTGCCGTTCTCGCCGGTGACGAGCACCGTCGCGTTGGAACTCCGGATGCGCTCGAGCATCCGGAAGAGCTCCTCCATCGGTGCGCTCGAACCTACGATGCCGGTGTCGGCGCCGAGCTTGCCCTTTCGCTCCACGGGCTTCGCGCGTCCGTCGGCCAGCGCCCCCGCCGCGGCGTCGAGCGCCGTTTTGGAGAGCCGATCGATGTCGCCGTCGCCCGTGATACGAAGGTGCAGCTCCGTGCCATCCGCGAGGGTCGTGGATACCTCACTGCTCCCTGCCATGGGCGGCGGACGCTAGCATGCGACACCCCGGCACAGCAACGACGTCCGACATGCATCGGGGGTGGGTAGATGCCTTCGGAGTCGAATCGGGGTAAGACGGCGCCCTCGTGGACGTCGTCTACTTCGTCGTGCTCGTGGGCGCCCTGGTCTTCGTCCACGAGCTCGGGCACTTCGCCCTGGCCAAGATCTTCGGCGTGAAGGTCTTGCGCTTCAGCGTGGGCTTCGGCCCGCGGATCGCCGGGTTCCGCTCCCGGGAGACCGAGTACGTCCTCGCGGCCATCCCGCTGGGCGGCTACGTGAAGCTCCTCGGCGACACTCCCCACGACGTGGTCCCGGAGAAGGAAAGGGCCGAGAGCCTCGGGGCCCAGCCCGTCTGGCGACGCGTGCTCATCGTCGCCGCCGGGCCGGCGATGAACCTCCTCTTCCCGCTCCTGCTCTTCTTCATCGTCCACCTGGGCGACGGCCTGCAGACGCCGTCCTCGGTGGGCACCGTCTTCCCCGGGCGCCCGGCCGACGGGATGCTCCTCCCGGGCGACCGCGTGGTGGCCGTGGACGGAGCGGAGATCGAGACCTTCGACCAGCTCCGGCGCATCGTCCGGGACAGCCCGCGCCGCGCCCTCGAGCTCACCATCGAGCGCGAGGGGGAGCGGCACCGGATCGTGCTCGTCCCCGCGGCGACCCGGCGGAACCTGGAGCTCGGCCGGAGCGAAGAGGTCGGACGGCTGGGCATCGACCCCTACCACCGGCTGGCCGTGGTCGGCGTCCACCCCGACTCGGCGGCGTACCAGGCCGGGCTCCGCTCCTTCGATCGGGTGGTCGCCGTGGACGGGGAGCCGGTGGACCGCTGGATCGATCTGCAGGCGGCCCTCCGCGGCCGGGTGGGCGCGGTCCCGCTGACCTACCTGCGCGGCGAGACGGTGAACCTGGGATCCCTGGTGGACCTCGAGGTGGCCCGGCCCCGAGTGGCCAACGTGCGCGCGCCGGCGGGCCCGGGCGCGATGGCGCTCCGCTCGGGCATCGAGAGCGGCGACCTCTACGTCCGCGAAGTGATCAGCGGCTCCGCCGAGGACGAGCTGGGCATCCGTCCCGGCGACCGGCTGGTGACCCTGGACGGGCACCCGCTCCGCAACTGGGCCGGCTACCTGGCGGCCCTGGAAGACGCTCCGGACGTGGATCACGAGCTCCTCTGGCGCCGCGCGGGCGACATCCACGAGGGCACCCTGCGGCTCCCGAAGGACACCGGCGTGACCGCCGCGGGTCTCCCCTACGAGCGGGTCCGGGTCGGCGTCCGCCCCTGGCTCCCGTCGCGGAGCGAACCCCTCGTCGAGACCCCGAACCGCATCGCCCACGCGGCGACCCGGGCGCTGGAGCGCACCGGCGAGATGCTCACCCTCACCTTCTACTCGGTGGTCCGCCTGCTCCAGGGGGAGCTCGACCTGGACAGCCTCGGTGGCCCGCTGACCATCTTCGACGCCGCCGGTGACGCGGCCCGCGAGGGCGCCACCAACTACCTGGTGCTGATGGCGTTCATCAGCGTGAACCTGGCGGTCCTGAATCTGCTGCCCATCCCGCTCCTCGACGGCGGGCACCTGGTCTTCTACCTGGTCGAGGGCATCACCCGCCGGAAGGTGCCCGCCAAGGTCCGCGCCCGCGCGGGCCTGGTCGGGCTGATCGTGCTCATCGCGCTGACGCTGCTGGCGGTGAAGAACGATCTCGAGCGGGCGTTCGGCAACGACGAGCCCACCGAGGCCCTGGAGCCCGGCGAGGGCTGAGAGAGACACGATGAAGAAGGCTCCGCCTCCCACCGCCCGCGGCGTCGCCACGGCGGTGCTCTACCGGGTCGCCCGCGACCAGGCCTACGCCACCCCCACCCTCGACGCCGAGATCCGGCGCGCCGGCCTCGACCGGCGGGACGCCGCCCTGGCGACCGCCATCGTCTACGGGACCCTGCGCAGCTTGCCGAGCCTGGACGCCGCCCTCGACGCCCACCTGCGCGATCCCGAAGGGCTCGACCCCTGGGCCCGCGCGGGCCTGCGCGCGGCCGCCTTCCAGCTCCGGCACCTGCCCCGGGTTCCCCCCCGGGCCATCGTCCACGAGGCGGTGGACGTGGTCCGCGCCGGCCGCGGAGAGAAGCTCGCGCGGCTGACCAACGCGGTGCTGCGCAAGGTCCGGCGCCCCGATGACGCGGCGCCGCCGGAGCGCATCGAGGTCCCCGAGTGGATCGCCGCGGCGCTCGAGCGCTCCCTGGGCGCCGAGCGCGCGGCCCAGCTCACCCGGCCCATCCAGCTCCCGCCGCCCCTCGACCTCCGCGTCCTGCCGCGCGAAGGCGCCGAGCCCATGCTCGACCGGCTCCGCACGGCGGAGCCCGAGGCCGAGATCGTCGAAGCGGGCCCCACCGCGCTCCGAGTGCGCGGCGCCGGCGACCCGCGCCAGCTCCCCGGCTTCGAGACCGGCGAGCTCCTGGTCCAGGAGCTCGGCAGTCAGCGCGCCGCCGACGCCCTCGGCGCCGCGCCCGGCGAACGCGTCGCCGACGCCTGCGCGGGCCGCGGCGGCAAGACCCTGGCGCTCCTCCACCACGTGGGTCCCACCGGCGCGGTGGTCGCCCTCGAGCTCCACGAGGCCCGGCTGGACCAGCTCGAGGAGCGCGCGGCGCGCCTGGGGCTCCCCGGGCACCTGGAGACCCTGGCGGTGGATCTGCGCGTGGGCACCGGGGGCCTCGAGGCGAACTTCGATCGGGTCCTGGTCGACGCGCCCTGCACCGGCCTGGGCACCCTGGGGCGCCGCCCCGAGCTCCTCTGGCGTCTGGCCCCCGGAGACGTGGAGAAGCTGCAGAAGACCCAGCGCGCCGTGCTGGCCAAGGCCAGCGAGCTGGTGGGTTCGGGGGGCGTTCTCCAATTCGTGGTCTGCTCGCCCCTCGCCGAAGAGGGCGCCGACGTGGCCACCGGCTTCGATCGGCACCACCCCGACTTCGAGCGGATCCCCACGCCCGGCGCCGACGCCGACCACGTGCTGCGCCTCGGCCCCTGGAACGACGCGCACCCCACCGACGCCTATCAGGTGGTCCGGTGGCGTCGCCGTTGACGTCGCGGCGGTGAACGGAAATGCTTCGCGCCGTGGCGGAGGCGACCTGGCGGGACGACGACGAGGCGCTCTTCCAGCGCGCGGCCGACCGTGCGCGGCTGGCAGCCCTCTGGGCCAGTGAGCACGCCCCCGGCCCGCCGCCCCACCCGCGGGCCTCCGGAATGATCGCCCTGCTGCGCCGGACGCTCGCGGGTGAAGCCGCCGCCGCGCGCCTCGACGAGGGGGACCCCTCGGCGCTCGCGGCCCTGACCCGACCGACCACCTTCGCGGCCCTCGACCCGCGGCTGGTGCATCACCTCGCCCTGCACCACGAGCGCCTCGCCCGGCAGCGGATCCAGCTCACCGACTGGCAGCGGGCCCTCGGCGCCTGGCGCTCCCTGGCCGAGCACCCGACCTATCTCCGGGATCTCGCCGACGCGGTGGCCGGCGACTCGTTGCCCGACGCAGCGAAAGCGAGCTGGGCCCAGGCCGCGGGTTGGCGAGCCTTCGCCGGGCTGGTCGCCGAGGCCGAGCAAGGCGCTCCGGACCGCAGCGACCTCGCTCGGGTGGCGCTGCAGGTCCTGGGTGCCCCCGCGGTGATCGCCACCTACGCCGGCGTGGACCCCGCCGGCGTGGCCGGGCGCGCCGAGCGAGCCCGCGCGCGCATCCTCGACGCCGCGCTCGCGCCCATCGACGAGACCCTCGACGAGGCGGAAGGCCGACCCGCCGGCGTGGACCACGTCCAGGCTCTCGAGGCCGTGGTCGACGTCTGGCGCTGGGCCGGCCGGCCCGATCACGTCGAGCGCTTCTTCGTGGACCGCGCCCTGGACATCGGCTGGCAGCTCTACACCGCCAAGAACTTCATGACCCTCAAGCGCCTGCTGGGTTCGGCGCGGCCCCTGCTGCGGCGCTTCGCCGAGCGGGTCCGGCAGGATCCCCGGGAGGTCGCCCACGCCAGCCGCGTCGCGCAGTTCATGGTCTTCGAAGCCGAAATGGAGCCCCGACTCCCCCAGCAGATCGCGGCGGCCGAGACCGCGGTGGCCCTCTGCGACACGCACCGCAACGGGCGGCTGGTCCTGGCCGACCTGCTCGCCGAGCGGGCCCTGCGGAGCCTCGAAGAGGCCCCCATCCTGGCGCGGCGAAAGACCGTCGAGCGGGCGGCGGCCGACGTGAAGCGCGCACGGGTTCTCTGGCCCGACTCTTCGGGGCGCATCGACCAGGCGGCCCGCGAGGTCGCACGGCGCGGAGGGAGCCTCGATGGCTGAGAACCCCTTCGAGGCCTACGGGCTGGACCCCACCGCGGGCCCCGAGGCCATCACGGCGAAGCTCCGGGAGCTCGCCGAGGCCACCGACGACGAGCAGGAACGGGCGGCCATCCGCGAGGCCTGGGAGGCGTTGACCCTCCACCCCAGTCGCCGCCTGGACCTCGCGCTGAGCGCGCACCCGGAGACCCGCGAGGCGCCGGGTCGTCGGCCGCGACCGCTCCGCCTGGGCGCCCCGCCGCCCCTGACCCTGGCCGACCTGGTCCCCCTCCCTTCGCTCGTCGAACGCCTCGGCCTGACCACGGTGGTCACCGGCGACGAGCCCCTCGAACGAGACCCCATCCTCACCGGAAGCTCGCGCCGCCGCGAGCCTTGAGCGAGCCGCCATGATCTTCGTCGACCGACCCGTGGGCATCGACCTCGGGACCACCAACTCCGAGATCGCCATCCTCGATCCCTCCGAGCGCGACCTCCTGGTCTACGCCGACCGCTTCGGTCGCCGCACCATGCCCTCCGCCGTGGCCTGGGAGCCGGGCAAGGGCGAGCTCCTCGTGGGGCGCGCGGCCCGGAACCGTCGGGGCAAGGAGCCGCCGCCGGTGGAGTCGATCAAGCGGCGCATGGGCCAGACCGGCACGGTGGCGGTGGGTCCCCTCCAGCTCACCCCGGAGGAGGTGTCGGCGCGGATGCTCGCCGAGCTCGCGCGCTCCATGCGGGCGCACCTGAGCGAGGGCGCCCCCCCGGAGATGGAGGTCCGGGTGGCTCGCGCGGTGATCACCGTCCCCGCCTACTTCGACGCGCCCCAGGTGGAGGCGACCCGTCGGGCCGGCGAGCTGGCCGAGCTGGAGGTCCTCGGCGTGCTCCAGGAGCCCACGGCGGCGGCCATCTATCACACCTGGAAGGAGGGGCTCGGCGACGGGACCTTCCTGGTCTACGACCTCGGCGGCGGCACCTTCGACGTGTCGATCCTCCGTTGCCTCGGCGGCGAGTACCAGGTGCTGGCCCTCGACGGCGACAACTTCCTGGGCGGCGACGACTTCGATCGCCGCTACGCCGAGCGGCTGCGGCAGCGGCTGGTGGCGACCGGGTACGCGCTGGATCTCGACGTCCGAGAGAACCCCGCGGACGCCGAGCGCTTCCAGCGGCTGGTGCACCTGGCGCAGGAGATCAAGGAGTCGCTGAGCACCCGCGAGGTGCTGCCCTTCGCCAAGAGCGACTTCATGGAGGACCAGGGCGGCGAGCCGGTGAGCTTCGAGGCCGAGATCGGCCGCGACGAATACGAGGAAGCCATCCAGGACCTGGTGGCCACCACCCTCACCTGCTGCGAGCGGGCCCTGGCGCGCAGCCAGGAGACCGCCGCGGTGGGTCCCGGGGACATCGACCACGTGGTGCTCGTCGGCGGCTCCACCCGCGTGCCCGCCGTCGTCCGCGCGGTCACCGAGCAGCTCTGCCGACCCGCGGGGATCGAGGCGCCGCTTCAGGACGAGGTGGACACCTGCGTGGCCCTCGGCGCCGCGGTGCACGCCGCGCAGCTCGGGGGGCTCCGGCTGGGGCATGACGCCGAGCCCGCCGCGCGGGTGCTCTTCCGCTCGCCCTTCGTCTCCAAGACCGACACCGTGAAGATGACCCTCGAGGTCGAGGCCGCGCCCGACGGCACCGTCGCCGTGGCCGTCGCCGACGCCGAAGGCGCGCTGGTCCAGGAGCCCCTCGACGAGGTCCCCTCGGGCCGCTTGCGGCTGGAGGTCCCCCTCGCCGACGAAGGGGACGAACAGCGCGTCCGATTGCAGCTCCTCGGCAACGCCGACCAGCCCCTCGCCGAGCTCCCCTTCGCGCTCTACCGGGGCGACCTGAAGCCTCGCGCCAGCGCGCTCAGCAAGCCCTCGGTGGTGGCCAAGGACATCGCCGTCGAGGTCCTCAAGGCCGGCCGCCGCGAGCGCAAGGTGCTCATCGCGCGGGGCGCGGGGCTCCCGGCCCAGGCCCAGCACCGCTTCTACACCGCGGACAAGAGCGGCGCGGTGGTCCTCCGCATCCTACAGAACCGCCTGCCCATCAAGACCCTGGTGCTGAGCGTGGACGACGTGGCCATCGGGACGCCGGTGGACCTCGAGCTCCGCTGCGACGACGCGATGCGGCTCGAGGCCATGGCCGTCGTCGCCGGCCAGGAGCTCTGGGCGGAGATCGAGCCCGCCCAGCTCGAGGTGCCCGAGTCCGCCGAAGCCGTCGAAGCCCTGATCGGCGAGGCGGAGACCATCGGCCGCGGTCTCTGGGGCCGCGAAGCCTCCGCCTACCGGCGGGAGCTCGAGCCGCTGACCACGGGCCTGCGGGAGGTCCTGACCACCGACCCGGCGAAGGCCGCCGCGCTCGCCGCGCGCCTGCATCAACTCGTCGAGGAGTTCCGGGACGGCAGCGGCGAGGGGCTCTCGCCGCCCATGCATCGCTTCGAGGGTCTCCTCGACCGGCTCCGCCGGGTCGTCTACCGCGCAGAGGGACCCATGCTGGGCATGGACACCGCGGGCTGGGAGGAGCGCATCGTGGACGTCGAGGAGCGCGGTCAGCGCGCCTGGGACGAAGGCGACGCCTCGCGCTGGAAGCGGGTCTACAACGAGGCCCAGGCCCTGGCCGAGACGGCCTCGGAGCAGGAGTTCGCCAGCAAGAGCCTGGACGACCCCCAGCTCCTCCAGCGGCGGTTGATGACCATCTCGATCTGGGGCCGCAACGTCGAGCAGCTCCTCCAGGACTTCGTGCCCTCCAACGCCGAGGAGGTCCGGGACCTCCAGCTCGCCGAGCGGGACCGACTCCTGGGCGCCCTTCGCGAGCACGTCACCGGGCCCATCGAGCGACTCGAGGGCGAGATGCAGCCCGCGGCGCTGAGGCGAACCCTGGACCGCGCGTCGGCGGAGCTGGAGCGGATCGAGCACGCCCTCGGTCGGCTGCCGCGCATCGGCCTCGTGACAGAGCGGGGCGGATGAGCGTCGTCGACGAGCTGAGCCTGGCCGCGGCGGCGGCCGCCGCCAGCGCGGGCCCCCGGGCCGGGCTGCGGGCCTATCGGTCGCTGGTCGATGGGCTCGCCGGCGAGGCGCGCGCCCGCGCGATCCTGGGCGGCCTGGAGTGTGCGACCGCGCTCGGCGACGCGCCGGCGCTGGACGCCTTCATCGCGCGCTGGCGCGTCCAATCCGGCGACGACCACTTCCCGGCGGTAGCCGAGCGCTGCCTCGCCCTCCACGAGGTCTCGCCGGCCCACGCCCTGGCGCTGGCGCGGGTAGAGAGCGAGCGCCGCCCGGAGGACGCCCGGCCCCACTACCTCCTCGGTCGCCTCCTGGGCGACGAGGGTCGGGACGCGTACCACCGCGCGCGTCACCTCGCCGCCCGCGCCCCCCGGCAACCGGAGCTGCTGGAGGCCATCGCCGCGCGCCTGGTCTGGCTCGGCGAGGGGCCCGAGGGCTTCGACCGCGGCGGACGGCCGGCGACCGCCCGACTGGGCAAGGCGCGCCTCGATCTCCGGCGCGGCGGTCGCTACGCGCGCACCGCGGCCCTCGACGTGTTGCTCGAGCTCGCGAGCGGGCCCCACCGGGATCCGGCGCTCGCCCTGGCCGCCGAGCACGCCCAGCACCCGAGCCTCACCCCCATCGAGCTCGACCGGTTACGCACCCTCTTCCGCGAGCACCTCGACGGCCCCCGGCGCGCCGACGCCCTCGCGTGGCTCGACGCCCGGGAGCACCTCGACCGCGGGGAGCGCCCCGCCCCCGAGAGTGCCGTCCACGCGGCCGCGCTGGCCGCGCAGAGCGCGCTCGAGCGCGGCGCCCCACCGACGGGGACGACCCCCGACGCCCTCGCGCTGGCCGTGGTCGCCCTCCATGGGGAACGCGAGGCCCAGCGGGAACCGCTGCTGCGACTCGCCGATCACGAGGGGCTGGTGGCCACCACCGAGCCGCTCCTGGCGGCGGCCGCGTTGGGTCACGCGGCGGATCCGGAGACCGCTCGGCGCCTCGCGCTGCGGCTGCTCGCGCTTCCGAATCGGGCGTCGCGCGGTTGGCTCCGGTTGGCCCAGGCCAGCCGCGGCGAGGTGCAACGGCAGGCCCTCGAGCGCGCCGAGGGCGCGGGCGAACCCGGCGCCGACGAGGCCAGCGGCCTCGCCGCCCGCGCCGCGGCCTGGAAGGCCTACGAAGCGGGCGACGAAGACGGAGCCGCCCGGCACCTCGCCCAGGCGCGCGTGAAGCTGCGCCGAAGCTGAGATCAGTCCGGCGCGATCTCGCGACGCAAGATGTCGGCGGCCCAACGGAGACGGCCCGCCTCGAGCTCCTCGTTCCGGTGCAGCGCCGCGGTGCCCGCCTCGCTGTCGAAGAGGTGGAGGACCGAGAGGAAGACCATGCCCGCGTGCTCCGCCCGGCGGGGCGCGGCGCCCAGGGAGCGCACCGGGATCGCCATCAACCAGGTCTCGAAGCGCTGGAGCACCGGGCCCACCCGCTCGCGCAGCTCGACGTCGGTGCGCGCGGCCACGACCACCTCACGCCACGCCGCGTGGACCGGCGTGCGCGTCTGGGCGCGCACGAAGGCCGCCAGCGCGGGCCACTTCCCGCCCCAGCCCTCGAAGAACGTGGCGAAGCGATCCAGGTGCCGGGCCTCGATGGCCAAGGTGGCTTCGGCCACGAGGTCCAGACGGGTGGCGAAGTGCCGGAAGAGCGCGCCCTGGGAGCATCCGGCGCGCTCGCAGATGACCTTGGTGGACGCCTGCGCGTAGCCCACGTCGGCGAGCACCGCGATGGTGGCGTCGGTGAGCTTGGCGATGGTCGCCGCGCGGCGCTCGGCTTGGGTCCGGCGCGCGCTCATTCGGCCGCCTCGGCGACCGTGGGTTGCTCCCGGGGGGCTCCATGACGACGCCCCGCCCGGAGGAAGGAGCCATGCCGGCGCTGGCCGTAGTCGGCGGCGAAGCGGCCCTCCGCGAAGACGACGTCGCCGGCGATCATCGTGGCGCGGACGGCGCGGTCGTTGCGCCGGACCATCCGCGACAGACCACCGAACTCCTCCATCGGCGCCTCGGCGTAGGCGTCCAGGCTGGCGTCGAGCCCGGCCGGATCCACCACCACCAGGTCGGCCCGGTCCCCCTCGCGGAGCCGGCCGGCGTCCACGCCGTACCAGTCGGCCTGGGCGCCGGTGAGCTTGTGCACCGCCTGCTCCAGCGAGAGGAAGCGCTCGCCGCGGCGCTCCGCTTCGACCACCGCGCGCAGCAGGTGCAGGGGGAAGTTGTAGAAGGCCATGTTGCGCACGTGGGCGCCGGAGTCGGCGAAGCCCGGCTGGACCCACTCGCTCTTCATGACCCAGCGGAGAACGTCCGGGCGGTGGTTCCCGATCGTCGTCTTCCAGCGCAGCCGCGAGCCGTGGGCGACCACCAGGTCCAGGAAGAGGTCGACCGGGTGGATCCCGCGCTCGTCGGCGAGCGCGCCGAAGGAGCGACCCACCAGCGAGGTGTCGGGCGCGGCGACGATCTCCGCGTCGTGGAAGTCCCGCTGCCAGACCCGCGGCGTGAAGCGCTTCTCGTAGTCCTTGCGGAACCAGCGCCGGTAGGCCTCGTCCTGGAGGAGCGCGTTGCGCTCGATCTCGTCGGCGAGGTGCAGGGCGGCCTCGCCGGCGCCGAACTCCTCGAAGACCACCAGGTCCATGCCGTCGGCGTAGACCTCGAAGGGCATGGGCACCGTCTGCCAGCGGAGGTCGCCGCCCAGGAGGCGGTTCACCAGCCCGGCGGCGCGCACCACCAGACCGGCGATGCCCGGCGAGGCCTTGGCGTCGGTGGCGGTGATGAGGGTGGTCTTCAGGGTCTCGCGGAGACCGAAGCCGGCGGTCTCCAAAGCGAAGAGCAAGGCGTTCACCTTGGTGGTGATGTTCGGCGCGCTCTGCAGGATGGCCCCGCGGCGCCGCAGGATCCGGTGGAAGCGGCGGTACTCGCCCCAGGTGGCGTAGGTCGAGGGCAGGCGCTTCGAGCGGAAGCGGTCCCCGCCGACCTTGTCCCAGGGGTTGGTCATGGTGGACAGACCCAGGAAACCCTCGTCGAGCGCGGCCTCCAGGATGGACTCCATCTGGGCCTGCTCGGCGGCGGTGGGTCGCTCGGCGGGATCGACCGACCGGCCCAGGCCCATCACCGCGACCCGCAGGTCCGAGTGCCCCAGGAAGGTACCCACGTTCGGCCCCAGCGGGAGCCGCTCGACGCCCTCGACGTAGCCCGCGGGGTCGCTCCAGGTCTGGTGCTCCTCCAGCGCGCCCAACACGTGCTCCCGGGGGAGCGCCTCGACCCGCGCGAAGAAGTCGGCGCAGTCCTCGGGCGCGCTGAGCACCGTGCTCAGCGAGCAGGACCCCATGAAGACGGTGGTCACCCCATGGCGCACCGACTCCTTCAGGCCCGGCGCGACCAAGAGCTCCGCGTCGTAGTGGGTGTGGTTGTCGATGAAGCCGGGCATCACCCAGAGCCCCTCGGCGTCGATCACCCGGTCGACGTCGTGCACCTCGAGGGGCTCCGCCGAGATCCGGCGGACGTGACCGTCCTCGACCAAGACGTCGCGGATGGCCGAGGGCGAACCGAGGCCATCGAAGAACCGACCGCGGCGGACGAGCGTGCGCATGGAGACCCCGTGAGCGTCGCGCCCCACACCCCGTGGAGCCGCGCGCCCCACAAAGATAGCGAGCACTCCCTATCTGACGCAAGCGCGCTCGCGCCACGCGGCGAACGGCGCGCTCAGCGCTTGGCGCGCTCGAGCTCGACCTCCATGCGGCGGAGGGAGCGCTTCATCTCGCGGAGCTCCTTCTTGGTCGCCAGGTTCAGCGACGAGGCGACCCGGTCGATGCCGTCGTCGAGCTCGTCCTGGAGTCGACCCCGGAGCCGGATGGCTTCCATCATGGCCTTCATGACGCGCTGGTCCTGCATGAGCTTCAGGACCCGCGGGTCCTGCATCAGCTCGACGCTCTTCTTGGTCAGGAAGTCTTTGATGGCCATCGTCGCTCGCTACTCCGTCCCCGACCCCACTGGATGGTCTACCGAGGGGAGGCGAGGCCGTCAAACGGCGGCCGGGGCTCAGCGGGCGGCGCGGAGGCGCTCGATCTCGCGCTCGACGTGGCCGCGGTCGGCCGCGCTCGGGCGGAGCCGAAGGTACTCGCGGTAGTAGTCCATGGCGTCGCGGAGGCTGCCCATCTTCTCCGCCGTGACCGCCATGTTGAAGAAGATCTCGGGGAGCGGCGCGAAGCGGTGGGCGGCGGTGAACGCCTGCATGGCCGCCTCGTACTGACGGCGGCGGAACATGGCCACGCCCCGCTGGAAGAAGGTCCGCGCCTCCTGGACCAGGGCGTCGTCGCTCGGCGGGAGGGTGAAGACCTGGTCCCGCTGCCGGAGCTTCGCCTGCCGGAGGGCCTCGACCCGGGCGGCGATGTCCGCGCGGACGCTCTCCTCCAGGTCACGCTGGCGCAGGTAGAGCCGGAAGTAGCGGATCGCTTTGTCGTACTCGCTCATCCGCTCGTAGGCGCGGCCCACGTTGAACGCGAGCTCCGGCGAACGGGTCAGCCGGTAGGCGGCCTCGAATTTCTCCGCGGCGCGCTGGAAGTCGCCCTCCTGGTACGCCTGGGTGCCCTCGCCGAAGAGCTCCCGGGCCTGGGCGGTGGAGTCCTGGGCCCGGACGGGCGCGCTCCCCCCCGGGAACACGAAGAGCAGCGAATACAGGAAGAGGAAGCCGGCGAGCGCGCGCATCGGGCCTCAGACTGCCACGACCCTCCGCGCATTCACCAGGATCGGATCCACTCGCCCAGCGCGCCCCCGGCCCAGAAGAGGACCACGAGGGGGATGGCGACCATGGCGACCGCCAGGAGGATGCCCAGGCCCACGAGCGCATAGTCGGCGGCGCCGGCTTCGGCGTCGGGCTGCCGGAAGCGCTCGATGAGGTCCAGGTTCTTCCGGTTGGCCTTGAAGACGAAGTCGAAGAGGTCGCCGAGCCCCGGGATGGAGCCCACCAGCGCGTCGATGGCGATGTTCCCCACCATCCGCGCGAGGATGACGGTCGGGACCCCTTGCTTCAGCGCCAGGCCGAGGATGGCCAGGGAGGTCACGCCGCTGACCGTGTCGCCGGCCACCGGGAGCAGGCCGAGGATGGCGTCGAAGCCGAAGCGGAAGTCGGTGAAGGGCACCCGGAGCCCGTCGTCCAGGAAGCGCACCAACCCTTCGGCCCAGTCGGGCGTCTCGGGGTCGCGCGGGCGGGGCGCCAGGCCCCGGCGTTCGTCGTCTGATGTCCCCATCGCCCCTGCTCCTACGGCCGAGGCGCGGGGAACATCGTGAGAAAACTCTCGCCCACCTCCCGGGCTTCGGGCAGTATCGGTACGAGTCACGGGCCCTCCCCTCCCCTCCCTGTGGCGGCTTCTCCTGGTGCATTCCGTAGAGCTCATCTTCTTACAAGTGGCCGACATCGAGGCGGCGGTCCCCTTCTATGCCCGGCTGGGCTTCGAACCGCGCAGCTCCGACGACAAGGGCGCGACCCTCGAGCGCGGGAGCACCCAGATCGTGCTCGAGCGCTCCCCGGGCATCTCCCCCGACGAGAAGGTCCGGGCGAGCCTCTCCGTCCCCATGGAGATCATGGAGGCCCTCTGGGACGCGGCGACCGAGGTCGACCCCGCGGCGCCCGGACCCAGCCTCGTGGCCGAGGGGGTCTTCGAGTACATCGCCATCGATCCCACCGGGAACCGCGTCCGGCTCAAGGCCCGCCTGCCGGAGCTCGCCCCCTAGGCGATGGGCAGCGAGGGGGAGTGGGAAGCAGGGCGCCGACGCTGGAGGAGGTCCTGCTCGATCCAAAGCCCCTCCGGCGTCTGCTGGAGCAGACGGAGGACCCGGCGGTCCTGGCAGTGGTCCATTCGTTGGTGGGGGAACCCGAGCGCGCCGAAGAGGACCTGGCCCGCGGCCGCGCCGCGGACGCGCCGCGCATCGACGAGGCGGTGGCCTGGGTCGCGCTGGCGGCCGGCGACCCCGCGCGGGCGGAGGTGGCCGCC
>DCLA01000128.1:110659-214331 GCA_002320815.1 Myxococcales bacterium UBA1660
GTGGCCGCCAGCCGCGGCGCGGGTCCCCTGGCCCAGGCCCTCGCCGCGGAGGCCCTGCTCCGGCTGCGCCGCGAACCCGAGGCCCGCGACCAGCTCGCGCGCGCGGGCGACCATCCGCTGGCGGTCCTCGTCGCGGCCGAGCTGAACCCCGAGGATCCCGCCGCGCTCGCGTCGGCGCCCGCCCATGGGGTCCTGGGCGCCCGGGCCCGCCGACAGCGCGCGGCCGCGCTGCTCCGCTCACCGAGCCCCGACGCGACCCGCGCCCACGCGGAGCTCTCCACCGCGGCCTGGCATCTGCTGCGGCTCGGCGCCATCGGCGAGCTCGGCCGCTGCTACCTGGCCATGGCCGAGGTGGAGGTCGCCGACTCCGATCCCACCGATCCCGAGCCCCGCCAGCGCGCGGCCCAATGGCTCGCGCGGGCGCACCCGCTCCTCCATCGGGGCGGCAGCACCGAGGACCTGGAGACCCTGCGGCGTGCCTTCCGGCGCTACGGGCGGCGCGCCATCGATCGCCTGGTCGACGAGGACCTGGAGAAGCACATCGAGGGGGTCCGGCGGGACCGGGCCCGGGTCCGGGACCTGCTCACCGCCGCCGCCGACCGCCGCGAGCGGGGCGAGGAGAGCGCGGCCCTCGACGTGCAGATTCTCGACGCCCTGGAGGAGGTCGGCGGGACCCAGGAGCAGCTCATCGCCTCCCTGGAGCAGCTCGTGGTGGACCGGGAGCGGCTGGGCCAGCTGGTGGCCGTCTGCCGGAAGGTCTTCCTCCTGGACACGGAAGAGGAGCTCGACGGCAGCGTGGCCGAGCTGGCCCTCGAGCTCGGGGGGCAGACCGCGGCGCTCTACGATCTCACCGGCAGCGAGGTCCGCGAGGTCGCGCGGGCCGGTCCCCCCTTCGCCGACCCGCGACAGATCACGGCGACCGCGCGTCGGGCCGACGAGGCCCGGGGCCCGCGCACCGCCGAGGACGGTGAAGGCAGCACTCAGGTGATCCCCCTCGGCCAGCGCCGCCGCATGGCCCTCGCCGTGCGCCGGCCGGCCTCCAAAGCGCGCATCGGCACCGACGACACCGAGCGGCTCCAGGTCTTCGTCTCGGTGGTGGAGGCGGCCTACGTCCGCGCCCGCCACGCGGCCGCGGTCCGCGAAGCCGCCGCCCGGGACGCCGCCACCCTGGAGGCCATCCGCGAAGGCGTGGTCACCCTCGATGAAGAGGGCCTGGTGCGCACCACCAACGCCACCGCCCGGCAGCTCCTGGGCATCGAGGCCTCCCCCGCGCAGCGGCGACTCCGCGACGTCCCCGGGCTCCGCGCGCTGGCCGACGCCATCGAGCGCGGTGTGGAGGACGACGCCGTGCCCCTGCCGCGGGTCGAGGTGCTGGTGCGCGCCAAGCGCTACCCCGGCGGGGTGGTGGCCACGCTCCGGGAGCTCCAGAGCGCGCAGCGCCTGGCGCAGAAGCTGGTGGGCACCGCGGCGCGTTTCACCTTCGAGGACCTCGTCGGGCAGGACCCGGCGTTCCTGGACACCCTCGCCGACGCGCGCCGGGTCGCCGCCACCGACGCGCCGGTGCTCATCACCGGCGAGAGCGGCACCGGCAAGGAGCTCGTGGCCCAGGCGGTCCACAACGAGTCCCCGCGCTCGCATCAACCCTTCGTGGGGCTCAACGTGGCCGCCATCCCGCGCGAGCTCCTGGAGAGCGAGCTCCTCGGCTACGAGCGCGGGGCCTTCACCGGCGCCCGCGCGCGCGGTCACGCGGGCCGCTTCGAGCTGGCCGACCGGGGCACGGTGCTCCTCGACGAGATCGGGGACATGCCCTACGAGATGCAGGCCAAGATGCTCCGCGTGCTCCAGGAGCGCGTGGTGCAGCGGCTGGGCGGCACCCGGGAGATCCCGGTGCGCGCGCGCATCGTCGCCACCACCCACCGGGACCTGGAGCAGGCGGTCGAGGACGGCGCCTTCCGGCTGGACCTCTTCTACCGCCTGCGCGTGGTGCACCTGAAGCTGCCCCCGCTCCGCGAGCGCAAGGGCGACGTGCGCCTCCTCGTCGAGCGCTATCTCCTGCGGCACGCCGAGCGCACCGGGCGCCCGGGCATCCGTGTGGCGCCCGAGGTGATGAGGGACCTCGAGCGCTACGACTGGCCCGGCAACGTGCGGGAGCTGTCCAACCTGGTGGAGGGCGTGGTCGCGCTCTTGCCCCCGGACGCCACCGTGTGGCGCGAGACCCCGAACACCGTGCGCCGGGCGCTCCTCGAGTCGGCGCGGCCCAGCGCGATCCACGACTCCGCGCCGCCGGCGCCGCTGGTCCCCGAGCGCATCGAGCCCCTGGAGGATGTGGAGCGCCGCGCCGTCGAGGCGGCGCTCCGCGCCTGCGAAGGGAACGTGGCCATGGCCGCCCGGGCCCTGGGCGTGGCCCGGCAGACCCTCTACAACAAGATCAAACGCTGGTCCCTGCGCTGAGGCTCCCCGTTCTCGAGACCCGCGACGGGAAGGCCTGCGAGCCCTCCTCGAGCGGCCTCCGAACGGTCAGGGCGCCGGCTCGTCGTCGGCGTCGCGCCGGCGGAGCAGCTCGGCGAAGGAGCGCGGCTGGGCCGCCGGCTCGGGCGCGGGGACGTCGGCGGCGGCCAGCTCCGTGAGCAGGGTCGGCGCGCCCTCGCCGGTGCCCACCACCAGGATGCGCTCCCCCACCCGCACCAGGTGGAGCGAGCGCCGGGGGTCCAGGGGGAGGCGCTCCAGGACCTCCATGCGCTGGCCGGGCTTACTGGCGCCCAGGCCCCGCTTGGAGGCCCAGCGCAGGATCACCCAGGCGATGACGCAGACGGCGACCAGCGAGAGGCCGGCCCGCGCCAGCTCCCAGCCGTAGCCCCCGGGGAGCTCGGCCGGGGCCGTCTGCAGCAGGAAGATCACCGGGCCCCCCGCCGCCTCACTCGGCGGCTTCGGGGACCTCGCGCGGGAGGCCGACGCCGACGGCCTCGGCCAGGAGCTCGGCGATGTCGAGCTGCCGGACGTCTTCCTTGTCCTCGGCCTTCAGGCCGTCGGTCAGCATGGTCATGCAGAAGGGGCAGGCGCTGGCGATGGTGTCCGCCTTGGTCTCCAGGAGCTGCAGCGTGCGCTTCTTGTTCACGCGGGTGCCGCCGGTCTCCTCCATGAAGTACTGGGCGCCGCCGGCGCCGCAGCAGAGACCCTGCTCCTTCTTCCAGTAGTCGACCTCCTCGAGGACCACGCCCTCGATGGCCTCCAGGACCTGACGGGGGGAGTCGTAGATCTTGTTGTAGCGACCGAGGTAGCAGCTGTCGTGGTAGACGACGCGCGCCTGGACCGGGCGGCTCGGGGTGAGCTTGCCGGCCTGGAGCAGGCCGTTGAGGAAGTCCGAGTGGTGGACCACGTCGTACTTGCCGCCGAAGTCCGGGTACTCGTTGAGCAGCGTGTTGAAGCAGTGCGGGCAGGCGGTGATGATCGTCTTCTTCTCCGCCTCGTAGCCGGCGAGGGTCTCGACGTTGGACTCCGCCATCATCTGGAAGGTGTACTCGTCGCCGATGCGCCGCGCGGGGTCACCGGTGCAGCTCTCCTCGGTGCCGAGAACCGCGAAGTCCACGCCGGCCTCCTGCAGGAGGAGCGCCGTGGAGCGCGCGATCTTCTTGGCGCGGTCGTCGTAGCTGGCGGCGCAGCCGACCCAGTAGAGCACGTCGGCCTTCGGGTGGTCCGCCAGGAGCGGGATGTCGAGGCCCTTGGTCCAGTCGTCGCGGTCCATCCGGGACTGGTTCCAGGGGTTGCCGTTGGTGCCGATGCCGTTGAGGGCCCGCTGGAGATCCGGCGGGAACTCGCCCTTCATCATGACCATCTCGCGGCGCATGCCGATGATCTTGTCCACGTAGGAGATCATCACCGGGCACTGCTCCTCGCAGGCACGGCAGGAGGTGCAGCTCCAGATGACGTCCGGGTGGAGGATGTTGGGCACGATCTCGACGCCGGGCTCGTCCACGAGGAAATAGGCGTTCTCGGGCGGGCGCGGGAAGGTGTGGATCTCCTCGCCCTCGGCGATCTCGGTGGGGACCGAGTCGGTGGGCACGACCACGCCGTCGGTGGGACCGAACTGCTTGCCCTCGGAGGCGTAGAGGTGGTCGCGGAGCGCCAGGGTGAGGTGCTTCGGCGAGAGCTTCTTGTCCGTGATGTACGCCGGGCAGTTGTCGCTGCAGCGGCCGCACTCGGTGCAGGTGTAGAGGTCGAGGATGTGGCTGTAGGTCAGGTCCGAGAGCTTCTCGATGCCCACGGCCTCCTCGCGCTCGATGCGACCCTCGATGTCGTGCACCGCCGGCAGCGCGTTGGGGCGCATGTCGTAGGCGAAGACGTTCGGCATCACGGTGATGATGTGGAAGTGCTTCGAGTAGGGGAGGATGTTGAGGAAGAGCAGGACCCAGGCGGCGTGCCACCAGAAGCCGATGTGCTCGAAGTACACCACCGGGGTGCGGTCCATCCCGTAGAAGAGGGTGCCGAGGGCGCTGCCGAAGGGGGCCCACCAGTGCCAGTGGGGCTCCTCGCCCATGACCTGCCAATGCAGGGCCTCGTGCCCGCCGACGTAGAGGAAGTCGGCCGCCATCATCGTGAAGATGATCGCCAGGATGATGTTCGGCTCGAGACCGAGGGTCATCCGGGGCTTGTCGCGGACCTCTTCGGGGTCGGCGTTGTCCTTGCCCTTCTTGACGATGCGCAGGTACCAGAACGCCAGCGCGCCGACCATCGCGCCCGCCGCGGCGAGCTCCTTGATCAGCGAGTAGAGCTTGCCGACGATGTGGCCCTCGTCGAGGAGCCCGAACATCGTCCAGTCGTAGTCGTACCCGCGGCCCCAGAGCAGCACCGAGTTCAGGAGCAGCACGTTGAAGGCGGCGAAGATGAGGACGTGGGAGAGGCCCGCGACGGCGTAGGCCTTCTTCTCGACCATCTTCTCCTGGCCCAGCGCGGTCAGCATGACCTTGCGGGTCCGGAGGAAGATCTGCCCGGGGGTCCACTGGAAGCGGGCGTCGGGCTGGCCGATGCGAACCTGCCGCATCCGGCGGAACATCGACCAGGAGAAGAACGAGAGCGTGCCCACGAGCACGAGGGTCATCGCGATGGAATTCATCGAATCCTCAGAGAAAGCACCGGTTTGTCGCACGTGGCCCGGGACCCGCGCGAGGGGGTCGTGGCCACGAGCCGAGGGATAGGGGGCGGCGGCGGCGGAGTCAATCGCCGACGCACTGCGTCACCGGCGAGGGATTCGCCGGTGCGCGGAGCTCACTGGGGGAGCTTGGCGTCGAAGAAGGCCTTGAGCTTGATCAGGTTCTTCTCCTCGCGGGAGAAGGACGGCGACTCGTAGCTCTTGGCGAAGCCCACCACGTCGGAGAGGAGCGCCTTGCGGACGTCCTCGTCCCGCAGGATGTCGTCGACCGAGCGGCCGCGGGCCGCGCCGTTGCGGAGCCCCCGGACGTAGGCCTCGAGGCGACCGTAGTCCTTGCCCAGGAACTCCTTGATCATCTCGGACTCCTCGGAGAGCCGGTTGATCGTCTTCAGCATGTCGGCGTTGGCCTCGCCGGTGTCCTCGTTGGAGGCGAGGTCCGCGGCGACCCGCAGGACGAAGGCGTCGTCCAGGTAGCCGATGTCGTCGATCCCGTCCGGGATGAGATCCAGGGACTTGAAGAGGTAGTTGAGCCCCCCGGCCACGGCTTCCCGGGCGTCCTGGGCCACCGTGCTCTCGGTGAGTAGCTCGGAGAGCTCCTCGGCATCGTGGCCGAGGTTGCGCAGCCAGTTCGGGAAGGTGTCGAGGTACTTGGCGACGTCGCTCTCGCTCATGGGCTCTTTGAACTCCGGGATGACCTGGAGAGGGCTCGCGGGGAGCCCCCCGGGATGAATGGGGCACGCCACGCGCCTGCGCGCAGCGGGCCGGATGATAGAGGGCCGGCGCGGGGGCTTGCAACCGTGCATTTCGACGGTTCTTCCCCGGTTCCGCTCGGTCCCGAACGCGCTATGGTCGCGGAGGATGTCGCACACCGAGAGCAGCCTGGGGGTCCTGGGGGCCCTCATGGACGAGCTCCCCCTGGGGGTCATCGTCCTCGCCCGGGATACCCGGGTCGTCTTCTTCAACCGCTACGAAGAGCAGCTGGCCCAGCGCGACCGCGTCGATGTCCTGGGCCGGCCATTCTTCGACGAAGTCGCCCCCTGTATGCGGGTGTCGGCGCTGGTCCGACAGTTCGAGCGCCTCGGCGAGGTCCCCCTGGAGGTCGACCTCGACTTCCAGTTCGACTTCCCCTTCAACCCGCGCCCCCGGGACGTGCGCATCCGGATGCGCTCCTTCGAGGTGGATGGTGAGCCCTACGGGGTCCTCTACATCGAGGACGTCTCCGCCGAGCTGGCGATGCAGCAGATGCGGGAGACCCTGACCCGCTTCCTGGTCCATGACCTGAAGAGCCCGCTCAACGTGCTCCAGCTCTCGCTGCAGGAGCTCATGCTCCGGCCCGTCGACGACGAGGTGCTGGAGACCCTCGGGGACGCCATGCGCGCGAGCCGGCGCCTCGACCGGATGATCATCGGTCTGCTCGACCTGAGCGCCATGCGGACCGGACGGCTGCCCATCGAGCGCGCGCCGACCGATCTGGGCGAGCTGGTCACCGCCGCCGTGGCCGACCTGGAGCCCCTGGCCCGCCAGGCGGAGATCACCCTGGACGTGGCGGTCGCCGACGATCCGATCACCGCCGAGGTGGACGGAGACCTGATCCGGCGCGCCATCGACAACCTGGTCGACAACGCCATCCGGCACGCGCCGCCCAAGGGGAACGTGCAGGTGCGCCTGGAGCTCGAGGACGAGCGCGTACGCTTGGTGGTCGAGGACGACGGCCCGGGCATCCCCGAGGCAGTCCGCGCGATCCTCTTCGAACCGGGCGCCCGCGAGAACGCCACCCGCAACTACGGCCTGGGGCTCACCTTCGTGCGCCTGGCGGCGCGGGCCCACGGGGGGCGGATCCGCGCGACCGACCGGGGAGACGACCCCGGGACGCGCTTCGAGCTCACCCTCCCCCGCTGATCCGCTCGCGGACCTCCCGGGCCACGGCCGGGAGCCCGGCGAGCTCGAGGGCGCGGGCGGTGCCGTCCAGGGCGTCGGTGCGCGGGTCGACCTCGCCGGCGAAGGCCGCGGCCGCCTCGCCGGGGCCCTCCAGCTCCAGGAGACTCCAGCCGAGCGCGGTGCCCGCGCCGGGTTCACCGAGGGACACGCCCACCGCCGCGACGTCCCTGGCGATCTCCGGCCGGCCAGCCTCGAGGAGGACCCGGGCCTGGGTCCCGCGCCCGGCCTGCTCCGGGGACGCCGCGAGGACCAGGGCCTCGGCGGCCTCGCCCTCCCCGAGCGCCAGGAGCGCCTCGGCGCGCAGCTCGAGGGCGCCCGGCGCGTCTTCGATCGCGGGGTGGGCCAGGAGCCGCGCCGCCAACGCGGGCCGACCGCTCCCGAGCGCGGCGCGGGCCGCCTCGACCACCTCCGGCAGCGCCAGGGGGAGATGCGCGGCCAAGGCCGTCGCCGCCTGCAGGGCGGCGAGGCTGTCGTCCCGGGCGACCGCGAGCGCGAAGGCCGCCCGGAGCGCCGCGGGGGTGTCCTCGGTACTCAGCAGCTCGAGGGCCCGCGCGGCTTCCCCATCGTCCTCCAGGCGTCGCGCGATGCGGAGCACCGGCTCGGGCGACCGGGGCGCGAGGCGCGAGGCCTCGACGAAGGCCGCCATCGCGCCGGCCCGGTCCTCGCGGACGAGGCGGAGCTCGCCGCGCGCGAGCCAGAGCTCCTCGGTGACGGGGGCGAGGGTGTCGGCGAGGTCCAGCAGGGCCTCGGCCTCGTCCAGCCGGCCCAGCCGGATGGCGGCTTCGGCCTGCCGCGAGGCGACGTAGGCGTCGTCCTGCGCCCCGGCCCGGGCCAGCTCGTAGAGCTCGAAGGCCTGGGCGTCGTCCCCGGCCGCGGCGGCGAGCTCGGCGCGAACGAAATGCTCGTAGGCGAAGGGGGACACGAAGACCCCCACGCTCCGTCGGCCGTCGAGGGTCCGGGCGACGGACGGGATCGCGGAGCCGCACCCGACGAGGACGATCAGCGCGACCAGCGCGACCCTCATGGGGTGGCGGTGGTGCACTCGGCGTCGTAGCCGGCCCGGCAGGTGACCTGCAGGGTCAGGGTGCTGCCCGGGTCGGGCGGCCAGGGCACGGCGAGCCGAGTGACCGAACCGATCTCTTCCTCGCCCAGCTCGCCGAAGCGGATGAAGCGGACGTAGAGGTCGGGGTCGGGTGCGGTGAGGCTCGGGTCCCCGTCCACGTAGAGGGGGACGTCCACGTACCAGCTGTCGGTGGTGACGCGGTTCCGGTCGATCCACCCCTGGCCGAGGGAGATGACGTATTCGCCGGCCGCGCTGCGCCGCACGATGACGTCGCCGTCCTCGAAGGGCGGGTAGTTCAGGTTCTCGAAGGTCCCGTTGTTCGCCGGGTCGAGGACCACGTCGATGCGGTCGACGGCGCCAGGGACGATCGGCACGCCGGCGCCCAGGGCTTCGTTGGGGGCCCGGGCGCGCAGGTAGAAGGGCTCGATGCCCACCGCGTCGTCGCCGCCGCAGGCGAGCGCGCCGAGGGAGAGCACCGCGAGTAGGAACCGGCGCATCACATCGCCTCCGGGAGCGGCGGGACGGGGAAGCCCTCCTGGGTGCCTCCGTCGCCGCCGCCGGCGGCCACGGCGATGCCGACGATGATCGCGGTGAGCACCACCGCGCCGCCGCCGACGGCAGCCCAGACCCACCACTTCCGATACCAGGGGTCGGCCGGCGCCGCGGCACCGTACGCGGCGGCTTCCTCGGCTTCGTGCGCGGCGATGGCCGACGCCTGGTCCGGCGTCGGGTCCAGGTACGCGTCGACCCGCGCGCCCTCGACGGTCAGGTCGACCGACCGGCTGTAGGGCTCGAACCCGACCGCGCGGATGGCGACCGTATGCCGCCCTGGCGGGAGCGTGAGGACCGCGAGCGGCGTCCGCCCAACCGCCTGACCGTCCACCAGGACCTCGGCGTCGTCCACGTTCACCGCGACCAGGAGCCGGCCCTGGGCGGGCGGCGGCGCGGCGATCGACGCCTGCTCGGCGACGACTCCGTCCTCGGAGGCGGCAGCCGGCGCGGGATCCTGCGGGGACGCGGAATCTTGCGCCAGCGCGGGCGCCGCGACTGCAAGGGCCGTCAGCGCGAGCGCGATGCGCAGCATCTCAGTACTCGCCGAAGAGGTCCTGGATGCGAACGTCGAGGGCGGTCGCGATCTTGAACAGGGAGCTGATGGAGGCGCTGGACTCGGCGCGCTCGATCTGGCTCAGGAGCGACACGGAGAGCCCCGTGCGACGCGCCATCTGCTTCAACGTCAGCCCCCGGTCCTTACGGAGGCCGCGGATGGTCTCGCCGATGACCCGGTGGAGGTTCTCCTCCGGGGTGCGCATCAGGCCCTTCTTGCGCATGACGCGGTCCACGACCTCGCGGAACTCGTCGGGGTTGAAGGGCTTCTTCAGGTAGTCGACCGCGTCGAGCTTCATCGACTGCACGGCCGTCTCGAGCGAGGGGTGCGCGGTGAAGATCACGACGGCGACGTCGCTGTCGACCTTGCGGATCTTCTCCAGGGTCTGGACCCCGTCCATCCCGGGCATCATCAGGTCGAGCACCACGAGGTGGTAGCCGTCCGTCTTGACCGCGTCGGGCGCCTCGGTCGGATCCTGCAGCGTGCGGACCTCGAAGCCGTCCTTCTCCAGGAAGGTCTCCATGAACTCGCAGATGGCCTCGTCATCGTCGACGACGAGCACCTTCACGGGCGGGAGCGGTTTGGCCACGGGTTCCTCCGGGTTGCTTGGAATCGCCAGTTCCCCTCTGCGAGTGCCGCAGAGGGGAGAGGATTGGTCGGGGCGAGAGGATTTGAACCTCCGACCTCACGGTCCCGAACCGTGCGCGCTACCAAACTGCGCTACGCCCCGATCCTCGTTGCGAGGAGCGGGTACTTAGTCGGCTCCCCGGGGCCTGTCAACCGAGGAGTGCATTTCGAGGCAAGGAAACGGAATCATGGCGCTTTCTGGGGAATTTTCCGCTGGAATCCGCCCCCAGCGGCCGGGGTCGAGGTATTTCGCCCCGATCGGGTCCCGATTTGACGCAGCGCACCGAACGACTCGCCGGTTCGCGGCCTACAATCCGTGATGAGACCGAAACGATGGCTCGGAGAAGGCACTTCGCCGATCAATCGTTAGGCTAAAGAGCCTCTCTACCGTGCGAAGCGTCGTCCCACACGCGCCCACCCAAAATGCATCGCCGGTCTTTTTTGGTTGACGCGACGCATCAGACCCGTAGTCTGTTGCTCGTGATGTCGCTCACGACCCGCAAGACCGGACCCCGCGCGCAGGCTCTGCCCGCCCCCGCCTTGCCGATCGAGCTCATCGTAGGCCTGCTCCTCCTCGCCCTAATCATTGGGCGCGCGGGGACGGGCACGCTCTAGCCGAGAACGGACGAGCGACCCCGAGCCCCGCTACCCACCAGGTGCGGGGCTTCGTCGTATCGGCCCCCTTTTTTCCCCCCAACGCCACCGAGAACGAGAGAACCACCATGAAGAAGACCGAAGAGACCCGCCGCGCCCCCGTCGCCACCAACGAGCGGACCGCCCCGCCCCTCCCCGATGCCCAGGAGGTCGTGCGCCGCTGCCGCGAGGAGCGCCTGGGTCACCGATTCGCCGAAAACATGTTCTGAGCGGCCCGCCTCTTCGCGGCTCCCTGCTCTCGCCCCTGCCCCCGCCCTGCGCCCCATGACGCAACCCACGACCGACCCCGTCTCCGCCCGCTCCCCCGCTTCCACCATCCAGGCCCGCCAACGGGCGGACCACCCGGCCCTCCATCCCTCGGGCACCACCCTCACGGGTGCGCAGATCCTCTGGGAGGTGTTGGTACGCGAGGGCGTCGAGACGGTCTTCGGATACCCCGGCGGGGCGATCATGCCGGCGTACGACGCGATGGCTCGCTACCCGATCCATCACGTCCTGACCCGACACGAACAGGGCGCGTCGCACATGGCCGACGGCTACGCGCGGGCCTCCGGGGAGGTCGGCGTGTGCATCGCGACCAGCGGCCCGGGCGCGACCAACCTGGTCACCGGCATCGCCACCGCGATGCTCGACTCCATCCCGATGGTCTGCATCACCGGCCAGGTGCCCTCGCCCTTCATCGGGACCGACGCCTTCCAGGAGACGGACATCCAGGGCGTCACCCTGCCCATCACCAAGCACAACTACTTGGTGACGCGGCCCGAGGATCTGGCCAAGACCCTCAAGGAGGCCTTCTACGTCGCTCGCTCCGGCCGCCCGGGTCCGGTCGTGGTCGACATCACCAAGGACGCGCAGCAGGCGAGCGCGACCTTCGAGTGGAGCGACGAGCCGGTGAAGCTGCGCGGCTACCGGCCGGAGCACGCGCCGCTCTCCGCGGACCTGGAGCGCGCCCGGGAGCTGATCGATCAGGCCAAGCGCCCGGTCATCCTGGCGGGCCACGGCATCGTGAAGGGCCAGGCCACCGGCCTGCTCCTCGAGTTCGTCCGCAAGACGGACGTCCCCGTCGCCCAGACCCTGCTGGGCCTCGGCGGGTTCCCCGCCAGCCACGA
This sequence comes from Myxococcales bacterium UBA1660, assembly GCA_002320815.1. Lineage (GTDB taxonomy): Bacteria > Myxococcota_A > Polyangia > Polyangiales > Houyiibacteriaceae > UBA1660. The sequence continues at coordinate 122,302 of DCLA01000128.1, forward strand.
GCGCGCCCTGGGCATGATGGGCATGCACGGCGAGGCCTGGGTCAACCGCGCCATCCAGGAGGCCGACCTCCTGATCGCGCTGGGCATGCGCTTCGACGACCGGGTCACCGGGAAGCTCGAGAGCTACGCGCCCGGCGCCAAGAAGATCCACGTGGAGCTCGATCCCGCCGAGATCGACAAGAACGTGAAGGCCGACGTCCCCATCGTCGGCGATGTGCGCGAGGTCCTGCAGGCGCTGCTGCCGGCAGTGAGCGAGCAGCGCCGCGACGACTGGAACGGGCACATCGACGCCCTGCGCCACGACTCCGCGTCCCGCGACATCCAGACCCACTCGGGCGACGCGCACCTCTATGCGCCCCACGTCATCGGCGACCTCTATCGGCTCACCGAGGGTCAGGCGACCATCGTGACCGACGTGGGCCAGCACCAGATGTGGGAGGCCCAGTACTACAAGCACGAGCGCCCGCGCTCGCTGCTGACCAGCGGCGGCCTGGGGACCATGGGCTTCGCCCTGCCAGCGGCCATCGGCGCCAGCTTCGCCAAGCCTGACGACGAGGTCTGGGTCATCGCCGGCGACGGCGGCTTCCAGATGACCGCCTGCGAGCTGAGCGTCTGCGCCCAGGAGAAGCGGAAGCTCAAGATCGCGGTCATCAACAACGGCTTCCTGGGCATGGTTCGCCAGTGGCAGGAGCTCTTCTACGAGAAGCGCTACGTCGCCACGCCCATCGGCTCGCCGGACTTCGTGCTCCTGGCCCAGGCCCACGGCCTCGAGGGCATCCGCGTCACCAAGCGCTCCGAGGTCGAGGCCGCGGTGATGCACGCGCGCAAGGCGCAGCACACGGTGCTCATCGAGTTCCGGGTTGAGCCCGAAGAGATCGTCTACCCGATGGTCCCCGCCGGGAAGCGCCTGGACGAGATGCTCCAGCGCCCCCGTCGCTCCCAGGGGTTGGCACCCAACCCCTCGCTCGTCGGCGAAGCCTCCGTTCACCCGAGCTCCCCCGCCCAAGGCGCTGGCGCGCGCTCCTACCCGCCGGTCCTTCCCACCGCGACCGACCCCCACGACTCCGTCGCCCCTCCGGCGGCCCCGAACGAAGCGAACGAGGAATCCTGAGCATGACCCACACGCGAGAGCCCCAAGAGCGCCGCACCTTCGTCGTCCACGTGGAGGACGAGCCCGGCGTGCTGAACCGCGTGGCCAGCCTCTTCCGGCGGCGGGCTTACAACATCGACTCCCTGAACGTCGCCCGCACCCACGAGAAGGGTGTCTCCCGGATGACCATCGTCTGCATGGCGGGGGCCTCCGAGGCGCGGCGCATCGAGGCCAACCTCTACAAGCTCGTCGACGTCCTCCGCGTCGACGAGGTGACCCGCCAGAGCCGCATCGAGCACGTGCTCTGCCTGGTGAAGGTCGCCGTGGGCGCGGACAAGCGCCCGGAGCTGCTGCAGCTCCTCGAGGTCTTCGGCGCCCGCACCATCGACGTGGGCCCCGCGTCGCTGGTCGCCGAGATGACCGGCGAGGTCGACGCCGTCGACCGCTTCCTGTCCGTCCTCGAGCCCTACGGGATCCTCGAGGTCGCCCAGACCGGCGCCGTGGCCATGAGCTGCGACGCCGAACGTCCCTGCCTCCACGCCCGCGAAGCCGAAACCCGCGCCGCCTGAACGACCGAGAAAGAACGACTCCCATGGCTACGATTCGATACGACAAGGACGCCGACCTCTCCCGCATCCAGGGCAAGAAGGTCGCGATCATCGGCTACGGCTCCCAGGGTCACGCCCACGCGCTCAACCTCAAGGAGAGCGGCGTGGACGTCCGCATCGGGCTCCGGGAGGGCAGCCAGAGCTGGGCCAAGGCCGAGGCCGCCGGGCTCCCGGTGAAGTCGGTCCGTGAGGCGGCCGCCGAGGCCGACGTGGTGATGATGCTCGCGCCCGACACCGCGCAGCGCTCCATCTTCGAAGAGCACGTGAAGCCCGGCCTGAAGGCGGGGGACACGTTGATGTTCGCCCACGGCTTCAACATCGAGTACGGCCGCATCACGCCCCCCGAGGACGTCGACGTGTCGATGATCGCGCCCAAGGGTCCCGGCCACCGGGTCCGCGAGACCTACCAGGAGGGCGGCGGCGTGCCGGCGCTCCTGGCGGTCCACGCCGACCCCAGCGGCGAGGCCGACGCCAACGCCCTCTCCTACGCCGCGGCCATCGGCTCCGCGCGCGCCGGCGTCCTGGACACCACCTTCGCGGAGGAGACCAAGACCGACCTCTTCGGCGAGCAGGCCGTCCTCTGCGGCGGCGTGTCCTCGCTGGTGAAGGCGGGCTTCGAGACCCTGGTCGAAGCCGGCTACCAGCCCGAGGTCGCGTACTTCGAGTGCCTCCACGAGCTGAAGCTCATCGTGGACCTCATGTACCGCGGTGGCCTCAGCTACATGCGCTACTCGATCAGCGACACCGCGGAGCGCGGCGACTACGTGTCCGGCGACGAGGTCATCGGGCCCGAGAGCCGCGCGGCGATGAAGCGGGTCTTGGCGCGCATCGAGGACGGCACCTTCGCCAAGGAGTGGATCGCCGAGGACGAGGCCGGCCGCCCGCAGATGAAGGCGCGGCGTCCCCAGGAGCGCGAGCACCAGCTCGAGGCCGTCGGCCGCCAGCTGCGCGCCATGATGCCCTTCGTCGACCCCATCGAGGCGCCGGAAGAATGACCAGCAACCGAGTACTGATTTTCGATACGACGCTGCGGGATGGGGAGCAGTCCCCCGGGGCGACGATGACCAGCGAAGAGAAGCTGGAGGTCGCCCGCGCCCTGGGCCGCCTGGGCGTGGACATCATCGAGGCCGGCTTCCCCGCCGCCTCGCCGGACGACCTGGCCGCGGTGAAGCAGATCGCGCAGACGGTGGGTCGCACCCACCACGGCGACCGGAAGCCGCCGGTCATCTGCGGCCTCGCCCGCGCGGTGAAGGGGGATCTGGACAAGTGCTGGGAGGCCGTCCAGGGCGCCGAGCGCCCGCGGATCCACACCTTCCTGGCTACCTCGCCGATCCATCGCGAGCACAAGCTGAAGCTCTCCAAGCAAGAGGTCTTGGACCAGGTCCGGGCGATGGTCGGCTACGCCGCCGGCCTCTGCCCCGACGTGGAGTTCAGCGCCGAGGACGCCGGCCGCACCGAGCTCGACTTCCTCTGCGAGGTCTTCCAGGTGGCCCTGGACGCCGGCGCCAAGACCCTCAACGTGCCGGACACCGTGGGCTACCTGATGCCCCACGAGATCGGCTCGCGCATCGCGCACATCAAGGAGCGCGTGGTCGGGGACCGGGACGACGTGGTCCTGAGCGTCCACAACCACGACGACCTGGGGCTCGCGGTGGCCAACTCCCTGAGCGGCGTCCTCGCGGGCGCGCGGCAGGTCGAGGTGGCGGTCAACGGCATCGGCGAGCGGGCGGGCAACGCGTCCCTGGAGGAGATCGTGATGACCCTCCACACCCGCAAGCCCGCGCTGGGGCTGGAGACCGGCATCGACACCACGCTGCTCCACCGGACCAGCAAGCTGGTGACGCGGGTCACCGGGCTGCAGGTGCAGGCCAACAAGGCCATCGTCGGCGCCAACGCCTTCGCGCACGAGGCGGGCATCCACCAGCACGGGATGCTCAGCCACCGGGACACCTACGAGATCATGGCCCCCGAGACCGTCGGCGCGCCGAAGACCGCGCTGGTCCTGGGCAAGCACTCGGGCAAGCACGCCTTCGCCGCGCGCCTCGAGGAGCTCGGCTACCAGCTCGAGGAGGAGGCCCTGAAGAAGGCCTTCCGCCGCTTCAAGGAAGTCGCCGAGAAGAAGAAGCAGATGACCGACGCCGACCTGCTGGCGCTGGCCCAGGACGAGCTGCATCGGCCGGTCGAGCGCTTCGGGCTGGTGGCGCTGCAGATCAGCTGCGGCACCGGCGATCTGCAGACCGCCACGGTGCGCCTGCGGACCCAGGACGGCGAAGAACCCACCTGCGCGGCCATCGGCAACGGGCCCATCGAGGCGGTCTTCGCGGCCATCGAGATGGCCGCCGGCATCGAGCTCGACCTGCTCGAGTACCACGTCCGCTCCATCACCGGCGGTGAAGACGCCCTGGGCGAAGCGAGCGTGAACGTCCGCGGCCCCGCGGGGACGGCGCAGGAGCACAAGGTCTTCCACGGCGCCGGCGCCGACGTCGACGTCCTGGTCGCCAGCGCCAAGGCGTACCTCTCCGCCCTCAACCGCATCCTCGCCGCCCGAGAGGCGGAGCGGGTGGCGGCTTAGATGACGGGTCGCACGCTCTACGAGAAGGTCTACGCGGACCACGTGGTCGCCCAGGCGGCCCACGGGCGGGACGTGCTCTACATCGACCTGCACCTGGTCCACGAGGTCACCTCGCCCCAGGCCTTCGCCGTCCTCGCGGAGCGAGGCCTCGAGGTGCGCCGACCGGACCGCACGGTGGCCACGATGGATCACTCCATCCCCACCAAGCGCACCGACGGCAAGCTCCAGATCCTCGATGAGGCCGCCCGGAGCCAGCTCGAGACCCTGAGCCGCAACTGCGCCGCCCACGGGATCCCGCTGCACGCCATGGGCGAAGAGGCCCAAGGCGTGGTGCACGTCATCGGTCCGGAGCTGGGCCTGACCCAGCCGGGCATGACGGTCGTTTGCGGCGACAGCCACACCTCGACCCACGGCGCCTTCGGCGCCCTGGCCTTTGGCATCGGGACCAGCCAGGTGGGCCACGTGCTCGCCACCCAGACGCTCCTCGAGCGGCGCGCCAAGACCTTCCGGGTCACCTTCACCGGCCGCGCGCCGGACGGGGTGAGCGCCAAGGATCTGGTGCTGGCCTTCATCGCGAAGGTGGGCACCGGCGGCGGCGCCGGCCACGTGCTCGAGTTCGGCGGCGAGGCCGTCCGGGCGCTCTCGATGGAGGGCCGAATGACCCTCTGCAACATGTCGATCGAGGCCGGCGCCCGGGCCGGCATGGTCGCCCCCGACGAGACGACCTTCGCCTACCTGAAGGGCCGCGCCCAGGCGCCGAAGGGCGCCGACTGGGACGCCGCGGTCGCGCGCTGGAGCGCGCTCCCCTCGGATCCCGACGCGACCTTCGACCGGGAGATCACCCTGGACGCCAGCGCGCTCACGCCGCGGGTGACCTGGGGCACCAACCCCGGCATGGGCGTGGGCATCGACGAGCCGCTCCCGGCCCCCGGCGACGCCAAGGACGCGACCGAGAAGGCCGCCCGCGAGCAGGCCCTGGCCTACATGAAGATGGAGGCCGGCAAGCCGCTCCTCGGCGAAGCCGTGGACGTGGTCTTCATCGGCTCCTGCACCAACGCGCGCATCGAGGACCTCCGCGAGGCCGCGCGCATCTTCCGCAAGCACCGCGTGAAGGACGGCACCCGCGTCCTGGTCGTCCCGGGCTCACGCCAGGTGAAGGGCGCCGCTGAAGCCGAGGGCCTGGACCGGGTCTTCACCGAGGCCGGCGCCGAGTGGCGCGACCCCGGCTGCTCGATGTGCATCGCCATGAACGGCGACAAGATCGAACCCGGCCAGCTCGCCGTGAGCACCTCCAACCGCAACTTCGAGGGCCGCCAGGGCCCCGGCGGGCGCACCATCCTCGCCTCGCCGCCCACCGCCGCCGCCGCCGCCGTCCGCGGCGCGGTCGCCGACCCCCGGGAGCTCCTTCGATGACCGGCCACGGGTTCCAGTTCCGCTCGCGCGTGGTCACGCTGCTGCGCGACCACGTCGACACCGACCAGATCATCCCCGCGCGCTTCCTGACCACCACGACCAAGCAGGGTCTGGGCGAGAAGCTCTTCAACGACTGGCGCTACGCGAAGGACGGCACCCCGCGGCCCGACTTCCCGCTGAACCAAGCGGACCCCGCGGTCAGCCGGGTGCTCCTCGCCGGCGAGGACTTCGGCTGCGGGTCGTCCCGCGAGCACGCCCCCTGGGCGCTGGTCGACTGGGGGCTGCGCGCCATCGTCGCCCGCTCCTTCGCCGACATCTTCCGGAACAACGCGCTCAAGAACGGCCTCTTGCCCATCGAGCTCCCCGAGGAGCCCCATCGGCAGCTCATCGCCGAGCTGGAGCGGGACCCCGCGGCCGAGGTGGTGGTGAGCCTCCAGGCCGAGGAACTCACCCTCCCCGGCGGCGACCGGGTCGCCTTCACGGTGGATCCCTTCGCGCGGCACCTGCTCCTCGAGGGCCTGGACGAGCTGGACTACCTCCGCACCTTCGCGGACCAGACCGTCGCCTTCGAAGCCCAGCGGTGAGCGCGGTGGCGGTGCAGCTCTACGACACCACCCTGCGCGACGGCACCCAGAAGGAGGGGCTCGACCTCAGCGTGGGCGACAAGCTCCGGCTGGCCGAGCGCCTCCACGCCCTGGGGATGCCCTTCATCGAAGGCGGCTTCCCGGGGTCGAACCCCAAGGACGCCAAGTTCTTCGAGGCCGCGCGGGACCACGCGTTCGCCGAGGCGCTGGTCGCCTTCGGGTCCACGGCCCGGCCCAACGTGGCCGCGACCGACGACCTGCAGCTCCGCTCGCTGGTCGACGCGGGCACCAGGGTGGTCACCATCTTCGGCAAGACGGCGCGCAGCCACGTGGAGCGCGTGCTGCGCACCGAGCCCGAAGAGAACCTCGCGCGCATCACCGAGTCGGTCGCCTTCCTGGTCCAGCGCGGCAAGCGGGTGGTCTACGACGCCGAGCACTTCTTCGACGGCTACGCGGAGGACCCGGCGTACGCGCTGGACTGTCTCCGGGCGGCCCACGAGGGCGGCGCCGAGATCCTGGTGCTCTGCGACACCAACGGCGGGAAGATGCCCTGGGAGGTCGAGGCCGGGGTCACCGCGGCCCTCGGGATCGGCCCGGTGGGCGTCCACCTCCACGACGACGGCGGCTGCGCGGTCGCCAACAGCCTGATGGCCGTCCGCGCCGGCGCGACCCAGGTGCAGGGGACCCTGCTCGGCTGGGGCGAGCGCTGCGGCAACGCGGACCTGGTGGCCATCGCCGCCAACCTGGAGCTGAAGATGGGCGTGTCGGTCTTCGGGGCGGCCAAGCTCCGGGAGCTCCGGGACGTGGCCCGCTTCGCCGCCGAGCTGAGCGGGCTCCGGGTCGACGACGGGCACCCCTACGTCGGCCGGAGCGCCTTCGCCCACAAGGGCGGCGTGCACGTCTCGGCGATCCGGCGCTTCCCCCGCGCCTACGAGCACATCGATCCGCAGGCGGTCGGCAACGAGACCCGGGTGGTGGTCAGCGAGCTGAGCGGCCGCGCCAACATCGCCGCCAAGGTCGAGGAGCTCGGTCTCGGCACCCGCTCGGGCACCGAGCTCCGGGAGGTCCTGGAGCGCATCAAGCAGCGCGAGGCCGAGGGCTACGCCTACGAGGCCGCCGAGGCGTCGGTGGCCCTGATGGCGCTGCGCCTCGAGGAGACCCACGAGCCCAGCTTCCGGGTGGTGGTCCACCACGTGGCCACCGGTCGCCGCGGCGACCACGACGACTACGCCGAGGCCACCGTGAAGGTCGAGGTCGACGGAGAGGTGCGGCACACGGCCGGCGAGGGCTGCGGCCCGGTCGCCGCCCTCGACGCCGCGCTCCGCAAGGCGCTGGTGCCGCTGCGACCCGAGCTCGCCGAGGTGCACCTCAGCGACTACAAGGTCCGCATCGTCGACACCCACGACGGCACCGACGCCACCACCCGGGTGCTCGTCGAGTGCGCCCGCGCCGGCGAGCGCTGGCGGACCGTGGGTGCCTCGCGCAACGTGGTCGCTGCCAGCCTGGAGGCCCTCGTCGACGGCTACGAATACGGCCTGCGCATGCCGCAGGCCCGGCCCGCGGCCCGGCGGGTCCCCGAGTGACGTTCCCCCGCTTCCGAGCGAAGCCCGAGTCGAGGAGAGACCGAGAGTGAAGATCACCGTACTGGCCGGCGACGGCATCGGACCCGAGATCACCGCCGAGGCCGAGAAGGTCCTGGGCGCCGTCGCGAAGCGCTTCGACCACCCGCTGGAGCTCGACCACCAGCTCATCGGGGGCGCGGCCATCGACGCCACCGGGTCGGCCTTCCCCGACGCCACCCTGGCGTCCTGCAAGGGGGCCGACGCGGTCCTCCTCGGCGCGGTCGGCGGGCCCAAGTGGGACGGCGGCGCGGTGCGCCCCGAGGCCGGTCTCCTGGCGCTCCGCAAGGCCCTGGGCCTCTACGCCAACCTGCGCCCGGTGCGCGGCTGGGCCGGCCTCGAGGACGCGTCGCCGCTCCGCCCGGAGCGGATGCGCGACGTGGACCTCCTCTTCGTCCGGGAGCTCACCGGCGGCATCTACTTCGGCGAGCCGCGGGTGGAGGGCGACGAGCGTGCGCTGGACACCATGGTCTACACCGAGCCCGAGGTGCGCCGCATCGTCCGCAAGGCGTGCGAGCTGGCCAAACTCCGCCGGAGCCACGTGACCTCCATCGACAAGGCCAACGTGCTGGCCTCGATGCGCCTCTGGCGGAAGGTCGCCACGGCAGAGGCGAAGAACCACGAGGGGATCACCCTGGAGCACCAGCTCGTGGACTCCGCGGCGATGCGCCTGGTGACCGAGCCCGCGGCCTTCGACGTGGTGGTCGCCCCGAACCTCTTCGGCGACGTGCTCAGCGACGAGGGCGCGGCCATCACCGGGACCCTCGGGCTCCTGCCCAGCGCCAGCCTCGGCGACGCGGGCCCCGGCGTCTTCGAGCCCATCCACGGCTCCGCCCCGGACATCGTGGGGCAGGCGAAGGCCAACCCCGCGGCGACCATCCTCAGCGTGGGGATGATGCTCCGCTACGCCTTCGGGCTGGAGCGCGAAGCCGACGTCGTCGAAGCCGCGGTCGAAGCCACCCTCCAGGCGGGTCTGCGCACCCCCGACCTGGGCGGGACCACCACCACCACCGCGATGGGCGACGCGATCACCGCGCGCATCGCCGGCTCCGACTGAAGCGGGGCGGGGGCCTTTACAAGCCGGCCCCGTCGCGCGAGAAGACGCCCCACCCATGCCCCTCTCGCCTTACTTCGATCTCAAGAAAGACTCCGACGGCAACCGCTTCATGGAGGTCTACCTGGACGGCATCGCGCTCCTGCGCCTGGTGCTGACCAACAAGGGGACGGCCTTCACCCAGGAGGAGCGGATCTCGCTGAAGCTGGAGGGGCTCCTGCCGCCGCGCGTGGAGACCCTCGCCGACCAGGTGAAGCGGGTCTACGTGGGCTTCAAACGCCAGTACGACGACATCGAGCGCTACCAGTACCTGCGGAACCTGCAGGAGCGGCAGGAGATCCTCTTCTATGCCCTCCTGGTGGAGCACCTCGAGGAGATGCTGCCCATCGTCTACACGCCCACCGTGGGCAAGGCGGTGCAGCGCTTCAGCGACCTCTATCAAAACCCCCGCGGCCTCAGCTTCTCGCCCATCAACATCGACCGCGCGGTGGCCACCACCCGCTCCTACCCGATGGGCGACGTGCGCATGATCGTGGTCACCGACGCCTCGGCGATCCTGGGCATCGGCGACCAGGGCTACGGCGGCCTGGCCATCCCCATCGGCAAGCTGGCCCTCTACACCGCGGGCGGTGGGGTGAGCCCCTTCCACACCATGCCGGTCGCGCTCGACGTGGGCACCGAGCGGGTGGACCTCATCAGCGACCCTCGCTACCTGGGCGTGCGCCAGCGCCGCATCCACGGCGAGGACTACGACGACTTCCTGGACAAATTCGTCGCCGCCATCGAGGAGCGCTGGCCCCGGGCCATCGTGCAGTGGGAGGATCTCGCCAAGGGCGTCGCCTTCCGGGTCCTGGAGCGCTACCGCGACCGGATCCCCAGCTTCAACGACGACATCCAGGGCACCGGCGCGGTGGCCCTCGCCGGCGTCCTCAGCGCCTGCGCGCGCAAGGGCGAGCCCATCACCGAACAGACCGTGGTGGTCCACGGCGCCGGGGCGGGCGGGGTCGGCGTCGCCGCGGCCATCGTCGAGGGCATGGTCGCCCGCGGCCTGGATCGCGAGGCCGCGCACCGGCGCGTGCTGGTGCTGGACTCCCGCGGCCTCCTCGTCGAAGGCCGCGAGCGCGTCGACGACTACAAGCGCCCCTTCGCGCAGCCCCGCGAGGTGCTGGAGCAGTGGGGCATCGACGAGGCCCCCGGCCTCGAGGACACCATCCGCCTCAGCGGCGCCGGCGTGCTCCTCGGCCTGAGCGGCCAGCCCGGCTGCTTCACCCAGAGCATCGTCGAGGCGGTGGCGGCCAACGCCGAGCGCCCGGTGGTCTTCCCGCTCTCCAACCCCACCGAGTCCTGCGAGGCCGCCCCCGCGGAGATCCTCCAGTGGACCGGCGGCAAGGCCCTGGTCGCCACCGGGAGCCCCTTCGCGCCGGTCGAGATGGACGGCCGCACCTTCCCCATCGGGCAGGGCAACAACGCCTTCATCTTTCCCGGGCTCGGCTTCGGCGCGATCCTCTCCGAGGCCTCCCGGGTCACCGACGGAATGGTCGCCGCGGCCGCCGACGCGCTCTTCCACTACACCGAGAAGCGCTACCTCGCCGACGGGCTCATCTACCCGCCCATGAGCGACCTGCAGGCCGTGTCCAAGCGCGTCGCCGGCGCGGTGATCCGGCAGGCCATCGCCGACGGCGTGTGCCGCCACGAGGGTCTCGAAGAGGTCGCCGCGGACGACCAGCGCCTCATCGACCACATCGAAGAGCGCTTCTGGGTGCCCTTCTACGAGCCCTTCGTCCGCGGCCGTTCCTGAACCTCAGCGCGAGCCGGTCCGCTCGATGGGCTGGCCGCGCTCGGCCAGGGCGCGGACGATCTTGGCGATGTTGCGGCTGTCGTCGATGCCGCGGTGGTGCCGGCCCTCGAGCTCCAGGTCCAGCGCCTCGAGCATGCGCACCATGCCGGCGCGGCGGAGCTTCGGGGCCCACTTCCGGAAGGGGTGCTTGGCGTTGACCCAGCGGCGATAGCACGCGGGCTCGTCGGTGATCTCCGCCGCCGCGAGCTGCCCGGGCAGGAGGGTCTTCAGGTCCCAGTCGCCGCAGGTGACGAAGGCCCAGTCGGTGCCCGCGAGGTCGAGCCCCTGCGCCTCGAGCCAGCGCTGGTGGGCGGCGAAGACCTCGGGGAACGGCGGCGCGCCGTCGACCTCGGCCTGGGTGATGCCGGTGAGCTGGGTGCAGAACTCGGTGAGCCGCGGGTGGTGCACCGGGCGCACGAAGGACTCGAACTCGGCGACCGGCGCGAGGGTGGTCCCCTCGAGGAGCACCGAGGGCATCTCGATGACCTCCTGGGGGACCGGCGGGTCACGGTCGTCACAGGTCGCCTCGAAGTCGAGGACCACCAGGGCTCGAAAGGAAGTCATGGCGGGAGGGATAACCACTCCGGTCCGATGGGCTACCCTCGCGGGCCATGGGCGACGAACCCACCGAGCGGCCGCTGCAGCCCGAGGCGGCGCCCGTCGACGCGCCCGGGACGATCGAGCCCGCCGAGGCGGCCCGGGTCGCCCGCTGGCTCCGGCGGCACCTGGGCGCCAGCTATGTCGCCCTCTCGGTGGCGGCGATCGCCACGGCGCTGGTGCGCGCAGACTATGGCGGACCGCTGTGGCCCGTCGTCGGTCTGAGCCTCATCGCCGGCGTGCTGAGCGCGTTGGCGACGAGCGCGATGGTCGGCCTGCGGGTCACGGACACGAACGCACGGACGAGCGCTCTCGGGGGCGCGGCGCTCCTCGCGGCCACCGTCGTCGCCTATGTGCAGCTCGTGGTCGCCGGGTCCACCGATCTCGAGCTCACCCCACTCCCGCTCCACGCGCTGGGGCTCCTGCTCTTCGGGGCCTTGCTCTCGCTCGCCGCCTTCGCGGCAGCGGTCGGTCGGCTGACCGCGGACCGGCGGCCGAGCCGCGCGGCCAAGGTGGCAGGGCTCGGGTTGGTCCTCGCGGCGCTCGTGGTCGGCGCGGAGCTCACGGGGCTGTTCGATCCCAACCCGCTGGTGCTCCTGGTGCCGGGGGTCCTGCACCTCGGCGCGATGCACGCCACCCACGCCGCGCTCCGGGACTACTCGGCGGCTTCCGCGCCCGCGGGCCAGTCGTAGAACTGGCGGCAGTACTTCCGGTAGGGCCCGATGGGTCCGTCGGTCGCCGCGAGCACCGGGCGCTCCAGGTACTTCTTGTTCTGCCAGATGTCGAAGTCCTGCTCGACGTCGTGGCAGAAGCCGGCGAAGAACATCTGGTTCACCATCTTGTTCATGTTCGCGTCGGGCAGGAGCTGCATGGTGCCGCCGCCCCGGAGGATGACGGTCTTCTCGTCCACCGGCGTGCAGAGCACGTAGGTCCGGAAGTCCGTACCGAAGGTCGGGGTACTCACCTCGACCACCGAGTAGCCGAGACCGTGCACCCGCACGCGGAAGATGGACTCGACCTTCTGGCCGGGCATGCCCACCGAGGCCAGGTCGCGCTTCATCTTGTAGCTGATGCGCAGGACCTCGCCGTCGATCTCCAGCGGGTCGACGATCTCCATGTCCTCGTAGCCGTGCACGGTGGAGAAGTGCGCGAGGTCGACGCTGTTCTCGCTGGTCTCCTGGGGGTGCGCCTCGAGGCCCTCCCAGGTCTTCCACTGCATGTCGGCCCAGCCCTCGGCCCCCCGCTGCTCGAAGTAGCTCGGGATGTCGAAGCTGGGCTCCCGGCCCGCCGGGTCGTGCCAGAGGAAGATGGCGCCATCGACCTCCTTGCAGGGGTGCTTGCCGAGCTTCAGGCCCGGCGGGATCTTCGGGTCCGGGTTCGCGGCGTTGCCGGGGATGTGCGCGCACTGGCCCGCCGAGTCGAAGCGGTACCCGTGGAAGGGGCAGCGGAGCTGGCCTTCGACAACCGTCCCGCCGTGACCCAGGTGAGCGCCCACGTGCGGGCACCACGGCTCGACGATGTGCGCCGTGCCCTCGCCGTCGCGGTAGAGGACGACCTCCTCGCCGAAGGCCTTGCGGGTGAGCACCTGCCCTTCGCCGAGCTCGCTGCCCAGGGCGACGGCGAACCAACCGCGAGGAAAGGTCGGGAACGGATAGCGGATCATGCGCATGACTAGAACGTGTTCTTCCTCAGCCCGCGGGCGAAGGCAAGTCGAGTCATGCCGCCGCTCACATCGAGTAGGTCGCCGAGAAGCTGATGAACCACGAGTCGACGTCGTAGCTCCCCGGGCATCCACCGCTGGTCGTCACCGTCCGGGAGCTCGAACGTCCCTCGACCCGCGACGGGTCGACGGGGGTGCAGAGGGGCGCGGCGTCGCTCCGCTGGTACGCGGGGCCACCGCCCCAGCCCGCGGCGAGATCGATGTCGATGGGGTCGACGTCGATGCCGAAGCCGCCGTACACCCCGTACTGGATGCCGGGCGGCGGCGAGAAGGGCGTGAGCGTGTCCGGGTTGCTCGCCGAGCGCGCCATCGAGACACCGACGCGGAGGGGAAACCGGGGGCGCGCGTAGATCTCCAGGCCCAAGGCGCCGACCATCGCGTTGCGCCAGTCGAACTGAGCCTTGGTGTCCGGCGTGAACGGGCTGTCGAGCCCGAAGACCTGCGCCTGGTTCGCCTCCTCGTGGAACTGCACCTTGAAGTCACCGGAGATGGTCAGCCGGTCGTGCCAGGTCCGGTAGGCGACGCCCACCCGCACCATGTGCGGCACGTACCAGCGGGTGGTCGTGGGCACCTCCAGGGTCCGCGGCTCGCCGCCGATCAGCCCGAGCTGGGCCTCGGTCGTGCCCTCCATGTCCACCCAGACCTTGGAGCGATAGGCCAACGCGAGGGTGAGCCCCTCGACCTGGGGCGGCCGCACGCTCACGCCGAGCAACACGCCGGGGATGCCGAACCCACTGATCTGCTGGGTCGCCCGCCCGAAGAAGAGGGTGTTCTCGTTGCCGTTCGTGGTCTCCTGGGTCGCCGTCACGGTCTGCCGGCCCCAGGGCATCCGCAGGGTGACGCCGACGCTGAGCCACTTGGTGACGGTCACCTGGACCGGCAGCGCGGCCTCGGCGATGAAGAGCGCGACCTCCTGGCTCTGCGCCGGTTCCAGGCGACCGGGGTAGTCGGGGTCGTCGCAGACGGTGGGGTCGTCGTAGGCGATGCAGTCCACCGTCCGGTACCCGCCGCCGAACCCGGTGTAGACGTAGGCGCCGAGACCCAGGGTCACCCGCTCGTGGACCCGGCCCACGCCCCCCACGAAGAGCAGCGGCGCGTACTGGATCCCGCTGTCCTGTTCGGACCCCGGCCCCGCGAAGGGCGCGCGGAGATTCACCAGGAGCGAGGTGATCACCGCGGTCACCGAGAAGCGCTCGATGGCGTCGAGCTGCGCGGGGTTGTGGAAGAGCCCGGTCGCGTTCTCCGTGACCGCCGACGCGGCGCCACCCATACCGGCCACGCGGGCGTCGTAGGCGTAAGGGGGCTCGGGGTTCGCCCGGGCGGTCGTGGCCGCGCCGAACACGGCGAGGACCAAGAGGGGTGGGACGAAACGGACCACGGGCGGCCATCGTAGCCGGGAGCCTCCGGCGCGAGCGGCGACATGCCCCAGAAACAAGCGAACGGGGTCCACGCGACCTCCAACCGTCGGATCCCGGGGTCGAGCGGGTCGTTGCGGAGGGTCGCGGCGATCCGTGATAGGAAACCGGCGCTCATGGACGACCGCGCACGACGGATCATCGACACCGCCATCGAACTGGCGGAGCGGGACGGCTACGCCGCGGTGCGCCTGCGCGAGGTGGCCGCCCGGGCCGAGGTGGCGCTCGGGACCGTCTACAAGCGCTTCGCCTCCAAGGAAGAGATCCTGGTCGCGGCGATGGCCCAGGAGGCCGAACGGCTCCTGGCCCGCTTCACCGAGGTCCCCGCCGGGGACACCGCCCAGGAGCGGGTGGTCAACTTCTACCAGGGGGCGACCGACGCCTTCCTGCGGCGACCCAAGCTCGCCCGCGCCATCCTCCGGGCCATCGGCGCCGGCGAAGGCGCCATGACCGCCCGCATCGCCAGCATCCACGCGCTGACCACCGCCCTCTTGATGGGGGCGATCACCGGCGAGAAGGCGCAGACCCGGCGCTGGGACAGCGAGCGGGACAAGGAAGCCCGGGAGCTGGCCAGCATCTTCATGCAGGTCTGGTTCGCCGCCCTGGTCGGCTGGGCCAGCGGTCTGCACGACGCCCAAGGGGTGGTCGACCAGGTCGCCAAGGTCGCGCGGCGCGTCCTCTGAGACCCTTCGCCAATCGACTGTAACTTTCCGAGAATATCGAAGAGCGGTTTGAATCTTCTGCTAGGGTCCGCCGTCCGCAGCCGACGCCGCGTCGGCGCGGTACAGGAGGAACCCATCGTGAAGAAGATCACCAAGCTCCATGCGGCCCTCGCCCTCGCGGCGGCGGTCGGCGTTCTCGGATTCCACGGCGAGTCGATCGCCCAGAGCACCCTGCGGATCGGGGGCAGCTCGGCCAACTACGGCGTCCACAACATCCGCGGCGGCTTCGTCCCCGACCCCAAGCAGATCTCGGTGGTCTCGGGCGGCGGCCTGAACGCCGCCTCGATGGGCTACGGCGCCGGCTGCACCGGCTGGGTCACCGCCCAGCCCGACGCCATCGTCAACTACGCCAACCCCGGTGACTTCCTGCGCTTCTTCGTGCGCGCGAGCGGCGACACCACGCTGGTCATC
The DNA here is from genome assembly GCA_002320815.1 of Myxococcales bacterium UBA1660. GTDB lineage: Bacteria > Myxococcota_A > Polyangia > Polyangiales > Houyiibacteriaceae > UBA1660. The sequence goes on from DCLA01000128.1 coordinate 137,944, forward strand.
AACGACGCTCGCGGTCGCTGGCACTGCAACGACGACGCCCCCGGCGGCGGCACCAACCCGATGGTCACCCTCGAGAACCCCTCGAGCGGTCAGCACGACGTGTGGATCGGCTCCTACGAGCAGGGTCAGACCGTCCGCGGCACCCTCTACGTGACCGAGCTCCGCTCCGAGACCCCCTGAGCCTTCGGGGACCGGGTGGGTCCCCCGAAGCTCACCGAGGAGGCGGCTGCGAGGCCGCCTCTTCGCGTTCCGTCCGCGGCGGTTCCGTCGGGCGCGGCGGTTCCGTCGGGCGCGGCAGCGCGGCGAGGAGCCCGCCCACCGCCACCAGGCCGGCGGGCACCAGGCCGTCCAGGGCCCCGTCCCGTGCGAGCGTCGCCGAGGTCACGGCGACCGCGTGGAGCCCGAAGGTCAGCGCCAGATGGAGCAAGCGCCCCCGGGCCGCGAGCCGCGCCAGACCGACCGCGAAGAGGGACCACGCCAGCGCGTCCAGGGCCATGAGCCAGACCCGCCAGGGCTCGTGGTCCGCGAAGGCCGCCCGGACGTCGGCCCGGTGGGCGAGGCCCTCGCCGAAGCCCAGGTCGCGCACGCCTTCCCCGCCGAGCTCGGTGAGGACCGCCGCGGTGAGGAGCCCGAAGGCCGCGAGCGATGCCATCGCCGCGCCCCAGCCCGCGCCGTAGACGAGGGCGCTGGTGCGGTCGGCGCGCCCGGCCCCGGTGCGGTCGGGCAGGAAGGAGCGGTAAGTGAAGAAGCGCAGCGGCTCGTGCGCGAGGGCGACCACGAGCCCGATGGCCACCGCCGCCTGCCACGGCGCGAGCACCCTCTCCTCCAGCGCCTGCTGCAGCACGCGCCCCACGCCGAGCTCGAGGGCCGCCGCGAGCGCGAAGGTCATCGCCCCGAGCAGGGCGACGCGACCGCTCTCGCCGTTCGTCCGCTCCCGGGCCCGGCGTACGAACGCCCAAGTCAGCCCCAGCGGCAGGACCGCGAGGACCAGGGCGGGGAGCGCCCGCGCCAGCGGGCTCACCGGTCGCTCGCGTCGCCGAGGTGCTCGGCGAAGCCGGCGAGGAGCGCCTTGTAGAAGAGGTTCCCGATGACCTCGTAGCCCGCCGGCGTCGCGTGTCGGAAGTCGGCCATCGCCAGCCGCGGCCGCGATTGGTACCAGGTCTCCATCGCCCCCTCGCCACCCATGGCGGTCCAGGTGTCGAAGAAGGCGCAGCCCGAAGCGAAGGCGGCCGCGCGCTGGGCGGCGACGATGTCGTGCATCGTGGCCATGGTCTGGATCCGACCGCGGCTGTCGCGCTCCGCTTGATCGAGGGGCGCGAAGACCAGGCAGCCGAGGTCCTCCCGGCCCGCGCGCATCCGTTGGATGACCCGGCGGAAGTCCTCTTCGTAGCGGTCGCGCTGGATGGCATCCGAGGCCTCGTTCCCCCCGAAGCCGAGGATCAACAGGTCGGTGCCCCGCCGCTCGAGCTGCCCCGCCACGTGCTCGGCGTCGAAGTTGAGCAGCCGCGCGGCGCGCGCGCCCACGAGGCCGATGCTGTCGTAGACCACGCCCGGGCCCTCGCGCTCGAGGACCACCCCATAGAGGCGCGACTGGCCGTGACCCCCGAACTGGACCCGGAGCCGATGGGGGCCGTCGGCCACGTCGATCCGGTGGACCGCGTCCGCCGTGACCTCGCTGCGGGTCTCGAGGACCTGCCGCGAGCCGGCGTCCACGTAGAAGTGGATGTCGCCGCCGCGGCGGTGACGCTGGTACCAGATCTCGAAGCGGGAGACCCGCTCCCCCACGGGCCCCTCGTCGACCGTCGCGAAGCTCGCCGTCGCCCCGGGCGCCCCCCGGAACTGAATGCCGCCGAGGCCGTAGAGGCCGGCCGGATCGTGGTTGCGGGTGATCTCCCGGAGGCTCCACTCGTCGCTCGCGCGATGGACGATGTCCCGGTGCCGGTAGGGCAGGTAACCCTTCGAGACCAGGATGAACCCGTGGCCACCGTCTCCGAACCGGCGCTGCATCCGCCGTCGCACGGTGTGGGTCACGAGATCGGTGGCGATGGTCGAGTCGCCGTAGTGGGTGATCCGCGTGAGCGCGTTCTCTTCCTCGAGCGCGGTCCGCCGGAGCGCGGCGTAGAAGGGCGCCATCCCCCGCCCGCTCGGATCCTCGATGCGGGTCTCGATGCCGGCGTACTCGCTCGGCGCGATGCGCACCCGGTCTTCCGGGGGCTCGGCGTCGGTGTCGTCCTCCTCGCCCAGGTTGGCCGCGACCGCCGCGCCGAGCTCCTCGCTGGCGTCGCCGCTGACCGCCTCGCCCGTGTTGCCGGTGCCCGCGAAGGCGAAGAGCTCCTCGGCGGGCGTGAAGAGGCTGGCCAGCGGGACGGGCTCGCCGGGGACCCAGGGCCGCATGTCCGCGAAGGCCGGGACGAGATACGTCGCCACCGCGAAGGCCACCAGGGTGACCGCCACCACGGCGAGGTGCCGGAGGGCGTCGCCGGTGGTCGGGGGCTCGGTCTGGGCGTCGGGCTCGGTCACGTCAGAACTGGAAGTAGATGAAGGGCACCGCCTCGGCGGTGGCCACGAGACTGAGGAGCGCGCCGATGACCACCAGGATCACCCCTTGGAGCGCGGCCGGCGTGCGGACGAAGGTCTGCTCGAAGGTCAGGAAGACGCGCCGCGGCAGGTAGTGGGCCGCGAAAGAGGCGACCAGGAGGAGCCACACCGTGAGGCTGACCTGAGCGGTGGAGACCGTCTGGCTGAAGAGGCGGTCGGTGACCGCGCCCGCGTTCTCCATGCTCGTCGCGCGGAAGAGGATCCGCGAGAAGACCACGAACTGCAGGTTCGCGAAGACCTTGGTGGCGCGGAGGGGCCAGGGGTCGACCGCGTCGCGCCGACGCCCCATCCGCCGGGAGACGAAGCGGTGCAGGGTCATCGCGCCGGCCTGGAGCAAGGCGTACCAGAAGAAGACCTCGAAGTTGGCCCACCAGCCGTGCCAGATCCCCACCAGGAACATGGTGAGGAAGAGGTTCGCGTAGGCGCGAACCGGCCCCACGCGGCTGCCGCCCAGCGGGAAGTAGAGATAGTCGCGGAGCCAGCGGCTCAGGGTCATGTGCCAGCGGCGCCAGAACTCCGCCGGGCTGGTGGCCTGGTAGGGGCGGTCGAAGTTCTCCGGCAGCTCGAGCCCGAAGAGCAGCGCCGAGCCCCGCGCGACGTCGGTGTAGCCCGAGAAGTCGCAGTAGAGCTGCATGGTGAAGGCGTAGAGCGCGACCACCACCTCGGTGGCGGTGAAGAGCTCGGGCTGCTCGAAGACCCGGTCGACCAGGCTGGTCGCCAAGAGATCCGCGATGGCGACCTTCTTGATGAGCCCGGTCGCGATGAGGAAGAGCCCGCGCCCGACCTGGTTCTGGTCCAGCCGCGGCTCGCGCTCGAGCTGCGGGAGGAGCTCGGTGGCGCGGACGATCGGCCCGGCCACGAGCTGCGGGAAGAAGGTCACGAAGGACGCGAACTCGATGAACGAGTCGGTGGGCTCGAGGCGCCGCCGGTAGATGTCGATCGTGTAGGAGAGGGTCTGGAAGGTGTAGAAGCTGATGCCCACCGGGAGCGCCGCTTCCAGCAGCGGGAGCGACCCGTCGATCCCCCAGGCCTGCAGCCCTTCGCTGAGCTCCAGGGCGAACCAGTTGTAGTACTTGAACGTGAAGAGCAGCCCCAGGTTGCCGGCGAGGCTCAGGCCCAACCAGGCCTTGCGGGCGCGCTGCGCCTCGGTGCGGTGGATCCGGCGTCCGATCCAGAAGTCGAGGACCGTGGATCCACCGATGAGCGCGATGTACTCCGGCCGCCACGCCATGTAGAAGAGGCAGCTCGCCGCGAGCAGGAGGCCGAGCCGCAGCCCCCGATGCCTCCCCAGCACCCAGAAACCTACCAGGGCCAGGGCGAGGAAATAGAAGTAGTCGAGGCTGTGGAAGAGCATCGCGGGACCAGCGCGACTCCATGCCGCGCGGGGCCCTCATAGCCGAAGGCCGAGGTCGGCGAAAGCTGCGGCCGGGCCCCCGACGGGCGGCGGGTCCCGCTCAGCCCGCGGGCTGTGGCGAGGCGGCGACGCCCCGGCCTTCGTAGAGCTCGCCCCATCGGGGATGGGAGAGCACCTCGAAGGCTTCGTCGATGGCGGCGAGGGCCAGGGTCCGGGCGGGCTCCAGGCCGCCGAGACCGAGCCACTCGAGGTTGCCCGCGAGGCTCTCCCGGAGCTGCTCTCGGGCGACCGCGAGACGTCGCGGCGCGGTGCCCGGGGAGACCCCGAGGATGGCGTGGTAGGTGCCCTCCTCCGCCAGCGCCCGCGCCCGCTCGATGGCCGCTCGGAGGACCTCGGGACGCACCGGCTCGGGCCCGGCGTCCGTGGCGGCGCCCTCCACTTCCACGAGCCCGGCGCTGACGAGGACGAAGAGCACGCCCGGGACGCCGTACTCGGCGGGGGCGTTCAAGAGCGCAGCCAGGGGCTCGCCCGCGGCATCCAGGATCGCGCGAACGAGTTCGGGCTCGAGGCCGAGCCGCCGGGGCGCGAGGAGCCCCGACTCGCGGGTGAACCCCTCGCCGATGGCCAGGCGGTGGCCCGGCCCCAAGCGCAGCCACCGGGCGAGGGTGGCGCCGTCGACCAGCCGGCGGGCGAGCTCGAGCAACACCGCGGGCAGCGACCCGGCGAGATCGGTCTCGGCGGCGGGCGCGGCCTCGGCGCTGGCCACGGCGTAGCGGGCCTCTTCGGCGAAGAGCACCTGGCCGAGCATGGTCTCCACGGCGACCCGACGCGCGCGGTCCCGCTCCAGCGCGAGGATCTCGCCGGCTTCGACGGCGTCGTCGAGGTAGGCGGCGGCACCGTCGTCGTCGAGGGCGGTGGCCGAGGGCGCCAAGCGACCGGCGGCGACCAGCGCGTCCATCGCGCGGGTGGCCGCGGGGCCGCGGAACCCGAGGAGCCGCGGTCCGTCGAGGTGGAGCTCGACGTCGAGGCCCCCCGGCACCTCGAGCCGGACGCGACAGGCGCGTCGGCGCTGCACCAGCTCGAGCACCATCCGCAGCGCGCCACCGGCGGGCACGGTGCCGGCCCGCGTCAGATCGACGGAGCCCGCGGAGGACCCGCCGGCGTAGCCGCCGCTGGTGGTCCCCGGCGGTCGCTCGCTGGTCCCGGGGGGCGGCTTGGACGCCCGCTCCACCACGGTGTGCGGCGTGAGATCGACCGACGCCGACGACTCGCTCGCGGCCACCTTGGCGCCCGAGGCGGTCTCCAGGAGATCCGGCGTACCGACGAAGGTGAAGGCCTCGAGCGGGTCGGCCTCCCGCGGCTCCAGGGGCGTCGAGCTCTCGGCCAAGAGGTCGTCGGGGACGAGCACGTCCGGAGTCTCGTCGCCCACCGGGAAGGAGAGCTCGAGCGGGGCCTCGTTGGGAAAGAGCCGCCGGTCGGCGTCGCCGAGGAGACCGGCGAGCCGCGGTGAGAGCAGGGTGCGACCAGCCCGCGGGTCGGGGGTGGGCGGAGCCTCCGACTCGGCCGCGGCGACGGGCTCGTCGTCCAGGGGCTCGTCGTCCAGGGGCTCGTCGTCGTCGGGCCCCAAGAGCGCGCCGGTCGAGGTGTCCAGCCGCACCGTGGGCTCCCGCGGCGCCGGCGGCATGGGCGGGATCTCGATGTCGTCGCCCGGGGGCGCCCCGAGGGTGGGTAGGGGCGCCATCGCGCGGCGCTCGGAGCGTTCGTCGACCTCGAGGGTCGCGGGGACCGAGGACGACCCGGAGCGCTTCGCGGCCTCGGGGGCCGGCTTCTCCGCCTCGGCCGGCTCCTCTGCCTCGGCAGGATCCTCCGCCTCGCCGAAGACCGGCTCGTCGTGGAGGGTGGCCCCGGCCGACGCGCTCGGGGCCCGAGACGCCCGGGCGGGACGCACGGAGGTCGCGGGCGGCGCGGAGCTTCCGGCGGGTGCGTCGTCTCCGTCGTCGTCCGCGGCCTCCTCGGCCGGCCCGGCGTCGTCTCCGTCGTCGTCCGCGAGCTCGTCGTCGGCCGCGTCCTGGCCGGCCTCCCCGTGGAGGCGCAGGAGCGCCGGAGCGTCGTCGTGGAGGGTGGCTCCGGCGTCGAGCTCGCTCGCCGCCGTGTGCACCCCGGACGGCGGCGGCGCCGAGGAGTTCTTCGGCGTGGCCGGCAGCGGCTCGCCGCCCATGAGGGTCTGGAGCCGCCGGATGAGCCCGGGCACGTTCACCGGCCGGGAGTAGAAGGCCACGCTGGCGATCGTCTCCGGCTCGTCGCCCTCGGGCGGATCCCAGCCCACCAGGACGAGGTCGCCAGCGAGCCTCTCGAGCCAGGGTTCGACCGGCGAGACCTCGCGGTCGAGGATGAGGATCGACGCCTCCCGGGGCTCGTCGGCTTCGGCCCGGACCGCGGCGATCCCTTCGCGTGCGAGGGCCCGGACGATCCATCCGCCCTCCGCCCCGGGAACCACCACGACGACCCGCTCGCTCACGGCGCGGGAGTATAGAGGACCGAGGGGTCGAGATGCGAGATCGGCGGCCGGGCGTCCCCCCGAAATCCTCGCGCGATGTCAGAGCATGGACACCGGATCGACGTCTACGGACGCCCGGCTGGGGTTGGCGACGCCCTCGTCGATGGCGTGGGCGACCGCGGCGCCGACCTGCCGGAGCGCGCGGCGGTCGTCGCTGCGCAGCATGAAGCGGAATCGGTAGCGGGTCCGGAGGCGCCCGATCGGCGCCGGGCTCGGGCCGAGGATCTCGACCCGCTCGGTGGCTACCCGCCGGGCGATGGTGGCCAGGCGACCGATCGACTCGGTGGCCCGGCGCTCGTCCGGGTCGTCCACGCGGACCGCGATCAGGTGCCCATGGGGCGGGTAGAGGTGCTCGCGTCGCGCAGCCGACTCGGCCCGGAAGAAGGCCTCGTAGTCGTGCCGGGCGGCGGCCTGGATGGGCACCGCGTCGGGGTTGAAGGTCTGGAAGAAGACCCGCCCTTCCCGCTCGCCGCGCCCCGCGCGACCGGCGACCTGGGCCAGGAGCTGGAAGGTCCGCTCCGAGGCCCGGAAGTCCGGAAAGGCCAGCGAATGGTCGGCGAGGATCACGCCCACCAGCGTGACCCCGGGGATGTCGTGGCCCTTGGTGACCATCTGCGTGCCGACCAGCAGATCCACCTCGCGCCGCCGGAGCCGGCCGAGGACCTCCTCCACGGTGCGACCGTTGGCCACGTCCCGATCCAGCCGCGCGACCTTGGCCGGCGCGAAGACCTCGGCCAGCCGATCCTCGAGCTGCTCGGTGCCGAGGCCCATCGGCTCCAGGGCCGCGGCGCCGCAGGTGTCGCAGCGCTCCGGGAGCGGCCGCTGGAAATCGCAGTAGTGGCAGCGCAGGCGCCGAGTCCGGCGGTGCTCGGTCAGCGCCACGCTGCACGCCGGGCACTCCACCTGCTTGCCGCACGCGGTGCAGCGAACGGAGGGCGCGAAGCCGCGCCGGTTCAGGAAGAGGATCCCCTGGTCCTCCTCGTCCAGGCAGCGCTGGATGGCCTGGTGCAGCGTCCCCGAGAGGAGCGCCTCCCCCGACGGGCTCCGCGGCTGGCGCCGTAGATCCACGATCTCCACCGGCGGCAGCGAGCGCTGGGTGGCGCGCTCCGGCAGCGTGAGCAGCGAGAGCCGACCCCGGCGGGCGTTCTCGAAAGACTCCAGGCTCGGGGTGGCGCTCCCCAGCACGGCGACGGCGCCGGCGCGGTGCGCGCGGAGGAGCGCCATGTCCCGCGCGTGGTAGCGGAAGCCCTCTTCCTGCTTGAACGAGGCGTCGTGCTCCTCGTCGACGATCACCACCCCGAGATCCGGCACCGGCGCGAAGAGCGCCGAGCGCGCTCCCACCGCGAGGCTCACCTCGCCGCGCCGGAGGCGGCGCCAGGCGATGTCGCGCTCGCGGTCCTTGAGCGCGCTGTGGAGCACCGCGAGGTCGTCGCCGAAGCGGGCGCGGAAGCGCGACACGAGCTGGGGCGTCAGGGCGATCTCGGGCACCAGGACCAGCGCGCCCTTCCCGCGCTCCCGGGCCTCGGCGATGAGGCGCAGGTAGACCTCGGTCTTGCCCGATCCCGTCACGCCGTGGAGCAGGAAAGCCCCGCCTCCGTCGAGCGCTCCGGTCAGCGCTTCGATGGCGTGCCGTTGGGGTTCCGTGGGCGTCGGCGGCGCGTCCGGGGCGACGGCCTCGGCGAAGAGGGCGTCCTCGATCTCCCGCTCCTCGAGGGTCACCAGACCGCGCTTGGCCAAGGTGCGCAGCACCCCGCGAGCGGAGGGCTCGACGGTGCGCAGAACGGTCAGCGCCGTCTCGCCCGCAATGGCATCCAAGACCCGCTGCTGCCGGGCGCCCAGCTTCGCGGGCACCTCCGCGTCGGTGCGGGTGGCGAAGAGCTCGAGCTTCCGGCCCACCGCGCGGCCGGCCAGCTCTTCGCCCTCCTCGAGGAAGCCGCCCTCGCGCAGGCGCTTCATGGCGCCCTTGGGCATCGCCGGCGCGGCGGCGCGGAGCACCTCGCCGATGGGCGCGAAGTAGTAGCTCGCAGCGCGCTCCAGGAACGAGAGGAGCTCCTCCGGGAAGACCGGGTTCGCCTCGAGCTTGCCCGCGACCTTCAAGACCCGCGTGACGCCCTCGGGGGGCTCGTCGCGGTGGCCGACGACGAAACCGGCGACCTTCCGGCGATGGAAGGGGACGGCGACCCGGTCGCCGGGCTCCAGCACCAGGTCGTCGGGTACCCGGTAGGTGAAGAGGCGCCGGAGCGGCACCGGGATCGCGACCTCGACGAAGGGCGCCGCGCTCATCGAAGGAGCTGGCTCGCGAGGGGCGAGCCCGCGTGGGCCGCGGCCTCGAGCCAGCGGCGCGCGTCACCGCGCTCGCCGAGGGCGAGGAGGGCCCGACCGTAGGCCAGGAGGGCCGCCGGGTCCCGGGGCGCGATCTGCAGCGCGCGACCGGCGGCCTCGTGCGCTCGGGGGGCGTCGCCCCGGCGGAGTGCGATCTCGGCGCGGAGGTTGGCGGTGTCCAGTGAACGGGGATCGATCACCGCCAGACCCTCCACCAAGCGGGCCGCCAGCGCCAGCCGACCGGCGGCCGCCGCATGCCAGGCGAGCCAGCGGATGGCGTCCCGGGCCTCCTCGGGGACTCCCAGCATCCGTCAGCCCTGCGCCCGGGATTGCCGGATGGCGCCCACCTGCCGCGAGAGCCCGAGGAGCTGGTTCAGGCTCTCGACCATGCCCCGGACCGGCGCGGCGGCGTCGCCCAGCGCGGCCAGCTCGCGCGGGTCGGCGAAGCGCTGCACCAGGGCCCCGACCGCGGCCATCGCACCGAAGGAGGGGCGCGGCGGCGCCGGTGTGCTCAGGGGCATCGCCGCCGGGCGGCCCGCCGTCGCGGGCAGGGGCATTCGCAGGGCCAGCTCCTCGCCCGCGACGTCCGGCAACGCGGCGTCGTGGGAGCGGACCTCGCCCAGCGCCGGGAGCTCGCGACGCAGCGCCGCGCCGATGCGCACGCTCATCGCTCCTCCGGCTTGCCGGCCTCGTCCCAGGCCGCGCGGAGCACGGCGGCGACGGCCTCGTAGAGGGGCTCGGGGATCTCGTCGCCCCGCTCCAGCTCGTAGAGGGCGTGGGCCAGGGGCACGTCGCGCATGATGGGCACGCCCGCCTCGCGGGCGGCGCGGATCATCCGCTCGGCCAGGTGCTCCTGCCCCTTGGCGAGCACGGTCGGTGCGTCGGACTCGGCGTCGTCGTAGCGGAGCGCGATGGCCAGATGGGTGGGGTTCACGACCAGCACGTCCGCGCCGCGGACCTGTTCGACGGAGTCGTGCTCCAGGATCTCGCGATGCAATCGATCCCGCTCCTGCTTGGCGTGCGGGTCTCCCTCGGCGTCCTTGTACTCACGCTTCACCTCGTCCTTGCTCATCCGCTGGTCCCGGGCGTGCTGCCAGCGCTGGTAGAAGACATCGAGCACCGCGATCCCGAGGACCGCGCCGCCCACCCGGAAGAGCAGCGTGCTCACCAAGCCCGCGGTCCCGGAGAGGGCCGCGGCCGCGTCCTGGCCGGCGAGGCCGACCACCCCGCGGGTGTTCGCCGCGAGCACTCCATGGAGGACCGCGCCGACGATCACCATCTTCAGCAGGGTCTTGACCAGCTCCATGAGCTGGCGGCGGCTGAAGAGGTTCTTGATGCCCTTGATCACGTCCAGCCGGTTCAGCTGCGGCTTCACCGGCTCCAGGGTCAAGAGCGGGCCCACCTGCAAGAAGTTGATCACCGTCCCCGCGAGCATCGCGGCCAGCAGGATGGGTAGGATCAGTCCGGCGCCGATGCCCAACGCGGCGTCGAGGACCGCCATGGGCGCGATGTCCTCGGCGATGGCGCGGAAGGTGAGCGCGAAGAGCGCGCGGAGATCGGCGACGATGGTCTCGCCCATGCCCACGAGCGCGCCGCCGGTCGCGAGGAGCACGGCGGCAGTGCCGAGCTCCTTGCTCTTGGGGACCTGCCCTTTGCGGCGCGCCTCGCGCAGCCGCTTGGGTGTGGCCTCCTCGGTCTTGTCGCTCGACATGGGGTGGCGAGCTTATCAGCCGTGGGTGACGCGAGTTGCGCCGGTCGACGAAGGCCCGCTCAGAAGGTCCAGCCCAACTCGGGGAAGGTGATGACCCACTGGAAGGTCCCCGAGTCGGCCGGCTCGAAGAACCGGAACGCCGTCCCCAGGTGGAAGGTCCCGAAGCGAGCCCCGACCCCGAACTGGAACGAGGTCCACGTCGCCCCCTCGGCTCGAACACAGTAGTAGTCGTCATACGAGTCGTCGACGCAGTAGCTGGACTGGTGGTAGCCGGGTGTCCAGAGGGCCTTGAAGTGCATCCCCACACGGCCGCCGAAGCGGAGCGCCAGGCCCAACGCCCCGCCGACGAAATACGCCGCGTCGCTCGTCCAAGCGCCGAAGTCGCCCTGGATCCCCAGGAGGGGCCGGATGCGAAAGCCGGTACGGGTCCCGCCGCTGCCCAGGGGAAGGAGGACGCTCAGCGAACCACCGAAGCCCCAAGTGCTGCTGCTCCCACCGGCGCCGAAGAAGGCGATACCGGCGGAGAGCCAAGGGAACCACTTCTGGTTCTCCGACTCGCTCCCGCCGCGCCAGTTGGGAGGTCTCTCCGACTCCGGCGGCGGACGCCAGCCCCCGGTGGTGGAACTCGCGGTGGCGGCGGGACGCGTGTTCCCCGGCCCGGCGAGGTAGCCGACGAAGGGCGACCGCTGCAGCACCGTGGGGTCGGCGTCCCGGGCGCGGGTGGCCAGGGCCAGGGCGCGTCGCCAGAGGTCGTCGGCGAGCTGCTGGGCCGGCCCGGGCGGCATCTGCGCCGGCGTCGCCACGCCCCCGGCGCGCTCGACCATCACCTGCGCCGCGTCCCAGAAGTAGGCCGCGAGGAGCGCGAGCACGTCGGGGTCCCGGGCCCGGTCGGCCATCGCGCGGAGCTGATCGATGCGCTCGCTGGCTTCGGGGTTGTCCACGAAGTCGGCGGCCTCGCGCAGCACGTCCCCACCGCCGAAGCGGACGATGGCGTCGACCGCCTCGGCGGTCTGCCGCGACGCCTCGAGGCTGCCATGGAGCTCCCGGTACGTGCGCGAGAGCAAACCGGACCGCCGCACGTGGTCGTACGCCGCTCGGACGGGCGCGATCGGCACCGCGATCCCGATCCCCTGCGCGCCGCGCTCCGGATCGCCCCGGGCGACCACGATGCCCACGAGGTTCTCGCTCTGATCCAGCAGCGGCCCCCCGGAGTTGCCCGGGTTGAGGCTCATGTCGAGCTGCAGGTGGCCATCGGGCAGCACCCCGCTGATGATCCCGCGCGCCGACTGGGGCTGCTCCCGCTCCGGGTCGAAGGGGTAGCCCACCGCGTCCACGGTCTGGCGCACCGCGAGCGGCACCGGCTGCGCCGGGAGCTCGATCGGCTCGAGGGTCTCGTCGCCGAGGTGGACGAGGAGGATGGCGAAGTCGAGCTCGCCGTCGGCGTAGGCCACCCGCGCCGGTAGGACCTCCCCACTGCCGGGCAGGCGCACGGCGAGCTGCCGCGCGCCCTCGATCACGTGCTTGGCGGTGACGATCACTCCTCGCGGGTCCACGACCACGCCGGTCCCGTGGCCCCCTTCCGGGATGCCGAGGACGCGGGTCCGGTAGCGCCCTCGGACGTTCTCCTGGCTGACGTTCTGGACCGCGAAGACGCGGACCGTTGCCTGGTCGATCCGCCCAAATGTCACACCCGACGGGGGCGCGGTTCTGGCCACCGAGCCCTGGGCCGACGCGCCGGACGAGCAACAGAGGACGGCGGCCACCAGTCCCCGTCGAAGGAATCCCATACGGCACATACGTGTCCCGTCTACCACGAACTCGGACATTTACCGTAGCCCCGTTCGGTCGATGTCACAGAGCCTCACCCGCTTTGGTTAGGCCGCCGAAACGACCTCGATCGAGGGTCGTAACGGGGGCGAAACATACGACATCGACCCACCCTTCGAGGTGCAGAGCCGTCGCTTTCCTGCTACGGAACACCCTTGTCCTGACGAAGGGACATGCGGCCGGTGGTCAAGCCGCAGGGTTGGTCCGCGAGCGCGGACGCTAAGGAGAGATGATGCGTAGATTTGTATGCCTTATGGCGGTCGCCCTGGCGATTGGCTGTGGTGATGACGACGGAGACCGTTCCGGCTCCGTGGATCTCGGGCCCGACGTCGACATGGACGGCGTCGACATGGAGACGGGCCTCGACATGGATGTCGCCCTCGACATGGACGGCGTCGACATGAACGTCGACGACGTGGACATGGGCGAGGACGTCGACATGGGCGAGGACGTCGACATGGGGACCACCGAGCCCTCGTGCGACGATGGGGTCCGCAACCAGGACGAGAGCGGCGTCGACTGCGGTGGCGACACCTGCGAGACCCGCTGCCCTTCGGGCGCGATGTGCAACGTCAGCGCCGACTGTGACTCCGGCGCCTGCATCGCCGGCACCTGCCAGGGCGCGAGCTGCAGCGACGGCGTGCGCAACGGCATGGAGACCGACCGCGACTGCGGCGGCCCCGACTGCGGTGGCTGTGGCCTCGGCCAGGCCTGCACCTCCATGGACGATTGCGCCATGGGTCAGTGCGAGGGCGGCTACTGCGTGGCCGACCACTGCTTCAACGCGACCCGCGACGCGAACGAGACCGACGTCGACTGCGGCGGCCCGGACTGCGGCCCCTGCGTCGCCGGCTCCCGCTGCTCCAGCGACGGGGACTGCGCGATGGGCACCTGCCTGGACAGCTTCTGCCGCACCGCGGCCTGCACCAACGGCATGATGGACGCGGGCGAGGTCGGCGTGGACTGCGGTGGCGAGTGCCCCGGCTGCGCGGACACCTCCGCCTGCACCCTGGACGAGGACTGCCTCTCCAACCGCTGTGACATGATGGTCTGCACCAGCTGCACCGACGGCATCCAGAACGGCACCGAGTCCGACGTCGACTGCGGCGGCAGCGACTGCCGCCCCTGCTTCGGCGGCGAGGCCTGCACCGCCGGCACCGACTGCAGCTCGGGCGTCTGCAACGCCGGCCTCTGCGAGGGCGGCGCGGCCTACCTCGACGAGGACTTCACCGCCGGCGACGGCGGCTGGGTCAGCGGCGGCACCAACAGCAGCTGGGAGTTCGGTACTCCCTCGACCACCAACATCGACGGCGCCTACACCGGGACCATGGTCTGGGTGACCAACGCCGCCGGCGACTACAACTCCAGCGAGTCCTCCTGGGTCGAGTCGCCCTCCATGGACCTGTCGGCCGTCACCAACGACCCGACCATCCAGGCGGCGGTCTTCTACCGCACCGAGGCCTGCTGCGACGAATGGTGGCTCGAGCTCTCGGTCGACGGTGGCACCACCTGGACCAAGGTCGTCGACGACGGCACCGCCACCAACTGGTACAACGACACCAGCAACGAGTGGTGGGACGGGGACCTCACGGACTGGACCGTCGTCTCGGCCGTGCTCACCGGCGCCGCCGGCAATGCCGACGTGAAGGTCCGCTTCCGCGTCAGCTCGGACAGCAGCTTCACCGACGAGGGCTTCGCCTTCGACGACGTCCGCATCTTCGAGGACCTCTGCGCCAACGGCATCCTCGATGCCGGCGAGGCGGACATCGACTGCGGCGGTGAGTGCGGTGCCTGCACCGACGGCTCCGACTGCGTGATGGACGCCGACTGTGGTTCGATGCGCTGCGAGGGTGGCACCTGCACCAGCTGCCGCGACGGCATCCAGAACGGCGGCGAGGCGGCCATCGACTGTGGCGGCGGCATGTGCCTCCTCTGCGGCGGCGGGATCGCTTGCACCGATGGCTCCACCTGCGCCTCGGGCATCTGCGACAGCGGCGTCTGCGCCGCGGTCCCCGTGTTCTACGAGAACGACTTCGAGACCGACGATGGCGGCTTCACCGCCAGCACCGGTGGAAGCTGGGCCTACGGCACGCCGATGGACGAGCTGATCAGCGGGGCCGCGAGCGGCACCAGCGCCTGGGTGACCAACCTCACCGGCAACTACATGAACAGCGAGAACAGCTACATCGAGTCGCCGGTGCTGGACCTCAGCGCCGCGCCCAGCGACCCGGTCCTCAGTTTCAACCTCATCTTCGAGACCGAGGACAGCTACGACGAGGGCTTCGTCACGGTCAGCGTCGACGGCGGCACCACCTGGACCCGGGTCGTGGCCAGCGCCACCGCCGTGGGCTGGTACAACGACACCAGCAACAACTGGTGGACCGGCACCAACGGCGCTTGGACCGAGGTGAGCACCGTGCTCGCCGGCACCGCCGGCGAGTCCGACGTGCGCGTCCGCTTCAACTTGAGCGCCGACATCTCGTCGGTCCGTGAGGGCTTCGGCATCGACGACGTCCGCATCGGGCCGCCGGCGCCGAACCTGGAGGTCACCATCACGCCCAGCGCCACCCTCTGCGGCGCCGGCCTCGTGTCGGTCACCAACTCCGGCTCCGCCGGCGTCAGCTTCTTCGACCTGACCACCGTGGTGGACGGCACCTCGAGCACCAGCCGCATCATGCGCGCGCTCGACCCCGGCCAAACCTTCACGGCGACCATCTCCGCGGCCACCAGCCTCTCGGCGACGGCCTCGGCCATGGGCGACGAACGGCCCGGGGACGATACCGCGACCCTGACCATCGACGGCGGCATCGTCGTCTCCAGCGGCATGCGCTACCTGGAGACCTTCGAGGCCAACGACGGCGGCTGGGTCACCGCCGGCACCAACACGGACTGGGAGTGGGGCGAGCCCGACTCCTCCGGCCCGATCGGCATCGCCGACTCCGGGATGAACGCCTGGGTCACCGACCTCGACGGCACCTACAACAGCAACCAGCAGTCGTACCTGACGAGCCCCTGCTTCGACCTGTCGGCGCTGGGCAGCGACCCCTCGCTCTCGTTCTCGCGCATCTTCGAGCTCGAGGCCACCAACGACCACGTCCACGTCGAGGTCTCCCTCGATGGCGGCGTGACCTGGAACAAGCTCGGCGAGTTCGGCACCGGCACCAACTGGTACAACGACATCCTGGGTGACTTCTGGGATGGCGTCTCCGGCGCCAACGACGTGTGGACCCGCAGCGCGCACCCCCTCACCGGGGCCGCGGGGCGCAGCCAGGTCCGCATCCGGTTCGCCTTCGTCTCCAACGGCAGCATCGTGGAAGACGGCTTCGGCGTCGACGACGTGATCATCCAGTGATCCGATGAGCGCGGGAGCCTCGCCGAGGCTCCCGCGTTCTCGAAGGCGCGACGGCTCCCCGTCGCGCCTTCGAGAGCGCCTGTCGCTCGGAGCTACAATGAAGAAGACCCGTTTGCTACAGCTTGCGTGCGCCCTCATCGGTGTCGCCGCATCGTCCATCGCCGGAGCCCAGGCTCCCCTGCTCGGATCCTTGGGGGGACCGCGAGGATTCGGCTCCGACTGCCTGCATCGGAACGATGACGGCTCGTCGCCGCTCATCGACCTGACCGAGGCGTTCCCCGCGGGTCTTCGATTCTTCGACGAGATTCACACCAGCGTCTACGTGAACACGAACGGCAACCTGACCTTCAGCGGACCGCTCAGCACCTTCACGCCCAACGCCTTCCCGGTCGCCAACCGACCCATGATCGCGCCCTACTGGGCCGACGTGGACATTCGGCACCCGGCAGGCAGCGATGAGTGCAGCGCCACCGGAACCACCGGCGTTTGTCCCTCCGACGCCTCGGGCGGCAACGCAGTCTGGTGGCACCTGGAGCCCGGGCGCATGGTCGTGACCTGGGACGAGGTCGGCTACTACGAATGCAGCACGGATCTGCGGATGCACTTCCAGCTCATCCTGACCGCGGTCCCCTCCTGCGGTGGTGGTGCCACCGACTTCGACGTCGAGTTCCGCTTCAACCGCTGCGAGTGGGAGACCGGCGACGCCTCGGGCGGCACCGACGGCTTCGGCGGCACCGAGGGCCAATCCGGCTTCGACGCCGGCAACAGCACCGACTTCATCGAGATCCCCGGCTCGCGCGAGCCCGGCATCGCCGACCTCCTCTGCTCCGACTCCAACCTGCCGATCTCGGACCCCGGCGTCTGGCGCTTCCAGATCCGCTCCGGTCGAGTGATCTGCCCCGACGCCGGCGCCGCCTGCACCACCGGGGATCCCGGCGTGTGCGGCGAGGGCGTCGTCCAGTGCGTCGGCGGCGGTACCGAGTGCCAGGCCGTCGTCCCCGCCAGCGACGAGATCTGCGACGCGCTCGACAACGACTGCGATGGCTCGGTCGACGAGGGCGAGAGCATCTGCCCCGGCCTCGGCATCTGTGACCGCGGCGTCTGCACCGACGTCTGCTTCGAGGGCAGCTGCCCGGCGGGCCTCGAGTGCAACGACGAGGGTCGCTGCGCGGAGCCGAGCTGCGCCGACGTGGAGTGCCCCGCCGGCCAGCGCTGCAGCGGTGGCGAATGCGTCGAGGCCTGCGCCGGCATCACCTGCCCGCTCGGTCAGGACTGCGTCGCCGGTCGCTGCCTGGACCTCTGCGAGGACCTCGAGTGTGACCCCGAGTGCAGCGTCTGTTCGGACGGCGAGTGCGTTCCCCGGTGCGACAGCCCCGCCGACTGCCCGACGGGCGAGACCTGCTACGACGGCATCTGCGAGCCGACCGAGTGCGCTGGCGTGTCCTGCCCGGCCGGCACCTACTGTCTCCCCGGCGGCATGGGCTGCGTCGACGCCTGCGCGAGCGCGGTCTGCCCCACCGGTGAGACCTGCGACATGGGCGCCTGCGTGCCCAACGACTCCATCATCCCGCCGGACATGGGCCTGGCGGAAGAGCCCGACTCGGGCATGGTCATCGAGCAGCCCGACCTCGGCCAGGCAGAGCCCGACATGGGCCGGGTCGTCGGGACCCGCGACGACGGCTGTGGGTGCACCACCCTCGGCACCGAGACCGGCGCGCCCGTGTTCCCGCTCTTCCTGAGCGGCCTCGTGCTCCTCGGCCTGCGTCGCCGACGGGACTGAGCGTCCCCGATGCCCGGACGGCCCCCGACGCTTCGGCGTCGGGGGCCGTTCACGCGTGAGGCCCCGATGTTCTCTCACCGGACCGAGCTGGACCGCGCCCCGAACCCCTTCGAAGAGGCCCGAGCCCGGGCCGTGCCCCGACTCGACCTCACGGTCTCCAACCCCAGCCGCGCAGCCCTCCCGGTCCCCGCCGCCGAGGTCCTCCGATCCCTCGGCGACCCGGCCGTCGCCGACTACGAGGCCGCGAGCTTTGGGCTGCCGCGGGCCCGCGAAACGGTCGCCCGCGCCATCGGCGCCGAGCCGGAGCGCGTGGTCCTCACGGCGAGCACCAGCGAAGCCTACGGGCTCCTCTTTCGGCTGCTCTGTGACCCCGGAGACGCCGTCCTCGCGCCCACGCCCAGCTACCCGCTCTTCGACCACCTCGCGCGCTTCGACGGGGTCCGGCTCGCGCCCTACGAGCTCGCCTTCGACGGCGAGTGGTGGCCCTCCCTCCCGGCGGAAGCTCCCCCCGACGCCCGGGCGGTGCTCGTGGTCAGCCCGAACAACCCGACCGGCACGGTCTTCGGCGACGAGGCCTGGAGCGCGCTACGGCGCCTGCGGCTCCCCGTGATCATCGACGAGGTCTTCGCGGACTTTCCGCTCGAGGGTCCGGTCTCCGACGGCGCGAGCGCCGGACTACCGCTGGCCTTCGTGCTCGGCGGCCTCTCGAAGCGGTGCGGCCTTCCGCAGATGAAGCTCGGTTGGATCCGCGTGGAGGGCGATCCGGCGCTCGTCGCCGAGGCGCTGGCTCGGCTGGAGATCCTGGCCGACGCCTACCTCTCGGTGGGTACCCCGGTGCAGCACGCGGCGCCGGGCCTCCTGGCCCACGCGGCCCCTTTTCAGAAGGCTGTCCGGGCCCGGACTCGCGCCAACCTCGCGACCGCGCGCACCCTGGTTCGAGGGACGGCCCTGTCGATCCCCCGGGTGGACGGCGGCTGGTACGCGTGCGTCCGGGTTCCCGGGACCCGGAGCGACGAAGCCTGGGCGCTCGGGCTCCTCGAGCACGGCGTTCGGGTCCAGCCCGGCTACTTCTACGACCTCGCGCCCGGCGAGTGGCTGGTCGTCTCCCTGCTCACCCCCGAACCGATCTTCGCGGAGGGCTTCGCGAAGCTGGTCGCCTTGGTCGAGGGGTCGGATTCGACGTCGGGCTGAGACTTCCCCATGATGGGAGGACCTTTCCAGCCGCCTTCGGAGCCTCCATGATTCGCGCCCTCGCCCTCCTCCCCCTCCTCCTGGCCAGCATGGCCCTCTTCGACGCCGGCGAGGCCGAGGCCCTGAGCTGCCAGCGACGCATCGTCACGCGGGGCGACTCGATGGCGAAGGTCACCGCGCTCTGTGGCGATCCGACGACTCGGGTGGAGCGCAACGTGACGCGCTCGCAGACGGTCGCCCGGCGCGGCCCCCACGGAAGCGTCTGGTACGAGACGGTCCGTGTGGACGTCCACGTCGCCCAGTGGGTGTACGACTTCGGCCCCCTGCGGCTCATGCAGGAGCTCACCTTCGAAGATGGAACCCTGATCTCCCTACGAACGCTGGGGCATGGACACCGCGCCGACCGCCTCGATTGCGCGGGCGAGCGACCGACGGACTACGTGGTCCACCACATCATCCGCCGGCGCCGCGAGGCCACCTAGGGCCAGCGGCTCGGCCTCGGCTCACCGGCCGAGCTCGCGCTCGAGCTCCCGCATCGCCTCGCGGAGCTCTTCTTCCTCTTCCGCGGACGCGGACTCGGTGGCCTCGACCCGCACCGCCGGCCCCCGCGCGCGGGCAGGGTTCTCCCGGGGTGCCTTCGCCTCCGGCGGTCGGCGACCTTCCTTGCGCGCGACGAAGTCGGCGAAGTCCCCCCGCGGTCGCCGGGGCTTGGCGCCCCCGAGACCAGCCGCGAGGCTCTCGAGGAGCCGCGCGACGCCGTCTTCCACGGCTTCCTCGAAGCGATCTTCCGCGTCCTGGAGACGCTCCTTCCGCGCCCGACGTCGGGCCCGTCGGTCCTCGGAGCGCTGCGCCCGGCGCTCCTTGCGGTTCCGCTTTCGGAGCTGCTTCGCCCGCCTCTCCTCGTCCTTGCGGACCGCGGCCTCGTCGTCGGCGAAGAAGTGGGCCGTCGTCTGGAGCGCGAAGAGGAGCGCCATCGAGATCAGCGGCCAGTGGAACCACCACCCGCCGCCGGAGAAGAAGTCGACCGCGAAGAGGAACGCGTTGATCAAGGCATAGGTGAGCCCGGAGCGCGCCAGCGCCCGGCCCCGGCGCCGACGTCGACGCTCGATGGCCACCTCCCGGGAGCGCTCGGAGCGCACCGCGCGGGCGGCGCGCTCGAAGCGCTCGGGTTCGATGCCCACCTCGGCGGCCGCCGCGGCGAGCTCGTCGTGGCCGAGCCCCTCGTCCTCGACCAGGGCCCGGCGGAGGATCTCGCGGACCTCGTCGTCGTCGTAGCTCACGATCGCTCGCGCTCTCCGCTCAGAGGACCTTCTTGATCAGCTTGGTCTTCAGGTCGGTGTACGGCGGGTAGAGGATGGTCGGGTCCAGGGCCGTGGGCTTCTTCAGGACCGACTTCTTGTGGGAGAAGAGATCGAAGGAGTGGTGGCCGTGGTAGGCGCCGATGCCGCTCTCGCCGACGCCACCGAAGGGGAGCTCCGGGCAGGCGAGGTGGAGCCAGATGTGGTTCACCGAGGCGCCGCCGCTGCTGGTCTCGGCGAGGACCTTCTCCTGGGTCGCCGTGTCGCTGGAGAAGACGTAGAGGGCCAGCGGCTTGTCGTGGGCGTTCACCCGCGCGATGGCCTGGTCGACGTCGCGCATGGCGAGCACCGGCAGGATGGGCCCGAAGATCTCGTCGGCCATGGTCGGCGAGTCGTCGTGCACGTCGGTGAGGATGGTGGGCGCGATGTAGCGGTCCGAGCGGTCGTGGGTTCCCCCGCAGGCCACCTCGTGCTTCCCGGGCGCGTCGAGGAGCTTCACCAGCCGGTCGTGGTGCTTCTCGTTGACGATGCGCGCGTAGGAGTCGCTGTCCTGGGGCTGGTCGCCGTAGAACTCCCGGACCGCGGCGACCATGCGGGTCACCAGCGCGTCGTGGACCGACTCCTCCACCAGCACGTGGTCGGGGGCGACGCACGTCTGGCCGGCGTTGAAGAACTTGCCCCAGACGATGCGGTGCGCGGCCACGTCGAGGTCCGCCGTCGCGTCCACGATGGCGGGGCTCTTCCCGCCGAGCTCCAGGGTCACCGGCGTGAGGTGCTCCGCGGCCGCTCGCATGACGATGCGGCCGACCGTCCCGTTGCCGGTGTAGAAGATGTGGTCGAAGCGCTCCTCCAGGAGCTTGGTGGTCTCCTTCACGCCGCCTTCGATGACCTCGAAGCAGGTCGGGTCGAGGTAGCGGGGCAGGAGCTTGGCGATCATCGCCGACGTGTGCGGGGTGACCTCGGAGGGCTTGAGGATCGCGCAGTTGCCGGCGGCGATGGCCCCGATGAGCGGCGCCATCAGAAGCTGGAAGGGGTAGTTCCACGGCGCGATGATCAACACCACGCCGAGGGGCTCGGAGTAGATCTCGGCCTTGGCCGGCTTCACCACCAGGGGCGTGCTGACCCGGGTGGGCTTCATCCACTTGCTCAGGTGCTTGCGGGCGTGGGCGGCGTCGTTGGCCACGTAGGTGATCTCGGTGGAGAGCGCCTCGATCTCCGGCTTGCCGAGGTCGGCGTGGAGCGCCTCGAAGATCTCCTTCTCGCACTCCCGGACCATCCGCTCGATGCCGGCGAGCTGCTGGTCCCGCCAGGTCCGATCCTTGGTGACGCCGGTGGCGAAGCGCGCGCGGATGCGCCGGAGCGCGGCGGGGATCAGCTCGAGGTCCGTGTTGGGCTCCGCGAGGGTCGAAGAGACGTGCTGGGCGGTCATCGGGGGCTCCTCGCCCGGGCGGGCGGCGGTCGGTCTACGTTCGGCCGCTCGCGATATTTCAGCGAGCGCGCCGGCTCATCTTTCCGCCGCTCGGGCCCTCCGTCAACGGTCCCTCGCCAGCGAGCGCCGGCCGCCGCGGGAGCGGAAGGGACGGGGATCCCTGCCTTTTTCTTGTCACCGGCGTCCCCAGATGGAAGAATGTGAAACGCAACGGAAACAAAGTGCGTCCCTTTGGTACAGCGGCGCCTTCCTTCCGCGGCCCACCCCCCATGAAGCAGTCCAACTCCAATCCTCGAGACACGTGGCGTCCCCCGACGCGGCCGGCGCCCTGGTGGGCCCACCTGCTGCGCTGGTGGCTCTAACCGCGCCGCTCACTCCCCCCCGCGTCGCCGAACGTGCGGTGCGGTCGCCAGGGCGACCAGCAGGTCGTCCACCGACCGGTGCGCACCGCGGAAGCGCTCCCGGAGCGCCTCGAGCTGACAGCGGCTCCGCTCGTCGACGTCCGCGCCGTAAGCCCAGCGGAACCACTGGAGGGTGAAACAGTCGGCGACCTCGTCGCCCGCCGCCAGGTGCGCCCCCAGCTCGGTGGTCCCGCGGATCGCGCCATCGGAGTCGAGGCTCCCCACGATGGCCCCGTCGAGATCGACGACCGCGCTCCGCCGGGCGCCGACCCCATCGAAGCCCTCGAAGGCGAAGCCGATGGGATCGATGAGCCGGTGGCACCCCTCACAGGGCTGTGCGCTGGAGTGCGCGGCGTAGCGCTCGCGAGCGGTGCGGGTCGGATCGACCGGCGGAGGTTCGACCACGAGCCCCGGGGGCGGCGGCGGGAGCTCCTGGCAGAGCAGCCGCTCGCGGACGAAGAGCCCTCGGTGGATCGGCGAGGAGTCGTTGGGTCGCGCGTGGACCGCGAGGACCGCCTCCAGCTCGAGGAGCCCGCGCCGGTCATCGGACCCCGGCATGGACGCGGTGAGCAGCGCGTCGAGGGTGCCTTCCCGCGCGAGGACCTCGTCGATGGCCGCGAGGGCGGCGTCCGCGAGGGCCGCGCGGCGGGCGGGATCGAAGCCGGGGTACGTCGCTTCGTCCTTGGCCACGGTGGCCAAGCGGTCCAGACCGAGCCAGCGGGTGACGAAGCGCCGCCGAGCCGTGACCGCCCGCGGGGACGCGAGGAGCCGGCGGGTCTCCGTCTCGATGCCCGCGAGGGTCTCCAGGGTCCCGTCCCGGGCCGCCGCGAAGAGCGCCTGGTCGGGCATGGTGCCCCAGAGCAGGTAGGAGAGCTGGGAGGCGATCTCCCAACCGTCCAGCACCTGCGCGCTCCCGTCGGGCACGCCGAGCTCGCGCCGGTAGAGGAAGTGCGGCGACTGGAGCATCGCCTCCACGACCAGGCGCGCGCCTTCGGACGGCTCCGGCGCGCCGGCCGCGAGCCCGACGTAGCGGCCGACCTCGACCTCGGTGAGCGGACGCCGGAACGCCCGCTCCCCGAAGGCGCGTACGAAGCTCTCCGCGCCGCAGCCAGCCCCGCACTCGGTCAGGGCCGCGATGGGCGCCCGCTCGGCCAGCTCCTCGGCGGCCAGCCGGAGCTGATCCGCGAAGAGCGACGACACGACCAAGGCCTCGGCGGCGTTGTCGAAGCCGTGGCGCACCTCGTCCGCGGGGAAGGTCGCGCCGGCCTCCGAGGGGATGCCGAGCAGGTCCGCGACCGTCGCGTCGTACTCCGCGGGCGTGAGCCGTCGCAGCCGCGGCGAACCGGGCGGAGGCGCCGAGCAGTCCAGGGGCGGCGGCGGGTCGCAGGTCTCGGTGCGCGCGCTGGCCACGAAGGCCCGGGCGTCCGCGGCGGGGATCGAGTCCAGGGCGAGGAGCGCGCCGCCCTGGTGACCGCCCGAGTGGACGCCGCCCGGCTTCGCCAGGAGCAGCGCGAGGCCATCCGCGTCGGCCACCGCCGCGCGGCGGGCCGCCCGATAGTTCGTCGCCAGCGCGTCGTCTGCCTCCTCGTCGACGAAGACCATGCGGGTGCTCGCCGCCGGGCCCTCGGCCTGGTGGCACCCCGCGCAGCGCACGGCGAGGAGCGGGCGCCACACCGTTCGCTCGAAGACCTCCAGCTCCGCCGCGCACGGCTCGCCGAGGGCGTCGGCTCGCGCGTCGTCGCGAGTGCGCTCGTCGGGGTCCGGGCCGCCGGCGCCGATCACCCCCTGGCAGCCCGCGAGCAGTACCAGGAGCACCCGGTGATGGCGCGTCACGACTCGAGCTCCGCCAGCGGACCGGTGCCGTAGGAGGGGTCTCCGTAGCTCTCGGTGTCCACGCCCAGGGCGCGCGCCACCGAGGTGAGCACCTGCTGGTGCGGAGCGCCGCCGAGCTGGAGGTAGCGACCGCCCCGCATGGGGCCGCCGGCGAGGACCCACGGGACCGAGCGGCACTCGTGCAGCCGCCCGTCGCCGAGCTCCTGGGCCCACAGGACCAAGGTCGAGTCGAGGAGCGACCCGCCGCTCTCCGGGTCCGGCTGGTCTTCGAGCCGCTGGAGCAAATAGGCGAACTGCTCGGCGAACCAGCGCTCGGCCCGCACGAAGGCATCGACCCCGGCGGTGTTGGCGTCGTCGAAGTGGGAGAGCGAGTGGTGCCCCTCGGCGATGCCGAGCCAGGAGAAGACGACGGGCCCCACGGTGTGCGACCACTGCAGCGAGGCGACCCGGGTCTGTCCGCAGGCGAGCGCAGCGACCAGGAGATCCATCTGCGCCCGGCCGACGGCGGGGAAGGCATCGTTGGCTCCCGGATCGAGCGCCAGGGTCGGCGCGTCCAGCGCGCACCCCGCCACACCGGGCGAGGTCAAGGTGGTCTCCGCACGCCGGAGCGCGTCGAGGTGGGCGTCCAGCTTGGCGTGCTCGGAACGCGGCGCGCTCGCGCGCAGGTCGGCCACCTCGTCCTGGAGGAGGTCCAGGATGCTCGCGCGGCGGGCGAGGCGGTCATCCGCGGCCCCCGGCTCCACCACCGCCCCGAAGACCCGGCGATGCACGTCGGCGGGTCGGTCCGCGTTGGGCAGGTGCTCGCCCTGGCGGGCGTAGCTCATGCGCGTCTGTACGTTCCCGCCCCAGGCGCTGGTGAGGACCCCGAGCTCCAGGCTGGCGAAGGGCGAGGCGCCACCGATGTGGCGGGCGACGAACTGGTCGATGCTCGCGCCCTCGCCCACGTGCCCGGGTCCGCCGCCGCCGGTGAGCATCGCGGCCATCCCGCCCTCGTGGTTGGACACGCCGTGGAAGTCGAGGCCATCGAGGATGACCAGCCGCTCCCGCTGGGCCGCCAGGGGTTCCAGGATGGACCCGGCGGGGAAACGGAAGTCGGTCTCGCCGCCGCTCGGGCGCCATTGGCGATGGATGGTGCCGTTGGGCGTGAAGAAGACGACCAGCCGCCGGGCGGTCCCGCCCGGGGCGCCGTGGGCCGGCGGGAGACCGACCGTGGAGGCCGCGAGACCGGCCCCCAGGCCGGCGAGGAATCGTCGTCTACCGAGTCGCATGCCCCGAGGGAGGCGACGCTTTGCCGGATCGGGTCATACTCGGCCCGTGTCGCGCCTCGTTCGCCTCGCGATCCCTCTGCTCGTCGCGTCGCTCGTCCCGAGCGAGGCGGGGGCCCAATCGCAGACCCTGGAGCTCCGGGGCGCGCTCCCGGGGGACCTCGAGGTGCGCATCGCCGGGCAGCTCTCCGACCTACCCTGGCAGGTCCACCGCGACCCCACCGCGCCCGCGCCGGTGGCCGATCTCCTCGCGGCCGGGACCGCTCGGGTCGTGGCCTGGGTCGAACCGGGCCCGGCCGGCGCGCTGATGCTGCACCTACTGGACCGGCGCGACCGGCGCGTCTTGACTCGGGCGTTCGACCTCCCGGAAGGCGAAGCGCACCCGGAGTCCACCTTGCACGAGACGGTCGCGGTCTCGCTTCGCTCCAGCGTCCGCGCCCTGGCGGCCGGCGGGACCATCGGCGTGGTCGTCGAGCCGGAACCTCCGGCCCCGCCGCCGAGCGCACCGGAGCCCAGCGCTCCAGAGCCCCACGAAGCCGCCGCTCCGGCCTCGCCGGCACCGCCCTCGACCCGCTGGGTCGCGCTCGCCGGGGGCGGGTTCGTGGCCCTCGACGGAGCGAGCCCGGCGCAGCTCGGGCCCGCGGGGGCCGTCACCCTCGCCCGGGGCGGCTGGCGGGTGAGCCTGGCCGCGCACTTCGGGCTGGGTGCCGAGGCGGAGACCGCCGAGGCCCGGCTTCGGCTCACCCGGCACACCACCGCCCTGGAGGTCGGCGGCGCCTGGACCGGGCGACGGCTGGAGGCGGCGGCTGCCCTCCGCGCCGGCGTGGCCCTCTACCGGCGGGAGACCACCGGGGTCGTCGCGCCGCTGGTCGCCACCGCCCCCCAGCGGACCGTGGCCGCCCTCGTCGGGGTCCGGGCGACGCTGCGGCTCGCGCTCCACGAGAACATCGCCCTCCGTCTCGATCTCGGCGCCGACGGGCTGGTCGGCCGACCCCGATTCCAGGCGGCGGGCGAGCCGGGGTCGACCCCCTGGGCGGTGCAGCCCTACGGAATCTTGGCCCTCGAGCTCCGGGTCGTGACCCGATCGCGCCGGAGCGGTCCTCCATGATCGTGATGGCTCTGCCCGACCTCGACGTGCGCCCCCAGCGGGACCCGGACCTGGCCGCCGCCCAGGCGGGCGACCGGGCGGCCGCGGGGCGCCTCTTGCGGCGTCTCCTGCCGCGGGTGAGGAACCTGGTCCGCTACCTGGTCCGGGGCGACGCCGACGTGGACGACATGGCCCAGCAGTCCCTCATCGCGATCCTCCAGGGGCTCCCCACCTACCGGGGCGACGGCAGCTTCGAGGGGTGGGCCGACCGGATCACCGTCCGCGAGACCCTCCGCTACGCCAAGCGCCGCCGCTTGCTCGCCCAGCGGCGCGACGAGATGGCCCCCACGCTCCGGGTCGTGCGCGGCGAAGGAGCCCGCCCCGACGCCTACCTCGACCGCCGGGAGCTAGCGCGCCTGCTGGACACCCTCCCCGACGACCAACGGCAGACCCTGGTGCTCCATCACGCGCTGGGGATGAGCGTGCCGGAGATCGCGGCGACCCTCGAGATCCCCTTCGACACGGCCAAGAGCCGACTGCGCCTGGCGATGAAGAAGCTCCGCACGGAGGACCGCTCATGAACCGCTCCAACCTGGACGAGCTCTTCGACCTGGACGCCGAGGGTCCGGCGCGCGCCCTCGACGACGCCGCCGCCGACGCGCTGATCGAGGGCGCCCTGGACGCCTGGGCCGGCCCCGCGACCGCGGCACCGGCCGCGACGGCGGGGAAGTCGGCCGCGCTCTGGGCTGCCGCCGCGGCGGTGCTCTTCGTCGCCGGCGGGGCCGCGGCGGCGCTGATCGTGGGCGGGCCCGACGAGCCGCCCGCGCCGGTCGCCGAGACCTCCCCCGAAGAGCCTCTGGCGCCTCGGTCCTTCCCCGCCCCGGTCCCCATCCATCCCTTGCCCGGCGAGGTGGAAGAAGAAGCCGACGCCGTCGAGCCGCGCGCCCCTCGGCGCCGGGAGCGGGCGTCCGCGTCCCCCGACGATCTCCTCCGCGAAGCCAACACGCTCCGGGGAGCGCGCCGCTGGGGCGACGCCGAGCGGACCTACCTCGAGGTCACCAGCGCCTACCCCGGGACCCACGCGGCCTACGTGGCCCAGGTCGCGGCCGGCGGCATCCGCCTCGAACGCCTGGGGAACGCGGCCGGCGCGGCGCGGCTCTATCGCGCGGCCATCCGCGCCGGAGGCCCCCTGGACCCCGAAGCACGCGACGGGCTCGCGCGGGCGCTGCGCGCCCAGGGCGACCGCGTCGGCGAACGCCGGGCGCTCGAGGCGCTCCTCGAGCGCCACCCCCAGTCCGCTTATGCCAACCGGGCCCGGCAGCGCCTCGACGCCCTCCGTTGAGCGTTCCGCGCTACGCTACGCGGGTGGCGCGATGGCTCGTCGCGGTGCTCTGGCTCGGCTGCACCCAGGTGGACACGGTCGCCGTGCGCCCGCCGGACGCCGCCCTCCCCGGGGCCGACCTCGGCACCGACTTCTGTGAGGGCACCGGCCCCCTGGTCCAGGTCGGTGACGGACCGCGCTGCGCGGGCCAGGTCGCCCAGACGACCTTCCGCTACGCCGTCTGCACCTGCGAGGGCTGGGCGACCAGCGCGCCGGTGATCACCGACGCCTTCGACTCCACCGCCGGCCCCTACACCCTCGGCGAGGGCGGCGGCTCCGTCGGCACCAACGGACGCTTCGACGCGGCGGCGAGCGCCGCCATCGGGGGCGGCCTCGACGTCGGCGGCGCCGCGCTGGTGTTCGGGGCCGTCGACCTCGAGGTCCGCGGGCGCCTGCGGAGCGCCGGTCCGCTCACGGGCGACGGCGCGCTGACGGTCGGCGGCGACGCCCGGGTCGATGGGGATCTCCGGGTCGGCGACCTCACCGTGGCCGGCGCCGTGATCACGCCACCCGGCGCGACGGTGGAGGTCCGCGGCGTCGACGCCGCGCCGCGGCGCGAGATGGCGCCCGTCGACGTCCCCGCCCCCTGCGACTGCGCCCCCGACCGGCTCCTCGACGTGGCCGCCGTCGTGGACGCTCATCGGACCGACCACGACGACGCCATCGCGGGTCTGGATCCCCGCAGCCTCGTCGCCCTCCCCGCCGGGACCCGGGTGGAGCTGGACTGCGGCCGCTACTACTTCGAGCGGGTGGACGGCGCCGACCTCACCGTGCGGGCTCGCGGTCGCGTCGCGATCTTCGTCGCCGGGGACCTGGCGCTGAACGGCGCTCTCGGGGTCGAGCTCGACGCCGGCGCCGAGGTGGACCTCTTCGTGGCCGGGAACGTGCTGGGCCAGGCCCGTTGGACCCTGGGCGGGCCCGAGGATCCCGCCGCCGTGCGGGTCTACGTCGGCGGCGACGGGACCCTGGAGCTGGCGGGCGGGGCGCTCTTCGCCGGCAACGTCTACGCGCCGCGCGCGGAGCTGGTCACCCCGGCGGACGTGGAGGTCTTCGGGAGCCTCTTCGCGCGTCGCCTCGCCGCCTCGGGGCCGCTCACCGTGCACTACGACCGGGCGGTGCTGCGCCAGGGCGCGGCGTGCCCCACCCAGGCGACCTGCACGAGCTGCCGCGACTGCGGCAACCAGGCCTGCCTGGAGGGCACGTGCGACGCCTGCCGCACCGACGCCGACTGCTGCGCTCCGCTGCTCTGCGCGGCGGGCACCTGCGTGCCTCAGATCGACTGAAGCACGCAGGTCGTCGGGAGCCCCCGAAGGGCGCCCGCTACGCGGCGGCGGAGGGCGCGGCGGCGTCGAGGACGTCGAGGGACCGGTGCACCGCGGCCTGGGCCTTGGTGAGGCTCGGTGGGACCTCGTCCCAGGCCTCGTCGGTGATCGCGCTCCAGGCGCGGGCCGCGGCGCGCTCCATCACGGCGAAGTGGCCGATCAGCTCGGCGAAGGTCTCCAGCCCGAAGCGGTCGATGAGCAGCGGGCGGGCGTCGAGGAAGACCGGGATCTCCTCGGTGAGCAGATGGTCCAGCTCGTCGGCGAGCTTCCGCGGCGCCTGGGCGACGTCCGCCGGCGCCAGGTCGCGCCCGGCGATGTCGTCGATGCGCCGGGCGATGAGGCGCATCTGCTCGATGGCCTCGCCAGCGGTGTCGGCGCTGTTGGCGTTGGCCGCCTCGTCGGCGGGGGTGTCCTTCTTCGCCGCTGCGCGAGCGACGACCACCCCGACGATCATCGTGACCCAGCCCGCGAGGAACTGGATGCCCACGGCGGAGAACCAGTTGCCGATGCGCTCCGCGCCGATCCCCTCGGGGACGTAGGCGGCGTACCAGGACGCGACGGTGAGACCGATGACGAAGAGTCCGAATCCGGCGTAGCGCATGGTCAGCTCCCGGTCGCCAGCTTGATGAGGGTGAGTGAGAGACTCGTCAGTGCTTCGCCGACGATGAAGCCGGCGGCCACCGGCACGAGGACGTCCGCGTAGTAGCGGCGCCCCTTGACCTTCTCCAAGACCATCGAGGCCACGCAGCCGATGCCGTAGCCCAGGGTGATCTCGAAGGGCAGGTACATGGCCAGGCCGATGAGCACGCCGAGGCCGGCGATGGGGAAGAGCGCCAGGCCGATGCCGATGGCCGAGCCCGCGAGGTACTTGTCGAGGGGCGCCTCGCCGCTGACGACGCCCTGGACCATGCCCTGGAGCGCGCCGGCCTGGGGCGCCGGGAGACAGTCGGCGGTCTCGTTGCGGCAGGCGAGCGACTCGGGCCCGAAGCCGTTGGCGCCGTCGGGACCGGCCTGCCAGAGGAGCCACACGGTGCCCACGGCGATGGCCGGGCCGACCCAGGCGACCATGAACTGCACCAGCTGCTGGCGCTTGGGCACCGAGCCCACCAGGTGGCCGGTCTTCAGGTCGCTCATCATGTCGGCGCACTGGTTGGTGGCCACGCAGACCGCCACGCCGATGGTCACCGCGAGCATGATGTTGTTGGCGGTGAGGGCCAGCATCAGCGTGACCGCGATGAGGGCCAGGCCGCTGAGCGGCGAGATGTCGGTGGCGCCGGTGGCCTGGGCCACGATGAGCCCGGCCAGGCCGAGCCACACGGTGCCGGCCACCGCCACGCTGACCGCCATGGCGATGGCGCCGTTGGAGCCGATGATGGCCACGGCGAAGAGCGCGACGAAGGCGCCCACCAGGCCGAAGCCGAGCACGCTCGGAGGGAGCTCGTCGTTGCTGGCGTCGCCGCTCTTGGCCAGCTTGGCCGCGGCGCGGAGCGAGCTGATGGCGCCCTTGAGCGCCGGGTAGCTCAGCACGACGCCCATGAGCGCGCCGCCGATGAGGACGCCGATGCCCACCGGGCGGAGGTTCGCGCCGTAGATGGCCCACTTGAGGTCCGCGCCGGCGGCGCCCTCGGGGACCCAGCCCTGCGCGGCGACGAAGGGCGCGATGACCCACCAGGCCAGGATGCCGCCGACGGCGAAGGCCAGGCCGCCCTTGCCGCTGAGGAGGCCGGCGCCGAAGTTCGCCATGGAGAGGGAGAGCGCGGTGCCCGCGAAGAGCACCCCGGCCGCGCCGGTGTCCGAGCCGCCGGTGAGCGAGCGGAGGCCCTCGCCGATCTCCAGAGTCTCGGGAACGATCTCGAACTTGGTGGCCAGCGTGATGGCCAACGAGACCGCGAAGCCGGCGGCCAGGAGCACCGACTTCTTCATGCCCGCGCCCGGCGACTTCAGGATCGTGGCCACGGCGATGCCCGAGGGGAACTTCAGCCGCTCGATCTCGATCATCTGCTTCCGCAGCGGGATGATCACCACGATGCCCATGAACGACCCGGCGACCGCCGAGAGGATCACGATGGGGAAGTTGATCTCGTCGCCGAGCCCCAGCAGGTAGAGCGCGGGGAAGGTGAACACCACGCCGGCCGAGGCGGTGTTGATGCCCGACGCGATCGTCTGGTTGATGTTGTTCTCGACGATCGAGCCGGCGCCCTCGATGCCGAAGGCCTTGCGGCCCACGCCGCGCAGGAGCGCGAAGCCCATGATCGCGGCGACCGTGGAGCCGGGCAGCCCGAAGCCGAGCTTGAGGCCGATGTAGACGAAGGCCGCCGTCATCACGGCGCCCTGGATGACTCCCAGGGCGACGGCTCCGAACGTGACCTCGCGGTAGCCCTTCGTGGAGGCAGCGGACATGGGGCGGTCTGTTACCGCGCCGTCACGCGAGAATCAACGGGCGGGCCCCGGAAGTCGCCGGGACGGGCCGAATTGGCCGAGCGGACCCGGCCCGACTAAGAAGGGACCATGCTTCGTGGATGGGTGCATGCTGGCCTGGTCCTCGCCCTCGTGGCGACGGGCTGCGGCGACGACGATGGTGACGGCGAGGACACGGTGGCGGGCGACGCCGGGCCGAGGTCCGACGGCGGACCGCCGGACGACCTCGGGCTCGACGCGGGGGACGCGGGCGAGGAGCCCGGCGAGTGCGGCCTGGCTGCCGCACCGGACCTCGCGCTGGAGAACATCCTGGTCGACGGGGGGGCCTTCGAGCAGCCCCTCTTCGCCACCACGGCGCCCGGGGAGCCCGACGTGCTCTACGTGGTGGAGAAGCCCGGCCGAATCGTCCGGGTCGTCGACGGCCGCCGGGAGGGGACCTTCCTGGACTTCACCGGCCAGACCGGCGCCGGCGAGGACCTGGCGACCAGCGGCGAGCAGGGTCTGCTCGGGCTGGCCTTCCACCCCGACTACGCGACCAACGGCCGCTTCTTCGTCTTCTTCACCCCCAGCTCGCCGCGGCGGAACGTGGTCGCCGAGTACCGGCGCAGCGCCGACCCGACGCTGGCGGAGGAGACCGAGGTCGCCCGGCTGGTGTCGATCGAGGATCGCGAGTCCAACCACAACGGCGGCGTCCTCGCCTTTGGGCCCGACGGATATCTCTACGTCGGCACCGGTGACGAGGGCGGCGGCGGGGACGGCATCGGCGACGGGAGCCACGGCCCCATCGGCAACGCCCAGAACGTGGAGAACCTCTTCGGGAGCATCCTGCGCCTCGACGTCGACGCGGCCGCCAACGCCTACGCCAGCCCCGGCGCGCCCTTCGTCGCGGGCGGCCTCCCGCAGATCTGGGCCTACGGGCTCCGGAACCCCTGGCGCATGTCCTTCGACGACGCGACCGGCGACCTCTGGATCGGCGACGTCGGCCAGAACGAGGTCGAGGAGATCGACTTCCTCCCCGCCGGCCACCCCGGCGGCGCCAACTTCGGCTGGCGCGCCTACGAGGGCGACGCCGTCTTCGACGACGCGTTGACCGCTCGGGTCGACGGTGCCGGCTACGTCCAGCCCATCCTCTCGGTGCCCCAGGGCGCCGAGGACCTGCCCATCCGCGGCGCGGGGTCGATCACCGGTGGCCGCGTCTACCGCGGCGACGCCATCCCCGGGCTCCAGGGCTTCTATGTCTACTCCGACTACGTCTCCAACGACGTCGCCGCGTTCCAGCGCTGCGACGGCGAGGTGCGCCAACACGCGCGCCTCCCCGGCCTGCGCATGGCCGGCGGCGGCGTGGTCTCCATCGACCAGGACGGGGCCGGCGAGCTCCTCCTGGTGAACCTCAACCAAGGCGCGATCTTCCGCGTGGTGACCCCGTGAACCTGCCCACCGACTCCTCTCCCTTCGCCGCCCGTCGCGCCCGGCTCGCCGCCGCCCTCGGGGGCCGCTCGGCCTGGATCCCCGCCGGGTCCCCCGTCAGCCGCAACTACCCGGCCGCCCTCTACCCCTATCGGGCCTCGAGCCACTTCCTCTACCTGGTGGGCGCGGCCCTCCCCGGCGCCCATCTGGTCTTCGACGAGCGCGGCAAGGCGGCCCTCTACCTGCCCACCCCCGCCGACGACGACGCCCTCTGGCACGGCGAGACCCCGGCGCCCGCGGCCATCGGCGAGGCGCTCGGTCTGCGGGTCCGCCCCACCAAGGAGCTCTCGGTCGACGGCATGCTCACCGTCGCCGCGCCGGACCTGGCCACCCGCCAGAAGCAGCTCGCCCACCTGGGCCACGAGCCCGGGGGTGCCGAGGACGCGCCGCTGCTGGACGCGCTGGTCTCGCTCCGCGCGGTCCACGACGAGCACGCGCTCGCCGGCCTCCGCCGCGCCGCCGAGGGCACCGTCGCCGCCCACCGGGCGGGCATGGCCGCGACTCGTCCGGGCGCGACCGAGCACGAGGTCCGCACCGCGATGGTCGCGGCGATGAGCCAACGCGGGATGGGGACCGCCTACCGGCCCATCGTGTCCGTGCACGGCGAGGTCCTCCACAACGAGACCTACCCGAACACCTGCCGCGCCGGGGACCTCCTCCTCGCCGACGTGGGCGCCGAGACCCACGACGGCTGGGCCGGCGACGTGACCCGCACCTGGCCGGTGAGCGGCTCTTTCACCGACGCCCAGCGCGCGGTCTACGACGTGGTGCTCGCCAGCCAACACCGAGCCATCGCCAAGTGCACCGCGGGGACTCGGTACCGGGACGTGCACCTCGAGGCCTCGTTGGCCCTCGCGGAGGGCCTGGTCGAGCTCGGCCTCCTGCGCGGTGAGCCCCAGGCCATCGTGGACGCCGACGCCCACGCGCTCTTCTTCCCGCATGGGGTGGGACACCTGATCGGCCTCGACGTCCACGACATGGAGGACCTCGGCGACCGCGCCGGCTACGCGCCGGGGCGGGCCCGGAGCGAGCGCTTCGGCCTCGGCTACCTACGCCTCGATCGCGACCTGGAGCCGGGGATGGCGGTCACCATCGAGCCCGGCTTCTACATGGTCCCGGCGATCCTCGACCACGAGCGCTTCCGTTCCCTCCGCGAGGAGTACGTCGACGAGAAGAAGCTCGCCGAGCTCCGGGGCGAGGTCCGCGGCATCCGCATCGAGGACGACGTGGTGATCACCGACGGCGCCCCGGAGGTGCTCACCGCCGCCGCACCCAAGACCGCCGACGCGGTCGAAGCCGCGGTCGGGGCCTGACGCGTCCGCTGGCCGGGGTGTGGTCCACGACTCACGCCCCGGCGCGGCTGTCGCGCGAAGCCCGCTGCGCGCCGCGGCCCGGGCTTCGCGCCTCGGCGCCGCTCACCGGATCCCCCGGCGACATCGGGTGATCCGCCCGTGTAGCGCGCTTCGCGGCCCGGGCCGGCGCCGCGCTGGCGCGGGTCCTGCTCAGGGAGAGGGCCATGGACGACACCCCGACTTCCTCGACCCCTCGCCCCGTGCTCTCCGCCTTGGTGCTCCTGGCGAGCCCCGCGTTCCTCGCCTCGTTGGTCGCCTGCCCCGGCGCCGCTCGGGCCGACGCACCGCCCGACTCCTGGACCCGCGAAGCCCCCGCACCGGACGCGCCGGAGGCGCCCGACGACCCGGATCCCCACGCCCCCCTGGACGACCGGGCCCTGGCCGCCTGGGACCACTTCGGGTTCTCCATGGGCTTCATGGGCGGGCTCCGGCGCTTCGACCGGATGGCCTTCCGGGGCGACGCCGGGGTCGACCCGAGCCTCTGGCGCCAGGCCCCCTTCGATGGCGTCCAGGCCTACGGTCTGCGCTATGCGCGCGGGCGTCCGGCTCCACGTGCGCAAGTGGTTCTTCGCGGCCATCGCCGGCGAGATCGGCGTCGTCGGTCCGATGGTCTGGGCCGCGGACCTCAGCGTCGGCTTCGCCGTCATGTGAGCCCGCCCCTCGCGGACGTCACGGGCGCGAGCTACACCGGAGCCCGTGCTCGAAGGACTGAACGCGCCCCAACGTGAAGCGGTGCTCCACGGCGACGGCCCCTTGGTGGTCTTCGCCGGCGCGGGCAGCGGCAAGACGCGGGTGATCACCCGGCGCGTCGCCCACCTGATCGGCGAGCGTGGGGTGGCCCCCTGGAAGATCCTCGCCGTGACCTTCACCAACAAGGCCGCGGGCGAGATGCGCCAGCGCCTCCAGGCGCTGGTCCCCGGGGACGCGCGCGGGCTGGTGGTAGGCACCTTCCACTCCACCTGCGCGCGCTTCCTGCGGCACTACGCCCACCGCATCGACCTGAAGCGCGACTTCACCATCTACGACGATTCGGACCAGAAGGCGCTCCTGAAGCGTGTGATGGGCGACCTGGACGTGGACCCCAAGCGCTTCCCGCCCCGGCAGCTCTCGGCGAGCATCCAGCGCGCCAAGCAGGAGATGGTCGAAGTCGGCGAGCGCGACGATCTCAGCGGCTACTACCGCGACGTGGTGGTGAAGGTCGCCGAGACCTACGAGGCTCGGAAGAGCCAAGCGGGCGCCCTGGACTTCGGCGACCTGATCTACCGGCTCACCCTCGAGCTCGAGAAGGACGACGAGCTCCGCCGGGACGTCAGCGGGCGCTTCGAGCACCTCCTGGTCGACGAGTTCCAGGACACGAACCACGCCCAGCTCCGGCTGGTGCGTGCCCTGGCCAGCGTCCACGGCAACCTGACCGTGGTCGGCGACGACGACCAGAGCATCTACCGATGGCGCGGCGCCGACCGGCGCAACATCCTCGACTTCCGCCGGCACTACCCCGCTGCGCACATCGTGAAGCTGGAGCAGAACTACCGCTCCAGCGCGCGGATCCTCCGAGCGGCGCACGCGGTCATCTCCCGCAACGACGACCGGGAGCCCAAGGAGCTCTGGACCGAGAAGGACGAGGGCGAGCGCGTCTTCGTCCTCGGCGCCGACGACGAGCGGCAGGAGGCCCAGTTCGTGGTCCGCGGCTGCGAAGAGCTCCGCTCGAAGGGCGAGAGCCTGGACTCCATCGCCGTCCTCTACCGAACGAACGCCCAGTCGCGCGTGATCGAAGAGCGACTCCTCGCGGAGGACATCCCCTACCGCGTCGTGGGCGGCGTGCGCTTCTACGACCGCGCCGAGGTCAAGGACCTGCTGGCCTACCTGCGCATCCTGACCAACCCCGCCGACGACGTCAGCCTCCTGCGCATCGTGAACACGCCGACCCGGGGCATCGGCAAGACCACCCTGAGCCGGCTCCTCGACCTCGCCGCCGAGACCGGCGTGGGCGTCTGGGACGCGATGGCCCACGCTCCCAAGGACGGGCGCTTCTCCAAGGGCGTGCTGCGCAAGCTCGACGCCTTCCGCAAGCTCGTCGAGAAGCTCCAGGAGCGCGCGTCGCTGCCGCTGCCCGACCTGGGCGGCCTGGTCCTCGAGGAGAGCGGGTACCTCGCGATGCTCCAGGCGGAGAACACCCCCGAGGCCGACGCGCGGATGCAGAACCTCGCCGAGCTCGTGGGCTCGATGAACGACTTCACCGAGCGCAACGAGAACGCCACCCTCACCGCCTTCCTGGAAGACGTGACGCTCCAGAGCGCCATCGACGCGGCCGACCTCGAGGAGCCCCGGGTCACCCTGATGACGGTCCACTCCGCCAAGGGCCTCGAGTACCCCACCGTCATGGTGACCGGCCTGGAAGAGGGGATGTTCCCCTTCGTGCGCCCGGGCGCCGCCGGCGGCGAAGACCCCGAGGAGATGGCCGAGGAGCGCCGGCTCGCCTACGTGGCCTTCACCCGCGCCGAAGACCGGCTGATCCTCAGTTACGCGCGGGCTCGGCGCATCTTCAACAACACCCAGGTCGGTACTCCCTCGCGCTTCCTCCTCGACCTCCCCCGCGAGGACCTCACCTGGATCGGCGACCAGCCCACCCGCGCCCGGACCCGGAGCGCCGCCCCCGCCTATCGACCGGATCCCTGGGACGCGCCGCCGGCCCCGCGCCGCTCGCCGCCTCGGGGGCACGACAGCTACATCGACTACTCCGAAGGTTCGGACATCGGGCTCGGCGAGGGCAGCCGCGTCTGGCACCCCAAGTTCGGCCATGGCCGGGTCACCGAGGTGCGGCACGGGATGGTCCCGCCCCGGGTCGCCGTGCGCTTCGACGACGGTCGCACCAAAGTGATCCAGTCGGACCGTCTTCAGCCCGGATAATTCGACATCGAGTGCCCTTTATGGGGCCTTTTCGTCGCCGGGCACCGGCCCAAAACCCTGCTAGCCTTCCCATCCCCCCGTGGTCTTCGTTCCCACAAAGAACGCCCTCCTCGCCGGGCGCTACGAGTTCGAGCGACCCGTCGGTGAAGGCGGGATGGGCGCCGTCTGGCGCGCGCGCGATCTGCGCCTCCACTGCCCCGTCGCAGTGAAGGTTCTCTGGCACGATGGCCGGGACAGCGAGGCGCTGAGCCAGCGCTTCCTCCGCGAGGCCCGGGTGGCGGCGTCGGTCCAGCACGTAAACGTCGTGCGGACGACCGACTTCGGCATCGAGGACGACACGCCGTACATGGTCATGGAGCTCGTCGAAGGCGAGAGCCTCGCCGACCGGATGGGCAAGCGGCCGCCGCTCTCCATCAACGAGTGCGTGGAGATCGCCTCCTCGGTCCTCCGCGGCCTCGCGGCGGCCCACGACGTCGGCGTGATCCATCGGGACATCAAGCCGGAGAACGTGCACCTGGTCGCCGACCGGGACGGTGTCTTCCCCAAGATCCTCGACTTCGGCATCGCCAGCGCGCTCAAGCCGGAGGGCCGCGTCTCGGTCCAGACCACCCAGGCCGGCGGCCTGGTCGGCACCCCGCACTACATGTCCCCCGAACAGGCCCGGGGCCTCCCCGACCTCGACGCCCGCTCCGACGTGTACGCGGTCGGCGCGATGCTCTACGAGATGCTCACCGGAGCCACCCCGGTCGACGCCGAGCTGCCGGGCGACCTCTTGCTCGCGGTGGTGAAGGAAGCCCACGTGCCCGCCATCGAGCGGCGACCCGAGCTGGGCAAGCGGCTCTCGCACGCCCTGGACATCGCTCTGCGCAAGGACCGCGACGAGCGCTACCCGACGGCCAGCGCGTTCCGCAAAGCGCTCCACGACGCGATCCCCAAGACACCCAAGTCGCGGCCCGACGTCACCGGTCCCATTCAGATCCGCGATCGGATGATCTCGGAGCCCCCGGGACCGACCGACCGCCCCACCCTGGACGCCGACGAGCTGCTCTCCGGTGCGTACCTCCCGCCGCCGGCGCCGCCGCGCTCCCGCACCGCGCTCCTGGTGGGCGCGGCGGTGGTGCTCGCCGCAGCGCTGGTCGCGGTGGGGATCTTCTTGGGTGCGTCGGAGGGCGAGGTCGCCAGCCCCACCGCGGACGCCCCGCAGACCCGGGAAGCCGAGGCCCCCGAGGCCCCCGAGCCGCCGGCGCCCACCGCCACGGTCGCCGTTCCGACCGCCGCCCTGCCGCCCACCGAGGTCCCCGCCGAGGGACCTCCCGTCGAAGAAGCCGAAGAGGCGCCCGAGGCCCCCGTGCGCCGACGGGCGGCCCGCATGCGCGCGGCGACGACCGAGATGGCGGCGACCCCGGCCGAGATGGCCCCGGTGAGCGAGATGAGCGCGTCGATGGGCACGCCCACCGCGTTCCGCGACCTCGACTACTGAGCGACCGGCTCGCGCGGTCGTGCGTCTCACGCGGCATGGCAACTTCCGTCGCGAGTGATGGTCCGCACACTGGGACGTTCTGCCCGAGGGACAGCGCAGCATCGGTCCCCGGCGTTCGTCGTGGCGCATTGCCACGCAATACCTCCCGATCTCGCAACTGATCGTTGCGGCACGGACCTTGCTGGGCCGCTGGACGTGTCCATGAACTCGTCCGTCCCCACCGAGACCGTCGCCGGTCGCTACCGCCTGGAGCGGGAGATCGGGCGTGGGGGCAACGGGATCGTGTGGCAAGCCACCGATCTCCGTCTGGGAAACCACGTCGCAGTGAAGCGCCTCCACCCGCAGGGCGACAGCGCCGAGCGCACGCGCAACCGCTTCCTCCGGGAGGCCCGGCTGGGCGCCGCGGTCCAGCACGAGAACGTGGTCCGAGTCCTCGACTTCGGTCTGGACGGCGGCGACCCCTTCATGGTCATGGAGCAGGTCCGCGGGGTCTCGCTCTACGAGTGGCTCCAGACCCATGGCCTCCCCCGCCCCGAGGCCGGCATCGAGCTCGCCGCGCAGATCCTCGACGGCCTCGAGGCCATCCACGAGGCCGGGATGGTCCATCGCGACCTGAAGCCCGAGAACGTGATGCTCGAGCTCGCCGGCGACGGAGTCGTCGCCAAGCTCCTGGACTTCGGCGTGGCCGCGGTGACCGACCCCAGCACCGGCCGCCGGTCCGCCCTGACCCACCGCCGGGGCTTCGCCTTCGGCACGCCCCACTACATGGCGCCCGAGCAGGCGCGCGGCGCCGACGATCTCGACGCCCGTTGCGACGTCTACGGCGCCGGCATCCTCCTCTACGAGATGCTCAGCGGCCGGGTCCCCTTCGAGGCCGATCACCCGGGCGACCTCCTGCTGGCCATCATCGACGGCCGCGGGACGCCGCTGGCGAAGCACCGGCCGAACCTGCCTCCCGGACTGCTGGAGGTGGTCACCAAGGCCACGGCCCGCGCCCGCCGCTCCCGCTTCGCTTCCGCGAAGGCGATGGCGACGGCGCTGCGCACGGTCGACTGCTCCGCGCCCGCCCCGCGCAAGCGCCGACGTCCCTGGACCCTGTGGGCATCCGCGGCGGCCGCCCTCCTCGGGCTGGCGGCGTTCGACATGGTGTCCGCCTCGTTCGAGCCCGCCCGAGCCGAGATCGCCCCCGATCCGGTGGTGGAGATCGAGCTGGGCGCCCCCCGGCTGATCGAACCGGCTCCCGCGCCCGCGCCGGTCGTCATCCCCGAGGTCGAAGAGGCCGTCGTCTCCGACCCCGCGCCGCCCCGTCGCGCGCCGCGCCCCGCCCCCGTGTCGGGAGGTGGCGCACCGCCGGTGGCGTTCCGTATGCTCGATTACTAAGGTCGAGCGTCGGGTGCTCGGCCCGTCGACCGCATCGATGGCACGCCTTCTCTTCAGCCTCCTCCTGGCCTCCGTCTGCGTCTCGGGCGCGACGGCCCAGACCGCCCCCGAGGGCACCGACGAGCGCGCCCTCGCGCGCTCGCTCTTCCACCAGGGCCTCGAGTGTCTGGACGCGGAGGACTTCCAGTGCGCGGCGGAGCGTTTCGCCCGCTCGCAGGAACTCCGCCCGTCCCCGGTGGTCGCCTACAACCTGGCCTCGGCCCTCGCGCGCATCGGCCAGGTCGTACGCGCTGCGGAGCTCCTCCGTTGGGTCCGCCGCTCCGACGCCAACGAACAGGTGAAGACCGCGGCCGCCACGTTGCTGCAGCAAGTCACTCCCCGGGTGGCGTCGTGGACGCTCCAGACCACCGGCAACCCCGAAGGCGCGACCTTCTACCTGGACGACCGCGCCCTCCCCGAGCAGACGGTCGGCGTGCGGGCCCCGGTGGATCCGGGAGAGCACCGCGTCGACGCCCGTCGCAACGGCGAGACCGTCGCCACGGCGGAGTTCTCGGTCACCGAGGGAGGCCGCGTCCCGGTCTCCATCGAGGTCCCCCCTCCCCCGGTGCCCAGCCCCGAGGAGATCGCCGCCCAGGCGGGCGAGCCTCGGGTCATCACGGTGGTTCGCGAGGACCCGGCCCAGCAGGCCGCCGAGCGGGCGCACCGGCGGCGCGTGCGGCGCGGGGCCATCATCGGGGCCGCCCTCGCCGTGGTGGCGGTGGTGGTGATCGTGGCGGTCGTGGTCCACGAGCCGGAGCAGGCCCAGCCCATCGCGGGGAACTTCGGACCCGGCGTAGTGGAGATCGGCGAATGACCCAGCGACTCTCGCGGGCCCTCGGGGCCCTGGCCCTGATGATCCTGGCCTCGTGCTCGTCCGACCCGCTCACCC
Organism: Myxococcales bacterium UBA1660; assembly: GCA_002320815.1. Classification (GTDB taxonomy): domain Bacteria; phylum Myxococcota_A; class Polyangia; order Polyangiales; family Houyiibacteriaceae; genus UBA1660. Next base: position 178,584 of record DCLA01000128.1, read on the forward strand.
AGGTGATGCTGGTCATCGACACCGACCTGAAGGTCCCCCAGGAGATCTCCGCCATCCGGCTGGAGATCCAACACCCCGACGCCACCTACACCCCCTTCCAGCAATCGTTCAACGAAGCGGACTTGCCGCTCCAGGTGGCCCTCGTCCATCGCGGCGGTCCCCTCGGCGTCGTGAGGGTGAGCGTGAACGGCTTGGCCTCGGCCGACGACGAGACCGTCCTCATCCAGCGTCGCGCCGAGTTCACCTTCGTCCGCGGTGAAGTCCGCGAGCTCCGCATCGACCTCCTGAAGAGCTGCGAAGGCATCGTCTGCGAGCGCACCGAGTCCTGCGCGGCCGAAGGCTGTCGCCCGCTCTTGGTCACCGAGGACGAGCTCGCGCCCTGGCGCGGTGCCGCCCGGCTGGACGGGGGCCCCGAGATGGACATGAGCCCCGACGCCGGCGACGGCTGTGTCGAGGACGTCGAGCGTTGCGACGGCGTGGACAACGACTGCGACGGCGCCGTCGACGAGGACGACCCGGACATCGATTTCCAGACCGACCCGGGCAACTGCGGCGGCTGCGGGACCGCCTGCGTGGGGGATCCCACCAACGCCAGCCTGATGTGCCGGGGAGGAGTCTGTACGCTGGTCTGCGACGACGGCTTCGACGACTGCGACACCGACGAGGACAACGGCTGCGAGGCCGACCTCGCGACCGCCGACACTTGCCTCGACTGCGGGACGACCTGCGCCGGGGACACCCCGGTCTGCGACCTCGACGGTTGTATCGGGGCCTGCCCCGAAGGGACCTACGAGTGCAGCGGGACCTGCGCGAACCTCGCCACCAGCGTAGTGCACTGCAAGTCGTGCGGAAACACCTGCGGCTCGGACACCAACGCCTCCCCCTACTGCGGCGCCGACGGATGTGCCCTGCGCTGCGACGCCGGCTACTTCGACTGCGACGGGTCGCCCGGCTGCGAGACTCGCCTCCGCGACAACACCGACTGCGGCGCCTGTGGGAACACCTGCTCCGGCGACAACGCCACGACGACCTGCGCCAGCGGGACCTGCGCCATCGCGATGTGCACGGGCACCTTCCAGGACTGCGACGGCGACCCGATGACCGGCTGCGAGGTGAACGCGGCGACCAGCCTCCTGCACTGTGGCGCGTGCGGCAACGCCTGCCCCGCCGACCCCGCCAACGCCGCGCCGGTCTGCACGGCGGGCGCCTGTGGCCTCGTCTGTGACGCGGGCTACCGAGACTGCAACGGCGACATCGCCGACGGCTGCGAGGTGCGGCTCGACTCGCCCACGTCGTGCGGGAGCTGCGGTACCGTCTGCGGAGTCACCCGCCCCCTCTGCGCCGCGCGCCCCGACGGGAGCTACGCCTGTGTGGCCGACTGCGACGCGGGCCAGACCTCGTGCACCAACGCGCTGGGCGACACGACGTGTGTCGACCTCACCAGCGACATCGGCAACTGCGGCGGCTGCGGCACCACCTGCGCTGGCGCGCTCAACGCCACCCCCACCTGCTCGGCCTCCACCTGCGGCACGAGCTGTGAGACCGGCTTCCGGGACTGCGACGGCGACGGCACCAGCTGCGAGGCGACGGTGCCCAGCCTCGCCCACTGCGGCGGCTGCAACATGCCCTGCAGCCCGGTCTCCAACGCGACCATCGCCTGCAACGCCCCGAACTGCGTCATCGCCGGCTGTACCGGGACCTACCGGAACTGCGACTCCATGTACGCCAACGGCTGCGAGACCGACACGGCGACCAGCGTGGGCAACTGCGGCACCTGCGGCCGGAGCTGCACCGCCGGCGCAAACGTCGCCGAGGTGACCTGTGCCGCCGCGGCCTGCGCCATCGTCGACTGCGAGCCCGGCTGGGCCGACTGCGACGGTGACTTCGCCACCGGCTGCGAGATCCAGCTCGGGACCCGCGACCACTGTTCGACATGCGGCGACAGATGCCAGGGCCCACGTGGTAACCGCTGCTGCCCGGACGGGACCGGCGGCTTCGCCTGCGGCAACGGCGCGGACTGCTGACCGCGCATCGACCGCACCTTCGGGCCCTCTAGGGCCCATACCGAGCACCTACGTGCCCTCGGTCCGCCGGGAGCAACCCGAGTCCGCCGGTGGCATTCCGAGCGCGATCGATGCCCTCGGTTCTCCGAGGGCCGGGCTCAGTCGGAGGAGCCGCCGCCGTCCGACGAGCCACCCTTCGAGCTGTTCGAAGGGCCGCTGTACAGATCGGAGTACCAGCCACCGCCCTTGAGGATGAAGTCACCACCGGAGATCATCCGGCGCGCCTTCATCTTCCCGCAGTGGGGGCACTTCTTCACGGGCTTCTCCGTGATGCGCTGCTCGCGGACGAAGCCCTTGTTGCAGGCATCGCACTGGTACTCGTAGGTCGGCATGAGAGCGGCCCGAATTTGCGGCGCAGCACCCTGGTGTCAAGGCGAATGGCGACCTCCCGCCAACCCCGAGAGCCCCCGCCGACGGGTCGACGCTCGGCGAATCCGCGTTAGCCTGCCGGCCATGACCATCGAGCTCGAGCGTCTGGTAGTGACCGGGTCCCCGCGAAGCATGGGGCAGCAGCAAGGCGAGACCTGGCGGGAGCGCGTCCGCGCCTTCGTGGAGATGCGCTTCGAGGCCGTCCAGGGGTACATGGCCGACCGCGGTCACGCCGACTGGAAGCAGATCTTCGCCGTGGGCGAGCGGAGCTTCGGGCTCTACGAGAGCTGGGATCCCGCCGGCCACGCCGAGCAGGTGGGCATCGCCGAAGGGGCCGGTGTGGACCCGCTGCGCCTCTTCACCGCCGCGAACATGACCGACATGCGCGACGCCGTGCTCCTCGCGGCCGAACGCGGCGCCCCCCTCACCCGCATGGTCGACGAGGGCTGTAGCTCCCTGCTCGTGCCCGCCGGACGGACCGAGGCGGGCCAGCCCCTCGCCGGCCAGACCTGGGACCTCAACCCGCCCGACGTCGACTACGTGGTCGCCGTGCATCGGAAGCCGGACGAGGGCCTGGAGAGCTGGGCGGTGACCTGCACCGGCTGCCTGAGCCTGATGGGCATCAACGCCGCGGGCCTCGCCGTGGGCACCACGAACATCAAGACCTACGGCTCCAAGCCGGGCGTCGGGTACCTCTCCATCCTCCACCGGGCGCTCCGGGCGGCGGACGTGGCCGAGGCCAAGGAGGTGGTCCGCAGCGCGCCCCACGCCGGCGCGCACACCTACTGGCTCGCCGACGCCGAGCAGCAGCTCGAGTGGGAGGCCTCGCCCGGAGCGCAGGTCCTCCGGACCACCGAGGGCGGCCCGGTGTGGCGGACGAACCATTGCCTCGCCGAGGTCCACCGGGACAACGAGGGCGAGGTGGTGAGCGCCAGCACCCAGGCGCGCTTCGCCCGGCTGGGCACGCTCCTCGAGGTGCCCCAGACCCCCCAGGGCCTCCGCCAGCTCTTCGCCAACCGCGAGGACGGCGTGGACAGCATCAACCGCTACGCCGAGGACGACCAGGGGACCGCGACCAACGCCGTCTTCATCGCCTCGCCCGCCGAGCGCAAGGCCTGGGCGTGTCGGGGCCCCGCCGACCGCGGCACCTGGGTCGAGCTGACCTTCTGAACGTTCAGCGGGACTCGGCCTCGTCGTAGGCCTCGCGGGCCTCCAAGACATCCGCCATCCGCTCCTCGGCCCACAGCTTGAACGCCTGCACGGGTCCGAGGAGGGAGCGGCCGAGGACGGTCAGCTCGTAGTCCACCCGCACCGGAACCGACGGGGTCACCGTCCGATCGACCAGTCCATCCCGCTCCAGGGTCCGGAGCGTCTGGGTGAGCATCTTCTGACTGACGCCAGCGAGACGCCGGGCCAACTCCGAGTGCCGAAGGGGTCCTTCGTCGAGCGCACACAAGACCAACACCACCCATTTGTTGCTGATGCGGTCGAGCAGCAGGCGGCTCGGACACCGCGCCAGGTAGGCATCGAAATCTCGTTTGGCCTGCTGCCTTCGCGCGGCAGCGCTTCTCGGGTGCATGCGGGGCTCCAGGGGTGAACGGGGGCGACTCATACGAGCGCCGGTGCCTTGGGCACTTTCAGGTACCTTCTTCCCACTGGTGACCCGGGTTCGCAAGGTCGGGGCTCTTCGGAACCAACCCCAGGAGCCCTGATGAACGTCCTACGTACCTCCGGCGACGGCACCGTCGCCCTCGACTCGCTCGAACCCTCGCCCCCGGCAGCCGGTGAAGTCACCATCGATGTTCTCGCCGCCACCGTGAACGCCGTCGACATCGCCGTGGTCGACGGCGTCGTCCGGGAGCTCGGTGTGTCGAAGTCCACCGAGCCCGTCGGCCTCGGCTGGGACCTCGTGGGCCGGGTCACCGCCCGCGGGGCCGGCGTCGCCCTGGCCATCGGGTCTGTCGTGGCCGCAGTCCGAGTGGGGGTCGACGCTCCACGGGGCGCCTTAGCCGACCGCGTGGTCGTCGCCGCCCGCGATTGCGCACTCGTGCCTCCGGGGCTCGACCCGCTGGACGCCGCAGTGATCGGAATGAACGCGCTCACCGCCGCCCAAGCGCTGCAGGTCGTCGGACCGCCCGCGGGTCGCTCGCTGCTCGTCACCGGAGGGGCCGGTGGCGTAGGCGGTTTCGCGGTCGAGCTCGCCGCGCACTCCGGCTTCGACGTCCACGCTCTGGCACGCCCCTCGGACCAGGAGTTCCTCGACCGAGTGGGCGCCCGTCGGATCGACGCGCTGGACGCGACCACGTTCGACGTCGTCCTCGACGCCGCCCCCCTCCAGTACGACGCCACCCGTTTTCTCGAGCGAGCTTCTACCTACCGTGGCCGGCGGCGGAGACTTCATCGGTGTCATGGGTTGGCTGCCCACCCCCCAGCTTCCCGGCCGGCATGTCCACACGGTCTTCGTAGAGCCCGACGGCGCCGAGCTGGGGAGACTGCTCGATCTCGCCGCACGGGGTGTGATCACGCCGCGGACCGCCGGACGGGTGCCCCTCACCGAAGCCTCGACCGCCATCGATCACGTACGACGAGGCGGTCACCGGGGCCGTTGGGTGGTCCAGCCCAGCTGACGGAACGACGAAGGGCCCGGCGATGTCGCCGGGCCCTTCGTCGTTCCGCGCGCGGGATGGGCTCAGCCGCCCATCTCGCGCTGCTTGAGGGCTTCGAGGGCCTCTTCGAGCTCGGCCATCTCCTGCTCGCTGACCTCTTCGGAGGCGTCGACCCGGGCCTCGACGGCGGGGGCCTCTTCCTCGACGAGACCCATCTTGCGCTTCAGCGCCTCCAGATCCTCGTCGGCTCCGGCGGTGGCCTCGAGCTGGGAGAACTTGTGCTTCAGGACGTCGCCCGAGTACTCCTCGGAGAGTTCGGCGCCCGCCTCGGCCTCGGCCTCCATCTGGTCGATCTTGCTCGACATCCGATCGAAGGTGTCGAAGGCGCTCGTGTCCGAGAGACCGCTCATGGTCTCCTGGATGGACTTCATCGCCTCGGCGCGACGCTTCCGAGCGATGAGGACGTTCTTCTTGCGCTTCGCCTCTTCGATCTTGTTGTTGAGCGCGCGCAGGGCCGTCTTGAGCTGGTCGGTGGCCTGCTTCTGCTTCTCCCACTGGTCGCCATACTGCTGGGCCAGCGAGTCGTGCTCCTTCTTCCGGAGCAGGGCCTCCTTCGCCAGGGCGTCGTCGCCGGCGCGGATGGCCATCATGGCCTTCTTCTCCCACTCGTCGGCGACGGAGCGCTCGGCGTTGAGCTGCTTCTGGAGCCGCTTCTCGTCGGCGATGGCGACGGCGACCTGCTTCTTCGCCTCCACCAGCTGCTGATTCATGTCCAGGATGACCTGGTTCAGCATCTTCTCGGGGTCTTCCGACTTGCTGATCAGATCATTGAGGTTGCTCTTGATGAGCTGCGCGAGGCGCCCGAAGAAACCCATGTCGTATCCTACCTCGCCTCAGGCCGCCTCGCCGCTCTGGGTGAGCCGCGAGAGCATCTCGTAGTGGTTGGTGAGAGCCAGGGTGAGGTCGTCGACCGTGCCCTGGAACTCGTTGTAGTCGAGGGTCTCCAGGATCATCCCGGCGGTGAGCACCACGGCGCCGTCGGCCAGGCCGTAGCTGCCGTGGACCATGTCGCTGGCGTTGAGCTCCAGGAGCTTCTCGTAGAGCGGCTGCCGGTTCTCGACCGTGGCCATCTCGAGGACCTTCACCCGGAAGAGGACCAGGCTACCGCTCAGCGAGATCACGATGTTCTCGCCGCTCGAGGTGTCCCGGACGAGCCAGATGTCCTCGCCCTCGTCCTCTTCCCTCAACGACTTGAAGGAGAGGTTCGACCTCATCAGATACGATTCGATGTCCTCGCGTGTGCGCATGCGCCCTCCAGGCAGGTCCGGTCCCGCCGCGCGCGAGCCTATCCGTGCCGGCACGTCGGGATCAACCCGGAGAGCCGAGGAGTCATTCCTTCTGCCGTAGTTGCCGGACGAGGCGCTCGAGCACCCGCTCGGAGTCGTCCACCCAGTCCCGCGGCAGCACGGAGACCACGTGCCACCCGAAGGCCTCCAGCACCGCCGGCTTCGAGTGGTAGTGGGCCAGCGGATCCGGGGACGGACTCCGGTGAGGTGCGTCGACCAGCACCGCGCTGGTCCAGCGGTCTCCCTCGCGGATGGCGAGATCGATGGCGAACTCCCCGGTGCCCACGCCCTGCGCGACCTCGAAGCCGCGGCCGCGCAACGCGTCGGCGAGCACGGCGACCAGCGGATGAGGGGTCGCCGCGGTGCCAGCGTCGGTGCCGCCGAGGCCCCGGATCACGGCGTCGGCCTCTTCGGTGTCGCCGAGGGAGCACGCCTCGGCGTAGCGCAGGTAGCTCTTCAGGATGCGCGCGCCGGTGTTCCACTCGTTGGTGATGCGCTCGTGGCGGATGGAGCTGACCACCGCCATGTGCTCCTTGGCCCGGGAGAAGATGACGTTGAGCCGCTTCTCGCCGCCCATCTTGTTGATGGGCCCGAAGTTCATGCGCATCTGCCCGCGGGCGTCGGGGCCGTAGCAGACGCTGAGGATGATCACGTCCCGCTCGTCGCCCTGGACGTTCTCCAGGTTCTTCACGAAGAGCCCCACGGCCTCCCCCTCGACCTCGCGCTCGAGCTCGGCCTCGTAGCGGCGGCGGAACTCGGGGTCGTCGGCGCCCAGCGCGTCGATGGCGGCCTCGATCTCCGACTGCTGGGCCTCGCTGAAGGCGACGATGCCCACGGTCGGCGGGTCCTCGCGGCGAAGCAGCGAGCGCACCATCTCGGCGATGTAGGCCGCCTCCCCGCGGTTGCGACGCTTCTCGTAGGGCGACGCTTGCAGGTGGTGGAAGCTCAGTGGACGCTCCAAGAGCCGGGCGGCGCCTTCCGCCCCCTGCGCCGCGTCGTCCACCTCGATGGGCGGGAGCGGGCGCGGCGCGCGAGTCGACGGGATGGTGCGCAAGCGGCCGCCATAGAAGGCGTGGTTGCAGAACCGGATGAGCGCCTCGTCGCGGCTCCGATAGTGCCATTGGAGCATCGCGCCGCCGAGCCCGAGGCTCGCGTGGCTCAGGAGCGAGTCGGCGTCGAGGCGGTAGCTGACGACCTCGTCATCCGCCTCGACCTCGAAGGCGTCCTCGTTCTCCTCGCCGCCGCCGCCGCCGAAGAAGGTGGTCGGCGGGAGCTGCATCTCGTCGCCCACGATGACCGTCTGCGGCGCGCGGCACACCGCAGGCACGGCGTCTTCGAGGGGGATCTGGCTGGCCTCGTCGAAGATCACCACGTCGAAGGGCGCGGCGCCGCCGGGTCCGACGAGCGGCAGGGTGTCCGACACGCTGAGCGGGCTCATCAACCAGACCGGCTTGAGGTCGCGAATCACCAGCCCCGAGTCGCTGGTGGCCAGGTCGCGGATGGAGCGGTAGCGCATCACCTTGCCCATCTCGTGCTCCAGCTCGCGCCGCCCCGACCGGTAGCGCTTCTTCAGCGCCTTCTGGTCGGGGTCGAGCTTCGCCGCCGGGGTCTCGGTGAGCCGGACGTGTTCCAGGAAGCGCGCCTTGCAGAGGCGGACCAGCGCGTCGGCGTGGGCCGCCCGCGCCCTGCCCTCCCGGTCGGCCACCGCGCGCTGCTGACGACGCACTTCGACGATCCCCTGCCCTTCGAGGACCGGGTCGGCGGCGAGGGTCCGCTGGACGACGGCCGCCAGGACGGCGCGCTCCAAGGCGTCCACCGGGCAGCGCCGTTCGCTCAGCAGCCGGAGCGCGCCAGGGGCCAGGTCGTGAGCCTCCGCGAGGGACTCCGCGACGTCCGCGAGCGCGTCGAGGTCGGCCCGCAGCCGGCGGAGTTCGCCGACCAGCGCGGCGGGCGCCTCGGTCGCGTAGCCGTGGAGGATCGGGTCGAGGGACTCGGCCACCGCCTCGGCGTCGGCGTGGCTCGCCAAGAGCGCCCGCGCCCGGGCCTCGCCTTCGGGGCCCCGAAGAGCCTCGGTGATCGGCTCGGGCGCTCCGTCCGCGACCTCGACCGCCGCGAGGACCGACGCGGGGTCGGTGCCCACCTCGGCGGCGAGCTTCCGCTCCTCGGCGGCCACCGCGTCCTCGGCGTCCAGCCGGCGCTCGAGGTCCTCGAGGGCTTCCACATAGGTGGGCGGCAAGGCCCGCGCGCCGAAATCGTAGCGGTCCCGGAGGAGCCGCCGGAGCCGCCAGAAGGCGGGGAAGAGGAAGCGGAGGATGCTCCCCTGGAAGCGGCGAGCCAGCGCGAGCGCGCTGCGCAGGTCGGGGCGGCCGAGCGCGTCGCGCCAAGGGCGAGCGGTCTCGGTGGCTTCCGCGACCCGCGCTCGGAGGGTCGCCAGCTCCGCGCCATGGGCGCGGACCGCGCGGGCGAGGGCCGAACCGCGATCGAGGAGCGCCAGGAGCCCGTGCTCCACCAGGGGCGCGATGCGAGCCACGAAGCCAGAGCGTTCCCGGACGATCGCCAACGAGGACCCGACCTCCGCGGAGGCCAGGCGCTCGAGCGCGGGGATGGCGCGGTCGAGCGCCTCGGCCAGCCGAGCCATCGGCGCCTCGCCGGCGAGCACGTCCGGGCGGACCCAACGGAGCGGGTGCTCGCCGAGGGTGACGCCCCGCGCGGCCAGGCGCTCTTCCACCGCCCGGAGCGCCGGGAGCGCCGCCGCGAACGCCCGGTGGTCGGGGAGGGCCTCGCGGTCGACGGCGTCCAGCTCGATCCGCTCGCCGCCCCCGAGCTCCACCAGCCGCTCGACGAGCTCCCCGAGGGCGCGCTCGGATCCCGGCGCCGGCGAGCGCAGCGCGGCCCAGCGAGTGGCCAGCGGCTCGAGGGCCGCGCGAAGCCCGGGATCCGCCGGCGGCGGCGGCGCCGCCGTCTCGGCCTCGGGGAGCCAGGCCTCGTAGGTCGCGCGAAGGTCCTGGACGAAAGCCTTCTTGTCGCCCTGGGAGTCGTGGATGAGGGTCGTCAGCGGCGCGAGGCCGAGCTGCGCCAGCCGGCGATGCACCACGTCGATGGCCACCCGCTTCTCGCACACGAAGAGCACCCGCCGGCCCTGGGCGACCTGGTCGGCGATGAGGTTCGTGATCGTCTGCGACTTCCCCGTGCCCGGCGGTCCCTGAACGATGTAGCTCGCGCCGGCCCGGGCCCGGGCCACGGCGAGGAGCTGCGTCGGATCGGCGGGGACCACCGGCTTGCGCTCGCTGACCGGCGGCAGCTCCTCCGGCTTCTCCAGCGGTCGCGCGCCGGGGTGGAAGAGGTCCTCGAAGGAGCGCGGGGCGCGGCCCTCTTCGATCAGCGCCGTGTAGTCGGCCACCAGGGACATCTTCTTGGTGTTGAAGTTGGCCAGCGTGACGCGGCAGCAATCGAAGGCCCACTGGTGGGGCCCGTCCTCGCCCTCGTCGAGGGAGTAGAGCTCCTTCTTCACCTCGCGCTCGCCGGGTCCGAGCTGGAAGGGTCGCGGCCGGGGGGCTTCGAGGAGCTCCCGATTGGGTGCCCTGGCGGGGACCACCCGCTGGTGGAAGAGCTGGATCCCGAGCGGAGCGTAGGCATCCCGCCGGTAGCTGTAGTCGAGCCCCGCGTAGCTGCGCCCCCCGCGGGCCACCCGCCGACGACGTTGGAAGGTGGCCAGTCGCCGGCGCGCCAACGCGGTCACCAGGCGCACCCGGGGCTTGTCGATCCGCTCGAGGGTGACCGCGGGCTCCGACGCCTGGATCTGGTCCCGGAGCGATGTGTGGAGCGCGTCGAGGGCCTCGGGGTCTCCCAGGGGGATCGACTCCGGAAGCTCGATGCCATAGCGCTGCCGGAGCCGATGCCGGAGCACCGGGTTGACCTCCATCTCGGCGCCGCTGGCCCGCAGCACGAAGGTGTCGCGCACCCCCTTCTGCCTGGACAGGGAGACCGGCACCAAGAGCAGTGGGGATCGGATGGGTTCGTGCTGGGCGTCCCCGAGGTCTCGCCAATGCAGGAAACAGGCGACCAAGCGCAGGCGGCTGAACCCGTACTCCCGCAGGTCCCGGCCGGCCTGGAGCCGGATCGCGTCGAGGGCGGGTACCACGTAGGGGTAGTCCTCGAAGCGGAGCACCGTGGCCAGACTGAGCCCCTTGGCCAGCTTGGCGGCGAAGCGCTCGTTCCACACCGCGAGCGAGCGCCCGTCGATGCTGCGGTGATCGAGCACCAGGGGCACCGACGCGACCGTGAGGTCCAGGGTCTTCCCGCTGGGCTTGAAGTAGAGCAGCCGATTGCGGCGCGAGAGATCGAAGAGGCGGTTGCGCAGCCGCTCGCAGATGGCCGCTTGGGCGTCCGACGCCGTCTCGGTCGCGACCTCGGTCACCTCGTGCTCCCGATACCGCTCGAGGGTGCGGACCAGACCCGGCAGGTCGGCGGGGCGGCGGGCGCGGATGGGCTCGGTCATCTCCCGCAGCGCGCGGACCACCACCGGATGGAGGGCGGGGTTGAGCGACCGCAGGTCGGGGCGCGCGGCGACGAAGGTCTCCAGCTCCTCGGGATCTTCGAGAGCCAGGCCGACGGCCAAGCGCGCCGCGTGGAGCCCGAGGAGGTGGATGTCGGTGAGCGGGTCGTGGTGACCTCGAACCCGCTCCCAGGCGTCGAGCCCGGGCATGAACGAGGGCGTCGTGGGCAGGCCCTCGCCGCGCCAGATCGCGCGGTCCCGGGCCACGCGCGCGCCGGTCTCGGTCCGCGTCTCCTCGTGGCGACTGACCACGTCGAGCCAGAGGTCGGCCCGCGGCTCTACGGGGTCGACGGCGTCGTAGACCGTTCGCGGCGCCCTCGCCTGCGCCTCCTCGAAGTAGAGGACGCCGCCCAGCGCGCGCAGGTGATCGAGGCCCTCGAGGGGCGCCACCCGGCCCCGCTCGTGGAGCGCGGCGACCTGCCGAAAGAGGGGAAGCACCCGGTGCAGGAGGTCGTCGGTGGTGGGCACCTCCTCGAGGGAGACGTAGGCGAGCGCGATGGACTCGGTCACGGCGTCCCCCCGAGCTGGGTCCGGGCGGCGCGCTGGAGGTCGTCGAGGCCGGCACGGAGCTCGACGAGCGCCTTCTTCGTGCGGCGCAGCTCCTTGCGCACGAGGGCCTCGTAGGGTTCGCCCAGCCCCACCTCGGCGGCGAGCCGATCGACGAGCCCGAGGGCGAGGTCCCCGAGCTCGTCGTCGCAGGTGGCCATGTCGAGCAGCACATAGGCCAGGTACTCCGCCACGGACGGGTGGAGCGGCTCGGGCAAGACCACGCGGTTGGAGCCGTGGGGGTCCGCGCCAGGCGGCTCCGGGCCGAAGAAGCTCGCGGCGTGGGCCTGGGTGCGTTCGGTCCGCAGCAGCGGCTCGGCCAGGCAGCGCGCCACCAGCGCTCGGGTCGTCGTCAGGAGGGCGAGCTGGGCCGGCAGGTCGAGGGCGTCCATGCGCAGCGGACCGCGGATCAGGCGCTCCGCCAGCACGTCCCCCGCCGCGGGATCGCGGGCCCACTCGCTCAGCAGGTGGACCCGGAGGAAGGTCTCCGGGTGCGTCCCGGCGCCGCCCTCCCCACCGCCGGCCACCACCTCCGCGGCCTGGGCGCGGTAGCTGGGGGCGTCGACCTCCCGGAGGCCGCTGACCGTCTTGGCCAGGCAGCGCACGACCGCGTCCGCTCCGGCCACCAGCGAGCCGCCGCGATCGGCGTAGACCTCCGTGAGCTGGTCGATGCGTTCGGCGGTCGCCAGGTAGGCGTCGGCGCCGCCCTGGTCGGCGATCGAGTGCAAGAGGAGCTGGGCGGTGCGGTACGCGCCGTCGTCGAGCAGGAGCAGCTTCTGGTGCGCGAGCTCGTGACCCACCAGCGCCCGGAGCTCCTCGCCATCGAGGCGGTCCAGGACCGGGCCCGACAGGACGATGTGGGCCTCGCCGGGGAGGTGGCAGACCCCGGCGTTGAGGCTCCCGGCGCCGGCCGCCTGGTAGAAGCTCACGGCGACGTCGAGGTCCAGGATGCCCCGCGCGGCGTCGGCGGCTTCGTGGAGCGCCGCGTAGCGCCCGCGCTCCAGGCGCACCGTCGTCTTCAAGAGCTCGAGTCGAACCTGCTCGGCGTAGGCGGCCTCCACCTCGTCGGAGGCGAACCAGGACCACAGCCCCGGCTCCTCCTGGCGGAGGGCCGCGACGACCTCGCGGTGATATGGCAGCGGCCCCAAGGCGTCCACGGTCGCGGAGCATACCGCGACCCTCGGCGTGGATCACCGCCGCCGCCTCAGGTCTCGGGCGTGCCCTCGCAGATCACCGCGGCGGGGGGCTCGCAGCTCGGCTGGACCCAGGCCTCGCCGGCGGCGCGCGCCTCCATGAAGGCCAGGATCTCCGGGAGCGCCCAGAGGGTCCCGGTCCCATGGCCGGCGCCGGTGCACTCCACCATCTCCATCGGCATGCCCGCCTCGCAGAGGGACCGGTAGGCCTCGCGCTCGATGGGCGTGTGCACCAACGAGTCCTCGGCGCCGAACGTGAGCAGGATGCCGTAGCTGGCGGGATCGTCGCGGGTACGCTCGACGCTGGTGGTGGTCAGCCCATTCTCCGCGATGACGCAGCCCCAGGGGTCGAGATCCCCGAAGGTCCCGGCGTCGGCCGCCTCGAGGAGCGCCGGCTGGAAGACCTCCTCCAGGGTGAGCTCCGGCAGCTCGGGCGCGTCTTCGTCGCACGACGAGAGGAGGTAGGCGGGCACGTCCTCGTCGAAGGGAGCGACGAAGACCTCGTCCAGCCGGTCCCCGTAGCCATACCAGGTGCTCGCCGCGCCGAGCATGGCGGTGGAGTTCGCCGTCGCGTCGACCAGCTCGGTCAGGCCGCGCTCCACCTGGGCCAGCAGATCCATCGGCGGCACCGTGGCCACCGTCCCCAGGAGTTCGATCTCCGGCGCGTAGGTGTCGCTCATCCGGTCCACCCAGAGGGCCGCGTGACCGCCCTGGGAACCGCCGAAGACGTGGATGCGGGGCGTGATGCACAGGCCGCCGCGCTCTTCGGCCGCGAGCTTGCCCAGCGCGCGCACCGAGTCGAGGGAGGCGATCGCCGTCGCCTGCCCGACCAGGTAGGGGTGCACCTCGGGCGAGGCTTCGCCGAGGGCCTTGAGGCCGATGTAGTCCGGCGCGACGGCCACGTACCCGATGCTGGCGAAGAGCGCCGCCAGCGCCTGGCCCTCGAGCTCGTTGGAGGGCGCGCAAGCGTCCGAGAAGCCGGTGGTCCCGTGCAGCAAGAGCACGGCGTCCACCGGCTCGGAGGGGTCGTAGCCCTCGGGGTAGGCCACCGCCGCGGTGGCCTCGATGGTCTCGCCCCGATCCTGCGTGGTGTAGAGGATCTGGTCGATCACGACGTCGTACTCGAGCTCCCGCGGCAGCACGAGCCCCTCGCCCTCGAGGGCCGCCTGGAGGATCGCCGCGGGCAGGTCGCGCAGGTGCTGCCGCTCGACGATGTCCCCCATCCCGGCCGGATCCAGCCACTGGTGGTCGGGCTGACCACAACGCGCGGGGTCCGTGGCGAGCGCCGTCGCGGCCGCCGAGGTGCCCAGGCGCGGCGCCGGGAAGTCGCACTCGACCGCGACCCCGCCGTCCGCCTCGGCGTCCGGCGTGACCTCCGCGTCGGTCCCGGGACCGGCGTCCATCGACACGACGCCGTCGTCGTCACCACAGCCCACCGCGACGACCAGCGCCGCGACCACGAGGGAGAGATGCTTCACCCCGACGGAATACCACGCCACGGGCTCGGCGAAAGGCCGCTCCCGGCGGGACCTACGAACGGCCGCTGGAGCCGCAGCCGCTCAGTTCTCGGCGGGGTTGGCGAGCTTGCGGGTCCAGAGGATCGCGTCGCGGCGCTCGTCGCCCTCGCCGGGGAGGGCCTGGGCGAGCAGGCCGGTCTTGCGGTAACCGGCGGCGACGAAGCAGGTGCTGAGCTCGACGTCGTCGTTCGGCGCGAAGGCGAAGCCGGAGACGATGCCCCTTTCCTGCATGATGTCGCCCACGTGACGGAGGCCCGCGACGAGGGCCTTCATCTCGGACTCGGACTCGGGGCGACGGAGCACCTCGAAGAGCGAGTGCCCGAAGCAGTCCTGGAACTCGACGCTGATGTAGTTCATCGGGCAGCGCCGGTAGGTGGTCGAGTAGAACATCCGGGTCGCGTCCCGACCGAAGGCGTCGAAGGGAGCCACGGCGCCCTCGCCCTTCTTCCAGACCTTGTCGCGCGCGCCGATGGCCTCCTTCTCGGTGACCTCCTTGACGCTCGCGCCCTTGATCTTGGCGGGGTAGGCCTTCGCGTCCTTCTTGGCGGTCGCGATGGTCTTGTCGGTGAGCTTCACGCCGGCGTCGCTGACCTCGATCGAGGCGGCGGTGTCGCCGATCACGCAGCCGCAGAGGTGCCCGTCGCTGCGCTTGTAGAAGCCGGGGATCGTCCCCTCGCGCACGAAGCCGACCTTGGTCCAGGACGAGACCTCGTCCTTCTCGACCAGGGTGATGACCTTGGCGACCTGCTCCTTCTTGGCGACCGACTGGATGTAGAGCCGCTTCGCCGGAAGCGCCCCCGCGCGGAAGTCGATGACCCGGACGAACTGGGTCCGCCGGTTCAGGATCAGGCAGAGGTATGCGCTGTCGCTCCGGAAGTAGAGCTCCTCGACGGTCTCCTCCGGGGTCTTGCTCGTCGCCTTGGCCTTCGCTCTCGCCATCGTTCTACCTGGTTCCCCTGGTGTTTCCCCCCGGGCGGCAGCTCGGAATCACTGCACTTTTCCGCAAGACACACGGACCCCCGGGGTCGTGGTCGATACCCTTCGCGGCCGAAGCTGTCAACTGGAGTGCAAAACGGCGGGATCGGGGTCTCAGCGGGCCAGCTCCTCGTCGATCAGCTCCTCCAGGGTCAGATAGTCCCGGAAGCCCCGGACCACCCGGCCGCCCACCAGGATGGTGGGGGTCGAGCGGACTCCCACCTGCCGGGCGGCCTCCCGGTCGCTGGCCAACTCGAGGGCGTGCCGCCGCGCCCCGAGCGCGGACGTGAGCTCGGCGCGGTCGACGCCCGGGACCGCCGCCGCCACCCGGAGGATCCGCTCACGGTCGAGGGGCCTCCCCGCGGCGAAGACGGCGTCGTGGTAGCGCCAGAAGCCGCGGTCTCCGGCCTGGGCCCGGACCTCGGCGCCGACCACGCTGGCGAGGCGGCCCCCGGGGTGCTGCCCGAGGGGAAAGTGGCGCCAGACGATCTGGACCGTGGGGAAGTCGCTCTCGATGCGCCCGAGGAGCGGCACCAGGCGCTCGCAGTAGGGGCACTCGAAGTCGCTGAAGATCTGGACCACGAGCTCCGGGTCGGCCGCGCCGCGCCGGGGCGCGTGGGCGGGGACCGCGGGGGGCTCGACCCGGCTCGGGGGCTCGGGGGGCCGCTCGTATTCGGTGAGCCCGTCCGCCGTGACCGCGTCGTAGAGCGCCTCGGGCGGCGTCCCCGACGCCAAGCGCTCCCGGCCCTCGACCAGGAGCGCGTCGATGAGGGCCGCGAAGACCGCGGGCGGCTTGGCCCCGCTCAGGGGTCGGCCGTTGATGAAGAAGCCCGGCGTACCGCGGACGCCCAGGCGGTCCCCGAGGTCCCGATCGGCGTCGATCCGCGGGTCGTGCCGGGTGTCGCGCAGCGCCGCGCGGAAGCGCCCCTCGTCGAGACCCAAGGCGCGGGCGTGGGCGACCAGCCGCTCCTCGGAGAGATCCCGGAAGGCGAAGATGCGATCGTGCATGGCCCAGAAGGCCTCGTCGCCCCCCTGGGCCCGGGCCTCCTCGGCGGCGCGATGCGCGGCCCGCGCGCGCCGGTGGTAGGCCAGCGGGAGGTGCCGGAAGGCGAAGCGGAGCTGGTCGCCGTAGCGGGCGCGGACGGCCTCGAGCACGGTCACCGCGCGAGCGCAGAAGCGGCACTCGAAGTCGCTGAAGGCGACGATGGTGATGGGCGCCGTCGCGGGGCCGCGGACCGGCGCGCGGCCGAGGGGGACCCGGTAGACCGGCTGGCCCTCGAGGACCTCGTGCGCGGCTTCGAGCGCCTCCGCGGAGGGAGCCGGTGGGGCTGCGGCGTCGCTCGGGGCCGGACCCGTCGCTCGCTCCGTTCCGGGCGACGGACGCGGCGTCGGGGCCGGCCCCGGGGCGGCCGGGCCCGACGCGGACGCACCGCCGCAGGCGGCGAGCGCCACGAGCAGGAGCGACGCCCTCACGGGTTCTGGCCGTGCCGCCGGAGCGCTTCCTCCACCGCCTCGCGGAAACGGTCATAGGGCTGGGCGCCGCTCACCTTGCGGCCGTCGACGAGGAAGGTCGGGGTCCCGATGGAGCCCATCGCCGTGCGGACCGCCTCGATGTCCGCCTCCACCGCGGCGCGATGGGTACGCTGCTCGAGCGCGGTGCGCAGCCGCCGCGCGTTCACCCCGCGAATCTGTCCGGCGTACTCCACCAGCTTGGCCTGCTCCAGCTCGCGCTGGTTCTCGAAGAGGATCCCGATGTAGCGGAAGAAGGCCTCGTCACCCCGCTGCCGGCGCACCTCGCGCGCGGCCTCGGCGGCCAGGGGCGCGTTCTGGTGGAAGGGGAGCGGGTAGTCCCGCCAGACCACCTGCACCCGCCCCTCGAACTCCCGGAGCAAGCGGTCGATGGTGGGCTGGACCCGCGAGCAGAAGGGGCACTGCAGGTCGCTGATCTCCTGGATCACGATGGGCGCGTCGCGATCGCCCTGGCGCGCCGCGTCGGCGGGGATGGCGAGCTCGTAGACCCGATTCGGATCCTCTTCCGGCCGTCCGCCCGGCTCGGCGGAGGGCTGGGGGCTCGTCCGACCGTCGGCGATGAGCGCGTCGTAGAGGTCCCGGCGCGACACGCCCCGGGCCTCGGCCGCCCGCGCATCGGCGCGCGCCTCTTCCACCGCAGCGTCGAACGCCTCGTAGGGCTGCGCGCCGATGAGGCGCCGGCCGTTGATGAAGAAGCTCGGAGTGCCCCGGGCTCCCAGGCTGCCGGCGAGGTTCTGCTGGGCCTCGATGGTCGCCGCGTGCCGGTGCGAATCCAGCGCGGCTCGGAACGCATCCATGTCCACGCCGAGGGCGGAGGCGTAGCCTTCGAGGTCTGGGCGGCTCAACGCTCGCTGGTTCTCGAAGAGCATCCCATGGAAGCGCCAGAAGCCGAGGTCGCCCTGCTGGCGATGGACCTCGAGGGCAGCCTCGGCGGCCACCTGCGCGTTCTGATGGAAGGGTAGCGGGTTGTTCATCCAGACCACCCGAACGTCCGGGTGGTCCTCCACGACGCGGGAGAGGGTCGGCTCGACCCGCTGGCAGAAGGGGCACTGGAAGTCGCTGAAGCCCACGATGGTCACCCGCGCCTCGGCCGCGCCCCGCATGGGCTCGTCGCCGGTGACCGGGACCCGGTACACCGCGGTGTCCCGCGCGGGCGATGGCGCCGACGGGGGCGCGAGCCGAGCGGGCGGTGCGGCCTCGGGGATCCGTCCGCTCCAGGTGAGCGCCGTGTAGAGGTCGGCGGGAGCGACACCCCGGGCGAGGGCCTCGTCGGCGCGGGCGAGCTCGGCCCGCACCACCTCGTCGAAGGCTTCGTAGGGGAGCGCGCCGGCGATGGGGATCCCGTTGACGAAGAAGCTCGGGGTCCCCTCCACGCCGAGGGTCCGAGCGAGGGCCATGTCGGCGTCGATCGCCGGGTCGTGGGTGCCGTCCGCGAGGGCGTCGGTGAGCTGCTCCCGGTCCACGCCGAGCTGCTCGGCCAGGTGCAGGATGGACTCGGGCTCCATCGACTCCATGGCGAAGAGCCGGTCGTGGAGCTGCCAGAAGAGCCGCGCGCCCCCCTGCCGGTACCCCTCCAGGGTCACCGCCGCGGCCATCCGCGCGTGCGGGTGCATCGGCAGCGGGTAGTGCCGGAAGACGACGCGCAGGCGCCCAGCGTACTCCTCCTCGAGGCGCTCCAGTGTGGGCACGGCCATCCGGCAGAAGGGGCACTCGAGGTCGCTGAAGACCACGATGGTGACGGCCGCGTCCCGGGCGCCCCGAGCGGGCGCGTAGTCCACCGGGACCCGGACGCGCTCTTCGGCGCTCGCCACGGGCGCGGGCGCGAAGGCCGACGGGCTCGCCGGCGCGGGGGTCGAGGCGGTCGCGCCGCCGCAGGCGGTGACGGCGAGGAGGAGGAAGGCGAGACGAGAAGGGCGCATGGGGTTCCGGGGTGAGGCGGGGTCCCTTCCCCGCCGGCGCCAGCCTGACGCGTCTCGGCCGAAACGCCAAAGCCTCGGGAGACCCGGCACCCGAAAAAGGAAGAGGCCGGCCCCCTCGCGGGAGCCGGCCTCGTCGCTACGCCAGGGTGGCGTCAGCCCTCTTCGAGGGCCCGGTCGATGGCGGTCTTGAACGCCTCGAAGGGCTGCGCGCCCTGGAGGAGTCGACCGTTGATGAAGAAGCTCGGGGTACCGATGCGGGCCCCAGCCTCCTGGACGGCGGCCATGTCGGCGTCGACGGCGGCCTTGTGGCGCTCGCTGTCGAGAGCCTGACGGAACTGGCCCATGTTGATGCCGCCGACCTGCTCGGCGTACTGCTCCAGGTTGGCCCGCTCGAGGGCGCGCTGGTTCTGGAAGAGGAGGTCGTGGTAGGCCCAGAACTTCTCGCTGCCGCCCTGACGGAAGACCTCCATCGAGGCCTGCGCCGCGAGGTGAGCCTTGTCGTGGAAGGGCAGCGGGTAGTTGCGCCAGACGACCTGCACGCGGTCGCCGTACTCACGCATGACCTGCTCCATGGTCGGGTTCACGCGGGAGCAGAAGGGGCACTGGAAGTCCGAGAACTCCTGGATGACGACGCGCGCGTTGCGAGCGCCCTTGGTCGGGGCGTTGCGGGGCACGGCGATCTCGTAGACCTGGTCCGCGGGGGGCGCGGAGGGACGCTCGGGAGCGGCGGCGCCACCCTCGGGCTGGATCATCTGGGGCGAGGTCGCGCCGTTGCGGATGGTCGTCGCGTAGACCTGACCGCGAGCGGTGCCGGACTGCACGAGGCGACGAGCCTTGGCGAGCTCCTCGTCGATGACGGCCTTGAAGGCCTGGACCGGCTGCGCGCCCCGGAGGTTGCGGCCGTTGATGAAGAAGCTCGGGGTGCCGGTGGCGCCCATCTGGCGAGCGATGGCCTGCTGCGCGGTGATCGCGGCCTGGTGCTCGTTGTTGTCGAGGGCGGCGCGGAACTGACCCATGTTCAGGCCGAGCTCCTGGGCGTAGCTCTCGAGGTTCTCACGGGTGAGGGCGCGCTGGTTCTCGAAGAGCTTCGCGTGCATCTGCCAGAACTTGGCGTCGCCACCCTGCTGGTAGGCCTCGAGGGCCGCCTGCGCGGCGGGGCCGGCGTTCTGGTGGAAGGGCAGCGGGTTGTTCATCCAGATGACCCGGATGTCGTTGCCGTAGTCCTCGACGAGCTGAGCCACGGTGGGCTCGACGCGGGAGCAGAAGGGGCACTCGAAGTCCGAGAACTCCACGATGGTCACGAGAGCGTCGTCCGGACCCTTCTGGGGGAGCATCTCGCCGGTGACCTCGACCTTGTAGACCGCGTTGGGGTCCGGCTGGGGGCGGGCGTTCTGCTGCTGCTGAGCGGCGGGGGGCGCCGCGCTGGTCTTGCCGTTGCGGACGATCTGGGCGTAGAGCTGGTCGCGCGGGGTGCCGGCCTCGAGCTGCTGCTCGGCGTGGGCGATCTGCGCGTCGATGATGGTCTTGAAGGCCTCGAAGGGCTGCGCGCCCTGGACCTGTACACCGTTGATGAAGAAGTTCGGGGTGCCGCGCGCGCCAATCGAGTTGGCGAGTTCCATGTCGGCCTCGATCCGGTCCTTGTGCTCCTCGTTGTCGAGGGCCGCGCGGACCTGCTCCATGTTCAGGCCGACCTGCTGGGCGTAGCGCTCGAGGTCGGCGCGCTCGAGGGCGCGCTGGTTCTCGAAGAGCACGTCGTGCAGGGCCCAGAACTTCTCGTCACCGCCCTGCTCGTAGGCCTCCATCGCGAGGATGGCGGCGGGCATGGCGTTCTGGTGGAAGGGAAGGACGTTGTTCTTCCAGACGATGCGGACCTTGCCCTCGTACTCGTTCATGATGCGCGACGTCGTCGGCAGCACGCGGGAGCAGAAGGGGCACTGGAACTCGGAGAACTCCACGATGGTGACCAGCGCGTCGGCCGGCCCCTTGATGGGGTTGTGCTCCGCGAGGGGCACGCGGAAGCGCTCCGAGTCGGAGCCGTCGCCCGACGGGAGCGCGGCGCCGCGGGCGCCGCCCTCGGGGGTGACGGTGACGATCTCGTCGCTGTCGCCGCCCGTGCCGGTGAGGTTTCCGATGAGGAAACCGCCGACGAACGCGATCATGATCGCGATGACTGCTGAGCCTTTACTCATTTGATTCGATTCCTGATGGCTGGGGCGCACGCCACACTTCGGCGCGCGCCGTGAATGTCTTGACCGGCTCCACCCGGGCGCTCCGACCGAAGTGCCGGAAGTCGCCGCGCAGAGCGCGCGAGCCTGCCTCCCCGTGGAGCGGACGCCGGATGGCGGCCGTTCGACGGGAGACCTGGGGCCACTCCATCACCGCGCCGGGAGGGCGCGGCCACGACGGACCGCCGCGCGTGCGCGCAGCGAGACGCCGACCGAAGACGGAGTGCGCTTCAGGTCCGGGGCGGGCGCTCGAGCTCGCGGCGAGCGCCGCGGGCGGCGAGAAGCCCTTCCGACGCGAAGGGGCTCGTCTCGATCCCCCACGGGGCGGCGACGCGCAAGGTCGCGCCCAACGCCGAGGGCGGCGGAGAGGTGAACTCGGGCGACACGGGGTCTCCGTGCGCCGGCTGGCAGCGGGGGTCGTCGGACCCCTCGCACCAGAGGACCTTCGGCCCCGGCTCGCCGCCGGCGGCCAGGGGCGTCGCGTCGGCCCAGACGAAGAGGGGGGCGCTCAGCAGCTCGTCCAGCGGCCGGGACAGGGCCTCGGCCCCGAGGGTCGGTTCGGAGACCGGCGCGTCGTCGGCGGTGGGCAAGAGGCTCACCCCGATCGTCGGCGCGGCGTCGGGCAGGCTGAGCTCGACGAAGTTCGTCGGCGCCGCCGGCTCGATCCCCGTGAGGCACACGCAGGGCTCCGCGGCCGCAGAAGCGGCTGGCCCGATGAGGGCCATGGCGGCGGCGCCGGCGAGGAGGAAGCGCATGCGAGGCGGCAGCTTACTCGACGGAGCCCTCAGGGCAAGCGGGGGGACGGAATGCAGGGTTACACCGATTGAGCACGGCCGGCGGGCGCGCGGTGGGTGGGAGAGGGAGGACGGCGCCCGCCGGCCTTCCGTGCAACCCCCGAGGCCGCAATCCATTCCCCTCCCCCCGATCGAGGCTCAGAAGGCGCGGTCGGGGGCGGAGCCCGTCGCCGCCGGGGGCTGGGCGACCTCGTCCGGGAAGCCGGGGATCTTCGCCTCCAGCAGCGATCCGAGCTCCGCCAGCTCGCTGCCGAGCTTCCCGAGAGCGCGGCCCACGTAGCGGAGGCTGGGCGCATAGGACGGGAGGAACGAGGCGTTCCCCCGCACCCGGTCGATGTAGACGAAGCGTCCAGCGTCCTTGAGCTTCCGCTGGACCGCCTGTCGCCAGAAGGTCGTCCGGAAGAGCTCGGTCGCCCTCGCGTCGAAGCCCCGGGCCACGCAGTAGCGCACGATCATCGCGTCCTGCAGGCCCACCGGGAGATCCACGTAGGAGTCGCAGAGCAAGGCCACCAGGTCATAGGGGCGCGGTCCCTGGAGCGCGTCCTGGAAGTCGATGACGACCAGCTCGTCGGCCTTCCACATGAGGTTCCGCGACTGATAGTCCCGATGGACGAAGCCGGTCGCCGCGGCCGCGAGCTGCATCGCCAGCGCGTCCACCGAGCCGTCGAAGCGCGCGCGCTGCCCTTCGCTCAGCGCCCCGTGGATCTCTTCCAGCCCCCACTCGCGGAAGTGGTCCAGCTCCCAGCGGAAGAGGGCCTCGTCGAAGCGCTTGGTGGTGGGCGCCGCGCCCTCCGGGAGGTCCTCGCAGGCCGCGTGGAGCGCCGCGAGGGTGTCCACGGCCTGCTCGTAGAGCTGGCTGGTCCGCTCGGGCTGGGCGAGCAACCGAGCCTCGAAGGTCTCGTCGCCGAGGTCCTCCAAGAGGACCACGCCATGCTCGGGATCGTCCGCGTAGACCCGCGGCACGCGCACCCCGCGCTCGGCGAGGAGCCGGCCCACGCTCAGGAAGGGGAGCTCGGCGGGGGCGTCGCCTCCACCGCCCTCGTCACTGGCGACCGGCCCCGGGGGCAGCGCCATCACGACCAGGGTCGCCGGCTCGGCGTCCTCGAGGTGCAGGCGCCAATAGGCGCGGGCCGAGGCCTGGCCCACCATGGGTTCCAGGCGGTGGGCCGGGACCCGGCCGAGGGCCTGACCGATGGCGGGGACGACGTGGGGCGGGTTCGCTGGGATGGACACGAGCCGACTATAGGACTCCCGGCCCGAGCGGGAGCCCCTGTCCGCGGCGTGGCGGAAGATTCGCCGCCATGGCTCGGCTCTCGTAGGATGGCGGCGATGGGCGAGCGCGTCGAACTCCCGGGAGTGGGAGCCCTGGTGGAGGGACGGTACCGCGTGGCCGAGAAGCTGGCCGCCGGCGGCATGGGCGCGGTCTACCGCGCGACCGACGAACGCACCGGCGCCGCCGTCGCGCTGAAGTATCTGCACCCGGAGATCGCCCGGGAGCGCGAGATGCGCCGGCGCTTCCGGCGGGAAGCGTCGATCCTCCAAGCGGTCGACCACCCCGCGGTGGTCAAGGTCCACGGCGTCGGCGAAGAAGACGCCGGGCTGGCCTTCATGGTCATGGAGTTGCTCCAGGGCGAGACCCTGTACGCCCGCCTCGAGCGGGAGCGACGGTTGGCGCCCGACGTCGTCGCCGCCATCCTCGAGGGGGTCGCCGCGGGTCTCGACGCCGTCCACGCCCACGGCGTCCTGCACGGGGATCTCAAGCCCGCGAACATCTTCCTCGCGGAGGCCGGAGGCGAGCGCCAGGTGAAGCTCGTCGACTTCGGGACCTCCAAGGTCCACGGCCTCGACCGGCTCACCCGCACCGGCGAAGTGATCGGGACGCCCATCTACATGCCTCCGGAGCTCCTCACCGGGGACGGCACCATCGACGAGCGCATCGACACCTACGCCATGGGAGTCCTGGCCTACGAGTGCCTGGTGGGAGAGCCGCCCTTCCTGGAGCGACACCCCGGCAAGCTGCTCTTCCAGATCGTCATGGGCCAGGCGGTCCCCCTGGCCGAGGTGCGTCCGGACCTGTCCCCAGCCATCCGAGCGGTCGTGGAGCGCGCGATGCATCCCAAACGCGACGAGCGATTCGCGACGGCGCCCCCCCTGGCCGCGGCGTTCCGCCAGGCTTGCGATTCCAGCCCGGGAACAACATGACGATGACGATGCTTCGCTCACGCGCCCTCCCGCTCGTCCTCCTCGCCGCCTGCGCCTCGAGCGGGGGCACCCCCGAGAGCGAGACCGCCGGCGGCGCCGGGGTCCCCGAGGCGCCGCCGAGCATGGAATGTCTTCCCGACGTCCCGCAGCCCACGCGCGCCGAGTTCACCGAGAGCATGCGCTTCGCGTGGCGGCTCAGCGAAGACGCCTTCGAGCTCCCCGACCCGATGCCGCCCTCCCCGGACTCCGACACGGCCGAGGTCCAGGCGTGGACCGACGGCCAGATGCACGAGTGGCTCCAGCGGAAGAACCAGCTGGTGGAGGCCGCGCGCGCGGAGCTCAACCAGGCGGCCGAGGAGAACCACGCGCAGCGCACGATGGCCGGCGGGCTCGTGGGGGTCCTCTACGAAGACGTCGCCCGGGTGCTCCTGCGGGTGCCCCTGCCCAGCGATCTGCGCAACGAGGAGCCGGTGATCGTCGACGCCTTCCGGGACGTGGTCGACGCCCAGGCGCGGCCCTACCTCGAGCACGCCCGCCGCGCCTACGCGGCCTGCGCCGCCAACGCGCGGCCCCACGACGAGCTCCAGCCCTGGGAACACTTCTGCTCCGCCCGCCGGGCCCTCTTGCCCCTGACGCGCAGCGAAGCGGAGGCCGAGGGGACGACCGTCGAGGTCATCGCCCCCGAGTAGGCGCCGTGGCGAACCCCGACGAAGACGCTCTGGTCGCTCTCGCGCCGGACCTCGATCCCGGTACGCGCCGCGAGCTCCTGCGCTTCACCGCGCTCATCCGGCAGTGGAGCAAGAAGACCGATCTGGTCCGGGTCCGCAGCGCGCAGGAGCTGGCGGAGCTGCTCTTCCTGGACGCCCTCGCCCTGGCCCCCGTATTGCCCCGGGAGGCCCGGGTGATCGACGTCGGCGCCGGCGCCGGGGCCCCGGCCATCCCCTTGGCGATCCTGCGACCGGACCTCCACCTCACGATGCTCGAACCGCGCCGTCGGCGCGTGATGTTCATGCGC
This sequence comes from Myxococcales bacterium UBA1660, assembly GCA_002320815.1. GTDB lineage: Bacteria > Myxococcota_A > Polyangia > Polyangiales > Houyiibacteriaceae > UBA1660. Next base: position 203,439 of record DCLA01000128.1, read on the forward strand.
CTCGCCGCCGGCTCCCTGGGTCTCGGCGGGCGCACGTCGGTCGAGGAAGGCCGGCTGGACGACCCGCCGGCGGACCACCACGCCGGCACGTTCGACGCGGCCTACTCGCGCGCGACCTTCGCGCCGCCCGAGTGGGTCGCGCGCGGGACGGCGCTGGCTCCCCTGGTGGTCGCGCTCCTGGCCCGCGAAGAGGCCCCCGCGCCCCCGGACCCCTGGCGCCACGATGCGACGCACGACTACCAGGTCCCCTCGAGCGGGGCGCCCCGGAGCCTCGCCGTCTACGCGCGGTGACTTCGTGCGGGAAATCGGGCGTCCCCGGCGGAGCCTGATAGGCTCCGCGCCGTGAGCGCTCCCATCGACGTGGCGCGCGCGCTCTTCGCGCGAGGAAAGAGCTACGAGGCCGAGGTCATCGTGATGGGCGCGCTGGCGCGGGACCCGAGCGACGGCGACGCCCGAAGCGCCGCCCTCGCGCTCCGTCGCGGCCTCGGGCTCGGCCCGCCGCAGCGCGCCCCGGAGCTGGATCTCGCGCTGGTGGACGCCTGGATTCGCCGCGGCTACCTGGTCGAAGCCCTGGCCCTCTTGGTCGCTCACCCCTTCGCGGACGGCACGCGCTCCGCGGAGTGGGCCGACCTCCTGGGCGAGCTCCTCGCGCCGGTACCCGCCCACGCAGCGCCGGTCTTCGTGGAGATGCATCGCCAGCTCCTCCGGGGCGCCACCACGGTGGCCATGGCGGTCCTCGAAGATCACGCCACCGAGGAGGCCCTCCCGCCCTGGGCCGCGCGGCGGCTGGCGCTGCTGCGCTGGATGCTGCTCGACAACGCCCAGAGCGCCGACGCCGAGCTCCCGGAGGGCGAGGCCCAAGACGCCGGCCCGAGCCCGTTGGCCCAGGCCCTCCATGGCGCCCTCGCCCAACGCTCCCTGGCGGGGGCCCACGACGCAGCGAGCCGCTTCGCGATGGAACACCCCGCCGACGTCGAAGCCGCCGAGGTCCGCGACGCGCTCTACGCCCTCGTCGACGAGATGAGCTCCCAGGGTCAGATCGATCTCCGGGGTGCGCAGACGGTCCCCGTGATGGGCCGCCCCGCGGCCGCGATGCAGCTCCAGATGGCCAGCCTCCAGGGCGCGGCGTCGCTCTATCGCAAGCTCTCCCGCGGCCAGATGGCCGTCCCCGAGGCGCGAACGCTCCTGGCCGCGGTGGAGACGGTGCTCGCCGCGCTCGCGCCCAAGGTCGCCGAAAAGCGCTTCCCGCGTCCCCGGGATGGCTTCGAAGACGCTACCGCGCCCCTCTCGGAGCGGGCCCAGGCGCTCGTCGGGAGCCCGGCCGCCCAGCGCAGCGGGACCTTCGAGGATTTCGAGGAGCCGACCCGGGTCGCCGACGATGGCGAGCTCCCCCTCGACGCCTTCCACGAAGAGGAGACCCGGGTGGTCACCCTCCCCGAGGACGACACCGAGCACTACCTCGAGCAGAGCGACCTGATGGACACCCAGCGCGGCGGGATGGACGAGGCGGTTCGTCAGGCGCGCGCCGAGCTGAGCTTCGACGACGAGACCGTCGCCGGGGCGCCGTCGAGCACCGAGATGACCCTCATCGACGTGGACGTCGACGTCGACGAGGCGCGACGGATCTTGGCCGAGGTCACCGGCGAGAGTGTCCCAGCCGCGCCGAGCCCCGAGCCGCCGACCCGGCGTGTGGTCCCGAGCGCCGCGGCGGGCACCGCGGTGCACGGCAACGTGAAGATCGCCCGGGTGGTGAAGGTGGGATCGTGACCAGCAGTCGTCCTCCGGCGCCCGGCTGGACCGTCCCGCCGCAGCAAGCCAGCGACGGCCGCGCCCTGGTGCTCTACGTCGACGTGGACGAGCAGAGCCACGAGCTCGCCGCCGAGCGTCTGCGCGCGTCGTACCGCCTGCTCCGCGCCGACGGGGACCGCGAGGCCTGCGAGCTGCTGCGGACCTACGAGCGGGACCTGGTCGCCATTCTCCTCGACGTCGACCTGCCGGGCTCGGTGCTCGACGGCATCCTCCTGACGCGCATCCTGCGGGGCAAGGTCCCCAGCGCGGCCCTGCCCCCCTTCGCGCGCCAGATGCCGCGGGTGGAGGTGCCCATCCTCCTCGTGACCCATCGGCCGGAGAGCTACTCCGAGTCGGAGCTCCGCAAGTACGGCGGCGACGGTCTGCTCCCCAAGCCGGTGGACATCGGCCGGGTGACGCTGGCCCTCACCGACTGGCACCTGCGCCGCTGAGCGACGCTCAGAGCAGGAAGTACGCGGCGACCGCGAACGCGGCGAAGAAGAGCAGCGCCACCACTCCGAAGAGCAGCAGCCCGCGGGTCGCCGGATCCTTGGCGGGCGGCCGGCTGGAGCGAGTCCGCGGCGGCCGTGACGAGATCGGCTGCGGCGGGGCCGGGGCCTCGGCGTCGGTGACGGGCGCAGCGGCTGCGCTCGGACCCGCGAAGCGCGCGGCGACCGCCTCCGGGAACCCTCGGGCCCGCTCCGCGAGCTGAGGACCGGCGAGCTCGCGAACCAGGGCCGCGAGATCTGCCTGACCCACCGAGCCGGCGGCGTCGTCGAGGAGCGCGCCGAGCTGGGCGGCATCGCGGGGACGGGCCGTGGCCGACGGCTGCGTCGCCCAGGCGATGGCCTCGGCCAGCCCCTTCGGCACATCGTCGCGGAGGGTCTCCACCGGCGGGATGGCCGGATGCTTCAGCGCCTCGAGGAGCTCCGTGGTCTCGAGGTCCGGATGGAGCCGGCGCATCGCCAGCGCCTCCCAGAGCATCACCCCGAGCGAGAAGAGGTCCACGCGCCGGTCCAGCGGGTCGCCGGTGACCTGCTCCGGCGCCATGTAGCGGAGCTTGCCGCGCATCTCACCGTGCGAGGTCCGGCGCGCCCGGCCGCCGGCCTTGGCGACCCCGAAGTCGATGACCTTCACCTGCCCGTCGTGGCCGAGCAGGACGTTCTGCGGGCTCATGTCCCGATGGACCACGTCCAGAGCTTCGCCCTCGTCTCCGCGGAGCTCGTGGGCTCCGTGGAGGCCCCGGCAGACCTGCGCGCCGATCCATGCGACCAGCCTCGGATCCAGCCGGTGACCGCGCCGCTGGGCCAGGCCCAGGAGGTCGGCGAGGGTGCAGCCATGGACGTACTCCATGGCCAGGAAGTAGGTCCCGTCGACCTCGCCCAACTCGTCGACGCGCACCACGTTCGGGTGCTTCAGGCGGATCGCGATGAGCGCCTCATCGATGAAGTAGCGAGTGACCTCCCAGTCCTCGGCGAGGTGGGCGTGGATCACCTTCACGGCGAGGGGCTCTCCCTCCGCGTCGCGCTTCTGCGCGACGTAGAGGGTGGCCATGCCGCCCGCGGCCACGCGGGCGAGGAGCTCGTAGCCGCCGAGGACGGGGTTGCCCTGGGCGGCCACGGGACTCAGCGGCGGCCGCGGCGCCGAGCGGGGATGATCTGGATCCGGCGACCCTGGCCGTGGCCCTGGGACGCGGTGGTGACCCCGTCCAGCTTGGCCAGCGACAGGTGGATCACCCGGCGGTCCCGCGCGCTCATGGGCTGCAAGGTGACCACGCGGCCTTCCTTCACCGCGCGCTTGGCCTCGCGCTCGGCGAGGGTCACGAGGCCCTTGTCGTGGCGCTCGCGGTAGTCGCCGCTGTCGACGATGACGAAGCGACGGCCCTCCGGGGTGCGGTTGACGATCTTGTTCGCCAGGAACTGGAGGGCGTCGAGACCGGCGCCCTTCTTGCCGATGACCCGACCGGCGTCGGGGCCGACCACGTCGAGCACGATCTGCTCCTCGTCGTCCTCACGGATATCGACGTCGACGTCGCGGTCCATGATGTCGAGGATCACGTCGAGCAGCTCGGCGGCCTCTTCGGCCTTGCCGTCCGGCTCCCAGGAGCCGTTGCGCTTCGGCTCGGTCTTCTCGTCGCGCTTCGCCTCGCGGGGCGGCTCGTCGGCGACGAAGAGGGCTCCATCTTGCGGCTTGTCCTTACGCTCATCCACGGCGTTGCCTCTTCTTGCCTCGCTTGATGGAGCGGCGAGTCGCCGAGGCGCTCGCGCCCGCGAGGGCTTCGGTCGGTTGGTTGGAGTCGTCCGGCTCATCGTCGTCGTCGTCCTCGTCCTCGAGGGGCGACGCCGCGGCGTTCTTCGCCTCGTCTTCCCGGTCCAGCTTGGCGTAGATGGCGCGCTGCTGGGTCATGGTGAGCACGCTGTTGGTCACCATGTACAAGCAGAGGCCCGCCGGGAGGAAGAGCATGAAGGCGCCGATCATGAGCGGCATGAAATACATCATCATCTTCATCTGAGCCGAGTCGACGGAGGTCGGCGTCAGACGCTGCTGCAAGTGCATGAGCAGCGCGACCATGATGGGGAGCACGTAGTACGGGTCTGGCGCGCTCAGGTCCGCCCAGTAGAGCGTGAAGGGCGCGTGGTAGAGTTCGACGTTCGTCGACAGGGACCGGTAGAGCGCGAACCAGACGGGCATCTGCAGCAAGGAGGGCAGGCAACCCGCGGCTGGGTTCACCTTCTCCTTCCGGTAGAGCTCCATCATCGCGGCGCCCTTCTTCTCCCGATCGTCGCCGTACTTCTCGTTCAAGGCGTCGATCTTCGGCTTCAGCTTCCGCATCTTCGCCATCGCCTTGAAGCTGCTGTACGTGAGCGGGAAGAAGACGAGCTTGACCAGGATGGTCAGCAGGATGATGGCGAGGCCCCAGTTGCCCACCCAGCCGTGGATGGTCTCGAGGAGCTCGGCGAAGCCGTTGGCGATGAAGGAGAACCAGCCGAGGTCGACGACCTCGGTGAGCCCGTGACCGGCGGCCACGAGGGCGTCGCGGTCCGTCGGCCCGACGAAGGCCAGGGTGCGCGTGACGACCTCTTCGCCGCCGCCCAGCTCGACCCGCGGGCCGCGGAGCTCGGCCTCGAAGAGGGTGCCCTGCCAGGTGTCCTCGTCCATCGAGCCGCCGCGATGGGAGCCGGCGATGATGCAGCGGTGGGCGAGCCCGCCGTCGGCGGCCATGGCCTGGGCGAAGTAGGTGTCGGCCAGCGAGACGAACTTCACCTGGGGGCCGAAGCCGATTCCCGGGGTCTGCCCGCTCTGCGCGCGCTCGATGCCGTTCTCGCGGAGGTCCTTGCCCTCGAGGCGCTCGAGCTCGTCGTCGCCGAAGGCGCACGCACCGCGAGTCGCCGCGGTGGACGGGCGACCGATGAAGCCCGCCTCTTCGTCCTCGCGGTGGACGTAGTGGTAGGTGTGGTGCGCCACCGCGACCGGCCGGGTCTCGGTGCCCTCGTTGACGATCCGCACCGTGGACCAGAGCTGGTAGGGGTCGCTGCCCGCTTCGATCTTGCGGACGACGGTGAACCCGTCGCCCTGCCAGCGGAAGCGCACCGTGCGCTCGTCGACCTGCTCGCCCTGCCACACGGCGTCGGCGGGGACGTTCACCCCGCGCGCCTCGACCTGGAAGGTGTAGTACTCCTCCTTGTCGGTGCTCACGAGCTGGATCTGGTCCCCCTCGTCGTCGGTCCAGCGCGAGTCCTTCAGCACGAAGCCGGTCAAGCCCGTGTTCAGGCTCGAGAAGGTCGCCCGGAAGCGGTCGGTCTCGATGGTGAGCGGCGTATCCTGCGCCAGGCGCGCCTCGCGGGCGGCGTCGGTGAGCAGCGGCCCCCGGTCTTCGGAGTCCTCGCGGGCCTGGACGGCCTCGGTCGGCTCGTCCGCCGCCGCCGGGGTCTCCGGCGTGTCGTTGCCGGCGCCCGTGTAGACGTCCGCGAAATACAGGCCGCCGGCGATCAGACCGATGACGGCGAGAAAGACTAACTGTCGCTTGGGATCGTCCATGGAAGTGGGGGACCGGAGGAAGTCACCGACCGAGGGTCGGTGTGGGCCCGATGAGCGAGGTATGCGCTCATCCGGAGCGGGAAAAGGCTCCGCGAAGACCGTTTGCCGTCATTCGGGCTCGGACGCAAGCGGAAGGCCTTCCGCCCCTTGCGCCCGCAGAAGGCCCTCGGCCTTCCGCTGCAGCGTACGGCGAGCACGCCGCACCTCTTCCTGCACCGTCGCGAAGTCGATCGCCGGGGCGCCGCGCTTCGCGATGAAGACCACGTCGATCCCCTCGGGGAACCAGTGGCGATGACGACGGAAGACCTCACGCACGAGCCTCTTGACCCGATTACGTTCGACCGCGTTCCCGACTTTCTTCGTGATGGTGATTCCCACCCGACCGAGGCCGGGTGCGAGCACCACGAGGAAGTGACGGGTATGCACCCGCTGAGCGGATCCCTGCACGCGCCGGAAATCGGTCCGGCGCTTCAGGCGATCCTGGGGACGCAGGCGCTCGCTCATCGGATCGACGACGCGAGCGCCCTACGAACGAGGCGCGACCCTACTTGGAGTAGGTGCTGACGGTGAGCCGCTTGCGGCCCTTGGCGCGACGAGCGGCGAGGACCTTGCGGCCCCCCTTGGTCTTCATGCGAGCACGAAAACCGTGGGCTCGCTTCCGCTTCACGCGGCTGGGCTGGTAGGTGCGCTTCACGGGTAACTCTCCGAAAAGATGCGAGAAAGAAAGGGGGCTCCCGACAACGGGCGCCTCCGAAAGGGCGGGGAAGTAAGCACGCGCCCTCCCAGGTGTCAAGGCAGCGAACGTCGCATGGGTACGTTCGGCGTGCCAGCGATGATCCGGGCGCCGTGTACGACGCCGTCCGGCCGGGGCGGCGCGGGCGCCGGTGGGGGCCCGAGCGGACGGGTCGGCGGCGGGCTCGGGACCGGCAAGGGCGTGGAGATCGCGGGGTTCTGCGTGGATCCCAGCAGTAGCCAGAGCGCGAGGGCGCTCACGCGACGAGCTCCCCGTCGGCCATCCAGCCGGCGTCGAGGAAGCTGAAGTAGCCCTCCCGGGCGATGATGACGTGATCGAGCACCCGCACGCCGAGCAGATCGCCGGCGTGCACGAGGCGCTGGGTGAGCGCGCGATCCTCGGGGCTGGGCTCCGGGCTCCCGCTGGGATGGTTGTGGACGAAGACGACGCCGCTCGCGGCGCGCTGGATGAGGAGGCGGAAGACGTCGCCGGGGACAACCGGGCAGGCGCTGAGCCCGCCGATGGCCACCGTGATCTCGGCGGTGGGCCGGTTCTTCGCGTCCAGCGCGATGGCCAGGAAGTGCTCCCGGTCGGCCCGCGCGAGCCGAGGACGGAGCGCGGCGTCCACGTCGCGGCTGGAGGTCATCCGCTGCCCGATGGGTAGCGGCCGGGTCAGGACCCGGCGACCGAGCTCGACGGCGGCCACGAGCCGCGAGGCCTTGCTGGGGCCGACGCCGTCGATGGCGGCGAGTCCGTCGACGGTCGCCCGGGCGAGCGAGAGGGTCCCGCCGATGGCGTCGAGGACGATCTCGGCGAGGTCGCGGACCGGTTGGCCGCGGGTCCCGGTGCCGAGGAGGACCGCGACCAGCTCCTCGTCGGTGAGCGCCCAGCTCTCGAGGGCGCGGAGTCGTTCACGGGGGCCGATCTTTGCCAAGGAGCGGACCTCGGCGTCGGCGAGAGGGGAGGCGTTGCTGTGCATGCGAAGAGGCAGTGCACGGAGTGGACCAGCGGATCCGGAGAGAAAGATCGAAGGATCTGGGGTGCCCCGCCGGCGGAAGGGTGGCGGACCGCCGGCGGCCGCCGGTGGGCGTTTTCCATCGGGGCTGCTAGACGAGGCCGGTGACGCGGCAACGGCTGACCCTCGCCGGCATGTGGATCGGTGCCATCGGCGCGATGCTCTTCCTCTGGCTCTCGCGATCCAGTGAAGAGGACGTGGAGCCGGCGCTCGAAGCGCCGGGGATCCCGGTGCGTGGCCCCGCGGACCGGGCCCCCGACGAGGAGCGGGCCGGGGCGCTCGAGCCCCTCGAGGTCGGCGCGCCGACGACCTATCGCCTGGACCGGCGTCATCGCGGCCAGAGCCCCTACGTGGGACCGGACCGCGCGATCCCCGCGTGGAGCTTCGAGACCGGGAGCCGCATCACCGCGCAGCCGGTGGCCGCCGCCGACGGCCGCATCTACGTGGGCTCCCACGACGGCTTCCTCTACGCCCTGGACGAGCACGGCAACGAGCGGTGGCGCAAGGACCTGCGCGGGCCCGTGTGGTCCACCCCGGCCATCGATGAGGCGGGCAACGTGTACGTCGGCAGCGACGCCAAGGTCGTGACCGCCCTCTCCCGCGACGGCGAGGTTCTCTGGCGCTTGGACGTCGAGGACGACGCGGACACCGGCATCGTCTTCGCGCCCAACGGCCGGCTGCACTTCGGCGCCGGCCAGGACCTCTGGAGCGTGGAGCCCGACGGAACGGTGGCCTGGCGCTACCACGCGGCGGGGAAGATCTTCACCACGCCGGCGGTGGACGACGACGGGACCCTCTACTTCGGCTGCCAGGACGACCACCTCTACGCGGTGGCCCCCGACGGCCGGCTGCGCTGGCAGCACCGTACGGGCGACGACGTGGACTCGAGCCCGGTCCTCGGCGACGACGGGAACCTCTACTTCGGCTCCGACGACCACCAGGTCCGCAGCCTGGACCGCGACGGGAACGTCCGGTGGAGCACGGACCTCGAGGGCTACGTGCGCGCGCCGGTCGGCATCGCCAAGGACGGCAGCATCCTGGCGGGCGTCTACGGACCGCGTCCGCGGCTGGTCGCGCTGGACCCCGCCGAGGGCGGCATCCGCTGGTTCTTCCCGGTGACCGTGGCCGACTCGACCGAGGTGGGCGTGGAGTCCGGGGCGCTGGTGGACGCCGAGGGCAACATCTATTTCGGCGCCCACGACGACTACCTCTACGCGCTCGCGCCCACCGGCGACATGCGCTTCATCCACGGCACCGACGGCGACGTGGACTCGAGCCCGGTCCTCACGTCGACGGGGCTCCTGCTCTTCGGGTCCGAGGACGGATTCCTCCACGCCCTGCGCGTGGAGGACTGAGGCGCACGTCCGCCGGTAGAGGGCTCGCGGGCGTCGCTCGGGCTGCCGGCGCGGACCGCCGGGGGCAGGCGACCGCCGGGGGGCGCGCGACCGCCGACTACTTCTTCCCGCCGAAGAGCTTGCCGAAGATGCCGGTGTCGCTCTTCTTGCTCTTGTCGTCTTCGAGCGCGGCGTGGGAACCGGTGTCGAGGCCGCGCATCTTGGCCAGGCGAACCTGACGCTGCGCGTCGACGTTCTTGGGGTAGAGCTTGGCGACCTTCTCGAAGAGGCGGACGGCGCCCGCCTTGTTGCCCTGCCGGTCGAAGATGCGGGCCTTGGTCATCAGCGCGCGCTCGTGACCCTCGAAGAGCATCAAGGCCTCGTCGAGGGACCGGAGCGCAGCCTCGGTCTTCCCGCCCTCCGAGCTCCAGAGGATGAGGCCCAGGGCCGCATGATAGTCGGCCTCGTTGGGCACGATCTCGAGGAGCTCGCGCGCGAGGGCCTCGGCGCGGTCCCACTCTTTGCGCCGAATGAGCACCTCGACCTTCTGGAACTCCATCGCCGCCCCGAGGATCCGCTGGAGCTCCCGGTCCGCCTTGGGCGTCCCCCCGCCGCCTTGGACGGTCTTGAGGTACTTCCCGCGCTCGTCGACGTCCGAGAGCGTCTCGTGGGCGCTGGTCAGGTGCTGGAAGATCTCGTCGGCGAGCGGCCGGAGCTCGGCGAGGTCCGGCGGGAGTCGGTCCGGGTGCCACTTCTTCACCTGGGCGAAGTAGGCATCGCGAATGGACTCCGCGTTGGCCGAGTGGGACACGCCGAGCATCTGGAAGTAGGTCTGCTCGTCGAGGGTGCGCGCCTTGGTGATCACCTGCTGCCAGCGCTCCTGGGCCTCCGGGGGGAGGCTGGCGCGGGGTGCGGGGTAGCGATCGGTCTCGCGGGGGATGCGCGACGAGATCTGCCGGTTCTGGGCAGGGGGGGTCGCGTCGCCGGAGGCGCGGGTCGGCTGGGGTGTCGCGGGGCGCGGTCGGGGGGCAGCGGGCGCGGCGGAAGGGGTCGCGGTCGAGGGGGTCGCGGTAGAAGGGGTCGCGGTAGAAGGGGTCGAGGGGGTCGCCGGGGTCGAGGGGCCGGCGGTGGCGGTCGCCGGGGTCGCGGAGGCGGTCGCCGGGGTCGCGGTCGATCGGGCCGGAGGGCCGGCGGAAGGGGTCGCCGGGGTCGAGGCGGTCGCCGGGGCCGAGGAGCGCGTGCCCTGCGGGGCGGAGCTGCGGCCGGGCGCCGACGAGGGCCGTCCTGGTGCGCCCTCGCCGCTCTGGGTCATCTCGGTGAGCGACTGCCGTTCGAACGAGCCCTCGAAGACCTCCAGTCCTCGGGTGATCGCCAGCGCGTAGAGCACGCGGGTCGCCGACTTGGCGTGCCCCGCCCCACCGATGGCCGCCGCCACCGTCGAGGGCATCGCGCGGAAGGCGTCGAGGAACGCCTGCTCCCGGGCGATGAACCCATACGCCGCGAGGTCTACCCCCCGCGCGAGGCGGAGCGGCTGACCGGCGAAGCGAGCGAAGACCCCCTCGGCCGCGTCGTCCGGGACTCCCCCGCGCAGGCCCGCGACCAGGAGGGCCCGGTAGTCGATGGCGCCCTCCAGCTGCCCCGGCCCGACGAGGTCCTCACGGTAGAACGCGTAGGTCGTCGTGCGCCGGAAGAGGGGGAGCAGGCCGCGCACCAGATCCGCGCTCGGCTGGAGCAAGCGCGCGCGGACCACCTGGCCATCGCGGAAGTAGAGACGGTCTTGCCCCGACGTCTCGCCCCAGACCGCCAACGTGCCCTCCATGCCCCGCTGGGCGATCGAGACGATCACATGGGCGAAGGGGGTCTGCTCCAGAGAGCCATGCGCGATCGGTTCGGGCGCCATCCGAGCTCCATGCTCGCACATCGGCGCGCCCCGATCGATGGGCGTCGGGGGTCCGGCCGGCGCGCATGGGGGAACGGGGCGCATG
>DCLA01000106.1 GCA_002320815.1 Myxococcales bacterium UBA1660
CGGTAGTAGAGGTCCTCGCGGAAGGTGCCCTCGGCGACCATCTTCTCGAGGTCCCGGTGAGTGGCGGCCACGATGCGGACGTCGACGTGGATCGGCTGGGTCCCACCGACGCGCTCGAATTCCCGCTCCTGGAGCACCCGGAGGAGGGCCACCTGGGTCTTCGGCGAGATATCGCCGATCTCGTCGAGGAAGAGCGTGCCGCCGTCGGCGAGCTCGAAGCGGCCCTTCTTGCGGGCGTTGGCGCCGGTGAAGGCGCCGCGCTCGTGACCGAAGAGCTCGCTGAGGAGGAGCGTCTCGACCAGTGCCGCGCAGTTCACCTTGACCAGGGGCTTGTCGGCCCGCTTCGACTGGCGGTGGAGCGCCTCGGCGACCAGCTCCTTGCCGGTACCGGACTCGCCGCGCACCAGCACGGTGGCGTCGCTCGGGGCGACCTTGTCGATGACCTCCAGGAGCCGGACCACCGACTCGGAGCTGCCCGCGATGTCGGGGTATCGGCGCAGGTGCTCGGCGGAGCGGGTGGGCCGGGGCGGCGCCTCGGGGAGGCTGGAGATCCGGTGGCGGCGGGGTCCGAGGCTCGACACCAGCGAGGCGACCTCGTTCAGGCGCTGCCGGCAATCGCGCCCGACCCAGGCGCTCACGCCCTCTTCGGGGACCCGCTGGGTGAGCTTCTCTTCGAGGGCCTCGGCCGCGCTCATGGCCCGGTGCGCACCGTCGACGTCGTCCGCTTCGGCGAGCGCGCGCGCCAGCCGGAGCTCGGCTTCCAGACGGAAGACCTCGTCGTCGGCCTCTTCGGCGAGGCGGCAGGCCCGGCGGGCGGCGCTCAGGACGTCGCCACCCGCCGCGCGCTCGATGTCCACGGCGAGGAGGGCGAGCTGGGCGGCGTGCCGCGGCGAGTCGGAGGTCGGCGCCTCGCCCACGAGCTGGCGGGCGGCGGCCACCTGGCCCTCGCGCACCTCGAGGCGAGCGAGCTCGATGACCAGCTCGATGGCCTGGTTTGCGCCCAGCTGATTCAGCGTCTCCATCGCCGCGGCCAGGGTGGCGCGGCCGGTCCCGAGGTTGCCCTCGGCCAGCTCGATCCGGCCGCGGAGCTTCATGCACTCGGCGGCGAACGAGGCGGGGAGGTTGGCGCCGCCCATGTGCTGGGCGAAGTTGCAGAGGGAGCGCGCCCGGCTGGGGTCCCCGATGCTCAGGTAGAGCTCGCCGAGGTTGATGCCCACGCGGGTGAGCATCGGGCGGTTGCCCAGGCGCTTCAGGAGCGAGACGGCCTTGTGGTAGTGCTCGAGGGCCTCGCTGTAGTCGTGGCGCAGGTGCGCGAGGACCGCGAGGTTCTCGGTGGCGATGGCGGTGTCGCGGGAGTCGTTGACCTCGGCGGCGACGACGATGGCGCGCTCGAAGCACTCGCGCGCGTCGTCCAGCTTCTGCTGGCGGAGCCGCGCGACACCGAGGTTGGTGAGCGCCTGGGCTTCCTGGTGGCCCAGGCGCGCCGCCTCGGCTGCGGCCCGGTTGGTCTCGAAGAGCTCGGCGGCGCTCTCGGCTTCCTTGCGGGCGAGGGCGACCTTGCCGAGGGTGTTGCGGGCGTGGATCTCGACCGTGAGCTCGTCGAGCTCGGCGGCCTTGGCCACCGCGTCCTCCGCCCAGCGCTCGGCCTCGTCGTAGTTCGCCCGCTGGTACTCGAGCTCGGCGAGGAGGGTCTCGACGGTGGTGCGGGTGACGGTCTCGCCCCGCGCGCCCGCCAGCTCGTGGGCGGCGCGGAGGCGCTGCGCGGCGGGCTCGAGCTCGCCGGCCAGGGTGAGCAGGCGGCCGACCCGGTGGGCGGCCTCGGGGCTCTCGGGGCGCGCGAGACAGACGGCCTCGGCGTGACCCAGCGCGCGGCGGTAGTCGCCGGCGACGCGATAGAGTTCGGCCAGGTAGCGCCGCAGCTCGGTGGGCACCGAGGCGCCGGCGGCGGCCAGGACCCGCTCCAGGAGGGCGGCGGCCTCCGCCTGGGCGTGACGCGCGGCGAGGGCGTGGGCTTCGTCCATCGCGAGGGGGACGGCGCGCTCGAGCTCGCCGGCCGCCAGCGCGTGGTGGGCCGCCGGACCGACGCCGTCGGCTTCGAAGCGATCGGCGCAGCGGCGGTGGAGCGCGCGTCGCCGGTCCTCGGGGAGCCGCTCGTAGGTGAGCTCGCGGTCCCGGGCCCGGCTGAAGCCGAGGAGGATCCGGCCGTCGAGGATGGAGCGCTCCACGAGCTGGGAGCTCTCGAGGCCCTTCCGCTCCGCCGCGGTCACCTTCACCTCGGCGAGATCGGCCAGGAGGTCGAGATCCGCCGGGCGACCGAGCACCGCGAGGGCCTCGAGGAGGCAGCGGGCCTCGTCGGGGAGGGTCTCGATGCGCCGCTCCAGGAGGTCCTTCGGGCGCAGGGGTTCGGCTTCGAGGAGGAGCTCGATGGCGTCCGGCATGCCGCCGGTGCGCTCGAGGATGCGGCGCACCGTCGCCTCGCTCTGGAGGAACTGCCGGACTCCGTCGGCGTCGAGCTCGCCGACCCGGACCACCGCGCTGGCTTCGTGTTCGCGCAGGTTGGCCAGGCGCGCGCTGGCCGGGAGGTCGTCGCGGACGCTGGCCACCACCAGGGCTCGAAGCGGCTCCTGGGAGACGCCGCTGGTCCACGGACCGGCGCCCTCGAAGAGGAAGTCCAGGAGCTGCAGGGTGCCCTCGTCGCATCGCTCCAGGTCGTGGAGGATCAGCAGGGGCGGCCGCAGGCGCGCCACGTCGCGAAGGAGCCCGCGGATCGCGTCGAAGAAGCGGAGCCGGCGCTCGCGGGCCTCCCGGGAGCCCTGGGCCCCGTCGGCCTGGCTGAGCTCGTGCTGGTGCCAGAGCGGGTGGCAGCCCTCGAAGCAGCCGAGGTCGGCCAGCTCGATCGAGGGTCGCAGGGACATGTCGCCGAGGAAGGAGAGCGCGCGATCGACGATGGTCGCGAAGGGGCCGAAGGCGTGGCCCTGTTCACAGCGGCCCTCGAGGACCACGCCGCCTTCGAGCCGGATGCGCCGGCTGAGCTCTTGGAGGATGCGCGACTTCCCGCTGCCGCTGGGGCCCTCGAGGAGGGCCAGGCGTTCGCGCTCTCGCGCGTCGCGATAGAGTTGGGCCAACTGAGCCAACTCGTTCTCCCGCCCCACGCAGAGGGATTCCTCGACGTCGGGACGGCGGCCTGATCGGGAAGGTACGGCGCCGTGCGGCATGGACTGCTCCACGGACGGATCCCACACGACCCGTCCAGGGCTGGCAGGGTAAGTGGGGGTGGGAGCCCTTTCAAGGCAAACGCCTTCGGGGCCATCGGCGAGAGACCGCACGAAACGTTCACGAAGCAATCGTCATGCCCGAACGATGAAAGGGTTTCGCGCGATCTTCTCGGCAAACCGTGCATTTCGTGACGGTCAGCCGTCAGTGCCCGTTGTCACGGGGACTTTGGGGCGCGTGTGCGCTCGCTCACGCGGTGGGTCGGCCGCCCACGGAGGGGGTCACGAGCGGTAGGGCTCGGGGTCGATGTCGTGGTGCTTCAGCCAGCGGTGGACCTGCATGCGCTCTTTTCCCAGGGCGCGCCCGACCGCGGCGATGTTTCCTGCGTGTTCGCGCAGCAGCGCGCGGAGCTCGTGTTCGGCAGGGGCCTGGCTCCGGCCGCTGCGGGGGGCCTGGGCCGCGTTGGCGCTCGGTGGGGGCGCTACCGGGGTCATCGGGCGGGCTCCGGGGCGCCCGTGCCCGTCGAGGGCCCGCTGGACCGGGGTGGGGAGGTGCGGGAGGTCGAGCTCCGAGCCATCGGCGAGGGCCAGGCCGAGCTTCACCGCGCTCTCCAGCTCGCGGACGTTGTAGGGCCAGCCGTAGTGGGCCACGGCGAGCATGAACGGGAAGGTGACCCGGGTCTTCGGTCGTCCGGCGGCGGTCAGGAAGTGCCGCACCAACATGAAGAGGTCCTCTCGGCGCTCGCGGAGCGGCGGGAGCTTCACCTCCAGCTCGCGGAGCCGCGCCAGGAGATCGCCCCGGAAGGTGCCCTCGGCGACCCGCTGCTCGAGGTCCCGGTGGGTCGCGCAGACCACCCGCACGTCGACCGGTTGGGCCACGGTGCTTCCCAGGGGCACGACCTCGCGCTCCTGGAGGACCCGCAGGAGCTTCGCCTGGGCTTCCAGGGGCATGTCCCCGATCTCATCGAGGAAGAGGGTCCCCTTGTGGGCGGCCCGGACGAGGCCCGTCTTGTCGGTGGTCGCCCCGGTGAAGGCGCCCTTCTTGTAGCCGAAGAGCTCGCTCTCCAGGAGGTTGGCGGGGAGGGCGGCGCAGTTGATCGCCTGTAGGGCGCCGGTGCGGCCGCTGAGCCGATGGACTTCGCGGGCGACCAGCTCCTTGCCGGTCCCGCTCTCGCCGGTGATGACCACCGAGATCAGCGTCTGCGCCACCCGGGCCAGCCGGTCGAGGACGGCGTCGACCTGGTACCCGCCGACCAGCGCGGCGTCCTGGACTCCGTGCTCGAAGGGGCGGGCCGCGGCGACCACGTCGCCGTCGAGACGGTAGGCCCCGTAGGGGTAGACGCCCTGGGCCGCGTAGCGAAAGACGGTGTCGCCCACCCGGACGATGTCGTGGTCGCGCAACATCCGCGCGCCCACGCGCTCGCCGTTGACCACGGTGCCGTTCGTGGAGCCATTATCCACGATCCAGTACCCGTCCGCGCGCCGCTCGACGAGCGCGTGGTGCCGGGACACGGCGGCCTCCGGGATGGAGAGCGTGTTGTTCGCCTCGCGTCCCAGGGTGGTGGCCTCCGCCGCGAAGGGGAGCACGGAGGGCAGGTGGGCGTGGAGGCGGCTGTAGATCAGCACCAGTCCCGGCGTGGGGTCGGTCGTCGCGTCGAGGCGCGGGACCGCTTCCACGGACGCCGTGGTCCAACCTTGCCTCTGCTCGGGGTCCATCGGCTGGGCAAGCCTAACACAGAGTCAGGTACTGGCGATGCGCGCTCTGCTCAACCGACGGCGACCACGGGAGCCGCGCGGCCCTCGATGGCGGCGATCAACTCGGGTACGTCGAAGGGCTTGGCGAGCCACCCATCCGGAGGACCCGCGAGAACCCCGGGGTCGACGTGCCCGGACATCAGCAGGGTCCGGGCGACGTGGCCTTGGGCCTTGAGCTCCGCGAGGAGGACGTCGCCGCGCCCATCGGGAAGCGTCAGATCCGCCACGGCCAGATCGAAGGGCCCCTGGGAGACCGCCAGGCGGGCCGCGGTCGCGCAGTCCACCACCACCGCCTCCACGTCGCGGAGGTCCAGGGTGGTCCCCACCAACTCGCGGATGCCCGGATCGTCCTCGATCACCAGCACCCGGCGCGGGGAGCCGACCTTGGCCATGACCGCGCTGGTCCGCGGCGGGGCCGGGAGCCGGATCTCGAACGAGGTGCCCTGGCCCAGCTCGGACCGCACGTTCACCGCGCCCCGCAGTCGGCGGACGGTGCTGGCGACCAGCGCCAGACCCAGCCCCGAACCGCCCGGGCGCTCGCCGTATCCGGGCTCGAAGATGCGGGAGCGGAGAGCGGGGGACATGCCCGGCCCATCGTCCTCGACCGTCAGCAAGAGGCGCCCGCTGCGCGTGCTCGCCGCGAGCCGGATGGTGCCGTTCTCGACGATCTGGACCGCGTTGAGGGCCAGGTTCCACAGGATGCGGAACACTTCGCCTCGGCGGACGCTGACCGGACCGGCGAGCCCCGTGACCTGGACCGCGATGCGGTTGCCCCGCTTGCGGGCGGCCGGCTCGAGCAGGCGGGCGACGTCCTGGAGGACCTCTTCGACGTCTGCGTCGACCTCTTCGTCGGTGCCCAGGAGATCGCGGGCCGCTCGCCGGGCGGTGGACGCGGCGCGCTCCAGCCGGTGGAGCGTCTCCACGGTGAAGGTCTCCGGGTGTTCGCGGAGCATCCCGATCCACCCGACCAGGGCCCCCAGGGCGTTGCCGAGCTCGTGGCCGACGGCGCGCGCCAGATCGCCTTCCACGGGCGGCTCGCTGGCCTTGGCGGCCGGCTCGGCCTCGAAGGCCACCATGAGGATCCGGCCCTCGTCGGTCCCCATCCAGCGGGCGCGCCGGCCGTCGCGACCCGCGAGCTCGGTGCGGTCGCCGGCCGCGGACACCGCGGCCACCGAGAGATCGGCGAGGCGGGCGGCGACCGAGTCGAAGGACTCGTTGCCCACGAGCGGCCCGACGAGCTGCCGGGCGGCAGCGTTCATCTGCAACTCGCCGTCCCTTTCGGCGAGCCAGGCCCAACCTTCTCGGTCGGCCAACCACTGGATGTTGTCGAGTGACATCAAAATGATTTGTTGGCGACGGACGGTACAGCAGGTGTGAAACGAGTTCAAATGCAATCGGTGCACGAAACTTGCGCTTGGTGCGTTGTCACATGGTCGTCGCCGGAGGTGGTGCCGTAGTTTCCCGCGGGGGTGGAGTTTCCACCCGGGGTGGTGTGACGAACGCAAGCCACGCAAGGGCGACGCGCGAATCCCTGGTGCATCATTCCCACGACGGTGTCCCCACTCCGTCGTCTTGACGTGCCCCCTTTTGGAGGTCAACCGCTCCGATGTCCCGAACTTCCTCGCTCCTTGGCTTCTCGCTCGGTCTCTTCGTGCTCTTCGGTTGCGCGGAGGGCTCCACCTCCCGCCCCGACGCCGGCACCCCCCGGGTGGACATGGTGGTGGGGGTGGACATGCCCAGCGGGTGCCCGATGACCTGCCCCACGGGCCAGACCTGCGAGGACGGCGTCTGCGTCCCCGAGGACACGTCGTGTGGGCCCGATCGCGCCTGTCCGGTCGGTGAGAGCTGCTGCGATGGCGAGTGCGCGTCCCTGCCCGGGAACGTGAACCACTGCGGGGCCTGCGGTCGGTCCTGTGCGCCCCGGGGCGACAGCTGCCTGAGCAGCCAGTGCCGCTGCGGCGACACGGCCCAGTGCGCGGAGGGTCAGGGCTGCTGTGGCGGCTCCTGCGCCGACTTCCAGACGGATCCGAACAACTGTGGTGACTGCGGGGTCGCTTGCGGCGCGACCCAGGGGTGCGTCGCCGGCGCCTGCGTCGACCTCCCGTGCGATCCCGCGTGTGCGGCCGGCGAGGTGTGCAACGCCGCCACCGAGACCTGCGAGTGCGCCGGGGGCGCCGCCTGCACCGGTGGGAACACCTGCTGCGGGACCGGGTGCGCGGACACCCAGACCGACGCCGCGAACTGCGGGAGCTGCGGCAACGTCTGCGGGGCCGGCCAGGTCTGCAACGCCGGGGTCTGCGGGGCGCCGCTCTGCACGCCTGCGTGTGCGACCGGGGAGACCTGCGCGGACGGGACCTGCATGTGCGGGAGCAACCCGGCGTGCACCGGCGGCCGGAGCTGCTGCGGCGGGACGTCGTGCGTGGACACGCTGACCAACGTCAACCACTGCGGCGGTTGTGGAAATAGCTGCGGGTCCAACCAGGCCTGCTGCGGAGGATCCTGCGTCACTCTGGGGACCAACGCCAACTGCGGTGCTTGCGGCGACAGTTGTGGCGGGGTCGGCGAGCAGTGCTGTTCGGGGAGCTGCGCCAACACGCTGGTCGATCCCCTGAACTGCGGCATGTGCGGCCGGACGTGCCTTTGCGCCTTCGGCTCCTGCGCCTAGACCGAGGGAGTTCCTCGGCGAGGGTCGCGTCCGCAGTGCGAATGCAGTAGAGCCAGGGCCGCATGATCGACGACGCGACCCTGGAGCGGATGTTGGGTCTCGCGGCCCTCGAAGTGGAGGGCGAGGCCCGCGCCGCGCTGCGCCGGGACCTCGGGCGGGTGCTCGACTCGATGACGAAGCTGCGCGAGGCGGAGCTCGGCGACCTGCCGCCCACCTATGGCGTGGCCGAGGCCGCCCGGCTTCGTCCCGACGAGCCCACCGAAGGGCTCGAGCGCGAGGTCGCCCTGGGCGCGGCCCCCGAGGCCACCGATGAGCTCTTCGTGGTTCCGGCGGTCCTCTCGCGGGGAGGCGACCAGTGACCCTGGTCGACCACCGGGCCGCCGTCACGGCCGGCGCGAC
This sequence comes from Myxococcales bacterium UBA1660, assembly GCA_002320815.1. GTDB lineage: Bacteria > Myxococcota_A > Polyangia > Polyangiales > Houyiibacteriaceae > UBA1660. Next base: position 8,032 of record DCLA01000106.1, read on the forward strand.
CGTTCGGTCCCTGGCCGAGGCGGCCCTGGAGCGGGTCGGCGACGACGCCCTCCACGCCTTCCTCGAGCTGGACCGGGCACGGATCCTCGCCGACGCGGATGCCCTCGATCGACGCCGCGCCGCGGGTGAGACGCTTCCGCTCGCCGGGGTCCCGGTGGCCATCAAGGACAACCTCTGCCAGCGGGGCACCAAGACGACCTGCGGCAGCCGCATGCTCGCCGAGTGGGAGGCGCCCTACGACGCCACCGTGGTCGCGCGACTCCGCGACGCGGGGGCGCTGCTCTTCGGCAAGACCAACATGGACGAGTTCGCCATGGGCTCGTCCACCGAGAACTCGGCGTTCGGTCCGACCCGCAACCCGAAGGACCCCGAGCGGGTCCCGGGCGGTTCGAGCGGCGGGTCGGCGGCGGTCGTCGGCGCGGGCTGGGTCCCGATGGCCCTCGGCAGCGACACCGGCGGCTCGGTGCGGCAGCCCGCCGCCTACTGCGGGGTCCACGCGCTCAAGCCCACCTACGGGCGGATCTCCCGCTTCGGCTTGGTGGCCTTCGCCTCGAGCCTGGACCAGGTGGGTCCCTTCGGCGCCACCGCCGCCGACTGCGCGGCGCTCTATGACGCGATCGCGGGACCGGACCCGCGGGAGGCCACCAGCGCCGACCGGCCGGTGGAGTCGGGCACGGCCGCGCTGGAGGCCGGCGTGGCCGGGCTGCGGGTGGGCGTGCTGCGCTCCACCTTTCGCCAGTCCGATGGCGCCGTGGCCCAGGTCGTCGAGGACGCCGCGCGGAAGCTGGAGGCCGCCGGCGCGACCTTGGTGGACGCGACGGTGGACCACCTGGACCTGGGGCTCGACGCCTACTACCTCGTCGCGCCCGCCGAGGCGGCGAGCAACCTCGCGCGCTTCGACGGCGCCCGCTACGGGACCCGGGTGAGCGGCCGGGACCTGGCCGACACCTACCGCCAGACCCGGGCGCTCTTCGGCCCCGAGGTCGTCCGCCGCATCGTGCTCGGGACCTACGCCCTGAGCGAAGGCTACGCCGACGAGGCCTACGTGCGGGCCTCGCGGGCCCGGACCGCGCTCTGCCGCAGCTACGCGCGGACGTTCGAAGGCGTGGACCTCCTGCTCTCCCCCACGGCGCCGACGGTCGCTTTCCCCCTCGGCGCCCGCACCGAGGACCCGGTGGCCATGTACGCCGCGGACGTGTTCACGGTGCCGGTGAGTCTCGCCGGGTTGCCGGCGTCCTCGTCGCCGGCCGGCGAGGTGGGCGGGCTGCCCGTCGGGGTCCAACTCGTGGCCCCGCCCTTCGCCGAGGCGCGGCTCTTCTCCGCGATGCAGGTGTTCGACCGATGACGACATGGGAGACGGTCATCGGGCTGGAGGTCCACGCCCAGCTCGCGACGCGCACCAAGCTCTTCTGTGGATGCGAGACCACCTACGGGGCGGCCCCGAACACCCAGGTGTGTCCGGTGTGCTTGGGCTACCCGGGGGCGCTGCCCGTGCCCAACGCCCGGGCCATCGAGCTGGCGGTGCGGGCCGGCTTCGCGCTCGGCTCGACGGTGAGCCGTGCCAGCCGCTTCGCGCGCAAGAGCTACTTCTACCCCGACCTGCCCAAGGGCTATCAGATCTCCCAGATGGAGCTGCCCATCAACGAGGGCGGCGCGGTGACCTTCGAGGGCCGCACGGTCGCGCTCGAGCGAGCCCACCTCGAGGAGGACGCCGCCAAGAGCACCCACGTGGGGAGCCAGACCCGGGTCGACTTCAACCGCGGCGGCGTGCCCTTGCTGGAGATCGTGAGCCGGCCGGACCTCCGCTCTCCCGCCGAGGCCGAGGCCTACCTGCGCGCGCTGCGGAGCTTGCTGATGACGGCGGGCGTCAACGACGGCAACCTGGAGGAGGGCTCCTTCCGCTGCGACGCCAACATCTCCCTGCGACCCCTGGGGAGCGATGTCTTCGGCGAGCGGGTGGAGATCAAGAACGTGAACTCCTTCCGCTTCGTCCGCCTGGCGCTGGAGTCGGAGATCGCTCGCCAGCGGGCGGTGCTCCAGAGCGGCGGTCGCGTCGAGCGCGAGACCCGGAGCTGGGACGAGGCCGCCGGCGTGACCCGGAGCATGCGCGGCAAGGAAGAGGCCGCCGACTACCGCTACTTCCCGGACCCGGATCTCCCGGCGCTGGTGCTGGACGAGGCCACGCTGGAGCGCTGGCGCGCCGAGGTGCCCGAGCTCCCCGCGGCGCGCGAGGCGCGATGGGTCGAGGCGGGGCTCACCGAGTACGACGCCGGGGTCCTGGGTCAGCATCCGGCGGTCGCGCGCTACTTCGACGCCGTCTGCGCCGCGACCGCGATGGAGCCGAAGAAGGTGGCGAACTTCGTCCAGGGTGAGGTGCTCGGACGGATCGGCACCCAGGGCCTGGAGGCCGACGTCCCCGTGGCGCCGGCGGCGCTGGCGGGCCTCCTCGATCTGCTGGCGGGCGACACCATCCATGGCCAGGCGGCCAAGAAGGTGCTCGGCCTCATGATCGACGAGGGCCTCGACGCCGCCACCCTGGTGAAGCGCGAGGGGCTGGCGCAGGAGAACGACGCCGAGGCCCTGGAGGCGCAGGTCCGCGCGGTCCTCGACGCCAACCCCGCCCAGGTGACCCAGTTCCGCGAAGGGAAGACCGCCGTGATCGGTTACTTCGTGGGCCAAGTGATGAAGGCCTCCCGTGGCAAGGCCAACCCCAAGACCGTCAAGGAGACCCTCGAGCGGCTGCTCGCGGGCGAATGAGCGACCGATGAGCATCCCGATCCCCGAGCTTTCCCGGACCCCCATCACCTTCTCGGAGGGCCCCCAGGCCTTCTTCCCGGTCGAGTACGAACCGGCCACCGGCGAAGTGGTGATGCTCGAGCAGCGGAAGCTGCCCAGCGAGGTCACCTACCATCGCTACGACAAGCCCGATCAGGTCGCCGACGCCATCCGGGACATGGTGGTGCGAGGCGCGCCGGCCATCGGCATCGCCGCCGCCTACGCGCTCGTCATGGTGGCGCGAACCGAGGAGGGCGACGCGGCCAGCTTCCTGGTGGCCAATGGCGCCGCCGGCCGGGTGCTGAACGCGACCCGGCCGACCGCGGTGAACCTGGCCTGGGCCATCGCCCGCATGGGCCGCAAGGCGGCCGAGGTGGCCAAGCTGGACCCGCGGGAGCGCTACGAGGCGATGCGCGCCGAGGCCGAGGCCATCCACCGCGAAGACGTCCTGGCCTGCCACGCGATGGGCGAGCTCGGGGCGCGGGACGTGCCCGACGGGGCCACCATCCTCACCCACTGCAACGCCGGCGCGTTGGCCACCGGGGGCTACGGCACCGCGCTCGGGGTGATCCGCGCGGCCCACGCCGCGGGCAAGAAGATCCGCGTGCTCGCCGACGAGACCCGGCCCTACCTGCAGGGAGCGCGGCTGACCTCGTGGGAGCTCCACGTCGACGGGATCCCGGTGGAGGTCATCAGCGACAACATGGCCGGTCACTTCTTCCAGCGGGGCGAGATCGACTTCGTCGTGGTGGGCAGTGACCGCATCGCGGCCAACGGCGACGTGGCCAACAAGATCGGCACCTACTCGGTGGCGGTCCTGGCCAAGGAGCACGGAGTCCCCTTCACCGTGGCCGCGCCCTGGAGCACGGTGGACCTCACGATGTCCGACGGGTCCGGCATCCCCATCGAGGAGCGCCCCCGCGACGAGGTCGCGCGGGTCGGCGGTACCACGCTGGTCGCCGACGGCATCGGCGTGCGGCACCCTGCCTTCGACGTGACCCCCGGCCGGCTGGTCCACGCGGTCTACACCGAGCGCGGCGTCTTCCATCCCGCCAAGGGCGAGGGGCCGAGCGCGCTTCAATCCAAGGGCTGAGCGCGCTCCGGGCGAGGGCCGAGCCCATCAAGCGCGCGGGACCGGGCCCTCGGGCGTGGCCACGAAGGTGGTGTCGCGGACCTGGGGGTGCTTGGCCAGGTGGACCGCCAGGGGCGTGACCAGCCGGGTCTCCAAGACGCGGCGGAGCGGCCGCGCTCCGTAGACCGGATCGTGGCCCTCGCGCGCCAGGAGCGCGCGCATCGCCGGAGGCACCTCCAGGACGATGCCGCGGCGGACCAGCCCTTCGCGGGCCCGGATGCACACCAGCTCCAGGTCGACGATGCGGAGCAGGTCCTCCTCGCGGAGTGAGCGGAAGGGCACGATGCGGTCGATGCGACCGACGAGCTCCGGTCGGAAGTGCTCCCGGACCGCGCGGCCGTAGTCGTGGGCGTCGCGCTCGGCGTCGAAGCCGACCGGGGAGCGGTCCTCGACGCCCAGGTTGGAGGTCGCGAGCACCAGGGTCTGACGGAAGTCGATCATCCGGCCCTGGTCGTCGGTGAGCCGACCCTCGCCGAGCACCCCGAGCATGAGGTCGTAGACGTCCGGCGCGGCCTTCTCGATCTCGTCGAGGAGGACCACCGAGAGGGGCTCGTCCCGGACCTGGGTGGCCAGGCTCCGCACGCCGCGGCCGGTGCGCAGGAGCCGCTGGGCCGCTCCGCGGACCGCGTACTCGCTCATGTCCACGCGCACCAAGCGGTCGGCCGAGCCGAAGAGGTAGCCGGCGATCCGCTTGGCGAGCTGGGTCTTGCCGACTCCGGTCGGACCCACGAAGAGGAGCGTGCCGATGGGTCGATCCGGCGGGTTCAACCCCGCCTTGAAGGCCGCGAGGACCGCGGCCGCCGCGTCGCAAGCCGCGTCCTGGCCGATCACCTCTTCCCGGAGCCGCGAGGCGATGGTCGCGGCGCTCGCGGTCTGGGCGTCGCTGATGATCTCCAAGGGGAGCCCGGTGCGCCGGGCGAAGGCCCGCTCGACGTCCGCGGGATCGAAGCGCGCGGGGAGGTCGGGGGCCCGGGCGGCCCAATCGAGGAAGCGGAACGCCTTGCCCGGGAAGCTGCGATCCCGTCGGTAGGCGCCCTGGAGGGTGACCAGGCGCCGGAGGGCTCGCGGGTGGAAGGTGCGCCCGCCGCGCTCGGCGTAGGCCTGGAGCATCTGCTGGAGCACCTGGGGCTGCGGGGGCGCTACGTGCTGGCGCCGGAAGACGTCGACGGCTTCGGGGTCGAGCCGGCGGGCGTGGCTGAGCTCGGTCGGGTTGCACTCGGCGATCACCGAGAGGTCGCCGCGGCGCATCGCGGGCAAGAGGAGGTCGAGGAGCGAGGAGCCCGACGACTGGGGCCGCATCAGGGGCAGCAGCTTGTCCACGTAGAGGACCTCGCCCAGGCGCGAGGCCTCGTCGACGACCTTCAGCAGGCGCTCCTGCCACATGCCCACATAGACCATGCCGGCGAGGAGCCGCTCGCTGGAGGTGGCCCACAGACCGGGTACGTCGCCGGCACCCCCGCGACGTTCGCGGAGGAGCGCCCGGGCCAGGTGCTGGACCTCGGTGGTCTTGCCGACCCCGGGGTCGCCGACGAGCAGGAGGGAAGGGCGGGGCCAGCGCCGTACCGCGGGCGCCAGGTTCAACCCGGGAGCACCGACCAGCCGGGGGAGCTTCTTGCGCGCCGCGGCGCGGAGCCAGTCGTCGGCCACGGAGTCGAGGGCCGGCGGCGGATCCGGCTCCCGGTTCCGGTCCGCGCGGGGCGCCTTGATCAGGCGCGGCGCGTGAGCGCCCACCCGCTCCTCGCCCTCGGCGCGGAAGTCGTAGAGGTCCCGCGGATCGGCGCCGAGGAGGGCGCCGGTCACGGCGGTCCCGATGGCCGCGGCCGCCGTCTCCAGATCCTGGAGGAGGATCCACCAGTCGTAGCGCGGCAGCATGACCCGATAGGCCCCGCTCTCCGTTCGCGACCAGGCGTAGGTCATCCGCAGCGGGAGCTCCCGGCGCCCGATCACCGGGTGTCGGTCGACCATCGTCGCCGGGTGGATCACGACGTCGATCCGCTGGGTCGCGAAGGTCTCGCTCCAGAGGTAGCGCTCGAGGTCCTCCTGACCGCGGACCAGCCGGTCCTGGAGTTCCGTCTCCAGGGCCTCCAGCACCTCGCCCTCGTGGGTCCCGAAGGCCGCGGGCGGTGGCGGGTCGCCCAGGTTCGCCCGCTTGCGCAAGAGGTACCCGCTGCACCGCCCCGAGGGGTGGTGCACGTAGTAGACCCGGAGGCTGCCCTCGTCTCGACTCATCGCCCGTCCTCGTTCCCCTCGAGCCAGGCCATGCGCAACCAGAGCAGCGCGTCGAGGCCTTCGTCGACGGTCATCGCCCGGCGGTCGAAGACATGGCTCAGGCGGTAGTCCTCGATGGTCAGGGGGAAGGAGCTGCGCGTCCCCGGGACGCCGTCGAAGTGGATGCGGCGCACGGCGACCCCGAGGCCGCCGGTCGTGTCGGGCCCGCCGGCTTCGTAGGCGTCGCGCGCCTCCGCCTCCTCGCGCAGGACCTCCAGCGCCGTCTTCTCGGGGACCACCCGGACCCGGACCACCTCGGAGCGACCATGGCTGGTGGTCCAGACGTGGCAGCCGTCTTCGTCGGCCCAGAGGGTCTCCAGACCCAGGCCGACGAGGGTGATGGCGACCTCCCGCGCCGCCTGGTCGACGCTGGCGATGGGTCGCTCTTCGGGACCCTCGGGGCCCATCACGGCCACCGCCTCGAGCTCGCCGCGCTGGGACACGTAGTGCCGCCGGAGCGCCTGGGAGAGCCCGACGAACCCCGAGCGAGCGTCGCCGAGGACCCGCAGGTGGAGCGTCACGCGCCAGGGGCTGTCCAGCGGCGCGGCGAGCAGGCGCCGGAGGAACGCGACCTCCGCGAGCGCCGCGAGCATCTCCCGGGCGTCCTGCCGCGGCATGGGCGGCAGCATCCAGCGCGGGTGGAGGAAGTGGGCCCGGGAGTGGCGCCCGTCCTCCACTTCCTTGCGGGGGAGCCGGCGTCGGCGCCGGTTCTCCGCCTCGAGGATCCGCTGAGCCTCTTCGCGCCGGTCCTCGTAGTGCACGAAGGCGGCGAGGTGTTCGCGGAAGTGGGCGAGCTCGTCGCGGAGCTGCCCGAGGCGCACCACCGCGTCGGCGTCGCTGGCGCGGCCCCCGCTCTCGAAGCGACCGAGGTGGACCGAGATCCGCTGGGAGAGGGTCGAGAGCTCGCCGGAGGTCTCCACCGAGTCGAGCCAGGCGAGCGCGCCGGGGAGGGCCTTGGCCACGTCGACGGCGCGGGCATCGACGAGCTCTTCGAGGGTGCTGTGGCCGGCCCGCGGTTCGGCCTCGACCAGGGGCTCGGCATCGAGGACGTAGCCGCCGTCTTCGGAGCGGATGCGCACGAGCTCGAGCTCCGGGCGGACGGTGGAGGCGAGGTGGTCGGCGAGGACCGGCGCGATGGTCCGCTCCAGGTAGCGCCGGACCGAGCGAGCGCCCGCGCTGGGATCGAACGCCTCGTGCGCCATTCGCTCGGCGGCGCTGCGGGTCGCGCTGACGAAGACGTTGCGCTCGGTGAGCCCGCGGCGCCCGAGGAGGTTGGCGAGCTCCTTGACCGCGATGCGCTCGGCGGTCGCCTCGTCGAGGGGCCGGAAGGGAACCACCCGATCGATGCGGTTGAAGAGCTCCGGCGGGAAGAACTCCCGGACCGCGCGGGTCACGTCGAGGGCGTCCGAGCGGTCCGTCTCACCGAAGCCCACGGAGGGCTTGGCGCGCGCCCCCAGGTTGGACGTGAGGACCACGACCGCGTGGCGAAAATCCGCCTGGTCGCCGGCGGCGTCGGTGAGCCGTCCGTCCTCCAGGATCTGCAGGAGGAGATAGAGGACCGAGGGGTGGGCCTTCTCGATCTCGTCGAGGAGGAGCACGCAGTAGGGCCGGCGACGCACCGCCTCCGTCAGGAGACCACGCGGTTCGAAGCGGTCACCGGCGAGGCGCGCGGGGGCGTCGGGGCCGGAGAGCTCGCCCATGTCGAAGCGGACCAGGCGGTCGGCGCTCTCCGCGAAGAGGAACTCGGTGAGCGCCTTGGCCAGCTCGGTCTTGCCGGTCCCGGTGGGGCCGGTGAAGAGATAGGTCCCCAGCGGTCGCTCCGGGTCGGTCATCCCGGCGCGAATGCGGAGCACCAGGTCGGCGACGGCGTCGAGGGCCTCGGGCTGCCCCATGACCCGGGCGTCGAGGAAGTCGATCACCTCCTGACGCGGCAGGTCGAGCTCGGGCTCGATGAGATCGGCGGCGAGGCCGGTCCGGACCTCGAGCGCGTCGATCAGCAGGCCGCCGTCGATGACGGTGCGGTTCCCTCCCTGGCCCGCCATGCCTTTGCCGAGGCCCCCGAGGAGGTCCAGCGCAGACCCGGGCAGCACGCCCTCGACCAGAGGAGCCGCGAGCCCCACGAGGTCGAAGATCAGCTCGGGGTCGAAGGCGAGGCGCTCGTCCTGCTCCATGCGGGCCACCTCGTGCAGGATCATCCGGAGGGTCTCCGTCCGCGAGGCGGCGTCGATCCGGAGCACGGTGAAGGCCGCCGCGAAGCCCGGCGCGTCCTCTTCGAGACGGCGCCACTGGGCGTCGGTGGCGGTGCCGAGGAGGACGACCTCCCGGCGGCCGAGGGGACCTCGGAAGAAGTCGGCGACGCTCCGGGCGGAGTCGCGGCTCTGCCCGACCCGGCCGAGCGTGTGGAGGTCCTGGAAGAGCAAGAGGAAGCGGCCGGCCCCGGAGGCCTCGAGGATCTCCTGACAGCGCTTCTCCCAATCGCCAACGTAGGACATCCCGGCGATGAGCCGGCTGCCGGTCAGCTCGATGACATGGCGGACCTCGTCGAGGTTCCGGTGGGTGCCGAAGCCGTCGTGGCGCAGCAGGTCGTCGGTGGCGCGACGGAGCAGGGTCCGCTTCCCCGCACCGGGCGGACCGACCAACACCAAGGGGCGCGGGTGGTCGACGCACAGGAGCTGGCCCAGGCGGTCTCGCCATCGCTCGCGCGGCCGACCGAGGTGCAGGCTCTCGTCGGCGGCGGCGGTGGTCCAGTCCTCGCCCAGCTCCCGGAGGATCCGCGGCACGCCCCGGCGTGGGTCGGGCTTGCGCTGGGCCCCCCGCTCTCGCGGGCCGACCTCGAGGTCGTCGAAGACGCTGCGCCGTCGAGCGGGCAGGGTGTCCAACAGGTCGACGGGGTGCAGCGTCGTGGCGAACGCTTCCAGTCGGTCCTTGCCGTCGGTCTCGAGGGCCGCGATGGCCTCGTCGTCGAGGTCGGTCCACCGGTCCGCGAAGAAGCGGGCCGCATCCTCCCGGAATCGTCCGAGGTCCGAGAGCATCACCTCGGCCTGGCGGAGCGGGTGATACACGGCGACGTTTCCCCCATCCGGGAGGCGCTCCACGATCAGCGGGAAGAGGCCCGTGCGCTTGCGGCCCCGGCCCAGTCGGAGCTCGAGCCGGAGCCGTTCCAGCTTGGTGCCCGGCCGGCGCTCGAAGCGCTTCATCACCGTCGCCGGTCGCTCGAGGAGGGTCTTCTGGAGCTCGTCGGCGAGGGTCCGCTTGATCCGCGCCGGGTGGCGACCGCGGCCGTGCGCGCTCAGCGGGCCGAGGCCCAGGGTGTAGAGCTCCTGGAGACCGCCTTGGCGGCGGACGTAGAGGGGGAGCCACACCCTCATCGGTCGCTCTCCTTCTCGGCGCGGGGCGCTTCGAGCTCCGCCGGGTAGACCTCGCTCCACCGGAGACCCCGCTGGTCCAGGCTCATCAGGGTGCGCAGCGCCAGCTCATCGCTGTTCTCGGGGTCCCAATACCGTTCGAGGGGGACGTCGACGTAGCCCGGGGGGAGGGTCCGGTTGGGGCGCTCGTCGGTGTAGCGGCAGATCGTCATGCGCGCGGCCTCTTTGGGCGTGGGGGGCTTTCCGGGCTGCATCGCGGGGTGGTCCCAGTCCCGCTCGGTCAACGTGGAGCGGAAGGCCATCAGGCGCGCGATGTGATGGGTGACCGAACTGGGCGCCGGGAGGCCGAGGTAGCGGTGCACGCCGGTCTCCACGCCGACCAGTGTGCCGACGTCGGGGCCACGTAGGCGCACGACACAAGTGATCCGTTCGCGCTCCGATCGCTCGAGGCGCTCGATGAGCCACTCGGCGGATCGAGGGGGGCCGAAGGCGCGACCCGCGGGCCACCCCTCGGTCGGCTGCGGGTCCTTGAAGAGGTGCACGATGGCGGTCCATCCGCGTTCGTCGAGGGAGCGCAGCAGCGGCAGGAGCCAGTGGTTCAGGGTCCGCCCGTCATCCCACTCCTGGCAGAGCACGGTGATCTCCGAGTGCGACTCGAGCTCCAGGTAGAGCGCGAGGAGCGCCATCCGGCTGCGGTGTCGCAGCCCGGCGACCTCGTCGTCGATGACCGGCAGGGGCTCTCCGTCCATCGCGGTGACGAAGCACATCTCCTCGAGAGCGACGGCCTCGTCCCGGAGCGCGTCGAGGGCGTCGAGCCGCTCGCGGAGCCCGTGGTGCTCGCGCTGGAGCGCGCCGATGTTCCCGGCTTCGCCGCGGGTCGCGGCCAGGGTCATCTCCGCGAGCAGGAAGGCCGTGCGCTCTCGAGCACCGACCGGCGCCGGGAGGGAGAAGCCATCGTCGATGTCTCGGCGCAGGGTCTGCAACGCGGTCAGGGTGCTCAGGTCCTCCCGGGCCTGACGAGCCGAACCCTCGAAGGTGATCCCGAGCCCTCGGCGGACGAGGGTCTCGCTGGCGGGCTCCACCCCGTCCTCCATCGGGTGGATGCGGAGGACCCCACCCGGCCGGTCCCCCGCCTTGGCGGCGATCCACTCGGCGACCGGCGCGACCACGCGGTCCTCCAGCTCGCGCCGCAGCGCGCGGGCGCCGTAGCGCTCGTCGTGGCCCTCGCGCACCATCCGGTCGAGGGCCGCCGGTTCGACCTGCAGGCCCAGGCTCCGGCTGCGCAGACCACGCCGGCTGGCGATGCGGGCCACCTGGAGGTCGGCGATCGCGCGGACCCGTTCGGCGTCGAGGGGCGCGAAGGGGATGATGCGGTCCAGGCGACCCACCAGCTCCGGTCGAAAGAGCCGGCGCACCGCGCCCTCGTAGTGCCGGCCGAGCTCGTCCGCGGCGTCGGTGGCTCGCGGGCCGATGGGCCGGCGGCGCTCCGTGGCGCCGATGTTGCTGGTCATCACGAGGATCGCGTCGTGGAAGAACGCGGTGCGCCCGCGCGCGTCCGTGAGGCGACCCTCGCCGGTCACCTGCAGGAGGAGGTCGAAGAGGGTGGGGTGGGCCTTCTCGATCTCGTCGAGGAGCACCACGGCGAAGGGCTGTTGGCGGATGCGGCGGGTGAGCTCGCCCTCTTCGCCGCCGGTGCCCCGGATGAGTCGCTCGGCGGCCCACGGATCCGCGAACTCGCTCATGTCGAAGCGCAGGAGCCGCTCCGCGGACCCGTAGAGGAATCGCGCGAGCGCCCGCGCGAGCTCGGTCTTGCCCACTCCGGTCGGCCCCGCGAAGAGGAAGGTCGCGAGGGGCTTGTCCCCCGCCTGGAGTCCGGCCTTGGCGACGCAGAGGGTGTCCACCACCGCGTCGACGGCGGCGGGCTGGCCGACCACGTGCTGGTTGAAGTGCGCCCGCAGCTCGTCGGCGTCCAGCGACCGGTCCTCGCGCAGGAGGATCTCCGGGATCCCGCTCTCGGCGCCGAAGAGGCGATGGACGTCGCGGGCGGTGACCCGCGGGAGCTCGCTCAGCGGGTCGCGGGCGGCCCGCACCACGCCGTCGAAGAGGTCGGTGACCTTGGCCGGGTGCGGCCGGTAGGGGAGGAAGCGCTTCCCGATGGACATCATCGCTTCGAGGGCGTCGTCGGTCACCGCGAGGGAATCGGCGATGGCCGCGCGCCGCGCCTCGAGGGCGCGGCGCCCGAGGGACGCGTCCGCCGGCTCGACGCGCAGGTTCTGGAGGTTGCGGAAGAACGCCTCGCGACGGCCTCCGATCTCGCCCAGGAGCGCCGGCGTGATCTCCGCGACGAGTCGCAGGCGACCAGCGTCGAGGGCGCGCGCGAGGGGCGCCGAGAGATCGACTCGGGCTTCGCCGCGAGCGTCGAAGAGGTCGGCGAGGTCGTCGAAGTAGAGCACCGCGTCCAGGACGTCACAGGCGTCGAGGACCCGCTCGAGTCGGGCTTGCCACTGGCCCATGCCGCTCATGCCGGCGATCAGCTGGGCGCCGCTGGTCTGGAACACGGGGCCTGCGTCCGGGGCCGCGCGCCGCCGCTCGAGCCACCGCTCGAAGACGGCGCTCTTGCCCGCGCCGGCGTCTCCGACGAGCAAGACGCTGGTGCGCTCGTCGGCCTCCAGGAGAGCCTCGAGGTCGGCCACCAAGGCGTCGCGCCCCACCAGCGGTGGGTGCCCCGGGCCCGGCGGCGCCAAGAGGTCGCGGCCCACCTCCGCGAGCACTTGATGGGCGTAGCGCCGACGTTGCGCGTCGGCCAAGCGGCGCGCGATGTCCTGGGCGCCCTGGGGGCGCGAGCCCCGCTGCCACTCCACGTCGATCCAGCGCAGCCCCACGTGCGGCGCCGGGAGCCAGGTGAGCTGTTCCCGCAGCGGCGCCTCGTAGGCGTCGAGGCGCGCCTGCACCTCGGTGCGTACCACCTCGACCAGGTCGTCGTCGGGGCCGACGTAGACGGTGTGACCCAGGGCGGGCAGCAGGACCCAGCGGCCGTCGCCATGGGGGATCACCACCCCGTGCGCCGTGAAGGGCGCGGAGCGTCGCAGCTTCGGGGGGAGCGAGCGGTCCACCAGCTCGAGCTCGAAGGCCTCGAGCAGGGGAGCGGGGTCGTCCTCCCCGTCGAGGGCCGGCAGGGCGAAGCGGGCGACCACGTGCGGAGGCTGCCCGGGGAGGAGCTCGGCGAGGAAGAGCCCCATGCCGACGAGCACGTCTTCCTCCTCGCCCGCGGCGACGTGCTCGGGGGCCACGAGCGGGTAGGCGAGGACCTGCCCTCGGTCGAGGGACTCCACCACCAGGAGAGTCCGCAGGGGCTTTTGATCCGGGGGCGCGGTCTTGGGCACGGCGCGCATGGTATCGAAAGGTCATGCGACCGGTTGGACGACTTCTCGTAGGGCTCACCCTGGCGTGCGTGGTCGGGTGCGGCGGCTGCGAGGACCCCGGTCCCGGAGCGGAGAGCGAGCCACTCCCCGAGGCGCCGCCTTCGGAGCCCGAGGCCCCCGAGCCGGTCCCGAACGTCCCCGCGGAAGAGCCCGACGACGGGCCCATCCTCGCCCTCGACACCCACGTGGACACCCCGCAGCGGATGCTCGACGAGGGCGACGACCCCCTCGAGGAGCTCCCGGGCGGCCACCTCGACGTCCCGCGCATGCGCGCCGGGGGTCTCACCGGAGCGTTCTTCAGCGTCTTCGTGAACCCCGGGAAGTTCCATGGCGCCGCCCGCTGGGAGCGCGCCCTGGCGCTGACCCGGGTCATCCGCGAGTGGACCGAAGCTCACCCGGCCGAGCTGGCGCTCTGCACCACGGCGGCCGAAGTTCGGGCCGCGGCGCGCGAGGGCAAGGCGGCCATCCTCATGGGCGTCGAGGGCGCCCAGGCCTTCGGTACCGACGACCCCGACTTGGTCATCGAGCGGCTGCGGGAGCTGCACCGGCTCGGCAATCGGTACCTCACCATCACCTGGTCGACGGACAACGCCCTGGGGCACGCGTCGATGGACGATCACCCGGAGGAGGGGCTCACCGAACTCGGCCGCCGGGTGGTTCGCGAGATGAACGCCCTGGGCATGATCGTCGACGTCTCCCACGTCAGCGACCGGACGTTCTGGGACATCATGGAGGTGACCGAGCGGCCGGTGCTGGCCAGCCACTCCTCGGCCCGGGAGCTCGCCGAGCACCCCCGGAACATGAGCGACCCCATGCTCCGCCGAGTGGGCGAGAACGGGGGCGCGGTGTGCATCAACTTCTACAACCGGTACATCGACGCCCCCTACGCGCAGCGCCGGGCCAAACTCGAGTGGCGGCGCCGGGCGCGGTTCCGCGCGATGGAGGACGACGCGCTCCCGAGCTGGGTGGACCAAGGCGCGCGGGTCTTCGCGATGGCGCGTGAGCTCGACCCCGAGCTCGAGCCGCCCACCCTGGCCACCATCGCGGACCACATCGCCCACGTGGTGGAGGTCGCCGGACCCGAGGCGGCCTGCCTGGGGTCCGACTTCGACGGCGTCCCCGAGCTCCCGCTGGGGATGACCGACGTGGGCGACCTGGGCGCGCTCCGGGAAGTCCTCGAGGACCGCGACCTACCGGTGCGGGCGATCTTCGGGGAGAACGTCCTCCGGGTCCTGGAAGCCAACGAGCCTCAGGGTTCCTGAAAGCGCTCTCGGGGCACCGAGCGCCGGAGCGAGCGGCCGCTCCGCTCGACCTCGACCTGGGCGCTGGTGCCCGTCGGGCCCCGCAGCATCCCCCGCGCCTGGCCCGCGGAGAGCACCGCCTCGCCGTCGATGGCCACCAGGCGGTCCCCCGGCCGGAGGAGCCGGGCCGCGCGGGTCCCGGGGACCACCGCGGTGACCACCACCGCGCCGCCCCGCCGGTCCACCGTGGCGGCGACCCCGGTGGTGAAGCGCGGGGCCTCGGTCGCCGCCGTCGTGGGCACCCGCTGGGGCAGCACGAAGCGGATCTCGGTGCTCCCCTCGGCGTCCACGCGCACCTGTTGCGGCGCCGCGGTGCCGCCCGCGCGATGGCTCGCGCTCACCTCGTGGATCCCGGGCGCCAGGGGAGCCAGTCGGAAGGTCCCGTCGTCGCCCGCGACCACTTCCAGATCGCCGGTGCGGACCCGCGCCGCGACCGCCGGTTCGCCGATGGCGTCGACCACCGAGCCGTAGATGGCGCCGGCGGCGCCGAGCTCCAGGAGGGGGACGGTCGCGCTCGCCCCGTTTAGGGCGACCGTCGCCGCCGCATCGGTCCGGCCGAGGGCCGACGCGGTGAGGGTGTAGCGACCCAGGGGCAGCCGCTCGAACCGATACTCCCCGGCGCCGTCGGTCACCCGGCTGTCCTCCTGGCTCTCGGGGCCCTCGGGGCCCACCAGGACCACCCGCGCGCCGCCGAGCGGCGTGGCCTCCCAGCGGTCCCGCACGCTCCCCACCAGGGTCCCTCCGGCGCGGAGGGTGACCTGCAGGGGGCGCCGGCCGACCTCCTCGATGGGCAGCGCGACCGGCGTGTAGTCCGGGTGGTCCACGCTCAGCGCCCACGGCGGCCGTGGCAGCATGGCGAAGTCGAAGGTGCCGTCGTCGGCGCTGACGCCGATGCGTTCGAAGGGGCTCTCGGCGGCGCGGCTCTCCATGACCAGCGACGCGCCGGCGATGGGGAACCCGCGCTCGTCCAGGACCCGGCCCTCGAGGGAGACCACCTGGTCTTGGATCACCAGCCGCACCTGGAGGCGCTCGCCCTCCCGCGCGAGGACTCGCTCGCGGACGGCGGGGAGCGTGAAAGGCCGCGCGGTCAGGACGACCGTGCCCAGGGCCCCGTCGAAGTGGAAGAAGCCGTCGTCGTCGGCCATCGTGGAGCGCGGGACGAGCTCGGTCTCGGCGGCGAGCTCGACGGGGACGTCGGCCACCGGGAAGCCCTGACCGTCGACGACGCGACCCTCGATCCGCGCGCCGTCGCGGAGGACCACCACCAGCTCGTCGGTCACCCCGCCGGCCGCCAGGCGCCGACCCGGTCCCAGGTACGAGGCATGGCCGGGATGAGCGACGTGGAGTTGGCCGCCCCCGGGCACGATGCCGGTGATCTCGAAGCGCCCCTCGCGGTCGGTGAGGGTGTCGCCGAAGACGGTGTCCACGCCCTCGGCCGTCAGCGGCGAGCCGGAGAGCATGGACCCCATGCCCGGACTGAGCGGGATGGGCGGCACCGGGCCGGCGGTCACGCCGAGGTTCGTCGGGCTGGTGCGCTGGATGCTCGCCGGGACCCCGGCCGAGCCCTGGCGGCCGAGCCACTGGACCGAGGCCCCGGCGATCGGCCGGTCGCGGAGGTCGTACACGCGACCGCGTAGCGTGGCGCCGCGCAAGAGGACGATGGCGATGTCCCGGTCGCCGGCCATCGCCTCCTCTTCGGCGGCGACGAACCCGCTCGCTCGCGCGAGCAGGTGCTGGGGGCCGGGGAGCAGCGCGTCAAAGACGAAGCCGCCCTCGGCGTTCGTGGTGGTGCTGCGGGGAAGGAGCGAGAGCCCCTCGCCGGTCATGAGGACCTCCGCGCCGGCGATGGGCTGGTCGTCGTCGGTCACCACGCGGCCGGTGAGGCGCTGTCCCTGCACCATGCGCAGGGGCACGAAGAGGCGCTGGCCGGCGTCGAGGGAGAGTCCGGTCCGCGGCGGCGCCACCTGGGCGCCGCGCGTCGCGTGGAGCTCGTAGAGCCCCGCGGGCACGTCGACGAAGCGGTAGCGGCCGCTGGCGTCGGTGCGGACCCGCTCCGGCGGCCAGACGCCGCTGCCGACCAAGACCACCTCCGCTTCCGCGGCGGGCTCGCCCCGCGCGTCGTAGACCGTGCCCGCCAGCGTCGCCGCGGGCTCGAGCCGCAGCTCGACGCCGAGCCGAGCCTCGGCCGGGACCTCCCGCGTGTGCGGCGCGTGGTCGGCCGCGCTCCCGGTCAGGCGCACGGGGCCGGCGGGGACGTCGTCGAAACGGAACCGGCCGTCGTCGCCGGTCACGGTCTCGTGGGGCAGGTCGTCGAGGGTCTGGCCCGCGGCGTCCAGGCTCCAGGCCCGGACGGTCGCGCCCGGCAAGGGGCCGCCGCCGGTGACCCGCACCGAACCCTCCAGCGGGTCGGCTCGCTCCAGGCGGATGACCTCGTCGGTCTCCACGGGGCCGATCAGCGTTCGCGCGAACCCCGGCGCGTGGATCCGGTAGCGGGCTCCCCGCGGGACGCGCACGACGCCTCCCTCGTCGGCGAGGCGGTCTCGCCCCGCCTCGTCGCTGACGATGGCCCCGGCCACCGGGCGCCCGGCCCCGACGACGAGCAGACCGACCACATCCGAGGGATCGGTCCACGCCCGGGTGCGAGCGGGCTCCGGCGTGCGCTCCAGCGCGAGGAACGCGACCGCCAGGGCGACCACGCCGACCACGGTCCCCGACCAGCCGGGGCGATTGGCGGGAGCTTCGGGCTGCGGAGGGAGGCTCATGGCGCGGGGGAGAGCGAACGGAGGGCCGCTTGCGAGGGGTCGGGGGCGATGGTAGCAGCGCCTTTCAGGGCATGCGGAAACCTCCTCCCGGCTGCGATCCCGAGTCGATCGTGCTGACGTTCCCGGTGGCCCGGGAGCAGGCCGGGCTCCGGCTCGACCGCTTCCTCCAGAGCCGCATCCCGCGCATCAGCCGCACGCGCGCGAAGGCGATCGTGAAGCGGTGCGCTCACCGGGCCGACGGAACGAAGCGGCGGGCGAGCGAGCGGGTCAAGGCGGGGGAGACCGTGATCATCGTGCGGCCGCCGATGAACGAGCCGCCGGTCCCCAAGCATTTCGGGGTCCTCTACGAGGACGAGACCGTGCTGGTCGTCGACAAGCCGTCGGGGCTCCCGATGCATCCCACGGCGACGTACCACAAGCACACCCTGACCTGGTTGCTCTACGAGGCCTACGGGGAGGACGCGCCCCAGTTCGCCCATCGGCTCGATCGGGAGACCAGCGGCGTCGTGGTCTGCGGCAAGTCGCTCGAAGCGGAGGTCTCCCTGAAGAAGGCCTTCGAGGACCGGAAGACCCGGAAGCGCTACCTGGCCATCGTCCGCGGCGAAGTGGCGCTCGACGAGGGAGAGATCGCCGAGCCCATCCGCGGCGCCACCGAAGGCCTGCACGTGCGGATGGAGATCCATCCCGAGGGCAACCCCGCCCGGACCCATTTCCGGGTGCTGGAGCGCCGGGAGGGCGCGTCGCTGGTCTCGCTGCGACCCATCACCGGTCGCCAGCATCAGCTCCGGGTCCACCTGGCGCATCTGGGGCACCCGATCCTGGGGGACAAGCTCTATGGCCCCGAGGGGAGCGCGCCCTTCGAGGAGGCGATCGACATCGGTCTCTCCGAGGCGCTCCTCGAGCGCCTCGGTCACCCCCGGCAGGCGCTCCACGCCACCGAGCTGGAGTTCCCGCATCCGGCCACCGGTGATTTCCTGGCCGTGGAGTCGCTGCTGCCTTGGGATCTGCGGCGCCTGTGGGCCGCGCCGGCCGAGGCGCTGGCGGGCCGGGCGCAGGTGAGCTTCGAGGCCCTCCTCGAGCGCCCCGACGCCGATGGATCCTCCGTGCCCCTTTGAATGCACCCCCCGCATTGGCTAAGACCTCAGCGATGCGTCGGTTCCTCCTCTTCGCCCTCGTCCTCTCCGCTCTCGTCCTCTCCGCCTGCGGGGCCACGACCTCGAACACCATCCCGACGACGGGCTCGCCGCTCACGACCGAGGACCGGATGCTCTTCGACGACGGCGCGGACTACGTGGGTGACCCCGCGGTCCTCGAGGGCCGGTGGCGCGACGATTGGTCCCGGGAGCTCGACGAGCGGGTCACCAACGCGGACGTGGTCGCCGTGGTCCGGGTGGACACGCTGCGGACCGACACGGACCTCGAGCGCTACACGACCTTTCGGGTGGTGGTGACGGAGGTGGACGCCATCGTCGGCGACCTGCCCGACGATTTGGTCCTCGCGTCCACCGAGGGCGACGGTGGGTACTCCACCATCGACGGGAACGAGAGCCGCATCCTGAACCGCGAGCACGTCCTCTTCCTCCGCTGGGAGCAGAGCACCCCCGACGCGCCCGTCCGGGCCCGCTGGCACCTCTCGCCCCACGAGGCGCCGGTCGTCGATCGCGTGGAGTACCTGGCCGAGCGCCGCCGCGGTGTCGCCCGGGACACCGGCAACACCTCGGTCTACGTCCACGAGCAGGACTGAGCCCCGCTCTCGTCAGAGCGCGGGCTGGAAAGCCCCGTCGCGCAGCTCCAGGACCCGGGGGAGGGCCGCGGGTTGCCGCCCCGGGCCGAGCCCGCGGAGGGCGCTGGCGCTGGCGAAGCCGCCGCTGTTGCCCAGCCACGCGGTGACCCGACCGCGGTCGACCTCGTCGCCGCGCCGGGTGGCCTGCGCGGCCTGCGCGACGAGCCGGAAGGCGTCGTAGGCCGCGGCGGCGTAGACGTCCGGTGCCCGGCCGAAGCGGGCGCGGTAGGCGTCGACGAACCGCTGGCCCTCGTCGGTGGCGCTGCCCGCGTGAAACGCCGACGCGAAGAGTGCGCCCTGGAGGTAGCGCGCCGACGTACCGAGGAGGCTGTCGTCGAGGGCCGGGCTCGGCAGCAGGAGCTGCACCGCCCGGCCGTTCGCGCCGGTGGCCCCGATCCCCTTGGCCGCCAGCGCCGGCGCGATCAGTGCGATGCGCCGGCCGGCGTCGGGCACGAGCAGCGCGTCGAAGTTCGCTCGCACGAGCCGGTCGATGGGCTCGCCGAAGCTGGTGGCGCCGGGGTCGTACTCGACCGCCGTTACCCAGGTCCCGCCCGCCGCCTCGACGGCGCGGCGGAGCGCCGCCGTCATGGCCCGGCCATAGCCGTGGGCGGGGTGGAGGCTGGCGAAGCGGGTCGCACCCCGCCGTCTCGCCGTGGCGACCAACGCGCGGGCCTCCTCGTCGGGGCCGCTGAAGAAGCGGAACACGTGCGGCCCCTGCTCCACCAGGGCGCCGTCGGGGGTCAGGGCCAGGAGCGGGACCCCCAGCTCTTCGGCGCGCTCCGCTGCGGCCCGGGCGGCCTCGCCGCTGACCGGACCCACGATGGCCACCACCTGGTGCAGGGTCGCCAGATCGTCGACCGCGGCCCGGGCGCGCTCCGGGTCGCCCCCCGAGTCCCGGAAGTGGAGCTGCGGGGTGTCGGCCCCCGGGGGACCCGACTGCGGCAGCCCCGCGGCGAGCATGAGACCCTGGAGCGCGTTCTGCCCGACCTCCCGACCGCGGCCGCTGAGCGGGAGGATGGCCCCCACGGCGCGGCTCTGGACGCGGCCCGTCCGCTCCGCCCGCAGCGCCATGGCCCGGAGCTCCTCGTCGAGGGGGATCCGCATGGCTTCCAGGGCCCGGAGGAGTTCGCCGACGCGCGCGAGGTCGCCAGCCGCGAACGCGGTCCGCGCGGCCTTGCGGGTGACCATGGGCCAGGTCTCGCCGTCCCGGCGGAGCCGTCCGTGGAGGACGTAGGCCTCGTCCCGCTCGAGGGTGCCGACGACCTCGTTGAGGCGAGCTCGCGCGAGCTCCCGGTCGTCCTCGGGGACCGGTGCGCCGAGGAGCATGTCGTAGGCCTCCACCGCGGCCACCCGGTCACCGGTGCGTTCGGCCGCGGCGCCCAGGGTCTGCAGGAGGAGCGCGGTCTCGCGCGGATCCACCGTCCGGCCGAGCAGCGGCCGGAGCCGCTCGAGGGCCCCGGCGCTGTCGCCCATGAGGTGCATGGCGACGCCCAGGTAGAACGAGCCTCGCTCGGCGACACCGGGGTCCTCGTGCTCGGCGACCTCGGCGAAGAGGACGCGGGCTCGCGGGTAGTCACCGTCGGCGAGGTGGAGCTGACCGAGCTCCAGCCGGGCGATGGGGGCCAGGGGGTCGCTCGCGTGGTCGTGCAGGAACGCGCGATAGGCCGTCCGGGCGCCGGCACCGTCGCCGGCGTCGGCGCGTTCGCGGGCGGAGTCCAGCGCGGCCTCGGCCTCGGGATCGTCGGTGGTGACCAGCGGTAGGGTGGTCTCGTCGCCGCCCTTCTGGGGACAGCCGGCCGCCAGGGCGAGCGCGACGCAGCCCACGGCGATCCAGCGAAGGGAGAGCATCATCGCGTCCTCCACGAGGGAGTGGGGTAGGGGGCGCAGGCAGGCGGAGGCCATCGAAGCACGCGTGCCAGGGGGACCCGGAGTGGGCAACTTTTCCCCCATCGACGGACGGGAGAGGGCCGGCACGCGCTTCCAACGAGCGTGCCGGCCCGATCTCTTCCTGCCGGTCGAGACATCAACGGCGGAAGGTGTACGTCAGCTGCTGGCGGGTGTTCCGGCTGTTGGCCGGGAACTCCACGCTCCGCACCAGCGGCTCCAGGCAGCGCTGGAGGTCGGCCGGGACGACGCTGACGAGCTGGATGCTTCCGTCGCCCGCCAGCACCAAGACGATGCGGGCGGAGCGCATGCGGCGCTCGTGCTCGCCGAGGCAACGGGTCATCTCGGGACGGACCGCCTCCAGCGCGCGCTCCACCATCGGCAGCGTGACTTCCTCGGGGATGACGAGCTGTGCCTCTTCGGCTTCGGCGTCTTCGTCGTCCGCATCCGCGTCGTCGGCCTCGCCTTCGCTCGCCTCCTCCTCGGCTTCCGCCGCCTCGGCCGCGGTTTCGGCTTCGGCTTCCGCCTGGGCCGCGCGGTAGGCATCGAGCACCTCGCGGAGCTTGCCCCGCACGGGAGCGGCGGCGAGGGGGTCCTCCACCAGCCGCTCGAGCAGCTCGGCGGCCGGCTCGGGCTCCAGGGCCACCGCGGTCTGCGCGGCGGCCTCCATCACCCCGAAGAGGGTCTCGTCCCGAGCCTCCGAGTGGTAGAGCGCCAGGAAGGCGCGCACGGACTCGGCGGCGTCGGTGGCCTCGAGCTCGCGGAGCGCCTGCAGGAGCGGGGTCAGCTGATCGTCGGCCGTCGCCGGATCGTTGAGGTGGGCCACCAGGGCCGGCGCGGCCTCGCGGGCTTCCATGGCCACCGCCGCCCGGGCCAGCGGGCCTACCGGCGGCGCGACCGTGCCCTCGAGGAAGCGCTCGTGACGCTCCAGCGCGGCGAGCACCTGCTCCTTGCCGGTGGTGCGCTCGGCGAGCCGCGCGCACGCCTCCATGCGGACGGGCGCGGGCGAGCGGCGATCCTCACAGAGCACGATGAGCTGACCGGTGACGTCAGGGTCCTCCAGGGAGTTGAGCATGTGGATCGCCAGCTTCCGGGCCGGGACCAGGCGGGAGTCGGTGTTCTGCGCCGCGGCGACCAGCTGGTCGTGCAGCGAGAGCGCGGGGCCCTCGGGGGTCCCGCGGGGCACGTGGGCGCCGGGGCGGACCTCCACCACGGTGGGCGCGGCGTCGACCGAGGCGGACCACTCGCGGCGGCCGCTTTCGATCCCGACGAAGGCGAAGCCGCCCGTCTGGTCGGCCAGCGTGATGCCGCCTTGATGGGCCGCCGCGCCGACGATGTCCTGCGGGTGTTGGTACACCCAGCGCACCGCGTCGGCCTCCGGGTCGAGGGCGAAGACGAAGCGATAGAACACCGCGTAGACGGTGTCGTCGGCGAAGCGCATGGTCTCCCCCTCGCCGCCCGGCCGCCAGACGAAGCGGATGTGATGGACCGCGCTGTCCGGGCCCGGAGCGGGCCGGTAGGGGTCGATCATCAGCGCCGGGTCCCCGGGGATCTCCCGGTCCATCGGCTCGAAGTAGGCCGAGTCGGCGCGGGTCCCGCTGACCACGCTGGACGTGAAGCGGAAGACGCCCCGCTGACCGAAATACAGGTCGTCGCCGACGCGGAAGGCCCGCGCGACCGGGGTGTCCGTGATGCGCACCCGGGCGATCTCGTCGCCCGAGCTGGCGTCGAGGACGCTGAGGTTCTGGGTGGCCCAGGGCACGAAGACCATGCCCGCCGCGACGGTGGGCGCGCCGAGGGCGAAGGGGACCGAGAGCTCGTGCTGGACTCGGCCGCCGCGGGCGATGACCAACTTGGACTGAGCGCCCACGCCGCCGCCGGTGGTCAGGGCCATGGCGGACCACTCGCCTTCCCCGCCGGCGCCGGCGAGGTGCAGGGCGTCGTCTTCGACCACGAAGCGCTCGGCGCCGGTGGCCAGGTCGCGGGCGACCACGCCGCGGGTCTCGTGCAGGAAGACCAGCGGGCCGCCGATCTGCGGGCCGCTCGCCGGGTGCTCGGCGGCGACCTTCCACCGCTGCGCGCCGCTGGTGAGATCCACCGCATAGAGCTGAGGCTCGGCGGTCAGACCGACGGCGACCGGCGCCGGGTCGGGCGCCGGGTTCGCGCGCAGCCGCGCCGTGACCTGGTCGATGGCCGAGGCCTGGTTGTCGGGATAGGTCGGCCCGAAGGCCGAACCGGAGCCGCCGCAAGCGACGACCAACAGGAGGAGGGCGAGCTTGCGCATCAACCGGTGATCCTCTCCGCGGCCGCGATGGCCGCTTCCTTTACCCGCCCGCTGGGCAGCGAGTCGGCGAGATCGGTGAGGTAGGTCTTCACCTCGGGCGTCGCGAGCTCGGCCAGGCGGCCGATGAGCTCGATCTTGGCCGGCGCCGGGAAGTCGTCCCGGGCGAAGAGCTCGTTGAGCGCCGGGATGAGCGCGTCCAGGGGCAGGCGGCCGACGTAGCCGAAGAGCCGGTCCACGTGGGCCGGCGTGGCGAGCTGACCGATCCCCTGGGCTGCCTCGAGGTTGTCGTGGTCCAGCGAAGCGAAGAGCGAGTCGATGCCCGCGCGGTACCCGATCTGGCCGATGGCGAGAGCGGCCGCCGCGCGCACCGAAGGATCCGGATCGGAGAGGGTCCGCACGAGCGCCTCGCCCGCGCCCCGCGGCTCGATGGCCGCGATGGCCTCGACGGTGATCCGGCGCAGGTCCGCGCGCCGATGGCTCAGGAGCTCGAAGAGCACCGGCCCAGCCTCGGCGCGGCCGATGGCGCCCAGGGTCATGACGGCCATGTCGGCGAGCTCGGCGGGGAGTCCGCCGCGGATGCGGGCCGCGATGGGTGCCACGGCCCGAGCCTCGCTGCGGGCCCCCAGGGTCTCCAGCGCGAGCTGGATGGAGTCCGGGTCGTCGGTCTCCAGGAGCGCCACCGCGTCGTCGAAACGCATCTCCTGGGCCTCTCCCGTGGTCGCGAAGCCCAGCGCGCACGCGCTCAGGCAGATGGCGAGCCAGCGTACGCGGTCGCGTCGCGAGCCCGAATGGGTCATTGTCACCGCCATGTCCCCTTCCTTTGCGCGCGGTGGTATCCCGCCGGAGGCCCCCGATCAACCGCAGCCGCTGGCGACCTCGCCGCGCCGCCCCCAGCGGGGCGGACTCCGCGCGCTCTGCGCGACGGGGCTCTTGGGGGCCTTGGTCATCGCACCGGTCGCCGCTCAGGACGGGGAACCTGGCCTCGAGTCGCTGGGCGACCCGCTGGAGATCGAGCGCTACGTCGACACGAACGGGGACGACGCGGTGGTCGAGGCGCTCACGAACGAGGACGCGCGCCTGGAGTCGCGCCTCGGGGCCATCCGCGCCGCGCCCTGGCTGACCGGTCCGGAGCGAGCTCTCGGTCCCCTCGCCCGGTTGGCGGCCGGGGACGATCCCGACCTGGCCCCGGCGGCCGGGCGGGCCGGGCAGCGCTGCGCGGAGGCGATCGCCGTGGATGGGCTCACGGCGCGGGAAGAGGACCCCGCCATCCTCGGGGAGGCGGCCGCCGAGTGGCAGGCGGTGGCCGACGACGAGACCGCGCGCCCGGACGTGCGGGCGGTGGCCGCGGCGACGGCTCAGGCGCTCTCGATCTGAGCGATCCGGCGAGCGAGCGCCACGATCTCCTCGAGGGCGAGGGTCTCGCCCCGGCGCCGCGAGTCGATGCCCAGGTCCGCCATGGCCTGGTCGCCGCCGGCCACCGAGCGCAGGGCGTTGCGCAGGGTCTTGCGTCGCTGGCCGAAGGCCGCGCGCACGGTGGTGGTGAAGGTCGCGTCGTTGGGGTCGATCAGGGGCTCGGCCCGAGGTCGCAGCCGGAACACCGCGGAGCGCACTTTGGGCGGCGGGAAGAACGCACCCGGTCCGACGTCGAGGATCTTCTCGGCCTCGAAGGCGACCCCGACGAACACGCTCAGCGGCCCGTAGGCCTTGGTCCCCGGTTCGGCCAGGATCCGGTCCCGGACCTCGCGCTGGGTCATGAAGACGGCGCGGTCGACCGAGGCGAAGCCCTCGACCAGCCGCCGGAAGATGATCCCGGTGATGGCGTAGGGGAGGTTGCCGACCAGGACCGCCGGCGTCCCGCCGGCGAGCTCTGCCACGTCCATCGCCGTCGCGTCCTCGGCCACCAGTGAGAACCGGCCGGACGCGGCGAGCTCGTCGGTCAGGATGGCCCGCATGCGCGGGTCCTTCTCGATGGCCTCCACCACGGCGCCCCGGCGGAGGAGGGCGGCGGTCAGGGTCCCGGCCCCCGGGCCGATCTCGATCACCCGTTCGCCCGCGGTCGGCGCGACCGCCACGGCGATGCGCTCCACCACCGACTCGGTGACCAGGAAGTTCTGGGAGAAGCGCTTCGACGGGCGCTCCCCGTGGCGCGCCAGGACCCGGCGCGGATCCTCCCACTGCTCCCACGCCTCGGTCATGCCGCGCTCCGCGTCGGCGTGACGTGGGAGACCTGCGCGCCCAGGGCCAGGAGGCGGTTGCGGCCTTCCCGGAGGCGCCGCTCCTCCATCCGGCGGTAGACGACCCGCAGGTCGCGCTCCAGGGGCACCGTCCCCGATCCTCGTGTGTCGGCTTCCATCAGGGCGAAGGTGACCTCGTGACCGTGGGCGCGCATCAACTTCAGGGCCCGCTCCAACTGTCCGTCGATGAACACTCCGTCGAGATCGGTGATCACGGTGAGCGCTCCGGGCTCTCGCCGTTGGCCGCCCAGCTGCTTCAACGCGTCCGCCAGTGCGCGGGTCTTCGCCAGGTCCCCGGGGTCCGGTCGATGCGGCAGGGGCAGGCCCCGATCGCGACAATAGGCACGGAGCACGCGCGACGCGGCGTCGCGGGCGCGGATGTCACGGGCGTCGGGGTCCACGAGGGTCTTGCGCGCATGGCTGACCAACGCGCCGACGTCGACCAGCCCGCGGCGTCGGAAGTCGACCCCGTCTTGCTGCCGCACGTAGCGCGCCACGAGCCGCACCAGCTCCGCCTCGCTCAGGTCGGTCACGTCGTCGTCGACGAGTTCCGTGGTGCCGAGGAGCGCGTCGTAGAGCCGGATGCGCTGGGCCTTGCCTTCGCCGGGGGCCACCGTGGCCACCACCCGGGCATCGAAGGCCACCAGGCCGACCCGGTCACCGCCCTCCAGGGCCTCGCGGCACAGCCCGGCGGCCAACTCCAGGGCCGCGTCGAGCTTCCGCTCGCCGGGATCGCCGCCGCGCATGGTCCCGCTCACGTCGAGGAGGATCCAGCGGGTGCGCTGCACCTCCTGCTCGACCTCCTTGACCATCAGCCGGCCGCGGCGGGCGCTGGCCTTCCACGCGATGGACTTGAAGGGGTCGCCCGGGACCAGCTCGCGGAGCTCGTGGAGCTCCGTCCCGCCGCCGCGCCGCCGCATCGCGGTGCGACCGCTGCGGGCCTCGGCCGCCGTCCGGGCCTCGCGCCCCGGGGTCCCGCGCCGCCGCGCCACGGCGCGAGGCAGCACTTTGATGACCAGGGGGTTGGGGAAGTAGAGCGCGCTCTCGAAGAAGCCGAAGGGTCCGGCGACCCGGAGCGCGAGGCCGTGGAGCACCACGCGGCCGGCGGCGGGCGCCACCAGGGTGAGGGTCGCCTCGGTGCGGGCCTGGGGCGCGACCCGCCAGGGGCGCGCGGAGCGGACCTCCACGCCGCGCCCCACGACGGGCTCGACCTGGGTCACCTGCAAGGTCCGGGGGCCGCGGTGCCGCAGGTAGCAGCGCACGTCGAAGGGGACCCCCGGGACCACCGCGCCGCCCGCGGCGCCGGTGCCGTGGTCCAGCCACCAGCCCAGCTCGAGCCGCTGCCGTCGCAGTCGGCGGGCGAGAGGTACCGTGGCCGCCAGGGTCCAGGCCAGGCCGACCAGGCCGGCGCTGGCGAGGGCGACCGTCTCCGCCGACCGACCCACGATGCCGGCCATCAGACCCAGGAGGAGCCCGACGAAGGCGGCGACGGCCGAAGGGGTGGGGAGCGGGAGCATCGCGGCTCAGGCGCGGCGGGGGGGGACCCGCTCCAGGGCTTGCTGGATGATCGCCTCGGGTCGGGTCCCCTCCATCTCCGCCTCGGCGGTGAGCACCAGCCGGTGCGCGAGCACGGGGATGGCCAGCGCCTGCACGTCGTCGGGCAGGGCGTAGGGGCGCGCTTGCATCAGCGCGCGGGCGCGCGCCGCGTGCATCAGCGCCAGCGAAGCGCGGGGGGAGGCGCCGAGGAAGAGGCGACCGTGCTCCCGTGTGAAGCCCACCAGCCGGACCACGTAGTCGAGCACCTCGTCTTCGGCGTGGATCGCGCGCACCTGGGCCTGGAGGTTCCGGATGACGTCCGGTCGCAGGATCGGCTGCGGCGTGGGGGGCGCCGCGAGGAAACGCCGGAGGATCCCGCGCTCGTCCTCGGGGCTGGGGTACCCCACGAGCAGCCGGACCAGGAAGCGGTCGATCTGTGCCTCGGGCAGCGGGTAGGTGCCCGCCTGCTCCACCGGGTTCTGTGTCGCCAGGACCAGGAAGGGCGAGGGGAGGTCTCGGGTCTCGCCTTCGATGGTGACCTGCTTCTCCTGCATGGCCTCGAGGAGCGCCGACTGGGTCTTGGCCGGGGCCCGGTTGATCTCGTCGCCGAGGACGACGTTGGCGAAGAGCGGCCCCTCCCGCAGGGAGAAGGTGCCATCGCGCGGGGAGAGCACGAAGGTGCCGGTGATGTCCGCCGGCAGCAGGTCCGGGGTGAACTGGATGCGCCGGAAGGAGCACCCCAGGGTCGCCGCGAACGCCTTCACCAAGGTGGTCTTGGCGACGCCGGGGACCCCCTCCAGGAGCACGTGGCCCCGGGCCAGGAGGGAGACCATCAGCAGCTCGGGGATGGTGCGCGGCCCGACGTAGACCGACTGGATCTGCTCGATGACCCGAGCGGTGAGGTGGGCCGCCTCCTCCAGGGAGGCGTCGGGCAGGGCGTGGGCGGGCTGACTCAAGCGGTCTCTTCCAATCGAGCGATCAAGCGCTCGCCGGTGTCTACCATGCGGTGGAGGCGGCTGGGGGATACCCGGGGCGGGCCCCCGGGGCGGTCGGCGTCGGCCCTAAGACGGGCCAGGGTGGCGAGCAGGTCCCGGAGCGCCTGGACGTCGCTCCCCGGGAGGCCTCGCTGCCGAGCCGCGGTGACGACCTCGGCCACGGTCCGGTCCCGCTGGCCCCGGTCACGAAAGAGGGTCCGGCGGAGCTCGGCCTCGAGCTCGTAGCCATAGACGAGCGCCGGGTGCACCAGCTGCTTCGGTCGTTTGCCGAAGTACGCCACGCGGCCGACGAACCCCCCGCCCACCGGCTCCGGGCCCCAGAGCCGCGCCGCCGTATAGGGCGAGCGGCGGGGCAGGGAGGACACCGTGAAGACCGTGAGGAGCGAGACGACGATGAGGGCCAGGAGGGTCAGCGCCATCGGCGGGAGGTCCGCGCCCGCGAGGTCCGAGAGCGCGTCCCGCAGTCGGTCGAGGGGCGCTCCCGGAGCCCCCCCGAAGCGTCCGACCACGGGCACCCCGGGGGTCACCAGGATGACCCGACCGTCGCCTTCGGCCCCGAGGTACTCGAGGAGATTGGCCGCCAGGCGCCGGTTCCCGTCGAACTCGAGCATGTTGTTGATGAGCACGCTGGAGTCGGCCAGCGCGACGAGCCGGCCGCGCTCGACGGCCCCGGTGAGCAACAGCCCATCCCGGCCCTCGTCGTCGAAGGCCAGCAGCGGCGTGAGCTCCGGGTGCCGCAGCGCGCTGGCGTGGTTGGCGACGGCGGTGGTGACCCCCTCCGTCAGGGGGTGGCGACCCACCGCGGTGGCGACGGGCAGGGAGGGGTTGCCGCGGATGGTCCGAGGCGGGTCGGCGGGGAGCCCCCGGGTGATGCCGAAGGAGGCGAGGAACCGTTCGCCCTCGCCGAAATCGTCCGCCAGAACCACCCGGCCTCCGGCCCGGAGGAAGGCCGAGAGGCTGGCGATCGGGAGCTCGCGATCGGGGTGAACCAGGACAATTGCGTCAGAGGGGGACAATTCGCCCACATCGAGACGCTCGGGTGTGTCGAGGCGGATCTCGGCGTCACCGGCCTGCTGAACGAACTCCGAGAGACCGTTCCAGGCGGTGGATCCCGGGTCGAAGTCCCGTTGGGCGGCGGCTTTTCCGGTCGCGCCCAGGCACGCGAGCCCCACGAGCGAGGCCCAGATGGGGGCCCATCGGGGGGTAGTGAATCGCCGGCGCGCTTCTTGCGTCAAAACTCGGTACACCGCCGCCTGGACCTATCGACTTCTTGTTCAGCGGGGGGCGGTTGTTATAGTACACCCAACTGAACCCCGGAGAGTCCCCCCAATGCTCCCTCCGTTCATCATCGACCAAATCCGAAAGCGGGAAGAAGAAGAGGCGCCGCGCGAGCAGCCCCGAATCGAGCTTCCTCTGCCCCGCCCCCGCAAGGCGGATCACAAGAACGACGAGGACGACCGCGGCGTGGTCGTCATCGACCTGATGTGATCTCGGCCCAGCGCTCGCCCACCTCGGCGGCGCTGAAGCTCTCGCCCTCGGCGAACGCACCGGTCGTCTCCCGGGCGTGGAGGGCGTACATCCGGCCGCCGGCGGCTCCCACGACCTCGCCATGGACCGCCTCGCTGGCGTCCGAGAGCAGGTGCAGGACCAGGGGCGCGACCCCCTCCGGCCCCAGGGAGCCTGCCTTGACGTTCTTGAAGAGCGGGAGGTCCTCGGTGAGTCGGGTCCGAGCGGTGGGCGCCACCGCGTTCACCCGGATGCGATGACGGCGCAGCTCGAGGGCCGCCGAGCGCGTGGCCGCGACGATGCCCGCGGCGGCTGCGGCCTCCCCCGCCTGGCGCTGGGCCCCGAAAAAGGCGCTGGGGCTGGTGAAGAGCACCACCGAACCCGGCGCGCGCTCGCCGACCCACCGGCGCGCGAAGGCGCTGGTCCAGGTGAGCGGCGCCGTGAGCCCCAGGGCCAGCGCGCGCTCCACCTCCGCCTGCCCGAGCTTCAGGATGCCCCGGCGGTGCCGCGCCCCGGCGGCCATCACCAGGCCGTGGACGGCGCCGAAGCGTTCCCGGGCGGCGTCGAAGGCCTGCTCCGCCGCCTCGGAGGCGAGGACGTCGGCGTGGGAGGTCGCGAGGCGCTCCCGGCCCAGCTCCTGCTCGAGGGGCTGGAGAGCGGCCTCGTCCGAGCCCTGACCCTCGGGATCGGTCCCGCGGTCCACCGCGAAGACGTTCGCGCCAGCGGCCACCAGCGCGCGTGCGATGGCGGACCCCAGGCCTCCGGCGGCACCGGTGACGACGATCGTGCGATCCGGGGTCATCGGGTCACGAGGGGGTTGCGCTGGAGCACGAAGCCCTGGCCAGCGGTGATGCGGTTGTTCACGGTGCCGCCGCCGAAGGTCTGGAGGGCCCAGAACATCATGTTCCGGTTGTCGCCCCGGGTGGTGTCGGCGATGGGGTCCCCGCCGCCGAAGGGGGCGCAGCCGTCGGTCTCGCCCGCGCTGCAGGGGCGACCGTTCTCGGTGCTGTGGAAGAGGCCCAGGTAGTGCCCCGACTCGTGGGCGAGGATCTGGCCCAGGTTCGTGGCGCTCCCGACGACCCCAGAGTCGTAGGCCGCGACGACCCCGGCCGTCAGCTTGCCGTGGACGCTCGGCGGGCCCGGGATCCCCCCGGCGATGCCCAGGGTGGTCCCGCCGCCGCCGTCCGAGTCGATGGAGCGGACGAAGAAGACGTCGAGGACGTCGCCGCTGCCGGTGCCGCGGCTGAAGAGTTGATAGAGCTCGCTGCTCGGCCCGTCGGTGGAGTCGATCACCGTGAAGTTCGAGCCGCTGACGTCGGCGTACCCTTCGACCTGCACGGTGATCCCGGCGGCGGCGTAGGTGGCGGCCATGGCGGCGATCGCGTTCTGAACCCGCGAGGTCCCGGGGGCAGTCGAGGCGCTCACGCCGAGGCCCGGGGCGAAGTGGAGGCGCAGCCGCAGGGTGGCGCCGCTCCCGGTGGCGAAGCGGGCGACGAGCCGCGCGTTGCCGGCGACCGTGTCGCCGGTCTCCGAGGTGAACGCGGCATAGGAGACGCGATGGCGACCGCCCCGGAAGGTGACCCGGTCGGCCGTGGTGTTGGGCACGAGCATCGCGGCCGCCTCGTAGGTGTTCAGCGGAAGCCAGCGGATGGGCTGATCCTCGAGCTCCGCGATCCCGTCGAGGTCGAAGAGGACGGTCTCGGTCGGGTCGATCACCGAGACGAAGGTGAAGGGGAGGTCGGCGCCGTCGGTCTGCTCGAGGAGCAGGACCATGCTGGTGGCGTTGCGGGGCGCGGCGAAGATCGCCTGGGTGGGGAACCCGCTGGTGAGCCGCCCGGCCCGGAGCTCGAGATCCCCACCGCCCGCGAGCGCCGGGTCGTCGTAGCAGGTGCGTACGGTGGCGTCGTCCCAGGGCCGGTCCTGGCAGGTCTGGCCCAGGAGGCAGTCGGTGTCGTCGTCGCAGGCGATGGCGCACTGGTTCTCGAAGCAGACCCGGGAATCGCACATGGCGGTGCCGCCCTGGCTGCCGCTGCAGGTGCCTCCGGTGAAGCGCCCCGTCGGGTTGAAGGGGATGCACGCGGGATCGATGCGGTCCACGCGGCCGTCGCCGTTCGTGTCGCTGGGCACCGGGGCACAGTTGAACCCGCTGCCGCAGGACGGCGAATCGGTGCAGGAGGGGGCGCAGCCGCCGCCGTACTCCTCGCCGAGGCATACGCCTTCGCAAGTGTCCTCGCACTCGGGCGGTGGACCCATGTCGGCCAGCCCCACGCAGGTCCCGGCGCTGCAGGTCCCCGCCGGACACTCGTCGTCGGTGGTGCACTCGGCGCCCTCGCAGACGCCGTCGCGACAGACCGCCTCCGCGCCGCACTCCGGGTCGGTGGTGCACGCCGGCTGGCAGGCTCCCCGCCAGCAGCTCCAGCCCTCGCGGCACTCGGAGCCGGCCTCGCAGGCCAGCAGGCAGAGGGGCAGCCCGAAGCGGTCGTCGCAGGTGCCTCCGGTGCCGCACTCGCCGTCCTCGCAGGTCTCGGTGCAGAGGCCGCCCGGGAGGTCCTCCACGCACAGGAGCGTGGGGCACGAGCCGGTGCAGGGGTCGCCGTATTCGGGGACGGTCGAGCTCTCGCCGCACGCGACGAAGAGCGCCACGCCGCAGAACAGGAGGAAGCGATGGGGGGAGCTGAGGTTGTTCACGGTAAGCGGGATGCAGTATACGCGAGCGATGGATTCGCGCAGGGGCATCCGCGGCCGAGGAGTCGCCCCACGAGAGAACGAGGAGCGTCCGTGAGCGAGGTTCCCTACGGAAAATACGAGCTACTTCGCAAGATCGCGGCCGGCGGGATGGCCGAGATCTTTCTGGCTCGGCAGTGGGGCGAGGGCGGGTTCTTCCGCGACGTGGTCATCAAGCGGCTCTTCTCGAACCTCGCGGAGCACGAGAGCGCGCTGCGGATGTTCCAGTACGAAGCCCGCCTCCTGGCCCACCTCAACCATCCCAACATCCCCCAGGTGACCGATCTCGGCTTCGCCGAGGGCACCTGGTACATGGCGATGGAGTACGTCCAGGGCTGGACGGTCACCGACGTCTGGCGCGCCGGCGCGCGCCGGGGCCAGATGATGCCGCTGCCGGTCACGCTGGGCCTGGTGATGCAGGTCTGCGAGGCGCTGCAGCACGCGCACACGGCGCGCGATCGGGCGGGGCGTTGGCTGCGCATCGTCCACCGGGACGTCACCCCCCACAACGTCATGGTCAGCCCCGACGGCGTGGGGAAGCTGATGGACTTCGGGGTGGCCAAGACCGACGCGCGTATGGAGACCGAAGCCGGCGCCGTGAAGGGGACCTTCTCCTACATGTCGCCCGAGCAGGTGCGCGGAAAGCGCGTGGACCGGCGCGCCGACGTCTTCTCGATGGGGGTGATCCTCTACGAGCTGACCACCGGGACCCGGCTCTTCCGCGGCAACGACATGCAGGTGATGCAGGCGGTGGTGGAGACCGACGCGCCGCGGCCCTCGCTGCGGATGCCGGACTACCCGGCGGACCTCGAGGAGATCGTCCTCGCGTGTCTGCGGCGGGACCGGGAGGCCCGGATCCAGAGCGCGGCGGACCTCGCCCTCCATCTGGAACACTTCGCGATGCGCCACGGGATGCTGGTCGGGCCCCGAGCCATCGCGCACTACGTGTGGGAGCTCTTCCCCGCGGAGCGGCTCCCGGAAGAGGAGCTCGCCTTGGTGCAGGCGCCCAGCGAGCAGGCGGCCGCGCAGCCGGCGCCTCAGCCCGAGGAGGACTGGAGCGTCCCGCTCGGCGGCGACCTCACCGAGGAAGAGGGCTTCACCTGGTCCGAGCCGGGGATCGAGGACGCCGAGTCCCTGCCCTCGGTCCCGCCCGACGCCTTCGACGCGGTGGACCTCGACGAGCTCCTGCCGCCTGACGCCATCGAGCTCCCACTGGAGAGCGACACGTTGCCGCCCGAGCCCTTCGCCGGGTTCGACGACGAGACGAGCGTGAGCGACGAGCGGCCGGTGGTCTTGCTCGACGCCAAGAAGAAGTCGGTGGCGCCTGGGGAGGACGACGCCGGGTATCTGGCGGAGCTCGAGCGTCGGCTCTCGGAGAAGGGCTCGGACGAGGGCTGACACACCGACCGTGTCGGGGTGTGCATTGCTGCGCCTCGAGGCCTCCGCTATGGTGCCGCGGTGGCACAGGACGGCGCGGTCGATGAGGCGAGAGTAGCCCTCGAAGAGGGACGGTGGAACGACGCCTGGTCGACTCTTCGGTCGTCCGCCGAGCCATCGGCCGTGGGCCCCAGAGCGTGGTTGCAGATCGAGCTCGGCCACCACGAGGGCGCCGAGCGCGAGCTTCGGGGGGCGGACGGGGAGGCAGGACCCCTGATCGCGCTGGCCTGGGGAGCCCTGGCCGCCGTGCGGGGCGAGACGGAGACCGCCCTGATGCGCTTCGACGACGCGCGCGCCCGGGCCCGGTCCACGGGGGACTCGGGGGCCGAGGTCGCCGCGTTGCTCCACGGGGCCCGAGTCCTGCTGGACCGGGACGGGCCGGCGGACGCATCCGCTGCGGTCGGCCGCCTGGCCGACGCCCGGAGCCGCGTGCAGGAAGCCGGGTTGGACCGCTGGCGCCTCGAGCTCCAGCTCCAGCTCGCCCGGGCCCGCGCCGCGACGGGCGACGTGGAGGGAGGCATCGCCGACGCCGCCGCGGCCGCCGACGCCGCGCGGGAGGGGAGTCGACGGGACGTCCGCTGGCGCGCGCTGGGGGCCCTCGCCGGGTTGGAGAGCTCCCGGGGATCGGAGTTCGTCGCCCGGCGCCACGAACAGGCGGCCATGGAGGTCCTGGAGTCGATCGTGGTGACCCTGCCGCGGGACTTGCGGGAGAGCTTCTGGCGCGACCCCCAGCGCCGCTCCCTGCGGCTGCGAGCCAGCGCGGGGACCGACCGGCGAGCTGCCGCTCCGCCGCCCACCGAGGCCTTGGACCCCCGGGCGGTTCGGCTCCTCGAGGTCATCAAGCGCCTGGCCCGGGAGCACGATGTCGACCGGCTCCTGGAGCGGATCACCGACGCCGCCGTCGAGCTCTCGGGGGCCGAGCGGGGGTTCCTCCTGCTGCCGGACCCGGAGACCGGGGACCTCGAGCCCCGGCTGGTGCGGGCCGCGGGCACCGCCGAGGACGACCCCAGCGTGGCGTTCTCGCGCAGCATCGCCGAGGCGGTGCTCATCGATGGAGAGCCGATCCTAACCGTCGACGCGGCCGGCGACCGGCGCCTCGACGAGTACCTCTCGGTCCACAAGCTGATGCTCCGCTCGGTGGCCTGCCTGCCCGTCCGGGGACGGTCGGGGACGGCGGGGGTGCTCTACCTCGAGCACCGGATGCGCAAGGGGCGGTTCCGGGAGGAGGCCCTCGACCTGCTGCTCGCCTTCGCCGACCAGGTGGCCATCGCGCTCGAGAACGCCCAGATGGTCAGCGAGCTGGAGCGCCGCAAGGACGAGCTCGAGGTCGCCAACGCCGAGATCGCCGAGGCCAAGGCGGAGGTCGAGCGGGTCCTCGCCTTGCGGACCGACGAGCTGGCCCAGACCCGGCGGGAGCTGGAGAGCACCCGGGACGAGCTCCGGACCCGCTTCGATCGGCAGGGGATCATCGGGCGCAGCGAGCCCATGCGGCGGGTCTTCGCGGTGATCGACCGCGTGCGCCAGAACGACGTCCCGGTGGTCATCCAGGGCGAGAGCGGGACCGGCAAGGAGCTGGTGGCCCGGGCGATCCACTACTCGGGCAGCCGCGCGAAGCAGCCCTTCGTAGCGCTCAACTGCGCGGCCATCCCCGAGGCGCTCCTGGAGAGCGAGCTCTTCGGGCACGTCCGGGGGGCCTTCACCGGCGCCGATCGGGATCGGCGCGGGGTCCTCAGCCGGGCGTCGGGCGGGACGCTCTTCCTCGACGAGGTGGGGGACATGCCGCCCAAGATGCAGGTCGATCTGCTCCGGGTCCTGCAGGAGCAGAAGGTCCGGCCCGTCGGCGGCGAGCAGGAGGAGACCATCGACGTGCGCTACGTCTGCGCGTCGAACAAGTCCCTCCGGGACCTGGTGGCCAAAGGAGAGTTCCGGGAGGACCTCTACTACCGCCTCGACGTCGTGGAGATCCGCCTGCCCCCCCTCCGGGAACGGCGCGACGACATCCCGCTCCTGTGCGACCACTTCCTGGCGAAGATCGCCGCCGAGAGCGGCGGGCCGCGGCTGCGGCTGGGCCGCGAGGCGCTCGCCCGCATCCAGGCGCATCCCCTCCCGGGGAACGTGCGGCAGCTCGAGCACGTGCTGCTGAACGCGTCGGTGATGGGCGAGGGCCCGGTGCTCGAGGCGGACGACCTGGCCCTCGGGGACGAGGTGGCCGCCAACGATCTGGTGTCGGTGCCCGCGGCGCCGGTCGCCGTCGAGCCCCCGCCCCAGACCTTCGAAGACTTCAAGGACGCGGAGAAGCAGAAGATCCTCGCGGCCCTCGAGGCCAACGACTGGAACCGCGCGAAGACCGCCCGAGCGCTGGGCATTCCCCGTCGGACGTTCTACCGTCGTCTCAAGGAACACGAGATCCTCGAATGACCCGCGTCCTCCTCGTCCTCGCCGCCGCCACCGCCCTCGCCGGGTGCCCGCCCGACGTGAACGAGCCCGAGCCCCCCGAGGGGACCCCTTGCGAGACGTCGGCCGACTGCACCCCCGCGGACGCGCCTTGCGGCCTGGTCTACGCTTGCGTCGCCGAGGTGTGCGAGGAGGAGCCCTCTCGGACCGAGCCCTGCGACGGCGGACTCTGACGGGAAACCCGGGTTCGGCCGGCGGCCTCAGCCGAGGGTCGCGCGGTCGTCGCTGATGTGGACGCCGCCGTCGGCGTCGGGCTCGGCGACGAAACAGAACTCACGGCCGCGATAGCTGCGCGCCTCGCCCGGACGTCGATCCGGCTCCGCGTGGAAAACGCCGTAGACGGCGACCCGCATGCCGTCGACGAGCGCCCGCTCGTCGCATCGGTAGGCGTGTCGCCGGGGGGTCGTCGCCACGAGCTCCGCCAGGCGTTCCCGAAGCCGTCGGGGGCCCCGCCCGCTCTTGGAGAGGCGCTGGCGGGCGGCGAGCCCGAGGTCCAGGCGGGTGGCGCTGGACCCGGGGACGAAGACCTCGCCGGTGCCGTCGTCCAAATAGAAGCCGTGCCCTTCGGTGGTGGCGTCGACCTCGCGCCAGCGGAGGAAGCGCCGGCGCGCGGTGCGGAGCTGCCAGCCGGCGCAGGCGCGCCCGGTGAGGGGGGCCACCGCCTGGTCGGCGGCCAGCCGGACGATCCCCACCAGCTTGGCCGGCGCGCCTTCCCGCAGGTCGGCGACGGTCGTCCGCTTGCGGCGCAAGGGCCCGGCGCGACGGAAGGCGCGGACGTCCGCCAAGAGGATGGTCAACCCGAGGGCGATCCAGAAGGAGCCGAAGACGGACGCCGAGATTGCGGCCATGGACCAAGGGTAGGGCCACTCGTCGCCGACGTCATATCCCGCCGGCGCCCGGCGGGTTCAGCCGCGCCGGATGAAGCAGTCGTCGGTGATGGCCAGGCGGCGGCGCAGGGGCTCGCTGGCCGCCGCGAAGCGCTGCGTCCGCGGGTCGTAGTAGCCGGAGACCTCCTCCAGCGCGGCGTCGTGGCGGCGGTAGAAGGCGGTGAGGCGGCGCATGGCGATCTCGCGGACGACCTTCCCGACCATCGAGGCCAACCCGACCGGGAGGTGACGGTCGTCGGCCTTCACCTCGAAGCGGACGGTGCCCACGCCGGCGACCTGATAGCCCTCGTCCCCCTCGGTGGCGCGGAGGTGGGTGAAGTACGCCGGGTACTTCCGGATCCCGGACACCTGGCCGCAGATGGCCAGGAGGTCCTCCGCCGAGGCGCGGCGGGCGTCGAGGATGAGCTCCTCGAAGAGGCGTAGGTCTTCGCGGACCTTGGTGCTGCCCGCGTCCACCGCGCGGTTGATCTCCGCCGCGCAGAAGACCGCGCTCCGGATCCGGCGCACGCGGAGGGCTCGGCCCTCGAGGCGGCGGAGGAGAGACCGGCCCGTCTCGAGATCGCCGCCGAAGGCCGGCAGCGGCAGCGGCTCGCTCCAGCACTGGGCACGGTGGCCGGCGTCCGGGCAACAACTCTTGAGGGGCAACACGCCATCGACCGCCAGGGCGGCGAGGAGGTCGTCGGCGTCCGCCGGGGGTCGGCCCAGGACCCGTTCGGCGAGGGCCATCGCCAGACCTTCGGCGTGGCTCATCTTCCCGAAAGCGCTGGTCTTCTTGCTGTCCCCGATGGCCAGCTCCTCGCCCCGGCGGCGGAGCCGCGCCCGGTCGTAGCGGCGAACTTCGATGGTGACGGCCGTCGCGACGAGCGGCCCGAGCATCGGGCCCATTCCATTCTCGTCGACGCCGGTGACCCACATGCGGTGGGCCTTAGCATTTTCGAGGACTTGGCGCCGGGGGGTGGCGAATCTACATAAATGCTGTCAAAGTTCAGTGGAGTAGAAATTGGCCGTCACCCCCCCTGCATTCATGACCCCACACTCCATCGGCGGACGTGGCATGGCCGCGCGGGTCGTCCGCGAGGCGCTCGATGCCGTCGCCTCGCCCACCGTGGTCACCCGCGTGCTGCACCGCGCCATGCACATGGCGCGCGTCTCGGCGATCCCCGAAGAGGGCGTCGAGCTCCGCCGGTTCGTCGCCCACCCCTTGGACGCCGCGCTCCGCTTCGTGGTCGGGGACGAGATCGCCGACGGCATCCAGCTCGGGCTCCAGCCCTTGGTGGCTCGCGTTCCCATCGCGGTCCCGCCTGCGTCGACGGAGCCGCCGCCGCCGGCGGTCGAGGCCCTGCGGCTCTTGGTGGCCAGCCGCGACTCGGCGCTCGTCGAGGCGGTGCGCAAGAGCCTCCCGGGGGTGGAGGTGTTGGTGGTGGACGACGTGGTCTCGCTCCTGGACGAAGCGCAGCAGCGCGTGCGGCCCTGGCTCCTGGTCGACGTGGCGATGCCGACGGTGCACCCGACGACGCTGGTCACCGTGTGGCCCGACCTGCCCGAGGGGACGCAGGTGGCGCTGTGGCGCGTCGAGAGCACGACCTGCGAGCGGCTCTCGGTCTTCGCCGAGCACACCCGGGAGTGGCGCCTCTACGATCCCGAGGACGAACTCTCCGCGCTCGCGCTCGCCGTCCTCGGCTGAGCCTCCGGCGGATCGCCCAGGAGCGCCCGGACCAACGCGGCGTCGTCCAGGGACTCGCTGGTGTCCTCCTTGATCGCGTCGTCGGACCACCAGGGCCAGATGGGGCCCCGGTCGCGGCAACCCAGGGATCGCTGCTCGGAGCCGCAGCCGATGCGCACGTGGAAGTGGTCGTCGTGGGGGTGGGCCCGGGTCGGCTGATGCAGGACCCAGGCGGCGCGGAACACGATGGCCCGGGAGGGTTCGTGGGCGATGGCGTGCTCGAGGAGCTGGGCCTTCACGCCGGCGGAACAGAAGATCCACTGCACCTGGGCGTCCTCGTCGGCGAGCAGGGTGCGCACGAGGTGCCAGTTCCGGGCGACGTCGAGGTTCATCGGGGCCCCGCCCTGGTCGTCGGGCTCGCGACCGGTGCCGAAGCGATCGTAGGCCACCCAGCCCCGGCCCTGGACGGGGCGACCGGTGGGGGTGGTCGCGTAGAAGATGAGGTCGACGTCGCGGCCGGTGCGGTGGGAGCCGTGACGTGGGTGCCGGCCCCCGAGCGGGTACGAGAGGTCACCCACGCGGAGCGGCGGGGTCCCCGGAAAGGCGTTCTCCACCGCGGCCGCGGCATCTTCGATGGCGCGCACCAGCCGCGGGATGCCGTAGCGGGTCGACTCGCCGGGCCGCGCGCGGACGTACCCGGGCCCGCGGTCGGGCATCGCCACGCCATGGTGCAGCCAGCCGTCGTTGGAGGTGCCCACCGAGACCGCCACCTCCCGGGGGACCGCCGGGGCGCAGGCCAACGAGAACCAGAGCAGGGGGAGGAGGGCTCGCACCATCGCCCCCAATGTATCGGAAGCCGAGCCGGCCGGCTTGACGGACCGACATGCGGTCGTAGCTTCCGCCCCTTCGCCTGCCCGGCGAGCCCCGAACGATGAGCGACGAACGAACGAAGCCGAAGAGCGGCAGCGCCCACACCGAGCTGAGCCGCGCCTGGGACCTGCTGGAAGCGGGGGACCTCCAGGGGGCCCGCCAAGCCGCCCGCGCCACGCTGGAGCACGACGCCGAGTCGCCGGAGGCCTTCAACACCCTCGGGTACATCCTGGCGTTGGAGGGCGACCTCGAGGAAGCGCTGGCCCACTACGAGCAGGCCTTGGCGAACGACGAAGGCTACTTCGAGGCCTACCTCAACGCCGCGGACGTGAAGCTGCGTCTGGGGGACGTGGAGGGCGCGCTGGAAGCCGCCGAGCAGGCCCTCGAGGCCGCCGAGACGGACGACGACGCCGTCGAGGCCCTCCTGCTGCAGATGGACGTGCTCCTGGCGGCCGGCCGGGTGGACGAGGCCGACGCCCTGGTGGGCGAGCTCCCGGACGGTCCCTTCGAGTCGCCGGCGCTGGAGCTGGCCGTGGGCCGCGCGCGCTGGGAAGCCGGAGATCAGGAGGGGGCCGCGGAGCTGATCGAGCACGCCGCGGGGGTCCTCCAAGGGGACCCCGACGCCCAGTACCAGCTCGGGCTCCTCCGCGAAGCCGGGGGCGATCTCCGGGCCGCGACGGCGGCGTTCCTGACGGCTCGCGCGCTGGAGGGGAAGCTGCCCCGGCCGGTGTGGGCCGAACCCGCGACGCGCTTCGAGCGCCGGGTCGGGGACGCGCTGCGGCGCCTGCCCGCCGAGGTCCAGGCGACCATCGAGGGCGCCCTGGTCCTCGTCGAGGAGCTCCCCGGCGCCGAGATCGTGGCCGAGGGGTTCGATCCGCGTTCGCCGGTCCTGGCGGACACCGTCGAGCTGGGGAAGGGCCAGACCCTGACCCGGGTGGTGGTGTACCAGCGAAACTTCGAGCGCCTGGTGGCCGATCCGGCGATGGTGGATTCCGCCCTGGAGTCGCTGCTCGGCGAAGAGCTCGGCCGCGCTTTCGAGAGCTAGCAGGCTGATGAAATAGCGGCCGAAGGCCGCGTTTCATCCGCCTGCTCCCTTGCCCCGCCGAAGGCGGTTGCCCCGCCCGAAGGGCGGTTGCCTCGCCGAAGGCGATGCCCCGCCGAAGGCGGATGCCTTTGTTCAGGAGCGAATGGCTTTGATGAGGCGGACCAGCATCGCGACGATGGCTTCGTAGAGGTCGATGGCTTGGTCGATCGCCGTTCGGTCGGCTTCGTCTCTGCGTCGGGTGATGTCCAGCCAGGCGACCACTTCGACCGCAGAGCGTGGGGCGATTCGGTAGAAGCGGGCCCTCTCCGGTCGGCTGAACTCCCCGGCGCCCTCGGCGATGTTCGCGACCACGGAGGACGAGGCGCGGTCGAGTTGGTCGCGCACGCCCCTCGACCTGGCGGTAGCATGGCGCCGATGCGGTCGCACAGCTCGAGCGCATCGAGTGAGCGGTGGTAGACGTCGAGCTTCTCGTGATCGAAGGGCAAATCTCTCTGCAATCGACGCGGTCGGGCATCCGCCTGACGGCGGGGCAATCGCCTACCGCGAGGCATCCGCCTACGGCGGGGCAGCCGCCTGACGGCGGGGCATGGGGCAGGACGCTTCCGAACTCGCCCTGCGGGCTCGTTCTTCAGCGCCCTGCTACGGATCCAACGCGGCGGGATCGCCGCCCACCGTGGTCCAGGGCCGGGCGAAGTCCGGAGGCGGCGGAAGCCGCAGGTGGAGCTCCCCCGTGCCCTCGACGCGCGGCAGGGTGAGCGCCGCGCAATGGAGCAGGGTCCGGCGCGCGGTGAGGACCCGGCCGTCCGGGAGCACCAGCCGCTTCTCGCCGCCGTAGTGGACGTCGCCGAAGAGCGGGAGCCCATGGGCGGCGGCGTGGACCCGGAGCTGGTGGGTGCGGCCCGTCTGGGGCCGCAGCGCGAGGAGCGCCAAGGGGCCGACGTGGGCGCGGAGCGCCGGGTGCGTGCGGGACGCCTTGGCGTCGGCGGTGCCCGGGGGGACGGCCCGGCGGCGCCGGGGGTCCGCGGGATCCATGGCGATGGCCTCGGTCCAGGCGTCCGCCAGCGTCGGTGCGTCCGGCGCGATCGCCAGAGCGAGGTAGAGGCGCCCGTAGCGGCCTTCGCGGCGGGCCCGGCGGAGCGCCTCGTTGGCCCGCTTGGTGCGCGCGAAGGTGACCATCCCCGTGACCTCGGCGTCGAGGCGGGAGCTGGCGTGCAGGTGCGGCGCGTCCGGGTCCAGAGCGGTGGCGCGGCGCACCAGGCAGTCGCCGCCGCTGGGGTGCGTGGTCGGCAGCCGCGGGGGCTTGCTCAGGACGAGGAGGTGCGCGTCCCGGTGGACGACGGTGACGTTCACTCGGGGGCGCGCTCCAGGATGCGCACCTCGCCGCGGTCGGCGTCCACCAGGATCCGGTCGCCGTCGCGGATGCGCCGGGTGCCCACCTTGGTGTTCACCACCGCCGGGACGCCGTACTCGCGCAGGACGATGGAGGCGTGGCTCAGGGGACCGCCCAGGTCGGTCACCACGCCGCCGGCCACCAGGAAGAGCGGCGCCCAGCCGACGTCGGCGGAGCCGCAGACGAGGATCTCGCCGGCCTCGAAGGCCGCGGCGTCGGCGGCGGTGTGCAGCAGGCGTGCGCGGCCGGTGGCCTTGCCGGAGCTGGCCGCCAACCCGCGCATGGCCCCGGTGGTGGGGATGGGTTCCGGCACCGGCGGCGGGTAGCCGACGAAGGTGTCCGGCGGCTCGGGGAGCCCCAGGTCTCGCTCGTGTTGGCGCCGGCGCTGCCGGACGCGGATGGCGACCGAGAGGTCGGCCCGGAGGGCTTGGTGGAGCTCGGACTCGGTCAGGTAGAACGCCGCGCCCTGGCCAGCGTCGGGTTCCCGGAGCTCCACCCGACGCGAGGCATCGAGGGCCACGGTGCGGTAGAAACCGAGGACCTCGGTGACGTAGCCCCGGAGGCGCTCCCGGAGACGCATGAAACGCTGCACCTGGACCAGCAGGTGCCGGAACGCCGGCCGGAAGGGCGCCGGGACGCGGTCGCGGAGGTCCTGTTCGGCTCGCTCCCGCTGCGCGCGTTGGCTGCGCTCGAGGTCGAGGGGGCGCGGGCCGCCCTCGCGGCGCAGGTGGGCCTGGAGGGTGGCGAAGA
This sequence comes from Myxococcales bacterium UBA1660, assembly GCA_002320815.1. Taxonomy (GTDB): domain Bacteria; phylum Myxococcota_A; class Polyangia; order Polyangiales; family Houyiibacteriaceae; genus UBA1660. Next base: position 50,499 of record DCLA01000106.1, read on the forward strand.
GGAGGGTGGGATCCTCGCGCCAACGGGGCTCCATGATCTCGGCTTCCCGGGTGCCCCGGTGGCCATAGGCTTCCAGGAATCGGCCCAGCGAGCGGCGGGTGCGCCCCTCCGGCAGGTCCTCCACGCGCAGCAGGGAGGCGTCACCCTCGAGGATGGCCTCGCGCGCGGCGCTCTCCTCGCGGGCGGCCTCCGCGATGTGCCAGAGCGCGATGCCCGGGGCGGCGCTGTCGAGGTCGGCGATGCCGGTGAGGAGCTCCCGCTGCAGAGCCTCCGCGGAGCTCCCCGCGACCACGCGCAGGGCGGTGGTGAGCAGCACCGCGCTGGCCAGCACGTTGCCGTAGACGGTCAGCATGATGGAGCCGCTCTCGTCGAGGAGGCGCTCCACGTCCTCCAGCATCTTGGCCAGGGCCGGCGCGGGGAGGATCCGGGGGTCCACCTGGCCGAGCCGCGTGCGCTCGAGGGCGAAGGCCTCCTCCCACTCCTCGAGGCGCTCGGTGAGGGCGAGGTTCTCCCGCGCGAAGCGGGCGACGGTGAGCGGGAGGCGCCGGAGGAATCCCCAGGAGGACTGGCTCTCCACCTCTTCTTCGAGGCGGTCCACCTCGCCGCCGCCCCCGAGCGCGAGGATCATTTTGGGGCGCAGGCCGGGGACCTGGGTGAGGATCCCCATGAACTCGCTGAGGTTCAGGTAGATGCGGCCGCGGAAGTTGCCGACCAGCTCGGCGTCCTTGGGCACCGTGCAGCCGAGGGAGCCAAACGCGCGCCGAAACCCGAGCTCGCTGAAGCGGCTGAGGATCGACCACGTGAGGGGCGTGGCCACGCCGGGGAGGGCCTCGCCGACGTTGACGTTGGACCAGACGATCTTCTCGCGGTCGACGTCCCGGCGCTTCTGCCAGCGCTTGGTCGCCGGCTGCAGGGCCGCCGTCACCGGTCGCGACTGGAGCAGGAAGAGCTGGTCGCCCCGGAAGGCCCACTCCACGTCCCGGGGGCCCCCGAAGTGTTTCTCGATGCGCAGGGCGAGCTGGAAGAGCAGGTCAACCTGCGTCTCGCTCAGGGCCAGTCGCTCGCGATCCGCCTCGGCGACCTCGTGCTCGACGACCTCCCCGTGCTCCGCGACGCGGCGGATGGCCTTGCCGCCGATGATGCGGTCCCGCGGGAGACCGGAGGCCTTGTCGATGCGCAGGGTGTCCGGCGAGACGGAGCCATCGACCACCGCGCTCCCGAGGCCGTAGGCGGCGTCGATGACGACCTCGCCGGCGTCGCCACTGAGCGGGTTCACCGTGAAGAGGACGCCGGCGATGTCGGCGGGGACCATGGCCTGGACCACCACGCCGACCGCGGCCTCCTCGAAACCGGTCTTGCGGAGATAGCTCTGGGCCGCGGGGCCGTAGAAGCTGGCCCAGCACGCGCGCACCGCGTCGGCGAGAGCGTCTTCGGACTCGACGTGGAGGACCGTCGCGTGCAGGCCCGCGCCCGATTGGTCGGAGCCGTCCTCGGCGGTCGAGGACGAGCGGACGGCCACTGACTGGGCTCCGTCGCGGCGGAGCCAGCGGAAGGTCTCCCGGAGCTCGCCGAGGAGGGCCGGGTCGAGGGGCGCTTCGCGGACGGCCGCCGCGTACTCCTCCAGCCGCTCGGGCGAGGGCTGGGGCTGCCGCAGCAATACGTGGGGGCGGGCGTCGCGCGGCAGGTGGGCGTCGCAGTGCGCCACGAAGCAATCGCCGGCGATGGCGTAGGCGCGGGGGACGGGGAAGCCGCCCCGGGCGAGGGCCGCCAGACCGCGCGCCTTGCCGCCGTAGCTGGCGGCCCGGCGGGGGACCAGGGAGTCGATGCGTTTGACGATGCGGGCCACGGGCTCGAGGCCGGGGCTCGGACCCCGGCGAGCGCAGTGTCCTCGCTCCGCGGCGCGACGCCAATGGTTTCCTCGGCGGGGTGGACTATGGTGCCCGCCGATGCGCTCCTCGCTCCTCGCTCTGCTCCTGGTCGCCCTGGCCGCGGCGACCGCGTTCGCCCATCTGGGCAGCAAGAAGGTGCTCCGGGTGGAGCGTCGCGCGGCGGGCCCGCGCATCGTCGCGGAGCTGGAGGCGGTCGACGCCGCGGTCGAGCTCGGCCTCGGCGAGGACTACGAGCTCCGCGGGCTGCTCGCCCGATCGGCGCAGGTGCGGCTCTGGATCGAGGAGAACCTGATCCTCCGGGCCGGTGAGGCCCCGTGTGAGCCCTCCGTGGGGGAGCCCGAGCCCTTCGAGCGCGAGGGCAAGGAGCTGCTCCGGGTGGTGGTCGACTACCGCTGCTCGGCCGAGGACGATCTGCGCCTCGAGGATGGTCTGGTCTTCGGCGCGGACCCCCGCCACGAGTCGGTGGTCCTCACGCGGGTCGGCGAGGAGGCGCGCATCCTCCGCCGCGGCCGGCAGACCTTGGCGCTGGGCGAGCCCCAGGGGGCGCTGGAGCTCTTCGGGATCTTCCTCTGGGAGGGCGTGCTCCACTTCGCCACCGGCTACGACCACGTGCTCTTCCTGCTCTCGCTGGTGCTCGCCGCCGGCTTCCTGGCGCGCCGGGAGTCCACCCGCGCGGCCCTGAAGCACGTGGCCTGGCTGGTGACGGCGTTCACCGTCGGCCACAGCATCACCCTCATCAGCGCGGCCCTCGAGGTGGTGGTGTTGCCCATCCAGCCGGTGGAGGTGGCCATCGCGGCCAGCATCGTGGCGGTGGCCGGCTGGAACGTGGTGAAGCCGGAGGTGCGGGCGCCCATGCCCTGGATCGCCTTCGCCTTCGGTCTGATCCACGGGTTCGGCTTCTCGGCGGTCCTGGCCGAGGTGGGGCTCCCGGCCGGACATCGGGTGGTGGCGCTGGTGGCCTTCAACGTGGGCATCGAGCTGGCCCAGCTCCTCTTCGTGGCCGTGGTGCTCGGCCCCATCGCCTGGCTCGCGCGGTCGGAGCGCTACCCCCTCGTGGTGCGGGGGGTCTCGGTGCTGATCGCGGCCCTCGCGCTCTTCTGGGTCGTCGACCGGCTCTGAGCTCGCCGTGGTAGAAGTCGCCCCCATGGAGACTGTCGATGGGGGTGGACTGGCCGGACCTCGGCCGCCGCGGACGGGGCTGCCTGGCTGGGTGGGCTGGGTCATGGGCTTCGTGCTCGTGGGCCTGGTGGTCTACGTGCTGCGCGCGGTGCTCACGCCGGTCTTCTTCGCGTTCCTCATCGCGTACCTGCTCGATCCGGTGGTCGACCGACTGGAGACCTGGAAGATCCCGCGCGGGCTGGCGATCACGCTGATCCTCATCGTCTTCCTGGGCGCCACCGGTGTGTTCCTCTTGCTCTTCGTGCCGGCCTTCGTCCGGGACATCGCCGAGGTCGCCAAGGACGTGCCCGGGCGCCTCCACGACCTCTTCGAGGCCTGGGAGCCGGTGCTGGTGGATCGGGGGATCCCCGTGCCCCACAGCCTGGAGGAGGCCACCGAGCAGCTCAGCGTGGACGCCCAGGACGTGGCTGGCCGGGCGGCGGGACCGGCGATGCAGGCCCTGAGCTGGATCGTCGGGGGGACCGCCAGCGTGGTCGGCGCGGTCCTGGGGATCCTGATGGTCCCGGTCTTCGCGTTCTACCTGCTCTACGACTTCGACCGCATCGTGGCCTACGCCGATGGCCTGGTGCCGCCGCGAATGCGCACGCAGGTCCGGGGGCTCGCGCGGGAGGTCGACGGCACCATCGGGCTCTTCGTTCGCGGCCAGTTGGCGGTCATGCTGATCCTCGCGGCGCTCTACGCCATCGGGTACTCGATCGTCGGCATCCGGCTGGCGGTGCCCATCGGGATCCTCGCCGGGCTCCTCTCGTTCATCCCCTACGTCGGCGCGGTGCTCGGGGTCGGCCTGGCCCTGGCCATGTGCGGGCTCCACTTCGAGGGCTGGGAGCAACTGATCGGCGTGCTCGTGGTCTACGGCGTGGTCCAGCTCCTGGAGGGCTTCCTGATCACCCCCAAGATCCTGGGCGACAAGGTCGGGCTCTCGTCGCTCTGGGTCCTCCTCGCCCTGATGATCGGCGGCGAGCTCTTCGGGTTCCTCGGCGTGCTGCTCGCGGTGCCCGTCGCCGCGGTGGTGAAGATCTTCGTCGCGCGGGGTCTGCGCTTCTATCGAGCGAGCGCGCTCTTCGGCCCCGAGCTCGAGCCCGCGACCATCGAGGGCGCGGCCCTGGATGCGCCCGCCGAGGCTCGCTCCGGCTCGCCGGCGCCCGCGGCCGACACCGAGGACGAGGGGGCGCCGTCGGCGCCGCCCGCGGAGCCCAGCGAGGACGAGGTGCCGGAGGTGACGGATGGGCCGCCAGGCGGAGAGGCCGCGGGGGCGGAAGGAGAGGCTCCTCGCGAGTCGGAGACGCCGGAGGAGAAGTCGTGAGCGCCCTCGATCTGGTCGTGCTGAGCAGCGAAACGGAGCCGAGCCCGCGTCGGGCGATCGCCCCCGCCCTGGTGGCGGCGGCGCAGGACGCGGGGCTGGAAGCCGTCGCGGTCGGACCCGGGCAGCCGGTGCCGCCGGCGACCCTCGCCATCGCCCTCGACGAGCGGGCGCTCGAGCGCGCCCCCGCGGGCGCGTATCGGGTCGCCCTGCCGGCCTCGTTCGACCCGACGTGGCAGGATCCGGCGGCGGACGCCGTGCTGGTGGCCCACCGGAGCTTGGCCGATCGGCTCGCCCCCGGGGCTCGCCGGCGCGCCCACGTGGTCGGTCCGGTGGGCCCCGCGCTGGAACCCCTGGAGCCCGACGAAGAGCTCCCGCCCCCGGTGGTCGCCATCGCGCCGGACGTGGTGTTGGCCGTGGGACCCACGCCGCTCCTGGTGCAGCTCTCGCTGGTCTCCGCGCGCGTCACCTTCCTCTTCGCCGTGGGCGAGGACGTGGAGCTCGCCGAGGCCCTCCGGACCTTCGGGGCCGGGCACGTGAGCGACGGGAGTCGCGCGGGGCTCTTTGCCAGCGAAGACGAGGCGCGGGTGCTGGGGCGCGCGGCGGTCTGGGTGGGGACGCCGACGGGCGGAGACCTCGCCGCCGGACTGGCCGGCGGGTCGGGGTTGGTGGTGACGAACCCCGGCGGCGCCCAGGAGGCCTTGGAGGCGCTGGGCTGCGCGGTCCTCGCCCCCAGCGCGTCGCTCCTCGCGGTCGCCGTCGATGACGCGCTAGCGCGCCGCGACGCGCTCGGCGAAGCGGCCCGCGCCACCGAGGCCGCGGCGGGCGCCGCCCGCGTGATCGCCGAGGTCCAGGCGCTGCAGGCCGGAGAGCGACCAGAGGCGCGCCGCGCCGGGTTGCCGCAGGGCATCGAGTGGCTCCCGGG
>DCLA01000114.1:0-13872 GCA_002320815.1 Myxococcales bacterium UBA1660
CGTCGTCGCTTCGCTCCTCCTCCGAGGCAGGCGGCGATGCGGCCCCTTTGGAAAATCCCCCGGGTCGTCGCGGGTGAACCGCTCCTCGCCTCCCCAAAAACCTGAAGATCTCGCTTCGCTCGGTGCGTCGTCGCTTCGCTCCTCCTCCGAGGCAGGCGGCGATGCGGCCCCTTTGGAAAATCCCCCGGCTCGTCGCGGGTGAACCGCTCCTCGCCTCCCCAAAAACCTGAAGGTCTCGCTGCGCTCGGTGCGTCGTCGCTTCGCTCCTCCTCCGAGGCAGGCGGCGAGGCTCTGGCGTCCGGCCCGTCCGGCGGCTCCCGTCACCCGCGCGGCGGCATCCCGCTGCGACGCCAGACGAAGCCGTCGAGCAGGTAGTGGGTGAGCTGGGGGAGCGCGAGGAGGGGCACCAGGAGCGCGAGCGCCAGCCCCTCGACGGCGCCGCCGGCACCGAAGACGCCGGGGTGGTCGTGCCAGACGTAGCGGTCCCAGAGGGTTTCCTCCAGGGCCGCCAACAGGATCACGGTGACGAGGAACGCGGGGATCCCCCGGGCCATGAGTCGGCGGAGCGTGTGCGCGTTCGGCTCGTCGGCCGCGCGGGCGCGGCCGTAGCGGTAGGTGAGCACCAGGTAGGGCACGCCGTGGATCAGCACGTTGGTGACCGTGAAGGCGAAGTCGCCGTCCAGCGCCACGATGCCCACGTACCAGCAGGCCCAGGTGGTGAGGACCACCAGCACCTTGCCCGGCGCGGGCCGGTCGCCGCGGAGCCGCGCGAGCTGCCGTAGGAGGAACCCACCGAGCAGGGCCCAATAGAGCGGCTCGGTCCACGCCGCGACCGCGTGGGCCCAGGCGGTGAATCGGCCGCCCAGGAAGTCACCGTCCAGCATCCAGTGGAAGCGCCGGGGGAGGTGCCCGTGCCACCAGAGGAGCGGCCAGAGGGTCGCGGCGTAGGTGGTGACCTCGTCCAGGAGCCGGTCCGCGGGGCCCACTCGGGGCTCCCGGCGGTGGTAGAGGCGGACCCAGCCCACCTGCTGCCGGACGAAGTGGAAGACCGCCAGGTAGGCCAGCGCGCTCCAGAAGACCCCGCTGCCGAAGGCGTGCAGGAGCACCCCGGCGCCGTAGAGCAGGACCGGCGCGCCCAGGTAGAGCAGCGGCCGGCGACGGACCTCGGTGCCATCGAGGTAGACCCGGAAGAGGGTGGACCAGACGTGGGCGACGTCGACCGCCAAGACCGCGGCGAGCCAGAGCCAGTCCGGCGTGTCCGCTTCGAGGAGACCGACCGCGGCGCCCCAGGCGAGGAGCGCGAAGGCCAGCGCGGCGCTCCCGCCGAAGGCCCACAGATCGGTGCTCCGGCCGAAGAGCCAGGGGCCCCGGGGCGCGAAGACCGCGCTCACGTCGGGGCTCCGCCCTCGCCGGGATGGGGGCCGGCGGCCAAGATCTCCTCGGCGGCGCGGGTCCCGTGGAAGAACGCCTCCTCGAAGAGGGCCACGCCGCTGAGATCGGTGTGGGCCAGGTGGATTCGACCGATGGGCGCGCTGCGCTCCTGGAGCCGGCGGCCGCCCTCCAGGAACCCCGGCCGCGGCGAGACCATCGCGTGGCCCCAGCGCCAGAGGTCCACCCGCTCCAGATGCGCGCGCAGGTCCGGGTGGGCCCGCTCGAGGTCGTGGGCCACCGCGTCGGCGAGCGCTGCCGGCTCCGCCTCCAGGAGCGCCTCGCGCGCGTCCTCGCGCAGGAGGGGCAGGTAGTGGGTCCACACGGTGGGCCCGTGGTCTCGGCCCCGCTGGTGGGTCGCGCTCACGTAGCCCAGCGACTCGGACCCGTGGAGCACGTTGTCCCAGGCGGGCTCGGAGCCCAGGCCGGCGGGTCGGTCCGCGAGGTGCAGGTTGCTCACCAGCCAGGCGGAGTAGGGCGAGGGGGACACGCTCCCAGGGAGCAGCCGGGCGCGGACGAAGTCGGGCACCGCGAGCACGCAGCGGTCGCAGCGCACCCGCATCCGCTGGCCGTCGGCGCGGCTCACGTGCAGGGTGACCCCGGCCTCGTCCTGGCGGACCGCCCCCACCGCGTGTCCCGGCTGCACCCGGTCTCTCAGCAGGGCCCGCAGGTGACCGACGAGCGCGCCGTTGCCTTCCGGCCAGGTGAGCAGCGGCGCGGTCTCTTCGCCGGGGGCCGGCATCCGGCTGACCCAATAGAAGAGCAGGGCCCAGGCGCTGGTCTCGTCGACGCTCAGCCCGTAGTCGTCCCGGCAGGCGTAGTCGCAGAGCCAGCGGAGCCGCGGCGAGGTGAAGCCCTGACGGTCGAGCCAGGCGGCGCCGGTCTCGCGGTCCAGGGCCACCAGATCCGCATCCATCGAGGAGCGCGCCAGCGGCAACGCGAAGGCCGGTCGACCGGCGCCGTCGCGGACCCCGGCGTAGCGGTCGAGGACCCGATGGAAGCGGCCGAGCTGGGCGAGATCGTGCGCGCTCGCGCCCGCGTAGGGGTAGAGGCCGGGGTACCAATACCCACCGTAGAAGACCCGCTCGTCCGGTTCCCGGACGGTGGTGGTCGGGGTGGGCTCGCCGCGCGAGTCGAGCGCGCCCATGTGGTGCAGGAAGGCGCGGAGCCGCTCGTTCGCCGCGTCCGGCAGGGGGAGGTAGTGGGCGCCCAGCGGGTAGGGGGTGACGGCGCTGGCGCCGCTCCGGGAGGTGCCCCCGACCTCGTCCTCGAGCTCGAAGAGGGTGAAGGGCCGGTCGTGGCGCGCCAGCCACCAGGCGGCGCTGAGCCCCGCGGGCCCGCCGCCGACGATGGCGACGGGGACCCGGTGCTCGGGCGCGCTCTCGAAGTCGGCGTCGAGGTCGCGAACCAGCCGGTGACCGCGCTCGACGTCGGCGCCCCCCAGCGCCGCGACGGGCGGCGGCGGCGGCTCCCCCTCGCGGACCCCGCACCCCCAGGCCGCCGAGGCGCCGAGCAAGGCGTGCAGCAGCTCGCGACGCTTCATCGACCGGGCCTCACAGGCGGCTCCACTCCTCCTCGTAGAGGCGCACCAAGCGCTGGTCGTCGAGGCGGTTGGGGCCGGGGGGATCGGCCGGCCGATCCATGTCCCGGGAGAAGACGAAGAGCTGGGCCATGGAGGCGTCGTCCAAGAAGCGCAGGTCCGGGAGCGAGAGGTGCTCGGGGGGATCGAAGGCTCGTCGCCGAGCCAGCACGTAGCCCCACTCCCCGAAGCTCGGCACGGTGGCGTGGTAGGGCGCGGTGTGCAGACCGGCGCCGCGGATGGTGGCCTCGATGCACCAGAAGCTCCGGCGCGCGTAGAGCGGCGAGGTGCTCTGGACCACCAGGGTCCCGCCCGGCGCCAGCGCCTGGGCCGCCAGCGCGTAGAAGCGCCCGGTGTAGAGCTTGCCCAGGGAGAAGCTCCGGGGGTCGGGGAAGTCCACCACGATCGCGTCGAAGCCCTCGGCGTCGGGGCCCCGCTGGTCCAGCCAGACCATGGCGTCGTCGTGCACCAGCTCGAGCCGGGGGTCGTCGAAGGCGCGCTGGTTGAGCTCCTTCAGCACCGGGTGGGTCCGGGCCAGCTCGGTCATCTGGGGGTCGAGCTCGACCATGGTCACCCGGCTCACCGTGGGGTGCCGGAAGATCTCCCGGAGGGCGAGGCCGTCGCCGCCGCCGAGGACCAGGACCCGCCGGACCTCACCGGTGGCGGCGAAGGCGGGGTGCACCAGCGCCTCGTGGTAGCGGTACTCGTCGATCTCGGCGAACTGGAGGTTCCCGTCGAGGAAGAGCTGCACCCCGGTGCGCCCCTGGGTGAGCACGATGCGCTGGTGCCGGGTCTGCTTCACCAGGACGATGCGCTCCGCGTAGAGCTCCTGCTCGGCCGGGAGCACCAAGCGGTCGGCGAACACGAAGGCCGCGCCGAGCCCCACCAGGAGCAGCACCGCGGTCACGGCGATGCGCCGCCGGACGGCCACCGGGAGCAGGGGCCGCAGCGCGCGCGTCCCACCCAACGCGACCGCGGCGTTCAACATCCCGAAGAGGAGCGAGGTCCGGTTGAGACCCAGCTCGGGCACGAGCACCACCGCGAAGAGCACCGAGCCCACCAGAGCGCCGATGTAGTCGACGGTCAGGACCCGCGCGACGAGCTCCCCCAGCTCCAGTCGCTCCTTCAGGATCCGCATCAGCAGCGGGACCTCGAGGCCCACCAGGATGCCGATGAGGATCACCATCCCGTAGAGCACCACCGCGAAGAAGTCCGCGTAGGCGAACCCGAGGAAGAGGAGCGGCGCGCTCAGCCCGCCGGCGAGGGCCGCGCCGAGCTCGATCTGCAGGAAGCGCTCGGCGACGTCGTCGCGGACGTAGCGGGAGAGGAAGCTCCCGATGCCCATGGCGAAGAGGTAGGTCCCGATGGTGGTGGAGAACTGGAAGACCGAGTCCCCGAGGACGTAGCTCGCCAGGGTCCCGGCGAGCAGCTCGTACACCAACCCCGACGTCGCCACGACGAACACGGTCAGGTAGAGCACCCCCGCGTGGACCCGGGGCGCGTCCTCGAGGCCGGCGGTCGACACGGCGGTCGACTCCGACGGTTCGCTCACCGATCAGCCGTGGAGCGAGGCGGAGACGATCATCGCCACCCCGAGGATCAGCGAGCCGATGACGATGCCGAGGGCCACGTTCTGGTCCTCTTCGATCTCCTTCTTCACCGAGAAGGGAGCGAGCTTGGTGATCAGCATGAAGGTGATCCCGAAGAAGATCAGGCCGACCACCGTGAAGAGGACCGTCGCGGCCAGGCCCTGGAGGAGAGCGTCCCAGTGGAGCATGGGCGGGAGCCTACCCGTTTCGGCGCCCGCCGTCGCCCCTTCGCCGCCGCAGGGCGGACATCCCCACTGGCACGAGGACCAGGAGGGCGGCGACCGCGAAGAGCGCCCACGGCCGGCCCCCGGTCCGCGCCTGGATCCGCAGCGGCGCTGGGGAACCGCGCTCGGGCGGCCGCGCCAGGACCCGGAGCCGAAAGCTCCCCGGCGCGACGCCGGCGAAGGCGGTCTCGGCGTCGCCGGGGTCGAGGGCGAGCTCCCGGACGCGGTCCTCATCGTCGACCAGCGAGAGGAGCACCCCGCCGTGGTTGCCCTCGACGTGCACCCGCACCGCGCTCGCGCGGGCGAGCCGGAAGGGCGCCGAGTAGCGGACGGCGCGGGCCAGCCGTTCGCCGCCGTCGACCCCCGCGCCGCCGGGCGAGGCCTCGACGGTGGTCAGGGCGCGGGCCGGCGGGAGGGCGAAGGTGACGGCGAGGAGCGCGAGCAGGAGCGCCCCGGCGAGCGCTCCCAGCGGCTTCACAGCTCCTTGCGGGCGATGATCGCCTCGGCCCGGAGCTCGCGCAGGAAGGTCTCTTCCTGGCGGACCATCGCTCGCTCCATCATCTGCTGGTAGAGCTGGTCCTTCACCTGCTCGAAGTCGGGGAGGTCGCTGCCGCCTCGCTCGCGCTGGTGCAGGAGGAAGATGTGGAAGCCCCGGTCACCCTGGACGGGGTCGCTGATCTCCTGGTCTTCCAGGGTCATCAGGACCGACTCCAGCCGCTCCGGGAGGTCGCCCTGGCGGAGCCAGCCGAGGTCGCTCCCGCCATACTCCTGCATGGCGTCGGCGAAGGTCGCCGGGGTGACCTCCCGGCGCACGGCGCGCGCCTGCCGACGCACGGTGGCGACGTCGGTGGCGGTGGGGTTCTCCGGAAGCGGGAGGAAGATGTGGGAGGTCTGGAAGCGGAGGACCCGGTTGGCCTGGCGCAAGCGCTGCTCGTAGCGGCGCCGGACGTCGGCCTCGGTGATGTTCACGCGGCCGCGGACCCGCTGGTTCAAGACCTTCAGGCGCAGCAGCTGCCGGCGCACGTCGGTCCGGTACTGGCTCTCGGTGAAGCCCTGGCCGCGGACGGCGTTCCAGAACTCCTCGTCGGTGAGCCCGTTCTGCCGGATGACGTTCTGGACCGCGCGCTCCACGTCGGCGCTGGTGACCCGGACCTGCATCTCCCGGGCGGCCTGCTCGATCAGCTCCTGATCGATCAGCTTCTCCAAGATCTCCGAGAAGAGGGCGTCGATGTTCGCCTGCTGCTCGGCCGGCGAGCCGCTGGCGTAGATGCGCGGGAGGAAGGGAGCCGCCTGCTGGCGAAGCTCGCTGAGGAAGATCGGCTCGTCGTTCACCGTGGCGATCACGCCCTCGATGATCTCGGCCCGGGCGGCGCTCAGCCCGCCGAGGGCGCAGCCGACGAGGGCGGCGATGGCGAGGGCGCGCCTCACGGGTGCGCTCCGAAGGGCGGCTCGAGCGGGCCGGCCATCTCGCCCTCCGGCGCGTCGATGCGCACGGCCTCGAGCACGCCGGGGTTCTCTTCGACCTCGGCCTCGGTGCGCAGGCGCGTGACCAGCTCCTCGACGGAGGTCTCGCGCTTCTGGCGCCAGAGCCGGTTGCGGATGGGCCGGCTGGCCTCCTCCAGGCTCCGGTGGAGGGCGGCGCGCCGCCCGGTGAGCTTCACGATGTAGAAGGCCCCGTCGACCTCGACGAGCTCGGGGTGGAGCTGGCCGATGCGCTGGATCCCGAAGGCGGCCTCGGCGACCGGCGCGGGGATCGGGTCCTGACCTTCACCGCGGCTCCCGTCCTGGGAGAAGAAGCGCAGGTCGCCGTGGCGCGCGCCGCGGGTGGCCGGGTCGGTGTCGTTCTCCTGGGCCATGCGGCGCCAGAGGTCCATGTCGTCCGGCGCGTCCTTCAGCTGGGTCAGCACGCGCTGGGCCTTGGCGCGGTCGGTGAAGCGGATCTGACTGGCCCGCACCTGCTCCGGGGTGTGGAACTCGCTGCGGTTCGCCTCGTAGTACTCGCGAACTTCTTCGTCGGTGATGTCGTCGAGCTGGATGCGATCCTCGAACTGCTCGCGCATGAGCTGCTGGATCATCATCTGCTTCTGCAGGCGCTGGACCTCGGGGAGCTCGTCGAGGCCGCGCCGCTCGGCCTCCTGGGCCAGGAGCTCGAAGCGCACCATGTTCTCGAGGAACTCCCGGCGTCGCTCGGGCGTGTTGTAGCGCGCCCGGAGGTAGGGGGACTGATCGGCCAGCCGCTCGGCGAACTCGCCCACGGTGATGGTCTCGTCGCCCACCTTCGCCAGCACCTGGCTGGCCTGCTCGGCGGTGAGTCCGTGCCGGGGCTCGGCGGGCGTCTCGGTCTCCGTGGAGTCCGTCGCCTCGTCGTCGTCGCCGCAGCCCGCGGCGAAGGCCATGCAGCCCAGAGCGCAGAGCACCGAAATCCCTCGGTAGAATCCCATCGCGTGCGCTCTACCATGGGGGGTGAGTCGCAGCAATGGAGGCTGCCCACCGGGGCGAGGGGTGTCCCCTGCCTGGGGGGCGCCTGGCACGAACCGGGCCATCGCACGCGATGCGCGTTGACACGGCGGTCCGCCTTGAACGAGGATGCCGCCCGTAGCCGATGCCCGTTCTCGAAGGCAAGACCGTCCTCTGCGCGGACGATGACTTGGAAATCCTCTCCCTGGTGACCCGCCACGTGCGCTCGCTGGGAGCCACCGTGCTCGAAGCCTCCGATGGCGAAGAGGCGCTGGCCACCGCGAAGCGGGAGAAGCCCGATCTGATCGTCTTGGACGTGATGATGCCCGGGATGAGCGGGTGGGAGGTATGCCGCGCGATCCGCGAGGACGAGTCCCTCAACGACACCGGCGTCCTGATGCTCACCGGCATCGGGGAGCGGCTCAACGAGATGACCTCGCCCCTCTACGGCGCCGACGATTTCCTCGACAAGCCCTTCGAGCTCGAGGACCTCGACACCAAGCTCGAGACGGTGCTCGAGAAGCGTTCCTGACGCCTCCGGCGCTCGTGGAGCTCCGCGACGACCGCCCCCTCCGGCAGGCCCTCCGCACCAGCGAGGGGACCGCGGGTCGGGCGGTCTTCGTGCTTCTACGGCGGGAGCTCGGACTCCGGGCCACGCTGCGCGTCCTCGCGGCGATGGGTCGCCGCCGGCTGCGCGGCGAGCCCTTCGCGGGTCTCGGGCCCGCCCGCGATCGCCGGGACGAGCTCACCCGGCGCCAGCTCGGCCCGGCGGTCTTGCTGCTGCGTGCGCTGCGGGCGGAGGTCCCCCCAGGGCGCGCCGAAGCCATCGCCCACGCGGCCATCCGGGAGGGGGGGCTCGCTTTTCTGGGGGCGCTCCTCGGCGACCTCGACCCGCGCCGCATCGAGGACCTCTCCCGGGAGGTCTCGACCCGGCTGAGCCGCTTCTTCAACGCCGAAGGCGGGGTGGCCTTCGATGCCGCGGCGGGCACCATCGACTACACGATGACGCGTTGCCGCTTCGTCGACCTGGCTCCCCGGGTCGGGGCCAGCGCGCTCCTCCCGGCGTTCTGTGCGGTGGACGAGGCCTTCTTCGCTCGCCCGACGGTGCCCCTGCGCCTCAGCCGGGAGCACACGCTGGCGCGCGGCGACGCCGCCTGCGACTTCCGCTTCACGTGGACCCCATGAGCCTCGGCGAGCTCCATCGCGGCGACGCGCTCGAGGTCCTGCCCACGCTCCCTGCCGCCTTCGCGCGGCTGGTCTACATCGACCCGCCCTTCAACACCGGGCGGGCCCAGCGCCGCAAGCGGGTGAAGGTGACCTCCCGCGCCGGCGGCTCCCGGAAGGGCTTCGGGGGCAAGGCCTACGCGGTCACCGAGGTGACCAGCGCCAGCTACCCCGACTCCTTCCCCGACTACGTCCCCTGGTTGCTGGAGCGGGTGGAGGCCGGCCTGCGCTGCGCCACCCCGGACGCGAGCCTCTTCGTCCACGTGGACCCGCGCGAGAGCCACTACGTGAAGGTGGCCCTCGATGGCCTCTTGGGCCGCCGGTCGTTCATGAACGAGATCGTCTGGGCCTACGACTTCGGCGGGCGCAGCAAGAAGCGCTGGCCCGCGAAGCACGACGTGATCCTCTGGTACGCCCGGAACCCGAAGGACTACGTCTTCGACTACGACGCCATGGACCGGATCCCCTACATGGCGCCGGGGCTGGTCACGCCGGAGAAGGCCGCCCGCGGGAAGACGCCGACGGACGTCTGGTGGCACACCATCGTGCCCACGAACGGCCGGGAGAAGACCGGCTACCCGACCCAAAAGCCCCTGGGGATCCTGGAGCGGATCGTGAAGGTCCACTCGGCGCCGGGAGACACGGTGCTCGACTTCTTCGCGGGTAGCGGCACCACCGGCGAGGCCGCCGCGCGTCACGACCGTCGCTTCGTGCTCGTGGACGAGAGCCCGGACGCCATCGCGGTCATGGAGCGCCGCCTGGCCGCTTGGCTCTGAGCGAATCGGGGCGCCCGGCTCCGAACGGGTCGAGGCGCCCGGCGAATCAGCGCTCGACGAGCTCGACCTCGAAGGCCGCGGGCCAGAGCTTGCCGGTGAGCAGGAAGCGCTCCTGGTCCGGGAGCCAGGCGATCCCGTTGAGCACGTCGGTCCCCCGGCGCTCCCCGGGCTCGAGGAGCCCGCTCGCGTCGACCGTCGCGGTCACGTGGCCGGTGCGCGGATCGATCTTCACGATGTCGTCGCGCTGCCAGATGTTGGCCCACACCGCGCCGCCGGTGCACTCCAGCTCGTTGAGCATCCGGACGGGGCGGCCGACCTTGCGGACCCGGAGGCGGCGGCGCACGGCGAAGGTGGTCGGGTCGCGGAAGGTCAGCTCGTCGCTGCCGTCGCTCATCACCAGGTCCTCGCCGTCGTAGCAGAGCCCCCAGCCCTCGCCCTCGTACTCGACCTCGCGGACCTTCTCGAAGGTCTCCCGGTCGTAGACCAGCAGCACCCCATCCTGCCAGGTGAGCTGGAAGAGCTCGTCGCCGACGAGGGCCAGGCCCTCGGCAAACACGTGGGGGACCTCGGTCCGCTGGGCGATGCGCCCGGTGTCCAGGTCCCACCGCCGAAGCGACGAGCGGCCCACCAGGCCGGTGGACTCGTAGAGCTCGCCCGCGTGCCAGAGGAGTCCCTGGGTGAACGCGCTGGTGTCGTGGCCGTGCCGTTCGACCACCCGGACGTCGTAGGCGACGGGGATCACCGGCGCGTCGGACCCGGGGTCCACCACGTCGACCGTCTCGACCGCCTCGGCCTGGTCCGGCAGGTCGCCCGGGCGCTCGTCCCGCTGCCCCAGCGCCAGGGCGCCGACCACTCCGAGCCCCAGGAGCCCGAAGATCACCAGGCCGAGCGCGGGCCCCGGGCCGCGGGACGCCGGCTTCGAGGCGCCGGTGCGCCGGGCCCCCTTGCCGGTGGACGTCGACGACGCCTTCTTCTTGGGCGCCGCCTTCTTGGCGGAGGCCGCGGCGGGCTTCTTGCGCTTGGCGCTCTTCTTCCGGGCGGCCACGGGAGCTTTCTATCGCCGTCCCCGGCCGCACGCCAGTACGCGGATCGAGTCGACGCGGGCCCCCGCCGGTGCCACACCCCGGACATGGAACGGTCGGACGACGAGCTGGTGCTCCGCGCCCGGGTGCAGCGCGCCTCGGAGCAGGTGCGGCCCACCCGCGCCGAGGTCGATCTGGACCGCATCGCCGCGAACTTCCGCGCCATCCGCGCCGAGGCCGACCGCCCGCTCCTCGCGGTGGTGAAGTGCGACGCCTACGGCCACGGGTCCATCCCGGTGGCCCGCCGCCTGGCCGAGGAGGGCGCCGCCGGCTTCGGCGTGGCGCTGGCCGAGGAGGGCCTCGAGCTCCGCAAGGCCGGGGTGGGGGGCATGGTCCTGGTCCTCAACGGCGTCTTCGGCGACGCCCACCGGGAGGTGCTCCGGGAAGGCCTGACCCCGGTGGTCTATCGGGTCGACGAGCTGGAGCGCTTCGCCGCCGCCGCCGACGGCGCGCCCTTCGGGATCCACCTGAAGGTGGACACCGGCATGAGCCGGCTGGGGGTGCTCCTCGGCGACCTGGACGCCTTCCTCGATGGCTTCGAGCGCTTCCGCGAGCGGGGAGCGACCATCGACGGCGTCATGACCCACCTGGCCTCCGCCGAGGACGACCCGGCCATGACCACCCGGCAGCTCGATGCCTTCGACGACGCCCTCCGGCGCTTGGGAGCCCGGGGCCACCAGCCGCGCTGGCGCCACGCCGCGAACAGCGCCGCCACCCTGAAGCACCCCCGGGCCCGCTACGACCTGGTGCGCACCGGCGGCGCGCTCTGGGGCCACCCGGGCTACGACGCCCGGAGCGAGGACCTCGACGTGTGCCTCGCCATGCGGCTGCGCACCGAGGTGGTCGCCCTGCGGGATCTCCCGGTGGGCGAGACCGTGGGCTACGGCGGCACCTTCCGGACCACCCGGCCGACCCGCATCGCCACCCTCCCGGTGGGCTACGGCGACGGCTTCGTGCGCTTCCAGTCCAACGTGGGTCACGTGATCATCCGCGGGCGCCGATGCCCCATCGCCGGACGGATCTCGATGGATCTTACCGGGGTCGACGTGACCGACCTGCCCGAGGTCACCCTCGGTGACGAGGCGGTCCTGCTCGGCTCCCAGGGGGCGGAGACGCTCAGCGTCGAGGAGGTTGCCGAGGCCTGCGGCACCATCCCCTACGAGATCTTCACCTCGGTCAGCGCCCGGGTGCCCCGCTTCTACGGCCCCGGTCGCCTGGCGCCCACGTGAGCGGTGAACTGGCGGGCGCCGGAGTTGGCCTGATATGCAGGACCCGATGAGCACCGACGCCCGACCCGCCTCCAAAGAGGCGGCTGCCGCCCCGCAGGTGGACCCCGAGCGCGCCGGGCAGGGTCACGACGACGAGGAAGAGAGCGGCCCCGGGCTGAGCGACTTCCTCGAGGGAGCAGCCACCAAGCTCCTGGCGCCCTTCGTGGAGCTCGGACTCCTGGGGCGCATGGCCTGGGAGACCATCTTCTGGGCGGTGCGGCCGCCTTTTCGCTTCTCCCTGCTCATCGCCTCGATGGAGTTCATCGGCGTGGGCTCCATCTTCATCGTCGGGCTCACCGGCTTCTTCACCGGCGCCGTTCTCAGCCTGCAGCTCGTGGATGGCTTCCGGCAGTTCGGCGCCGAGAGTCAGACCGGCGCCGTGGTGGGCATGGCCATGGCGCGGGAGATCGGGCCGGTCTTCACCGCGCTGATGGTCTCGTCGCGAGCGGGCAGCGCGATCACCACCGAGCTCGGCTCCATGCGGGTCAGCGATCAGATCAACGCACTCATCACCATGGCGGTGAACCCGGTGCAGTATCTGGTGGCGCCCCGGGTCTGCGCCGGGGTCCTGACCGTTCCGGTGCTCACCATGCTCTTCAACATCGTGGGTCTCGTCGGCTCCTACCTGGTGGCCACGGGCCTGATGGGCATCGACCCCGGGGTCTTCCTGGGCCGCATGCAGTGGCTGGTGGACTGGAAGGACGTCGCCCAGGGGCTCATCAAGGCGATGATCTTCGGCTTCGTGGTCACCCTGGTGGCCTGCCGCCAGGGCTTCTACGCCACCGGCGGCGCGGCCGGCGTGGGCCAGGCCACCAACCGCTCGGTGGTCCACAACGCCATCGCCATCCTCGCGCTGGACTACGTGGTCACCGCCGCCGTGCTGGGGCAGGGGCTCTGATGGGCCTCTTCTCGCGGAAGAGCGAACCCACCGCCGAAGAGCTCGCGCGGATCGAGGAAGCCAAGAACGACCCGATCCACATGCGGATCCGGGACATCGAGAAGACCTACGGGGACCACCGGGTCCTCAAAGGCGTCAGCTTCGACATCCTGCGCCGCAAGACCAACGTGGTCATCGGGCCCTCCGGCTCCGGTAAGTCGGTGCTCATGCGCCAGCTCATCCGCCTGGAGAAGCCCGACGCCGGTAAGGTTCTGGTGGACGGCGTCGACTTCGCCCAGCTCGACGGCATGGAGCTCGAGCGGGTCCGGCGCCGGATGGGCATGGTCTTCCAGATGTCGGCGCTCTTCGACTCGATGAGCGTCTTCGAGAACGTCGCCTTCCCGCTGAGGGAGCACTCGAGCCTCTCCGCCAAGGAGATCCGCGAGCGCGTCATGGACCGCCTCGAGGGCCTGGGCATCGGCCACGCGGCCAAGAAGTGGCCGGCGGAGCTCAGCGGCGGCATGCAGCGGCGCGTGGCCGTCGCCCGGGCCACCGTGCTCGAAACTGACATCCTCATCTACGACGAGCCCACCACCGGCCTGGACCCGGTGACCGTGCGCACCGTCGACGAGCTGATCATGGAGACCGAGGAGAAGCTCGGCGTGACCTCCATCGTGATCAGCCACGACATGGCCAGCGTCTTCCGCATCGCGGACCGCATCACCTTCCTGAATTTCGGCGAGGTGGTCGCCTCCGCGGCCCCGCGCGAGCTGCTCCAAGAGCTCGATCCCAAGACCATGGACTACGTCGAAGCCTCCGGCGTCAGCGAAGACATCCTCAACGCCCGCCGCAAGTAGCCCCCCGACACCCGCGACGACCCGCGCCCCGACTTGCTTTGGGGACGCACTTGCCAACTTGCGCATCGGGTCGTGCGCTCCGTCTTCGATGGGCCGTCTTGCCGACCGCTGTCATCACCGAACGTGGGGTGTAGCGCGCCCCGACTTGCTTTGGGGACGCACTTGCCAACTTGCGCATCGGGTTTGCGAGGGGCTGTCGTGCCGGTCGTCGTCGCCGAACATGGGGTGCGCCTGCGCGTTGCGCCTGCGGGGTGCGCCTGCGCCGTTCGCCTGCGGTGTGCGCCTGCGGTGTGCGCCTGCGCGTTGCGGCTGCGGTGCGCGCCTGCGCGTTGCGCCTACGCCTGTGGATGACGGCTTGGGCGCGTTGGCTTCGGACCTTGGGGCGGGGCTCGTCCTGGGGAGGCGAGGGTGCCCTCGTGCTTGGCCGCGTCAAGGCTGCTTCGCCTGACGGCTCGCACCGCCTGCGGCGGCTTCGGCCTGGACTCGGCCTGTGCGCGAGGGCGGGGGGCGG
>DCLA01000114.1:14210-14666 GCA_002320815.1 Myxococcales bacterium UBA1660
GGCGCAGGGCCGTCGTGCTCGGTGAGACCTGGAGGTCTTCGTGATGCGCGTTCGTACGGTTTCGGTGCAGATGGTTCGGGAGGTTCAAGCGGTGGTGGCGGCGTTGAAGGCTGGGGGCGACAGTGAGCTCGCGCAGCAGCTTCATCGGGCGGCTCGGTCGGTGGCGTTGAACGTTGCCGAAGGGCTCGCGTTCTCGCGGGGGGCTCGGCAGGCGAACCACTTACGGGTGGCGCTGGGGTCCGCTCGGGAGGCGGCGGTTTGTGTGGAGCTGGCGGTGGTGACGGGCGTCGTGGGCGAGGCGGATGTCGCGGTGGCGGCGGACCGGGTCGACCATGTCAGTCGGATGTTGTTCAAGCTGATCCGCGCTTGATGCCGGGGCGCGGCGGCCGGTGGGTCGCCGCGCCAGCGCGCTTCGCCAGCGCTTTTCGCCAGCGCGCTTCGCCAGCGCGCTTCGCC
>DCLA01000100.1:0-27264 GCA_002320815.1 Myxococcales bacterium UBA1660
GAAGTCCATGTCGCCGAGGTGGTCCTCGTCGCCCAGGATGTCGGTGAGGATGGCGTAGTCGTCGCCCTCCTTGATGAGACCCATCGCGACACCGGCGACCGGGCTCTTGATGGGCACACCGGCGTCCATCATCGCGAGGCTACCGCCGCAGACCGAAGCCATCGACGAGGAGCCGTTCGACTCGGTGATCTCCGAGACGATGCGGATGGTGTAGGGGAACTCCTCCTTGGAGGGCGCCAGCTTCTTGAGGGCGCGCTCGGCCAGGTTGCCGTGGCCGATCTCGCGCCGGCCGGGGCCGCGGAGGAACTTGGTCTCGCCGACCGAGTAGGGCGGGAAGTTGTAGTGGAGGAGGAAGTTCTTCCAGTACGGGTCCTTCAGGCCGTCGATCTTCTGCTCGTCCTGGGCGGTGCCGAGGGTCGTGGTGACGATGGCCTGGGTCTCGCCGCGGGTGAAGAGCGCCGAGCCGTGGACCCGCGGGAGCAGGCCGGCCTCGATGCTGATCGGGCGGACGGTCTCGTAGTCACGGCCGTCGACGCGGCGCTTCTCCGAGAGGGTCTGACCGCGCATCGTGTTGTAGCGCAGGTCCTCGTAGGCGTCGCCGATGTCGCCCTCGAGGCCCTCGAACTCGGCCGCCAGCTTGGCGACGGTGTCCTTCTTGACCGCCTTGAAGGCGCCGTAGCGGTCGAACTTCTCGGCCACGTTGCAGGCGGCCTTCACGCCGTCGAGAGCGATCTCGCGGACGCGGGCGTCGATCTTCTCGTCGCGCTTGGCGGCCTCGAAGACCCACTTCTCCTTGCCGACGGCCTCGGCCATGGCGTTCTGGAGCTCGAGGATCGCCTGGACCTGCTGGTGACCGAAGGTGATCGCGCCGATGAGCTCGGTCTCGGGGACCTCGTCGGCCTCACCCTCGACCATGACCACGGCGTCCTTGGAGGCCGCGATGAGCATGTCCATGTCGGACTTCTCGAGCTCGGAGTTGGTCGGGTTGGCGATGTACTGGCCATCGACCCGGCCGACGCGCACGCCGGCGATGGGGCCGGCGAAGGGGATCGGGGAGATCATCAGGGCGGCCGAGGCGCCGGTCATCGCCAGCACGTCGGTCTCGTTCTCGCCGTCGTGGCTGAGCACGGTGGCGATGACCTGGATCTCGGAGCGGTACCCGTCGGGGAAGAGCGGGCGGCAGGGGCGGTCGATGAGGCGCGAGGTGAGGACCTCGTGCTCGCGGAGGCGGCCCTCGCGCTTGAAGAAGCCACCGGGGATCTTACCGGCGGCGTAGGTCTTCTCGACGTAGTCGACGGTCAGCGGCAGGAAGCTCTGGCCGGGGCGGGCATCCTTGCTGCCGCACACGGTCACCAGCACCACGGACTCGCCGCAGGTGACGAGCACCGAGCCGCCCGCCTGCTTGGCGATGCGACCGGTCTCGACGGAGATCAGCTTGTCGCCGATCTTCACGGACTCACGAACGATGGTCATGTCTCTCTCTTCTCTTGAAGCCACCAGGGCTGCCGAGAGAGCTCGTTCCTCGGTTCCAAGTCTACAGCGATACGGCTGGCTGGAGCCTTCGAAGCGAAGAAGGAGATCTCGTCTCGACCGGCGGGCGGCAGGGGTTGTCAGGAAACGAAGAGGGCGGCGTGGTGGTGCCACGCCGCCCCTGGGATCACTTACGAATGCCGAGCGCTTCGATGATCTTCCGGTACCGGTCCACGTCCTTGCGGCGGACGTAGTCCAGAAGACGACGACGGCGGGAGACCAGCTTCAAGAGGCCGCGCCGGGAGGCGTGGTCCTGCTTGTGGGTCTGGAAATGCTCCGTGAGGTAGATGATCCGCTCGGTGAGGAGCGCGATCTGGACCTCGGGAGAACCGGTGTCGCCTTCCTTGGTCTTGAAGGCCTCGATGAGCTCGAGCTTACGATCTTGGGTCAGTGCCATCCGAAAACCTCCTGCCTTTTCGGGCAGTTGGGGGTTACGAGCGCGCCTCCCCGGTTGGCGGGGGAGGGCGTGATCAAGGAAAAATCGGGCGGAACATTGCAGGGGACGGCCCACGGGTCAACCAAAGGGTGTTCGGTATTTCGGGACCGGCGTCGTACGGGAGGACCGACGGGGTCGCCGCGACCCCCGTCAGGGCTGCCGGAGCGCGTCGCGGTACTCGCGCATGGCCCGGGAGGTGGTGTCCCGGTCCAGGAAGGAGACGAGCTGGGCCAGGTCGATGCCGGGCAGGACCTCGCTGGCATCCACGGGCTCGTAGCGCTCGCCCCGGAGCGCATAGGGCTGCAGGGCTCCGTCCCGCCAGTACCAGACCTCCCGGATGCCGAGCTTCCGGTAGACGTCCAGCTTGTCGATGCGCCCGTGAGTCCAGACCACCTCGATCACCAGGTCCGGGTAGCGCTCCTCGTCCGGGTCGGGCCCGAAGACGTAGCTCTCGTCGGCCTCGGCCCCGGCGTCTTCCTTCCGCCGCTTCAGGGTCCACGCCCCAACGGTGGTGAACTCGACGTCGTGTGCGGCGCACCAGACCTCGACCAGCCGCCCGATGAACGACTTGATGCTCTCGTGGGAGCGTGAGGGAGCCATGATCTCGACCCGCCCTTCCAGGTAGGTGATGCGCGGCGCCGAGTGGTCGCCCCGCATCACGAGGAGCCGCTCGTAGTCCTCCCACGAGACCCCAGCGAACTGGATGATGTGGTCTTCGTCGGAGAAGGGACGGCTACGCTGGAAGGCCTTGGCCGGAAAGCCCATGGCGAGAGTATAGCCGGGAGACGACACGCCGCGCCTCCTCGGCGCCCCGTCGCGCAGGTTGCGGGCGCCGGGCCATCGCGCGTTGGAAAAGCGAGGCTCCGCGGGCGACGATGGGTCGATGCGGTGGTTGGTCCCGAGCGTGGTGGTGGTCCTCGGCTGCGGCCAGAGCTGGCAGCCGGCGCCGGACCTCGGCGCTCCGGACATGGGACCGGCCTGCGAGCCGCTGGCCGCCGTGGACCTCCTCGTGGTGGTCGACGACTCGCCCGACATGGAAGAGGCCCAGGCTCGCTTCGCGGCGGCGCTGGGGCCCTTCCTCCAGACGCTGGAGACGGCGAGCTCGGTGCGGGTCGGGCTGATCGCCTCCGACATGGGCACCGGGCCGACCGGGGCCTGCGCGGGCGGTCCTCGGGGGCGCGATGGCCTGCTGGTCGCCACGGGGGACGTCGCCGACGCCGCCTGCGCGGCGAGCTACGACCCTCCGTGGGTGGATCTCGTCGCGGGGCGAGGGGCCCCTCGGCAAGCGGTCGAGTGCCTCTTCGGCTCCATCGGGACCGGGGGCTGCGGCTTCGAGCGCCCGCTCGACGCCACCCTCCGGGCGGTCGTGCCCGCGAGCGCGACCCTCGAGTTCGCCGGCGTCCGCGGCGGTCATCGCGACGGGGCCCACGCGGGCTTCTTCCGGGAGGGCGCGCTCCTGGCCATCGTGATGGTGGGCAGCGAAGACGACTGCTCGTCCCTCGCCGAGGGCTTTTACGACGCCGACTTCCCCAGCCCGATCGGCGAGCGGTGCGCGGCGCGCGGGGAGCTCCTGCGGCCCGGCGACGAGTACGTCGAGGCGCTCGGCGCGGTGGTCCCGGCGAACCGGGTCCTGGTCGCGGCGATCACCGGCGCCCCGCTCGCGCCGGTCGCCGAGCAGAGCGCCGACGCCTTCGACGCGCTGCTCGAGGCGGACGCCATGCAGGAGCGCTTGGGCGAGAGCGCCGGCAACATCGCGCCCGCGTGCACCGGACCGGGCGGGGCCGCGCCGCCGGGTCGACGCATCGTGTCCTTCGCGCGCGACGTGGCCGCGCGCGGCGGGCTCGGGCGGGTCGAGTCCGTCTGCGCCGAGACCTACGGGCCCTTCCTGGACGAGGTCGCCGCCGCCATCGCCGCCCGCGTCGCGGGCACCTGCGGCTGAGCGCTCAGAGAAAGCGCTCGGTGATCCAGTCGAAGAAGAAGCCCATCGCCAGCAGCCCCGGGATGAGGCCGAGGGCGGTACCGACGACGAACTGCCAGAGCTTCACCTTGGTCATGCCGAGGGTGTAGTTCACCGGGGGCGCCATCCAGAGGATGGTGACCACCAGGGTCACGCTGAGCACCGGGCGGCGCTCCACCTTCTTCAGGAGCTTGCGCACCCAGGCGAAGCGGATCTCGTGGAGCGCGTGGCCGCCCACCAGTCGGCCCATCAGAAAGCCTGCGCCGGAGGACACCAGGGTCGCCGCGTAGCTCGCCCCGATCCCCGGCCACTTGCCCCACGCCATCACCGCGGCCGCCACGAAGACGACGCCCGGGACGCTGATGAGCTGGCCCAGGGTGAAGATGCCGACGAAGGCCAGCGGACCCCACCACCCGGCGCGCCCGACGAACGCTTCGATCTTCTCCTGGGTCAGGTACTGCCCCACCTCGAAGTAGGTCCCCAGCCCGGCGGCGGCGGCGATCATCACCACGAGGAGCAGGGGCCGCCAGAAGCGCCGGATGAAGCTGCGGTGCTCGTGCGCTTCCTCGTCGGACCCGGCCCCGGATCCGGGCCCGGTCGCTTCCGACGCGCTGGAGGTTCCACCCACGCCCCCTCCCTAGAGCGCCGGCGGACGAACGTAAGGGGCGCGTCAGCGGTTGGGGGAGCAGAAGTTGGGCGCCCCGCTCGATTGAGCGTCGTGACAGTAGAAGCCGGCGCCGCATCCGCCGTCGGCGCAGACGGTGTCGTCGATGGGGCACTGGCAGCGGCACCACATCGTGCCCGAGGGCGACCAGCAGGTGGTGCTACTCCCGTACTCGGCGCGACACATCGCGTTCGTGGTGCAGCCGTAGCAGGCGTAGCCGCCGCTCCCGGTCGAGCGGCAGCTCAGCCCGATGGCCGAGCAGTTCACCTTGCAGGCGCCGCAGGAGCCGTTGGCCGTCATCGAGGTGCAGCTCCCGTTGCAGCAGGCGCGGTTGCTCCCGCACGAGGTGCCGTCGTTCACCGTGCGCGAGCAGCTCCCCGACTCTTGGCGCGCGGACCCCTCACAGGCGCCGGCGGCGCAGGCGTAGCTGGTCACGGTGCGCGAGCGGGTCCCGGTGCGGTCGCAGGCGTCGGCGTACCCGCCACACCCGCCCCAGTCCTCGGTCGTCGGGGCCCGGCACGGGTCGCCCTCGGTGTCCCGGCTGCAGTCCTCCGCCTCGGTGACGGTCTCGGCCTCGCACGCGCCGGCGCCGCAGGCGTAGGTGGTCACCTCGCGGGTCCGTTGGCCCGCCTGGCCGCAGGGCTCGTCGAAGCCGCCGCAGCTCCCCCACTCGGTGGCTTCCATCGGCGCACAGGCGATCGCGGCGCAGTCCGGGTCCTCGCAGTCGACGAGGCCGTCGCAGTCCTCGTCGAGGCCGTCGTCGCAGGCGAGCTCCATCGCCGGGCAACCGGGTCCGCCGTCGACGCCGGGGCGGAGGAGGCAGCCCAGCTGCGCGTCGCAGATCTGCTCGGCGCCGCACACCGCGTCGTCGGCGCGGACCAGGCACTCGCCGCCGATGCACACGCCCTCGGTGCACGCCGACGCGGCCGGGCAGTCGCCATCGGCGTCGCAGGCCGGCTCGGGGCAGGTCTCCGGCTGCTCGGGTCGACAGTCGGAGGGCACGCAGCGGCCGCCGGAGCACACCGTGGCGTCCTCGGCGTCGGCCACGCCCGGGCACTCGACCTCGTCGCAGCTCAGGGTGATCACCGCGGTCACGGTGGTGTTTCCGCGGACCCGGGCCTCGACCGCGCGCACGGCGACCGTCGCGTCGCCGAGGTCGAGGAGCGACACGCGCACCACGTAGAGACCGTCGGCGAAGTCCTCGAGGGATCCCACCCGCTCGCCAGCGACGTAGTCGAGGGACGCGTCGGCCCCGACGGTGAGCTCGCGGAGGTTCCGCAGGCTCCCGTCGTCGAGGGGCTGGAGGACCTCCACGCGGATGGACTCGAAGCGGCGACCGGGCTGGTAGTCGGTGCGCAGGTCCACGCGCAGGGTGCGGCCGTCCGCGCCGCACGCGCTCACGAGGGCGAGCGCCGCGAGCGCCCCGGCGAGAGTCCGCGCGCGAGAGGAGCGCGGATGCGGAAGGGGAGTGAGGGCGGTCCGGGGGGTCACGCGCGCCCCATGTGCGAAGCGTGTGCCAGCCCTCGCGGGCCTCGCGCAGGGAATTGTGCGGACTGCAGGTCGCACGGGGCGCGACCCCGGGGCGAGCCCGCGGTCCACCGCCTGCACGTCGCGGACCCGGGTGCGGAGTGCGAGTCGCGCGTCTCGTCGCTGGCCCTCGGTCGCCGAGCCCTCTGCGCCTGACCGATGGGGACCCTGGCCCGACCCGAGGCGCGGTACCCTCCGGTCGGACGGCGTACGAGCGGGCCGAACCCCCGCGCTGAATAGCGCACATGCGCCCACGTCGACCTCCCACGCCCGGCGACCGCCCGGCGCAACGGCGTCCGCGAGGCCGCCCAGGAGAGACCCCATGCGATCGACGACCCCGCGCATCACCCCCATCCCGACCCTCGTGCTCGCTCTTGCCCTCGGCGCCGCGTCCCTCGTCGGCGCCCGCGCCGAGGCGCAACGTTCCTCCACGGTGGACCTGCGCGAGCTCGAGCTCGCCCGGGATGGGCGCCGCAACGGACAGCTCGCGCTCCACTTCGCGCTGGCCCGCGGCGCGCGCCCCGACGTGCAGCTCCACGTCTCCGTCGACGGCGCCCGGCGCGACCGCGAGCTGGTGGCGACCCTCGACGCCCGCGCGGGGTGGATCCCCCTGGGGCGCTCCGGCCGGGTGACCAGCGTGATGATCCGCGCCACCGATCGCCGCGGCCGCGTGCTCCCCATGGAGCTCGGCCGGGGCCTGGTGGTCACCGCGGTGGAGCTCACCAGCGACGTAGTGGTCGATCGCGCCGACGTCGATCGCCGCTGGGGCGGCCAGCAGCCCGCACCGGTCTACGGGCAGCCGAACGACCCCGGCTACGGGCAGCCGGTCTACGATCCTCCCCAGCGACGGCCCGGGCGACCGGTGAACGACGGGCGTCCCGGGAACCGGCCCACCCTGAGCGCGATCGACGCCGCCTGCGACCGAGCCTTCGTGGGTCAGGCCGCCGAGTCCCAGTGCCTGAGCCTCATGCGCGGCGTGCCCTCCGCCGAAGCCACCATCGCCGCGTGCGACCGGGCCTTCGTGGGCGACGACGGCGCCCTCGCGTGTCTCCGCACTCGCCCGGACCCGGCGAGCGTGGCGGCCTGCGACCAGGCCTTCGTGGGCGACGCCGGCGCCCTGCAGTGCCTCGAGAGCCGCGCCACCCCCCAGGCCATCGCCAGCTGTGACCGCATGCTCGTGGGCGACGCCAACGCGCTCCGCTGCCTGGCCATCGTGGGCCGCAGCCGCGCCTCGAACGCCCAGGTCGACGAGGCCTTCCAGGTCTGCAGCCGCCGCATCGGCGAAGACGCCGAGCTCGCCTGCCTCCAGGACGTCTTCGCCGGCAACGGCCGCCGCCGCCGCCGCTGAGCCCTCATGGGCGCGTCGGGCCCTCGCGGTCGAGCACGTTCGAGGCGGCGCGGATGGCGTCGGCCGAGACCTCGAGGGCCTGGCCTCCCGCCACCCGCGCGGCGAGGAGTTCGAGGGCGGGCGCGATGACGCTGAAGTGATCGAGCCCGGGTACCTCGACGAGCCGGACCGGCGCTTCCCCTCGATACTCCTCGAAGAGCGCGAGCGCGTCGGCGTTGCCGTCGTCGCTGCCCTCTACGACCACGGTGGGCACTCGGATTTGTTCCACCCACTCGACGGGAGCCCGGAGCTTCGCCTCGAATCCATCGTCGAGATCGGTCGGCAGACATCCGCTGCCTCCGTAGCCCCGTGGATCGGCGACCGGACCGAGCGCGATCACTCCGGCCACCTCGTCGGTGCTTTCGGCGACCAGCAGCGCCATCGTACCGCCGGTGCTGTGGCCCCCCACGTACACCCGCTCGGGGTCCACATCCGGTCGCGTGGCGAGGAAGCGTACCGCGGCGATGACATCGTCGACCTCGCCGAAGAAGCACTCCCGCTCACCGGGGTTGCCCATCGACCCGCGGAGAGAGGGATACATCATCGGGATACCGGCCTCGCGGAAGGCGCGGCCACTCTGGTCGTTCGAGCGCGGCGCTTCGGCCCACGGAACCTGGGTTAGTCCGAAGTAGAAGCCGCCGACGATCCACACGATGGCGGGCCCGGGCTCCGCGTCGCGGACCGGAGAGACATAGGCCAGGTTCTCGCCTAGTGGCGCGGGGTAGCGAACGACCTCGAAGACGCCGTCCGGTGGCTCGGGCGGAGCCTCGGCGTCCCACGCTTCGACGTGGATTGCTGTCTCGTGGGTGAGCCGCTCCTCGCGGAGGAGAAGGGACTCCCCCTCCAGGCCAACGCTGAAGTCCGAGTCCGGACTGCACGGCCCGCACCCGACGACTGTCACGGAAAGAATCAGCGAGAACCCGAGGGCACGGTTGGCGAACACTTGCTCGCTCTATCACGTTGCGCGCGATGAGCATTCGGCTTTCGTGGGATCGGGTTCGGGATGCACGGCTCGCACACGGCCAAGCTCGATGCGCGAGCGCTCCCCGAGCTCAGCCGAGGATGTAGGGGAGGGGGTCGTCGCAGCTCGCGTAGAGGGCGTCCTGGTCGTACTGCATGCTCATCCACCCGGGCTGGGGGACCGAGCTGGAGAAGGCGGTGCGGCCGTCGACCTGCCACTCGCTCCGGGGGATCCCCATCGCGTCCAGGTAGGTGGTGTGCCACTGGAAGAAGCAGGCGCCCCGGCGGCGCTCGGCGTTCTTGTAGAGCCGGTCGTCCTCGCGGAAGGGCGTCGCGGTGCGGTCCCGCATGTCCAGGTAGTGGCCGGTGTTCAACACGTTGCCGCCGCCGATGGAGACGATGGGGATCGAGTCCCCGTTGTGCGTGGAGGCGCCCGCTTCGTGGGCCCACCAGACCAGGGTGGAGTCCAGCATGGAGCCCTCGCCTTCGGGGAGGTCCTGGAGCTTGGTGGCCAGGTCGAGCATGCCCTGGGCGAAGAGGTTCCGGTTGCCCTCGGTGAGCTTCTGCTCGAGGCGGGTGAGGGTGGCGCCGTCGGTCACCGAGCCGCCGCCGCCGGCGGCGTTGTGGGCCACCTCGTGGTAGCCGCCGTCGGCGTCCATCCCGTCGTGCCAGGGCGCGGTGGTGCGGATGACCGCGATGCGGCTGGTGTCGCACATGAAGCCGGCGAGGATGACGTCGTTGAGGATCTGGTAGTTGCCGGGGTTCCAGTTCCAGAGGTTGTTGGCGATCCCCTCGGGCCGCGTCACCGCGCCGCAGTGCGCGCCGACGGGCGTGTTCAGCGAGCTCTGCAGATCGCTGAGCCGATCCATGTACTGCCGGAGGGCCTCGCGGTCCGCGGAGCCCAGGCGCGCACCGGCGCCGTGGGCGCCGCCCTCCAGGCGCCGGTAGCTCTCCATCACCCGGTCCAGGGGCGGCGGGCGCGAGACGGAGGGATCGGGGTCGACGTAGAGCAGGTCGAAGAGCGAGGAGGCGCCGTCGCCGGGCACCGGCTGGAAGCCGCCGGTGCGGTTCACCGGGTCCACCCACTCCACGCTCATCGCGTCGTGGCCGAAGTTCATGATGCGGCGCCGGGGCACCGACTCGTAGAACGAGGACGAGTAGGCCATCACCACGTCCGAGGTCGCCTGCTCCGGCGTGGGCTCGTTGTGGTTGTTGGACATGTCGCCGTAGTTGCCGAGCACGTGCCGCGCGTGGCCGTAGTAGAAGGGCACGTCGAGGCCGCGGATGACGTTCATCTTCTGGACGAGCGTCTCGGTGAGCCGGTCCCCGGGCGCCCGGAGGACGTCGCTGACCACCCGGTCGCTGCCGTCCATGCGCGAGGTGAGGGCGCCGTGGTGGCAGGTGTGCAGGTGCTCGAAGCTCTCGTCGGCGAGGCTGGCGTCGGGGAACATGTGCTCCTGCCAGACGCCGCCGTGCTCGGACATGATGGCCACCATGCGCTTGGGTCCGGCGGGGGGCTGGGCCTTGGCGTGGCTGCCGCGGAGCAGGCTGGGCAGGGCGGGGATGCTGAGGGCGAACCCACCCGCGCCGAGGAGGAAGAAGCGTCGTCCGATCTTGCGTACGGTCATCGTGGGTCTCTCGTCAGTTGGCGGCGCGGACGCGGAAGGAGGGGGCGAGGACGACCGCGGAGAGCACCTCGCTCAGCGGTCGGTCGGCGTCGATGGCCTCGTCGAGCTCGGCGAGCAGGCAGCCATCCTGGGCGGGGTCCTCGGCGCGGGCGAGGGCGAAGCGGAGGTAGTGGCGGGCGAAGCAGGCGCCGACCTTCTCGCTCTCGTAGAGGGTCTCGGCCAGGGCGGCCGCGCCGGCGATGGAGCCGTCGGCTTCGGTCATGGTGGCCGAGTCGTCGATGGTCAGCTCGGCGGTCACCGCGCCCTCGGCGTCGAAGAGGGGCTCCGAGTCGCGGTACTGGCCGATGGGACCGAAGCGCTCGAGGGCGTAGCCGGTGGGGTTGATGCGCCCGTGACAGTTGTTGCAGGCCGAGGACCCGGTGAGGATCTCGGTGGCCTCGCGAGAGCCGGTCTCGGAGCGGTCCACGATGGGCAGGTTGTCCATGGCGCCGCCCGGCGCGGCGGGCAGGTAGTCGCAGGTGATCTGCCGGCGGACGAAGACGCCGCGGAGGATCGGGTGGGTGATCGAGTTGATGTTGGGCAGCGCCACGTCGGCGCGGGCCAGGAGCAGGCCCACCCGCGAGAGCATGCCCTTGCGCTCCGGCGGGAGGAGCACGGTCTCGCCCTCGGCCGCGGGCTCCACCCCGTAGATGGCCGCCAGGCGCGGGTCCTGGGTGGTGCTCACCTCGCTGAGGAAGAAGTCCCGGAAGGTGCCGCCGGTCCGCAGCGTGTGCAGCAGGAGGTCGACGGGCTCGGCGCGGACCGCGTCGTCGAAGCTGGCGTCGAGGCCGAGGTCGCCGGCGATGTGATCGAAGTCGGCGCCCGACCCGGTGCTCGCCGGGTTGAGCTGGTCGAAGCGGAGCCACTCCTCGACGAAGACCTGGAGGCTCTGGCGGGCGCGCTCGTCGCCGAGCACGCGCTCCACCTGGGCCTGCCAACCGTCGGCGGTGAGCAGGTGCCCCGACTCGGCCTCGGCGAAGAGCTCCTCGTCGGGCATCGTGTCCCAGAAGTGGTAGCTGAGGCGGGCGGCGGCCTCGTAGGGCGTGAGCGCGCCGGTGCCCTCGATGTGGAAGAGGAAGTTCGGCTGGGCGAAGAGGACCACGAAGAGGTCCTGGAGCGCGGCCAGGTCCAGGGCGTCGCCGCCGTCGTAGACCTCGTCGCGGTAGAAGGCGCGCTCGGCGTCGTCGAGGGGGCGCCGGTGGGTCAGGCGACCGACGCGATCGACCAGCTCGTCGACGCAGGCGGCGTCGTTAGCCGGGTCCTCGTCGGTGGCGCAGGTGGATCCCATCGCGTCCAGGGCGGCGGGCTGGGCCAGCGCGGCGCCGAGGGCCGAGCTGAGCCGATGGTGCGCGCTGACCGCGGCCTCGCCGACGGTGGTGTCCGCGCGGAAGAAGAGCTTCTGGCCCTCCTGGACGTCGCTCTCGGCGCGCAGGTCCTGGGGGATGGCGCCCAGGTCGCCCTCGATGGACGCGAGCAGCGCGCCGGCTTCGGCTTCCGGCAGCAGCCGGCGCACGGTGTCCTGGACCGTGTGCTGCAGCTGGGTGCGCGAGAGGCGCCGCATTACCGAGGGGGTCTCGGTGGCCGCTTCGTCGCACACGAAGTCCACCTCGCCGGAGCGGTACTCCGTGTCCGGTGGGGTCCAAGAGTTGCTCCCGATGGTCCCCTGACAGCCCATGGGGACGAGGAGCGCGGCGCTCGCGCCGAGCAGCGCGAGCGGCGAAGGGCATCGTCGCATCGGGCGTAGGATGCCCGAGGCGGGGAAAGCGGCTCAGCCGGGAATGCACTTTTCGGACAGGCGTCTCATTGGTGATTCTCAGGTGCCGCCAAACCTGAATTTCACGGATCCGTGAAAGTGACGGAGATGGCCGTTGAACGGCCAAGGTATGTCTGAGGCGGCTCGTTTTTCCGATTTCAAAACCGAAAATTGCGAGTTTCAGTGTGAAACTCCGAGCGCCCGATCGACCTCGGGCACCCAATCGAACACCGCCAGCACCAGCTCGCTCCCGTCGTCGTCGGCCATGTCGCTCCGCCTCCGACTCTGCGACTACCCCCGGCGGGTGCCCCCCGTCAATCGCGCTCCCACTCGACCCAGTAGGCGCGGGCAGCGGCGTCGAGGGCGGCGAGGGCCAGCGGCGTGCCGTCGTCGAGGCGCCGCGGTCGCGGTAGCGAAGGGGCAGGGTGCCGGTGTCGGCGTCGACGTCCACGCCGCCCGGCACGGGGCGGGCGCCGAGGATCGACGCCGTGCCCACGTCCGGCTCGGACCGCTCGGCGCCATGGGGCTGGAAGGCGACCGGGCCGCACTCGCGGAGGAGGAGTCGGAAGGAGTCGCCCGGCCCGGGGAAGCGCTCGCGAAGGTAGGGGATGGTAACCGTGAGGGTGACCTCGGGGCCCACGCGCTCGAGCGCCGTGACCGTCCCGTCGTGCAGGAGATTCCAGACCTCGACGCCGGCCGGCGTCCACTGGTCTCGGCCACCATCGAGCGTCACGGGGCCGCGCTGCTCCGGCGGTCGGCGTAGAGCTCGTCGATGGGCAGGGTCACGCCCTGGGACTCCAGCTCGGCATGCTCGCCCGGACCGTAGCTCCGGAGGATCCAGGCGTTTCCATCGCGCCGGAAGATCTCCAGGCGCGGCTCGTCCTGGGAGACCAGGACGTACTCGCGGAGCGATGGGAGCTGTTGATAGTGCCGGAACTTCTCGCCGCGGTCCGAGGCCTCGGTGGAGGGCGAGAGCACCTCGACGACGATCGACGGGTTGGTGATGGCGTTGGGATCGCTGGAGGACGCCAGCTCGGGTCCGCAGACGACGACCGCGTCGGCGAAGGTGGTGCGGTTGGTGGCCTCCACGCGGATGGCGAGGTCGCTGCTGTAGACGGCGCAATCCGAGCCCGCGAGCGCGCGGTGCAGCGCGGCGGTGACGCTGGCGGCGAGGCGCGCGTGCGTCGGTGTGCCGCCGGTCATCGCGTAGATCACGCCATCGACGAACTCGAGCTTCGACTCCGACGCCGCCAGGCGCCGGAGGTATTCGTCGTACGAGGCGCGTTCGACCGCTTCGCCCATGCCCGCACGGTAGCACGCGCGATGGACGCGGGTTCCGCGCGGCGGTGTCGGCGAGCAGGGCGCCGCGGGGTCAGCGGCGTTCGCGGACGCGGCAGTCGCCGCCGACCTCGCAGGCCTCGATGAGGATCTCCACCGGGCGCTTCACGTCGATGGCGCGGGCGGTGGTGACGTTGGACGGGCGCAGGGCGGGGCTCACGCCGCACTTCAAGCCGTCGTCTTCCTGGCGCACGCACCAGTGGACGCGGACGGGGTTGGCGCAGCGGTTCTGGAGCTGGGCCTCGAAGCGCTCGCCGGCCCAGCGGGTGCCGGCCTGCTGGATGCAGTGGTCGTAGGAGGCGGCCATGGACGAGGTGCTGGGGAGGACCAGCAGCGCGAAGGCGACCAGGAAGAGGGCGACGAAGGAGCGGTGGGTCATGACGGGGTGCTGCGGGCGCACGCTCGCCGTCGAGCGAGGGCGGGCCCTTCTCGTGAAGACGCTGGGTTGGGGGCGCGTCCGGCTCGGGCTCGCCACGGCGATCCGCCGAGTCCGGGTGCGTCGCGACTCCAAAGCAATCGGTGTGCCCAGCGCGAGGTGCGAGCCCATGCGACATCGGCGCCCCCGCGATCCCCGGGAGAAACGCGAGGGAGGGGCCCGAGGTCGCGGGTTCGGCGTTGCCTCGCCGCACGGCACCGGCGACGGGACCATCCGGCGCCGGCGGATCCGGTGGCCACCCCAACGGGTGTACGCGGCGGTACGCCCCGGCGCGCTCAGCTCATCCAGGTGGCGTCGGGCTGGAGGGACCACTTGGTGGTGATCTTCTTGGTCCAGGTCCAGAAGTCCACGCCGCCCCAGCCGGTCATGTCGTGGCTGCCGAACTTGCTTTGCTTGGAGCCGCCGAAGCTGAAGGGCTCGCGGGGGACGGGCACGCCGATGTTCACGCCGATCATGGCCGCCTCGGAGTTCTCGGCGACGTAGCGCGCGGTGGCGCCCCGGGTGGTGAAGACCGAGTAGGCGTTGCCGTAGGGGCTCCGGGACTGGAGCGCGAGGGCCTCGTCGATGTCCTTCACGTGGACGATGGAGAGGACCGGGCCGAAGAGCTCCCGGTTGGCGCACTCCATGTCGAAGGTCACCTGGTCCAGGATGGAGGGCGCGAGCCAGTAGCCGCCCTCGAAGCCCTCGGGGGCGGTGGTGTCGCGGCCGTCGAGGGCCAGCTTCGCACCCTCCCGCTCTCCCTGGGCCACGTCGGCCACCAGGCGCTCGTGGGCGCGCTTCTCGATGATGGCGCCCATGTCCACGCCGAGGCGCACGCCCCGGGTGTGCTCGACGATCTTCTCGATGAGCGGGTCCACGTCGCCCACCGCGACCATCAGGCTGGCGGCCATGCAGCGCTGGCCGGCACAGCCGGTGAAGGAGCGCACCACGCCGTCGACGGTCACGTCGGGGTCGGCGTCGGGGAGCACGATGAAGTGGTTCTTGGCGCCGCCGAGGCAGAGGGCGCGCTTGCCGTGGCTGGTGGCCCGGGCGTAGACGCTCTTGGCGATGGGCGTGGAGCCCACGAAGCCCACGGCCTCGACGTCGGGGTGATCGCAGAGGGCCTCGACGGTCTCCTTGCCGCCGTGGATCACCGAGAACACGCCGGGCGGGAAGCCGGCGTCGAGCATGAGCTGGCCCATGCGGTTGGCGGTGAAGGGCACCTTCTCCGAGGGCTTCAGGATGAAGGCGTTCCCCACGGTGACGGCGATGGGGTACATCCACATCGGCACCATCGCCGGGAAGTTGAACGGGGTGATGCCCACCACCACGCCCAGGGGCTCCCGGCGGGTCTCGCAGGTCACGCCGCGGCTGACCTCCATGGTGGCGCCGTCGTCCATGTTCTGCAGCGAGGCGGCGAACTCGACGATCTCCACGCCCTTGAGCACGCCGGCCCGGGCCTCGGCGACGGTCTTGCCGCACTCGGCGCTGTCCAGGTGGGCCAGCTCCTCGAGGTGCTCCAAGAGGAGCTCGCGGAAGCGGTAGAGGATCTGGGTGCGCTCGCGGAGCGGCACCCGCCGCCACTCGGCGAAGGCCGCCTTGGCGCCGGCCACCACGGCGTCGACGTCGGCCTGGGTGGACTGGGGGACCGAGCCGATGGACTCGCCGGACCAGGGGCTGATGACGTCGATGCGCTCGCCGCTGGGCTTCTGCCACTCGCCGGCGATCAGGTTGGCGCCTTCGATGGGGCTCTCGGGGAGGTTCACCAGCTTCGTCATCTCGTCATTCCTCGTCGTCGTCGGCGCCCCTTTCACGGACTGGGCGCGAAGGGTTCGCAGTGACACGACGCGGCCCGAGCGTCCAGTCCCGCGGAAGGAGCGGTGCGCGCGTGCGGCCGGGCGAAGACGGCTGGCCGAGCGCGCGGACGCATCGAGCCGCGTCGCGTTCTCGCGCGAGGGAAGGTCCGGCGGCGCGGCCCGTACACTCGGCGCCATGCGCCGTACGATCGCTCTCCTCGCCTGCTCCCTGACCCTGGTCGCCTGTGGCGACGACACGGAGATGGGGCCCGATGCGGCGCTCGACCCCGACGGCGGCCCGGTGGACATGCGGCCCCCGGAGTCGGTCTGCGACCCCAACCCCTGCACCGCGCCCGACCGCGGCGTCTGCGTCGAGGAGGACGGCGCCGCCCGCTGCGACTGCGATCCCGGCTTCGAGCTCGAGGCGGACACCTGCGTGGCCGCCGAGACCTGTGGGCCCGACACCTGCGCCGGCCACGGCACCTGCAGCGAGGACGAGGCGGGGCTCACCTGCGCCTGCGAGCTGGGCTACGGCGGGACCTTCTGCGACGAGTGCGACGCCGACGCCGGCTACTACGACGACGGCACCGGCCGCTGCACTTTGGACGCCTGCACGCCCAACCCCTGCACCGAGGATCCCACCCGGCGCCGTTGCGAGGTGGAGGCCATGCGCGCCGTCTGCGTGTGCAACGCGGGCACCCACGAGGAAGAAGGCGCGTGCGTGGCAGACACCACCTGCGGGCCCACCACCTGCTCGGGCCACGGCGAGTGCACCGAGGACGGCGGCGCGGTGAGCTGCGCCTGCGAGAGCGGCTGGGTGGGCACCGGCTGCGACGAGTGCGACGAGGCCAGCGGCTACCATCCGGACGGGATGGGCGGCTGCACCATGGACGCCTGCCTGCCCAACCCCTGCACCGAGCCCAACCGCGGCGTGTGCATGGACGAGGGCGGCGTCACCTGCGGCTGTGATCCGGGGACGCACCTGGAGGACGCCGGCTGCGTGGTCGACGAGGTCTGCGAGGCGGCGACCTGTTCCGGCAACGGCACCTGCGCGGTGGTCGCCGGCCGCACCGAGTGCACCTGCGACGCCGGGTACACCGGCGGCGACTGCGCCACCTGCGCGATGGGCTACCACGAGGACGGCCTGGGCGGCTGCACCATGGACCCCTGCCTGCCCAACCCGTGCATGGACCCGCTGCAGAGCGTCTGCGTGGCCATGGGCGCCACGGCTACCTGCGAGTGCGATCCCGGCGCGCACCCGGACGGCACCGGGGGGTGCACCACCGACCCCTGCGTGCCGGACACCTGCCTGGCCATGAACATGGCCTGCCGCGCCGTGGACGGAGCGCCCGAGTGCTACACGCCCGAGTGCGACGACGGGAACCCCTGCACCGACGACGCCGTGGTCGGCGGCATCTGCCGCAACACGGCCGTCGCCGACGGCACCGCGTGTTCCACCGGCATCTGCCAGGTGGGCGAGAGCTGCTCCAGCGGGACCTGCGGCGGCGGAGCGCCCCGGGCGTGCGACGACGGGAACCCCTGCACCGCGGACTTCTGCAGCGAGCCCGCGGGCTGCGGCGCGATGAACGACGACTCGCTGGTCCCGCCCGACGACGGCGTGGCCTGCACCACCGGGACCTGCACCGCGGGCGCGGCCGCCCACGTGCCCACCGACGCGCTCTGCTCCGACGGGCTGTGGTGCAACGGCGACGAGGTCTGCGCCCCGGGGGCCGGCGCCGACGCCGACGGCTGCGTGGTCGAGGACGTGCCCGTCGCGCCGGGGCCGAGCACCCCCTGCGCCTCGTGGCGCTGCGACGAGGCCGGCGACGCCTGGGTGCAGGACACCCTGGCCACCGGCGCGAGCTGCGACGACGGCGTCGCCTGCACCAGCGGCGACGTGTGCACCGCGAGCGGGGTGTGCCTGGGCACGATCAGCGGGAGCTGTGCGCCCAGCGGGACCTGCGCGAGCACCGTGCCCTGGACCGGGACCGTGGACGTCGGCGCGGCGCCGGTCACCGGGACCATCACCCAGAACGGCGCGACCCTGCCGGTGACCACCCCGGCCTACCAGAACGGCGTGCTCTGGGCCCGGGCCCAGGACACCGGCGCGCTCCATCGCTTGAAGATCGTGAACTGGCGGACGGGTGGGGGCTCCTACCCGAACTACCAGCGCAGCGCGGACGCGGACCAGTTCGCCACGCTGCTCATCCCCGGCGTGTACGACGTGCTCTGGCAGCGAGCCTACGGCGACGCGGCGCCGGAGCCCTACGTCGACGCGCAGACCCGGACGCCCTCGGTGGACCCGGTGGTGAACGGCTTCCGGGTGATCGAGCGCGACGTGATCGTGCCGGCCGGGGGGCGCACCCTGGACGTGGACGTCGGGGCCACCGTGGTGAGCGGGACCATCACCCAGAACGGCGCGACGCTGCCGATGACCACGCCCGACTACCAGAACGGATCCCTCTGGGCGCGGGCTCGCGATACCGGCGCGCTCCATCGGTTGAAGCTGGTGAACTGGCGCACCGGCACGGGCGGCTCCTACCCGAATTACATGCGCAGCGCGGACGCCGACCAGTACGCCACGCTCCTGATCCCCGGCACCTACGACCTGCTCTGGGAGCGGGCCTACGGCGACGCGTCGCCCGAACCCTACGTGGACGCCCAGGCGCGCTCGCCCTACGCCGACCCGGTGGTGAACGGCTTCCGGGTGGTGCAGACCGGCGTGACCATCGGTGGCGCCAGCCAGACGGTGAACGTGGACCTCGGGGTGACCGAGGTGAGCGGGACCATCACCCAGAACGGCGCGACGCTGCCGATGACCACCCCGGACTACCAGAACGGGGTCCTCTGGGCGCGGGCTCGCGACACCGGCGCGCTCCATCGGCTGAAGCTGGTGAACTGGCGGACCGGCGCGGGCGGCTCCTACCCGAACTACATGCGCAGCGCGGACGCCGACCAGTACACGACGCTGCTGATCCCCGGCACCTACGACCTGCTCTGGGAACGGGCCTACGGCGACGCGTCGCCCGAGCCCTACGTGGACGCCCAGGCGCGCTCGCCCTACGCGGACCCGGTGGTGAACGGCTTCCGGGTGGTGCAGACCGGGGTGACCATCGGCGGCGCCAGCCAGACGGTGAACGTGGACATCGGGGTGACCGAGGTGAGCGGGACCATCACGCAGAACGGGGCGACGCTGCCGATGACCACCCCGGACTACGAGAACGGGGTCCTCTGGGCGCGGGCCCAGGACACCGGCGCGCTCCACCGGCTGAAGCTGGTGAACTGGCGCACCGGCGCGGGCGGCTCGTACCCGACCTACATGCGCAGCGCGGACGCGGACCAGTACACGACGCTGCTGATCCCCGGCACCTACGACCTGCTCTGGGAGCGGGCCTACGGCGACGCGTCGCCCGAGCCCTACGTGGACGCCCAGGAGCGTTCACCCACCGCGGACCCGGTGGTGAACGGCTTCCGCGTGCTGCGGACCGGCGTCGTCATCGGTGGCGCGAGCCAGACGGTGGACGTGGATCTCGGCGCGACGGTGGTGACGGGCACCATCACCCAGAACGGGACGACGCTGCCGATGACCACCCCCGCCTACGAGAACGGGGTTCTCTGGGCGCGGGCCCAG
This sequence comes from Myxococcales bacterium UBA1660, assembly GCA_002320815.1. Lineage (GTDB taxonomy): Bacteria > Myxococcota_A > Polyangia > Polyangiales > Houyiibacteriaceae > UBA1660. The sequence goes on from DCLA01000100.1 coordinate 19,062, forward strand.
GACACCGGCGCGCTCCACCGGTTGAAGCTGGTGAACTGGCGGACCGGCGCGGGCGGCTCGTACCCGACCTACATGCGCAGCGCCGACGCGGACCAGTACGCCACGCTGCTGATGCCCGGCACCTACGACCTGCTCTGGCAGCGGGCCTACGGCGACGCGTCGCCGGAACCCTACGTGGACGCCCAGGAGCGGGCGCCCACGGCGGACCCGGTGGTGAACGGCTTCCGCGTGCTGCGGACGGACGTCGTCATCGGTGGCGCGAGCCAGACGGTGGACGTGAACCTCGGCGCCCTCGCGCTCGGGGGGACGATCACGCAGAACGGTGGGCTCCTGCCGATCACCACGCCCGCCTACGAGAACGGGGTCCTTTGGGCGCGGGCCCGGGACACCGGCGCGCTCCACCGGCTGAAGTTGGTGAACTGGCGCACCGGCGGCGGGTCCTACCCGAACTATCGCCGCAGCGACGACGCGAACCGCTTCGACACCCTGGTGATGCCGGGCGCCTACGACCTGCTCTGGCAGCGAGCCTACGGCGACGCGACGCCGGAGCCCTACGTGGACGCGCAGACCCGGTCGCCCTCGGTGGACCCGGTGGTGAACGGCTTCCGGGTCCTGCAGGAGTGCGTCGCCCTCGAGTGAGACGCTCGTCACTGAAGGGCACCCTCGCGCGTCTCAGCGGCGATGGCGCTCGAAGTGCTGATGTACGTGGGGATCCTGGCGGTCTCCACGGTGCTCACCTGGAAGGGCAGCGACGCCCTCGAGCTCTCCGCCAGCCGCCTCGCGGTGCGCTACCGCCTGCCGCCCATCGTGCAGGGGAGCTTGGTGGTCGCGGTGGGCTCGAGCTTCCCCGAGCTGACCACCACCGTGGCCTCCTCGCTGATCCACGGCGAGTTCGAGCTGGGCATGGCCTCCATCGTGGGCTCGGCGATCTTCAACATCCTGGTCATCCCCGGCCTCAGTGGGCTCGCCAACCGCGACCTCCACTACGACATCCGCTTGGTCTACCGCGACGCGCAGTTCTATCTGACCAGCGTCGCCGTCCTGCTCCTGGCCTTCTCCTTCGCGCTCATCTACGCGCCCTCGGACACCGCGCCCCTCGCCGGCGAGATGACCCGGCCCATCGCGCTGATCCCGCTGGGGCTCTACGGGGTCTACCTCTTCCTCCAGCACCAGGAGTGGAAGGGCGAGGGGAGCTCGCCGGTCGACGAGTCCGTCGAGCCCTCGGGGAGCGCCTGGAAGGACTGGGGGATCCTCCTGCTCGGGCTCGGCCTGGTCATCCTCGGCGTGGAGGGGCTCCTGCGGACGGCCATCTGGCTCGGCGACACCCTGGGGACCCCCAGCTTCCTCTGGGGCGCCACCGTGGTGGCCGCGGCGACCAGCATCCCGGACACCCTGATCAGCGTGCGCGGCGCCAAGCGCGGGGAGGGCGACGTGAGCGTGGGCAACGTCCTCGGCAGCAACATCTTCGACCTCCTGGTCGCGGTGCCCGTGGGCGTGATGATCACCGGCGCCGCCGTGGTGGACTTCGCCGTCGCCGCGCCGCTGATGGCCTACCTGACCCTGGGCACCATCGTGCTCTTCGCGCAGCTCCGGACCAGCCTGCGCCTCTCGGCCCGGGAGGCGGTGGTGCTCCTGGTGCTCTACGCCGTCTTCGTGGCCTGGCTGATCCTGGAGACCTTCGACGTGGTCGACCTCCTCGGCTGAATCGCACCAACGCCATCTTGCCGCCCGCCACCGGGACCCCATGACCCAGAGGTGCTGAAGGAATTCCGCGAGTTCGCCATCAAGGGCAACGTGGTCGACATGGCCGTGGGCATCATGATCGGCGCCGCGTTCTCGACCATGGTCAAGTCCCTGGTCGACGACGTCATCATGCCCCCCATCGCCATGCTCACCGGCGGCCTCGACTTCTCGTCGAAGGTCATCGTGCTGCGCGAGGGCACCCCCGGCGGTCCCTACGACACGCCGGACGCCGCGCAGGAGGCCGGCGCGGTGGTCATCCGCTACGGGCAGTTCCTGAACAACATCATCGCCCTGCTCATCGTGGCGATGGTCCTCTTCTTCCTGGTCCGCTGGGTCAACCGGCTCCGCCGCCCGGAGACGCCGCCGGCGCCCACCACCCGCGCCTGCCCCTACTGCCGAAGCCACATCAACGAGAAGGCGACCCGCTGCCCGGAGTGCACCTCGGAGATCGAGCCGGAGGTCGCCGCGTAGCCGTCGTTCGAGGCGCCGTCGTTCGAGGCGCCGTCGGTCCTAGCGCTGTCGTGGCGCCCTCAGCCGCCGCGGATGAGCCGCTGCACGTGGGGCGCGAAGTATCCTTCGTAGCGCCGCTGCAGCTCCGCCGAGCGCCAGTCCTCGGGCCCCACCCGCCCCCGACACCGGGCGGCACCGCAGCTGCAGTCGAAGCTGTCGTAGTCGTAGGTGTCGCTCATCGCGTAGTCGAAGCAGACCTCTTCGCCCGCTTCGATGGCGCGCAGGGCGACCAACACGATCTGCCCGCGGAGCCCGGCGTTGGGTTCGCAGGAGTGGTTCACCCAGTCGCCGGGGCCGTCGCTGTCGGAGTAGAGGAACTGGTCCAGCTCGACCTGGAGCGCGAAGCGCTGGCGGTCCTTGGGGAGCGCGGCGAGCTGCGCGGTGTCGATCACCCGGCCACCGAAGACCACCACCACGCTGCCCGCGGCGATGGGCTCGTCGGCGAAGAGGGCGCGCTCGCCGTCGGGGCGGATGCGGGTGCTGGTGGCCGCCGCCGCCATGGAGGTCGCCGGCCCCGGCGGCGCCACGGTCTCCACCGGGTTGGAGCGCCGCCGCGGGCGCGGCGACTTCACGGGACGAGCGACGGACACCGGTACGAGATGACTTCGAGACTTCGGGCTCATGGGCCCTCCTGCCCCCAAGGGGCGATCGCGACGTCCGCGAGAGGCGGAACGGGTCGTTCTCCAGCGAGGACCGACGCGGCGTGCGGGTCCACGCAACAGGGCACGAGCGGCTGCGCCGAGCCGGCGCTCGCGGCCACCGCGGCCTCGACCTCCCGCTGCCACCCGCGCCAGACGGGCTCGGGCACCGGGCCGCCGATGGACCCCCGACAGCCCGGCGCGCCGCAGCAGCAGGCGAGGGGCTCATCGAGGTTGCACTCGGCGTAGTCGCAGGTGATCTCCTCGCCGGGCGCCACGTCGGCCAGCGCGATCATCGCGTCGTGGCCCACGCCGCGCATCGTCGGCGAGCAGGAGTGGTTCACGTGCTTGCCCGCGTCCCAGCAGACGATCCACTCGCCGCGGGCGTTGCGGTAGCCCAGCCGGCGCGCGACGCCGAGGAGCGGCTCGGGCAGCGCGGCGAGGGCGTCGGCGGAGAGCACCACGTCCATCGCGTCGCGCACCCAGAGCAGGGTGCCGCGGGGGATGGGCGCGGTGGCGCGGACCCCCAGGCCCACGCCGTCGGTGCGCGCGAAGAGCTCCGTGTCGGGGTGCATCATCGGTCGTCGTCCAGGACGAAGGTCCGCACGCGGTGCAGCGGACGGAGCTCGTAGAGATCGTGGCGGAGCTCCCGGTGGGGCAGCACGCTGCCGGCGCTCCGGGCGTGGTCGAGCAGGGTGTAGTCCAGGTCGGCGATGGCCACGGTCTGCTCGTGGGCGGGCGCCTCGGCGGCCACCGCGCGGGGCGGGAAGCCGAAGTCGCTGGGCGTGAGGATCGCGCTCCGCGAGTAGTTCAGGTGGTAGGTCGGCCGCGCCAGGTTCCCGCAGGAGCCGGAGAGCGCCAGGTAGACCACGTTCTCGATGGCCCGCGCGTGGGCGCTCAACCGCACCCGGAGGTAGGCGGCTTCGTCGTCGGTGCTGAAGGGAACGAAGATCGTGTCCACGCCGGCGTCGGCCAGGAGGCGCGCGGGCTCCGGGAACTCGATGTCGAAGCAGACCTGCATCGCGAGCTTCCCGAAGGGACCCTGGAAGACCCGGAGCTCCTCGCCGGCGGTGAAGCCCCAGAGGTCCCGCTCGGTGGGCGTGAGGTGCAGCTTGTCCTGGGTGTAGACGTTGCCCCGCGGGGTCATCAGGTGCGCCACGTTGTAGAGGGCGTCGTCCCGGAGCACCGGGTGGGACCCGGCGACGATGTAGAGCCCGTGGCTGGTGGCCAGGTCCCGGAAGAGCTGCACGTAGGCGTCGTGGAGGGCGGCCAAGGCGCGCATCTCGTCGGCGCTGCTGGGGTCCGCGAGGGACCCCAGCAGCGGCGCGGCGACGAGCTCCGGGAAGACCAGGGCGTGGCACCCATACTCGTTGGCGACCGAGGCGAAGAAGGTCGCGGTCTCGGTGAAGGCCTTCAGGTCCACGCCGTCGCGCATGCGCCACTGGACCGCGCAGACCCGGGCGCGGCTCCACTGCCGCTCGGCGGTCGGTCGCTGGTGGGGCCGCTTGCGGGGATCGAAGCGCGGGTTCCGGTACTCGATGAGCGTGGCCCAGCCGGCGCTGGCCGAGTCCTCCATGAGATCCTGGCGGACGGCCAGCACCTCGTAGCCGGCGCGGAGCTGGGCGCTCAAGGCCGGGTCGCTCAGGCTGCCGTCGCGGACCTTGGCCACGTAGGTCTCCGGCTTCATCCGGTGGGCCACCGCGCCGTAGCCGGGCAGCCGACCGAAGGCGACCATCCGCCGCAGGTTGTGCTTCTCCAGGATCCGCTTGCGGGCGGCGTAGAGCTTCGCGGCGATGCGCTGGCCGCGCCAGGCCGGGTCCACGCCGATGTCCGCGCCGTAGAGGGTGTCGCCGGCCATGGTGTGGGTGGAGAAGGTCCCGCGGCCGGTCAGCTCGTCGAAGCTGTACTCCTCGAGGGGCGCGGGCATGTCCACGATGACGCTCGTGGCGTAGCCGACGACCTGGCCGTCCACCTCGGCCAGGAGCTGGCCCTCGGGGAAGGCGGCGAAGGCGAGCTGGAAGGTGCGCCGCCCGTATTGCTCGCCCTCCGGGTACTCCGGCCAGGCCGCCTTCTGACAGGCGACGATGGCTCCCAGGTCTTCGGGTCTCCACCGGCGGATGCGGACGCCCCTCTTCGTCACGACCGATCCTATGCGGAGCGCCGCGAGGGAAAGCAATCACGGAATGCAGCGCCTGCTCACATTCCCGCGCGCCGTCCGGCCCGGGCGACCCGCCGGCGCCGGGCGCGGCTCGGTCGAGGCTGGGTCTCGGCCGCGCCTCAGGCGCCGTGGCGGCGCTCGTGGCGGGCGAGCTTGCCCTCCACCTTGCCGAGGGCCGCTTCCACCCGGCCGCCCAGGTCGCTCACGCCGAGCAGCGAGCGGGTGTGGGCGGCGCAGAGGTTCTCGAGGTCGCCGCAGCGCGCGGCCAGCTCCTGGGCCCAGGCCCGGAACTCCGCCGCGGCCTGCGGGTGCTCTTCCAGCACCTGGCCCAGGGTGGGGTGGAAGCGGATCACGTCCTCGGTGATCCAGCGCAGCCCCCAGGGCATCCGGAGCGCCATCAGCGTGTCGTCCACGTGCAGCGTCTTCGAGCGCGGGTGGATGGCCAGCACCGAGGAGAAGTGGAGCTTCTCGTCGTCGGGGATGAGCTCCACGCCGGCGGGTACGGTGAAACGCAGGTCCCGGGCGAAGCGCTCGTGGAGACCCGGGTCGTCGGTGGTCACCGCCTCCCAGGGGAGGTCGGGCGCCTGGGTCTCGTGGCGCCGGGTGCCGTAGAGCGGCGCCGCCGGGTAGCGCTCGTGGAGGGTCTTCACGAAGACCGTGTGGAAGGGGTGCAGGTGGAGCACGCCCTTCAGGGTCGCGCCGCCCTCGGTGGCCTCGTCGAGCCAGCGCCAGCCTTCCTCGGAGAGGTCGCAGGCGTCGAGGATCACGTGCCCGCCCTCCTCGAGCGCGACCAGCGAGGCCTGGGTCCCGATGTCGAAGGGTCCCAGCCGGAAGGCCCCGCGCAGGTTCCAGAACCCCTCACCGACCGCGATCACGTCCCCAGGCGTCTGCATGCCCCGAACCTGGTCCAAAACGCCCAGCGGGCAAGGGCATCTGCCGTTGGCGGGGCAGGGGAATCCACTTGGGTGAGACCCGGGGCCGGATGCTGAAAGCGCGGCCTGCGGCCGCTTCTTCAGCGTCCTGCTACCCGGCGAAGGGGATGCGTTCGCGGAGGCGGCGGACGCGCTCCCGGGCCAGGGGGACCCGGGGCTCTTCGGGGTGCTCGAGGACCAGCTCGAAGGTCCCGGTGCCGCTGGGCTCGATGGTCTTGATGGCCGAGACCCGCACCAGGCAGCCGCGGTGGGAGCGAAAGAAGTCGTCCTCGGAGACCCGGCGGCTCACGGCGGCCAGGGTCAGGTCGAGGGCGAAGCGGTCGTCCTGGGTCACCGCCCAGACCAGCTCGTCCTTCACGTGGAAGTAGACGACGTCCTCGATGTCCACGACCACGTACCCGCCCTTGCGCTTCACCGCGAGGCGGTCGAGGGGCTCGTCCTCGGTGACCTTCTTGCGGCCCTTGAGCTTGGTGCGGACCCGGTCGAGGCAGGCCTCGAGCCGGTCCATGCGCACCGGCTTGGTCAGGTAGTCCAGCACCTCGGCCTCGAAGGCCCGGATGGCGCCGTCGTCGTGCGCGGAGACCACCACCACGATCTGCTCCGGGTGGCGCTTCTTGACCGCCTCGGCCAGCGCGATCCCATCGGGGCCGGGCATGCGCAGGTCGGCGAAGAGCACGTCGGGCTCCACCTCGTCGACCAGCTCCAGCCCCGCCGTGGCGTTGGCCGCCTCGCCGATCACCTTCACGCCCAGCTCGCCGAGCATGAAGCCGAGCTCGTCTCGGGCCAGGGGCTCGTCGTCGACCACGACCGCGCGGATCTTCTTCATCGGGGGGGACGTCTCCTCATGCGGCGCTCTTGGCCGCCTGCTCGTCGAGCGCGGTCCAGGGCAGGGTGACCCGAGCGCACATGCCGTCGGCGCCGGGGATGAGCTCCAGGGAGGCGTCGTCGCCGAAGCGCTTCGCCAGCCGCTCGCGCAGGGTCTGCAGCGCGATGCCGGTGCCGGCCTCGATCACGCCGACGTGCTCTCCCTGACAGTGGTCTTCCACTTCGATCCGGAGCGTATCGTCTTCGCGGCGCGCGATCACGCGCACGACGCCCTCGCCCGCGTGGGCGCCGACCCCGTGCTTCACCGCATTCTCCACCAGGGGCTGGAGGAGCAGCGCGGGCACCCGGCGGTTGCGGGTCTCGGGCGCGATGTCCGTCTCCACCGAGAGCCGCCCGTCGCCGAGGCGCGCCCGCTCGATGGCCAGGTAGGCCAGGGCGTGCTCGACCTCGCTGTGGACCGGGGCGTCCTCCGGGTGGTTCAGCAGGTAGCGGTAGAGGTCGCTGAGATCCGAGACCAGCTCCCGCGCCTTGTGCGGATCGTGCCGGATGGTCGCCCGGAGCGTGTTGAGGGCGTTGAAGAGGAAATGGGGCTCCAGGCGCCGCCGCAGCGACTCCAGCGCCAGGTGGTCGGCCGCCGCGCGGGCCTCGACCAGGGCCACCGCGCCCTCTTCCCGGGCGAGGACCACGCGGGTGACGGCGATGAAGAAGGTCATCCCCGCGGTGGTGCCGGCGATCTGCACCAGGTGGGCGGGCCAGGCGGCGACCCAGTGACCGGCCTCGCCGGTGACGAGCAGGGCGATGGTCACCACCAGGAAGCGGAACGCCTCCAGCGCGAAGGTGATGAAGAAGGGGCGCACCCCCTGGAAGGCGCTCGGCCGCGAGTGGGCGATGTAGCCGGCGAGGGTCCCCTCCAGGGTGGAGGCGAAGACGCCGACCCAGCCCAGGGTCGGGTCCACCCGGAAGGTGAGGAAGAGGCCGCCCAGGAGCCCGGTGAAGAAGCCCACCCGGGGCCCGCCGACCAGGGCGCCGATGAGGATCCCGATGCCGTGGACGTTGACCAGGACGCCCATCCACGGCTCGCCCATCTTGGCGCCCCACATCGCCAGGAGGAAGCCGAGGAGGAAGGCGACCAGCGCGTCCCGGGGCTTGCCGCCGACCCCGAGGAGCCGGTTGCGGAGCTGGGGCACCAGGACGGAGACCAGCGCTGCGGTCGCGACCAGGCCGAACTTCTCGGCGATCTCGATGAGCAGCAGGCGTACGTCCACGGCGCCGAGGGTAGCAGGCCCGCGCCCGGGAGCGACCGGCCGAGCGGCCGGGGCGAAGCAGGTCGCGGGAGCGCGGTCTCAGCGGCGCGCGGTCTCAGCGACGCGCGGTCTCAGCGACGCGCGGTCTCAGCG
>DCLA01000100.1:27567-28134 GCA_002320815.1 Myxococcales bacterium UBA1660
TCTCAGCGACGCGCGGTCTCAGCGGCGCGGTGTCTCAGCGACGCAGGAGCGCTTCGTCCCGCCGTCGGTCGGGCGTGGGCTCGGTCCGCAGGACGCGGTCGAGCGGCGCGGCCACGTCGGGCCGGAGCTCGATCGTCGGCGGGGGCGGGTGGCGCTCGGTGTAGAGCGGGTAGCGGACCAGCACCGCGCCCTCGAAGGCCGGCACCTCGAGGTCGTCGAGGGTGTCCATCAGGCAGGCGCGGAGGCGCTCGTCGATCTCCCCGTGGACGGCGGCGCCGTTCACCTCGCGATCGCTGAGCTCCAGCTCGAAGACGGCGCGCACCGAGTAGTCGGCGCGGCCGGCGCGATCGAGCCGGAAGCAGCGGCGGGCGGCAGGCACCACCCGGCGGCGGAGGAGCGAGAGCACCGTCTCCGCCGGGACCCCGCGGCCGAGCCCCCGGGCCTCGGGGGTCGGCTCGGGTTCCGGCGCCGCGCAGCGACGCTCGGCGAGCACCACCGGCCGCGCGTCGGACGAGACCCCGCCGGCGCGCTCCGGCGGGCCCCCGCCGCAGAGCGAGGGGCGGCTCC
>DCLA01000009.1:0-11554 GCA_002320815.1 Myxococcales bacterium UBA1660
CCCGCCGTCCCGCCGTCCCGCCGTTCCGCCGTCCCGCCGTCCCGCCGTCCCCCATCCCGCCGCCTTCCGCCCGCCCGGGTCGTGCACTATCAACGCCCCGTGCGCGTCTTCGTCAGCCGTCGCCTCCCCGTGGACCCCGCCGCCGTCCTCCCCGACCACGAGGTCGACGTATGGGACGGCGACCGACCCCCCACCGCGGCCGAGCTCCGTGAGCGCTGCCAGGGCGCCGACGCGCTCCTCTCGGTCCTCGCCGACCGCATCGACGCCGACTTCCTCGACGCCTGCCCCATGCTGAAGGTCGTCGCCAGCTTCGCCGTCGGCTTCGACAACATGGATCTCGAGGCCGCCCGCGAGCGCGACGTGTGGCTCACCCACACCCCCGGTGTGCTGACCGACTCCACCGCCGACCTCGCCATGACCCTCCTGCTCGCCGTGGCGCGCCGGCTCCCCGAAGCCGAGGACGAGGCGCGCACCGGCCACTTCGGCCCCTTCGCGCCCACCGCTTTCTTGGGCCTCCAGCTCGCCGGCGCGACCCTGGGCATCGTGGGCATGGGCTCCATCGGTCGCGCCGTGGCGCGGCGCGCACGCGCCTTCGGGATGGACGTGCTCTACACCTCGCGCTCGCCCATCCCGGTCGAGGACCGCGAGGGCGGCGAGCCCGTCGAGCTCGAGGAGCTGATGGCGCGCTCGGACGTGGTCTCGCTCCACTGTCCCCTGACGCCCGAGACCCGCGGCCTCCTCTCCGCCGACATGCTCGCGCGGGCCAAGAAGGGCGCCATCCTGGTCAACACTGCCCGCGGTCCCATCGTCGACGAGGCCGCGTTGGTCGCGCTCCTCGAGCAGGGTCACTTCGCCGGCGCGGGCCTCGACGTCTTCGAGGAGGAGCCCCGGGTCCACCCCGGTCTGCTCGAGCGCCGCGACGTGGTGCTCACCCCGCACATCGGCAGCGCGACCCACACCGCCCGGCGCGCCATGGCCCACATGGCCCTGCGAAACATCGCCGCCGTGCTCCGCGGCGAGACCCCGCCCAACCCGGTCCCCGGGAGCCGCTCGCCCTCGTGAGCGCCACCGCCTCCCGCACCGCCTCCGGCTCCGTCCACGACGCCGCCGAGGCCGTGGGCCTCGACCCGCGCGCCCGCAAGGTCCTCGCCCCCGCGCTGGCCGTGGCCATCCCGGTGGCCGCGCTCTTGGCGACCCTCTCGCCCTCCGGTTACTGGTTCGACGCCGGGGAGCTCGTGGCCCAGGCGCGCGACTTCGGCATCTCCCACCCGCCGGGTCACCCCCTCTTCGGAACCCTGGCGACCCTCGCCGGCCTGGTCCCCCTCGGCTCCCTGGCGTTCCGGGTCGCCCTGCTGAGCGCGATGTCCGTGGGCGTGGCGTGCTTCTTCTTCTACCGCGCCGCCCGGGCCACCCTCGACACCCTGCGCCTGGCTCCCGGCCTCGCCGGCATCGTCGCCGTGGGCGCCACCTGGCTCACCGCCGGCACCACGGCCTGGTGGCTCCAGGGGATCCGCCCCGAGGTCTACGCGCTCCAAGCGGCCTTGGTCCTCTTCGTGGTCGATCGGGTGGTCGCCCTGGAGGTCGCCTCGCCCACCCGCGACCACCGACCCCTCTACGCCGCGGCCTTCGCGTTCGGCCTCGCGCTGGCCAACCACCACTTCCTCGCGCTGCTCCTCCTGCCGGCCGCGGCGCCCACCCTGGCGCGCGCGATGCTCGCGGGCGGCCGCCGCACCTTGATGCGCGCCATCGCCTTCGGCGCCCTGGGTCTGAGTACCTACCTCTATCTGCCGCTCCGCGCGCGCTCCGACGCCTTCCAACGCTTCGGCCAGCCCGACGACCTCGAGCGCTTCTGGTGGGTGGTGAGCGCGCAGGCCTTCCAGAAGAACACCGGGGACGGCGTCCCGGATCCGCTGGCCCAGCGCTTCGGCGAGGTCGGCGTGCGCCTCGCCCTCGATCTCCACCCGGCGACCCTCGTCCTCGCCCTCGGCGGCATCTACGTCGCGCTACGCCTGCGCGGAACCCGGCGCATCGGCGTCTTCTGGGTCCTGCTGCTCGCCATCCACGTGGCCGCCCGCTCCTGGCTCGGCTTCGTGCGCCACAACCCGGACGCCCTCGGCTACCTGATGCCCGCCGTGGCCGCGCTGGCGCTCTTCGCCGCCGTCTTCGTCGCGGTGATCCTCCACGCCGTGGCCACCCGCATGCCGCGCCTGGCCACCACCCTCGCGGTGGCCTCGGTGGTGGCGCTCTTGGCGCCGATTCCCGCCACGGCCCGGGACATCTCCCTGGCTCGCTTCCGCGCCGGCGACGCCTTCGACGACCTCTGGCTCCGCGAGCTCCCGCCGCGCGCGGTGGTCCTCGCCCACGACCCGGAGACCATCTTCCGCCTCGCGGGCGCCCGCAGCATCGGCGAACGCCCCGACGTGGCCGTGGTCCCCATCCCGCTCCTCACCTATCCGGGGCTCGTCGCCGATCTCGCCGAGAAGTCCCCGAGCCTCCGGGATCTCCTGCGCACCCACCTGCTCACGGGCCGCATCGCCGCCGCGCCCCTGGAGAGCCTCGCCGCGCGCCGCCCGGTGTTCCTGGAGCTCGACCCGCGGGTGGACCCCGAGCTCTACGGGACCCTGGTCCCCGAGGGCCACTTCCACCGGGCCCTGGCCGACGGCGCCACGGACACCGACGTCGCCGACGCCGAGGTCGTCTCCCGCGCGCGCCTCGATCGCCTCCGCCAGCGCCTCGGCGACCTCGATCGGCTCAGCGACGAGGAGACCCGCAGCCGCCTCCTCTGGCAGCGCTACCAGCACGCCCTCTTTCTGGCCGCGCGCGGTCAGCGCGAGGCGGCCCGCGCGCATCTCCAGGTCGCCTTCGAGCTCCACCCCGACGATCCCGACCTGCACGCCCTGGCCCGCGCCCTCGGCGACCCCGCCGACGAAGAAGCCACCGGCCCCGTCGACATCACCCCTTTCCTCTTCGCCGAGTAGCCCTTCAGAGCTCCGGCACGCGCGGGAGCGCCGTCGGAGCTCCCTCCGAACCGCCCGCGCGGCCGCGCTCCTCGAACGCCCTCCGCAGGTCCGTGGCCACCGCTGGCGGCACGCTCTCCTCGAGCACGATGCGCCAACCGGGCCCGTCCTCGCGGAGGACCACCGGGCGCAGGCGCAGCTCGGGGTTGCCCGGCCGCACGTGGGCGACGTCTTCGGTGATGGTGATCCGGAGGTCGTCCTTGGTCCGCACCAGGTTCCCGAAGACGTAGCCCGCGAGCCCCTCGTCGGCGGGTTCGTCCCAGTCCGCGAAGACCAGCCGGCGCGCGTCGGGGTCGTTGAGGTGGAAGCGCCGACCCAGCTCCATCCGTCGGTCGATCTCCGCCTGGGGAACCTCGAGCACCCCGTAGGCGTCGAGGAGCGTGTGCACCGTGGTCTGCGGGGTCAGCAGGCGAAGGTCCTTGGGCCCATCGTCCTCCGAACAGGCTGTCAGCCCGATCAGCAGGAGGAGACTCACCATTGGGGGCCACGGCCCCCGTTTTCTCCGTTGACGCATCCTGTCTCCACCTTAGCTTGGCCGTCGTTGCGCCCCAATGGGCGTCAGGAGGCCCCGTCGCGATGGTCGCGGTCGGGGCGACACCACGAACGGTGGCCCCGGCCGCCGCGTCGACGGCCGAGCTCCGTCGACACCCCGAATCCCCAGCGGCACTCCGCTTTCCCAGCGGCACCCCTCGTTCCACCTCCCCGGAGAAGACTGATGCGTCTCGACCGTTTGACCACGAAGACCCGCGAAGCCCTCGTCAGCGCCCAGCAGGGCGCGGCCAAGAACGGGCACCCCGAGATCCACGCCGAGCACCTGCTGCTCGCGCTCATCGCCCAGGACGGCGGCCTCGCCTCGGCGATCCTCATCAAGGCCGGCGCCGACCTCAAGGCGGTGGCCCAGCGCGCCGCCGACCGCATCGCGCGCCTGCCCAACGTCCAGGGCGGCGGCGAGCCGGCCATGGGCCGCAACATCCGCCAGGTCCTCACCAAGGCCTGGGAAGAGACCGAGAAGCGCGGCGACGAGTACACCTCCGCCGAGCACGTCTTGCTCGCCATGATGGACGACAACGACCTGCGCGACGTCCTCGGCGTATCGAAGGACGACCTCGCCAAGGCCGTCGGCGAAGTCCGCGGCTCGCAGAAGGTCACCGACCCGGATCCCGAGGGGAAGTTCCAGGCCCTCGACAAGTACACCCGGGACCTCACCCAGCGCGCTCGCGAAGGCAAGATCGACCCGGTCATCGGTCGCGACGAAGAGATCCGTCGCGTGATGCAGGTCCTCAGCCGCCGCACCAAGAACAACCCGGTCCTCATCGGCGAGCCCGGCGTGGGCAAGACCGCCATCGTCGAGGGCCTGGCCCAGCGCATCGCGTCCGGCGACGTGCCCGAGTCCCTCAAGGACAAGCGCCTCCTCGCCATGGACCTCGGCGCCATGGTCGCCGGCAGCAAGTTCCGCGGTGAGTTCGAGGAGCGCCTCAAGGCCCTGCTGACCGAGGTCGAGTCCGCCGATGGACAGATCATCCTCTTCATCGACGAGCTCCACACCCTGGTCGGCGCTGGCGCGGCCGAGGGCTCGATGGACGCCTCGAACATGCTGAAGCCCGCCCTCGCCCGGGGTGAGCTCCGCTGCATCGGCGCGACCACCCTGGACGAGTACCGCAAGCACATCGAGAAGGACGCGGCCCTCGCCCGGCGTTTCCAGCCGGTGCTCGCCGGCGAGCCCTCGGTGCAGGACACCATCGGCATCCTCCGCGGCCTCAAGGAGCGCTACGAGGTGCACCACGGCATCCGCATCCAGGACACCGCCATCGTCGCCGCCGCGACCCTCTCCGATCGCTACATCACTGACCGCTTCCTGCCCGACAAGGCCATCGACCTCGTCGACGAGGCGGCCAGCCGGCTGAAGATGGAGATCGACTCCATGCCGGTCGAGATCGACCAGGTGGAGCGCAAGGCCATGCAGCTCGAGATCGAGAAGCAGGCCCTGAAGAAGGAGCGCGACCCGGCGTCGATGAAGCGCCTGGACGCCCTCGAGAAGGAGCTCGGCGAGCTCAACGAGAAGAAGAGCACCATGCGGGCCGAGTGGCTCCGGGAGAAGGAGCTCATCGAAGACATCCGCACCGCCAAGAAGCAGGTGGAGCAGCTCCGCATGGACCTCGAGCGGGCCCAGCGGGTGAGCGACTTCGAGCAGGCCTCCCGCCTCCAGTACGGGGACATCCCCGCCGCCGAGAAGGCGGTGACGGACGCCCAGGCGAGCCTCGACGAGCTCCAGCGCGAAGGCGGCTCCTTCCTCAAGGAGGAGGTCACCGAAGAGGACATCGCCGCGGTGGTCTCCCGGTGGACCGGGATCCCCGTGAGCAAGATGCTCGAGTCCGAGAAGGACAAGCTCCTCAACATGGAGGACCGCCTCGCCGAGCGCGTCATCGGTCAGAAGGAGGCGGTCATCGCCGTGGCCAACGCGGTGCGCCGCTCGCGCGCCGGTCTCGGCGAGCCCGACCGCCCGATGGGCAGCTTCCTCTTCCTCGGCCCCACCGGTGTCGGTAAGACCGAGCTCGCCAAGGCTCTGGCCATGTTCCTCTTCGACGACGAGCGGGCGATGATCCGCCTCGACATGTCGGAGTACATGGAGAAGCACTCCGTCTCCCGGCTCATCGGCGCGCCCCCCGGCTACGTCGGCTACGACGAGGGCGGGCAGCTCACCGAGCCCGTGCGTCGCCGGCCCTACTCGGTGGTGCTCTTCGACGAGATCGAGAAGGCCCACCCCGACGTCTGGAACGCGCTGCTCCAGGTTCTCGACGATGGCCGCCTCACCGACGGCCAGGGGCGCACCGTGGACTTCCGGAACACGGTCATCATCCTGACCTCCAACGTCGGCTCCCAGCACATCCAGGCCCTCGAGGACCACGACAAGCGGCGCGAGGCCGTCATGCAGGACCTCCGGGACCACTTCCGGCCCGAGTTCCTCAACCGGCTGGACGAGATCACCATCTTCGACCGCCTCGAGCGCTCGGACGTGCGCCGCATCGTGGACGTGCAGCTTGCGCGCTTCCACAAGCGCCTCGCGGAGAAGGGCCTGCGCATGGAGGTCACCGATGACGCCAAGGACTTCCTGGCCAACGTCGGCTACGACCCGGCCTACGGGGCGCGGCCGCTGAAGCGCTCCATCCAGAAGCACCTCGAGAACCCGCTGGCCCAGGAGCTCCTGGCTGGCCGCTATGTCCCCGGCGACATCATCGAAGTCGACGTGGCCGGTGGCGAGCTGGGCTTCGGGAAGCGGCGCGACGGAGTGGTCCCCGAGACCGACGCCCCCCGCGTCTGACCGCGATGACCGCGACGGCAGCCCGGACCCCGGGCTGCCGTCTCGCGTTCCGCGATCGCGATCGGCTCAGTCGTCGCCGCCGGGGAGGAGCTCGAAGAGCTCCCGGCCGAGCCGCTCCATGCGCAGGGCCAGGCGGCTGCCTCCCTGGAAGTCCAGGACCAGAAGACCTCGGCCGCCGGGCCCGCCGAGCTCGACGTACTCCGCCTTCTCGGTCAGCGGCGGGAGACCCTCGCCCTCCTTGCGGACGCGCGCGTGACCGCGCCGCCGGAGCGAGAGGCGGAAGCCCCCGATGGGGAGCTCGGCGGGTACCCGTCCATCGGGGACCTCGTCGGTCTCGTGGGCCAAGGCCAGATCCCGAGCCTCGTCGTCGAGCTGCGCCACCCACTCGGCGCGCTCGCCGCCGCCCGGGGTCTGGAAGAGGCGCAGCACGAAGCCTTCCTCGTCGAGCTCCACCAGGGAGGCCAGCCAGAGCTCCGTGTCCGCGTAGAGGAGGACGTCGCCCACCCGGAGGCCCCGGGGCCCGCGGGCCGCGGGCTTCTTCTCGTCGGCGTGCGCTTCGTCCACGGCGTCGGCCGCGGCCTCCATGCGACCGCGGACCTTGCGGAGGACGAACGCGGTCAGCGCCACGGTCCCCAGCCCGACTCCCAGCTCGATGATCATCGGGTCCCTCCGGCCGCGTGGAACGCGGCGGCGGCCGCCCGGGGGTCCTCGGCCCGGCTCACGGCGCCGATGGCCGCGACCAGCGCCGCCCCGGCCGCGTACGCGTGGGCCGCGCGCTCGATGGTGATGCCGCCGATGGCCACCACGGGGAGGTCGACCGCCGCGCAGACGGCCCGGAGCTCCTCGAGCCCGACCACCGGGTCCGGTCGCTCCTTGCTGACCGTCGGGAACACCGGGCCGAAGCCGATGAGGTCCGCCCCTTCGGAGCCGGCGCGCTCGGCCTGGCTCCGGTCATGGGTCGAGAGCCCGATCGGCCCGGCGAAGAGTCGGCGCGCCTCGCTCACGGGCAAGTCGTCCTGCCCCAGATGGAGACCGTCTGCCTCCGCGAGCAGCGCGAGGTCCAGCCGGTCGTTGAGCACGAAGGGGCATCCAGCCGCGCGCGCTCGCGCGGTGAGCGCGCGCGCGAGCGCCAAGTGCTCCCGATCGTCGCTGCCCTTGAAGCGGAGCTGGAGCACCGCGCACCCGCCGGCGAGGACCGCGTCGGCGGTCTCCAGGACCCCGTGCGGCGCGTGATCGGGGTCCACGATGGCGTAGTGACCGCGCCACTCGGCGCTGCGGGGGTCCATGAGCCCGACCATAGGCGAGCGACCGACCCAAGCAAGGGTCGCGAGCGGGTCGGCGCGCGGGCCGCCTTTTCTTCCTCGGGCCCTGTGGTATCGCCGCCGCATGCGGGGGTCCCAGGTCACGGAGAGCGAGCGCCAGCACCGGCGAGCCTCGCTGCTCCTGTGCTGCCTCGCCTCCTGCGTCCTCGGCACCATGGCCTTCGGGCGCTGGCACTCCGTCCACCAGGAGACCTTCGATCTCGGCTTCTACGCGCGCTTGGCCTGGGGCCTGGGAGGCTTCGACTTCTGGGAGCCCATCCTCGACGCCCACGTCTTCGGGCTGCGCATCTCGCCCATCCTGATGCCCCTGGGCTGGCTGGGCCGGGTCTTCGGGACGGTCCCGGTGCTCCTGGTCGCGCAGGCCGTGGCGATCGGTGGAGCGGCGCTGGTCCTCGGTCGCCTGGCCGCCCGGCACCTCGGCCCGCGGGGACACCTGGTCGGCGCCCTGGCCCTCCTGGCGCACCCCAACATCTCCCACGTCGCCACCTACGAGTGGCATCCGGGGACCCTGGCGCTCTTGCCCCTCGCCGTCGCGCTCGAGCGTCTCGACGCGCGGGACTCCCGGGGAGTGCTGGCCGGTTGCCTGGGGATCCTCGCGTGCCGGGAGGACCTCGCGCTGGTCACCGCGCTCTTCGGCGCGGCGCTCTTCTTCCGGGCGCGACCCAGCGTCCGGAGCCGCCGCATCGGGGTCGGCCTGGGCGTGGGCTCGCTGGCCTACCTGGCCTTCTTCACCTTCGTGCTCCACCCGCTCTTCGCTCCGGCCGAAGGCTCCTTCGGCCTCCACTTCGGTCACCTCGGGGACTCTCCGGCTCAGGCGGTGACCAACCTGGCCGGCGATCCCACCCTCCTCTGGGACCACGTCGACCTCCGCAAGATCACCTGGCTCCCCCGGGTCCTCGCCCCGCTCGCCTTCCTGCCCCTCGCGGCGCCGCGCTACGCGCTCTTCGCGCTCCCGGCGCTGGCCATTGCCTTCCTCAGCGGGTTCCCCACCACCGACGATCTGGACAGCCACTACCTCACGCCGGCCCTCCCAGCGCTGGTCGCCGCCGCCGTCATGGGCGCGGCGCGCCTGCGCGCGATGTCCTCAGCGGGTCGCGCCGCCGCTCCGGCCCTCGTGATCGCCTCGCTGCTCGGGCTGGTGATCGCCGGCCGGGCCCCCTGGGACCCGGTCTTTCGGCCCGACGAGACCACCCGCGAGCGGCGCGCGATGCTCGAGGCTCTGGAGCGCATGGGTGAGGAGCTCTCGCTCCAGGTACCTGCGTCGCTCCTGCCGCACGTCGCGGAGCGCCCGCGGGTGCACTTCGGTTGGGAAGTCGACCGCGGCGCCGACGTGGTCGTCCTCGACATCTGGCATCGCGAACGATACGAAGGCCGCGAGGACCTCCTCCGCACCCAGGAGGAGCCCATCATTCGCAGTTGGTTCGCGCGGCAGGCGTTCGGCGTCGTCGCGCGCGAGGGGCGCTTGGTCGCCCTGCGCCGAGGCGCCGACCCGCGGGGTGGTATCGCGTCTGACTACTTCGTCGCCGACGCACCCGTGGGGGACTCGGTCCGCTTCACCTCCTGCCTCTCGGTCGGCACCATCGAGCGCCTCGACGCCGAGCGGGTCGCGGTGTCATTGCTCGCCCACGGCCGTTGCCCGGCCGACCTGGCGCTGCGCCTGGACGACCGGGTCGAGCTGCTCTTCGACGGGATCCTCAGCCCGGCGCACCTGCGCGCCGGCGACCGCCTGGTGTCGGTCCATCACGCCACCGGCGACACCGTCGAGGTGAGCCTGCTCCGCTCGAGCGGCGCGAAACCGGAGCACGGCGACCCCTGGCGGCTGCCGCGCCCCGTCGTCCCTCAGTCGACCAGCTTGCCGTAGAGTTCTGGCCGCCGGTCCCGGAAGAAGCCCCAGCCGGCGCGGGTGCGTCGCATGGCCTCGCGGTCGAAGGTCGCCGTGGCGACCCCTTCGTCGGTGCGCCCCAGCTCGGCGACGAAGTCCCCCCGAGGGTTGGCGATGAAGCTCGATCCGTAGAAGGTCATCCCGCCCTCGGTGCCGATCCGGTTCGCGGCGGCTACGGGCATCGCGTTCGATACGGCATGCCCGACCATGGCGCGTTGCCAGGGATCCTTGGTGTCCATCTCCGGCATGTGGGGCTCGCTCCCGATGGCGGTCGGGTAGAGCAGGACCTCCGCGCCCATGAGCGCCATGGCGCGCGCGGCCTCGGGGAACCACTGGTCCCAGCAGATCCCGACCCCCACGGTGCCGAAGCGGGTCTCCCAGACGCGGAAACCGGTGTTGCCCGGCTTGAAGTAGAACTTCTCCTCGTAGCCGGGGCCGTCGGGGATGTGGCTCTTTCGATACACGCCGAGGAGCTCGCCCCCGTCGGCCATCGCCAGGCTGTTGTAGTGCTCCTGACCATCCCGCTCGAAGAACGAGATGGGGATCACCAGGTCCAGCTCCTCGGAGAGGGCGCGGAAGCGCTCGAGGGTCGGGTGACCAGCCACCGGTTGGGCCCAGTCGAAGAAGTGCTCCTCTTCCTCGCGACAGAAATAGGGGCCTTCGAAGAGCTCGGGGGGCAGCACGATCTTCGCGCCCGCTTCGGCGGCGCGGCGCACGCCGGCTTCCACGCGCGCGACGTTCGTCTCCCGGTCGTCCCCGAGAGGGCACTGGACCACTCCGATGCGTAGCTCGTTCATGACAGAGGTCATGCGGGTCGCTGCTGGGTGATGCAATGGAAAGCCCCGCCACCCTCGATGATGGCGCGTCCGCTGAGCCCGACCACCTCGCGGTCCGGGAAGAGGCGCTGGAGGGTCGCGATCGCCTCGGCATCGGCCGCGACGCCGTAGGTGGGGACGATCAGCCGGTCGTTGGCCAGGTAGTAGTTGGCGTAGCTTGCGGCGAGGATTTCCCCGTCGCCATCCAGCACCGCGCCGGGGGAGGGCATGGTGTGTACCTCGAGGCGCCGACCCCGGGCGTCGGTCAGCGAGTGGAGCTGCTCCTGGGCCGCGAGCAGCATCGCACCGTTGGGGTCACCGCCGGAGCCCGCCATGGTGACCACCACGCCGGGCTTCACGAAGCGGATCAACGTGTCCACGTGACCGTCGGTGTGATCGTTGGCCAGCATGGCCTCCACCCGGAGGAGCTTCTCGGCGCCGGTGACCCGCTGCATCTGCTCGGCTTCGAAGTCGGGGGTGGTCCCGGCTCGCTCGGCCAGGCGCCGGAGCCACGACTCGGTGGTCAGGAGAGTGCCCTCCCCATCGACCTCGATGCCGCCCCCTTCGAAGATGAAATCGTGCTTCCGCGCCCGCAGGCCGAAGGCCTCGGCGACCCGCGGCGAGACATCCTCGTCGCCGGGCATGGGGAACTTCCCGCCCCACCCGTCGAAGTGGAAGACCAGCGCCAGCTCACCCTCGTCGTCGCGCGCCATCACCGGGAGCGAGTCCCGGGTCCAGGCGTCGCCCACCACCATTCGGTGGATCCGCACGCCGTCGCCGAGGCCCGCCGGAGCCTCCGTCCCGGGATCGACGAGGAGATCGACGGGCTCGGTCGTCGCGATGGCCTGAACCAACGCTCGATGCTCTCGCTGAGCGGCGGCGAGATCGGGCCATTCGTGGGCGAGATGGGGCCAAGCCATCCAGCAGCTGGCGTGCGGGGCGTGCTCGGCGGGGACGAAGAGCGTCATGGGGACCTCTGTTGCATGGCCGGGGGACGGAATCCACGAGAAGTGCGGCTCAGTGAGGCGCGCTCACCCATCCGTGAAATGGCGTCATTTCACCGATGCATCCCTCAGATGGGTTAGATGAAGCCCATCAAGGAAATCATTGGACTTTTGCCGGCGGGAATCGTTGGCACGGCGTTAGCAATAGTATCTGACCGAAGCGGCGAACTGCTGAGCGTCGTTCCCCCCCCCCCC
>DCLA01000009.1:11880-28450 GCA_002320815.1 Myxococcales bacterium UBA1660
ACGCTTGGTGCGCCGCTTCACTCTCTGCGGCCGCGACGACTATCCCCCCCCCTGTCGTCGCGGCCGCGCTTTTAATTCTGCGATCCGGTTCGGGTCGGCGCCTCCCGCGGCAAAACGAAAAAGCCCGTCCTCGAGCGGCTCGGAGTCGAGCCATTCGAGGACGGGCTTTTCCGTTCGGTGCCGGGATCAGTTGGCCGGGCCGGGACCCTCGGGCGTGAGCTCGGGCTCGGGAGGAACGCCGGCCGCGAGCTCCGGGGGACGACAGCAGTCGGTGCAGGTCGCCGGGAAGCACTCGCCGGTCAGCGGGCAGCAGGTCTCGCCGGCCCCGCAGACCTCCGAACCGCAGCCATCGATCGCCGTCGGTTCACGGGTCCGGGCGTTGCCGGTGACGGCTCCGGGCAGCTCGGCCACCACCGAGCCGCCGAGCCGGTCCTGGGGCACCGCAGTGCCGGCATCCATGCCGACGGCGGCGTCCAGCATGGGCGCGGTCTGCACGTAGGCGCGGTTCACGTCGCCCGGCGCGACGAGGCCCTGGGCGCCCTGTTCGACGCCGGTCTCACCGGCGCAGGCGGTCGCGAGGAGGAGACCGGTGGCGCCGAGCGCCTTGGTCACCATGACTTTGAAATCGTTGCGGAACATGCCCCTCACTAGAGCGAAGGGTGTGCCAAGATGGGGACAGGCCTCGCGGGGGGATCTCGTGCGGATCTGCCTCACCCGCCTGCGCGCCGAGGCGAGATCGGGACAGATTCCTCGATGAATCGTCCCCGGGAGCCGCTCAGCGGACCGAGGTCTTCGCCTTGGCGAGCTCGAGCACGGCCTGGAAGTGCTCTTGGTCCACCGGCGTGACGCTCAGCCGCGAGCCCTTGCGGACCACGTGCATCCCCTCGAGCTCGGCGGCGCCTTTGAGCGTGGCCAGGGACACCAGCTCGTCGAAGGTCTCGACGTGCTTCACGGTCACCACGTCCCAGCGGGGCTCGTCCTGCGTGGACTTGGGGTCATAGTACTCGCTCTTCGGGTCGAACTGGGTGCGATCTGGATGGGCCTCGGCCGCAATCTCCGCGACGCCGGCCACGCCCGGGGGCTTGGCGTTCGAGTGGTAGAAGAGCACCAGGTCGCCCTTCTTCATGTCGCGCATGAAGTTGCGGGCCTGGTAGTTGCGGACGCCGTCCCACTCCTCGAAGTCCTTGGCGGCCAGGTCCTCGATGGAGAAGACGTCCGGCTCGGACTTCATGAGCCAGTACCGGCGGGTCACCCGTAGTGGCGCTGGAGGAAGGTGTTCGTGAAGCCCGCGCTCTGGTCGTAGGACTTCTGGACCTCCTTCGAGACGAAGCGCTCGAAGAGGCCGCCGATCCCGAAGACCGAGCAGCCGACCTCGAAGTCGACCACCCGGACGCACTTGCCGCCGGGGGCCTCGGGCACGGTCATCTGGCCCCCGACCGTGATCTTGTCGGGCCAGACGCCGGGGATGATGTTGAACCGGTACACCGGAGCGGGACCCGAGCGGTCCACCGCGCCGTGCTCGTCGAAGGAGACCGAGTCGCCGAGGGCCTTGATGAGCGCCTTCGGGGCGTCGACCTTGGGGACGATGTGGCTGCGCCGCGCGCCGGTCTCCCGGTTGTCCTCGATCAGCTCGTAGCCGAAGCCCAGGAGGTCCACGTAGAGTTCCTGGTTGAACTGCGGGTTGTGGTGGATGCGCTCCCAGAACTGCTCGGGGGTGCAATCCATCTCGTGGCGACAAGTGAAGGTGCGGCTCATCTCGCCCAGCACCTAGCACCAAAAGCCCGAGCGCCAAGGGGTCGGCGCTCGGGTTTCGCGGGGGTCCGCGCGCCGGAGTCGCTCAGGGCGTGAAGAGCATGGCGACGACGGTGATGTTGTCCTCGCCGCCGTTCTCGTTCGCCGCGCGGACCAGCCGCTCGGCCGCCGCTTCCATGTCGTCGCCGGCCGCGGTCACGATCTCGCTGATCGTCGGGTCGGTGATCATTCCGCTGAGCCCGTCGGAGCAGAGGATGTAGACGTCGCCGGGGCGCGGCTCGTCGGGGACCATGTCCACCGCGACCGAGTCCTGCATGCCCAGCGCGCGCGTGATGACGTTCTTGGGCAGCTCTTCGCGCTGCTCCTCGCTCATGTCGGGCATGACGAGGAGGTAGTCGTTGAGCAGCGAGTGGTCCCGGGTGAGCTGGGTGATCTCGCCGTCGCGGACCCGGTAGGCCCGGCTGTCGCCCACGTGGGCCACGTAGAGCTTGGAGCGGTCCTTCGAGTACAGGGCGCCCACCACGGTGGTGCCCATGCCGTGCACCTCGCGGTGCTTCACCGAGGCCTCGAAGATCTTCCGGTTGGCCAGCTTGATCCCCGTGACCAGCCGGTTCTCCTCGAAGGAGAGGTGCGGATCGAAGGAGAAGGGCCAGGTGGCGTCGGCGGTCGCCGTCTGCTCGAAGAACGCCGCGATGGCGTGCGTCGCCATCTGCGAGGCGACGTCACCCGCTCGATGCCCCCCCATCCCATCGGCCACCACGAAGAGACGATGCTCCGGCAGGATGCAGAAGCTGTCCTCGTTGTGCTCGCGTTGGAGCCCGACGTCCGATAGACCTGCCGCGACGAAATTCATGGACCCTTCTGGCCTCAGCAACGCTCCAACGTCCAGCGCCTCAAGTCAAGCGCACTGGTACGTCGTCCTTTTGTCCCTGCTCGCATCGGCCCTCGCGAGCGGCTGCGAATCACGCCCCGACCCACGACGAGTGGAGGGGATGATGATCTACGCGGCCAATGCCATCGAGGAACGAGATTCACGGAAGCTCTACAACGTGATCGACGAGCGAGCGCGCCATGCGCTCCACTCCATCGTCGCAGACCGGAGGGCTGCAGCCGAAAGAATTCGTGAAGCCTACCCCGAGGAACTCCGACCGAGCGCCCTCCGGGCCCTGGGCGACGGGGCCGAAGCGGAGGACGCCGAGGGGCTCTTCGCGCTCCGCTGCGGCGAGGAATGCCGCGACGATCTCGGTACGAAGATCGGCGGCGTCGAGCGCACCGAGGAGCAGGGGGACCTGCTCGTCGTCCACACCGCCCGCGGCGAGGAGCTCACCCTGTATCGGCGGGAGGAAGGCCACTGGTGGGGAATGGTCTGGCATACCGAGGAGCTCGACCGGGAGCGGAGCCGCGCGAGCCAGGACCTGCGCCGGGTCGAGGCCAACGCCACCACCTACGAGCGGCGCCAGCGGCTCGAGGGGCGTGAGGCATCGCCCGCAGTGAACGGCCAAACTATGGATCCCGCCGGCCCGAATGGGTAAACGCGGCGGATGACGAAGAAGATCGCGGTCATCGGCGGCGACGGCATCGGACCCGAGGTGGTCGCCGTCGGGGCCCAGGTCCTGGAGACCCTCGCCGAGAAGCGCGGCTGGGCCATCGAGCTCACCCACTACGACTTCGGCGCCGACCGGTACCTGAAGGACGGCACCACCTTCCCCGAGGAGGCCCAGAAGGCGATCCGCGAAGAGCACGACGCCGTGCTCCTCGGCGCCCTCGGCGACCCCCGAGTCCCGGACATGAGTCACGCCCGGGACATCCTCTTCGGCCTGCGCTTCGGCTTCGACCTCTACTGCAACGTGCGCCCGGTGCGTTGCCTCCACGATCGGCTGATGCCCCTGGTGGGCCGCACCGCGAAGGACTGCGACATCGTCGTCTTCCGCGAGAACACCGAGGGCATCTACGTGGGCATGGGCGGCCACTTCAAGAAGGGCACGCCCGACGAGGTCGCCATCCAGGAAGACCTCAACACCCGCAAGGGTGTGGAGCGGATCATCCGCGCGGCCTTCGAGTACGCGAAGGCCCACGGCAAGACCAAGGTCCACATGGCGGACAAGCACAACGCCATGAAGCACGCCCACGAGCTCTGGCTGCGCACCTTCCGCGAGGTGGCCACGGAGTACCCGGGCATCGAGGCCCAGCACGTCTTCGTCGACGCGCTCTGCCTCTTCCTCATCCAGGACCCGACCCAGTTCGAGGTCATCGTGACCTGCAACCTCTTCGGGGACATCGTCACGGACCTCGGCGCGGCGCTCCAGGGCGGCATGGGCATGGCGGCCAGCGCCAACGTGCACCCCGGGGGGCTCGGCATGTTCGAGCCCGTCCATGGGTCGGCGCCGCCCCTGACCGGCAAGGACGTCGCCAACCCGCTGGCCACCGTGCTGACGGTGGGGATGATGCTCGAGCACCTCGGCTTCGAAGGCGCGGAGGCGACCCTGGAGGGGATCGTCCGGGAGGCCATCGAGACCGGTCACTGCACCACCGACGTCGGCGGCGAGCTCGGGACGAAGGCCGTCGGGGCCTGGGTCTGCGAGCGCATCCGCGCCCTCTGACCACGGGCTGACTCGTCCACCATGCGCGCGGGGCGAGGCGAATCGGTCACCGACCGATTCGCCTCCACCGTCGCGAGGGAGAATCCGTCGGGCTTCCAGTACGACGGTAGGATGTTCACGTTCGACGACACCGAACTCCCTCCCCCCGACGGCGACACGATCCTCCCCGGTCACATCCGCCAGATCCTCTACGCCCCCGGCGACGACCTCCTGGTGCTCCAGGGCCTCGGCGTGCGCGTGCTCGACCGCAGCGGCGCTCAGCGGCAGCGCTGGCTGCCCGAGCGCCGCGTCCTGCATCTGGCTCGCGCGGGGAAGGAGATCGTGCTCACCACCCCCGAGGGCATCTTCGTCGCCGAGGTCGGTGCCGAGCTCGGCGACCCGGTGACCTCCTTCCCCCACCCGGAGAGCCGGGCGGACGCCGGCGCGACCCACGTCGCCGTGCTGGAGGGCAAGGCGGTGCGCTTGGTCGACCGAGCGACGGGAGACACCCGAACGCTCGAGCTGGACGCCGAGGGCGTGGCGGCTCTGCGGCAGTACGTCTTCACCCAGATCCACGTCAGCCCCGATGGGAAGTGGGTCTACGCTGGGCGTCAGGGCGACGTCGCCGCCGTCTGGTCGACGGCGACCGGTGAACGAGTCTGGCAGGTCACGGACTTCGACGCGCCCAAGCATGCGTTCTTCCTCGAGAGCGGCGAGCTGATCACTCGGCACACCTTCGAGTTCTATCTGCGCTCCCCCGAGGCGCCGACGGAGACCCAGCTGCTCCAATTCCCCCGTCTCGCCCACGAGATGACGGTCGTGCCGGCGCCCGGCGGATTGGCCATCTTCCACGCCGGCGGCGCCGTCCATTGGAGCCTCGCCCAGGCCCTGGGCGAGGAGGGGAAGATCTCGGCGAACAACCCGTACCGGGCCACGGTGTCTGCCGGGGTCGAGTCGATGGCCGTCGTCGGACCGGAGGGCCTTCGGCTCGACGACACCCTCGTGGACCTCGGGGGGGGGAACCTGGTGGTTCTCGGTCGACGACCGGGGCACGACCGTCGCGTACGGCCAGAAGGGAAACGTCATCGGACCCGTCGCGGGGGGCGCCGGCGTCCGGGTGACCGCCGAAGAGCAGTGTCTCCCCGGTGAACTCGACATGACCGGGCAGACGCTGGTGGTCCCCTGCGGACCCGGCCACAAGGGCCGCACGCTCTACGAGCTCTCCGCCGCCGAGCGGACCGCCGAGGCGCGCGCGAAGACGATGACCTTCACCTCCTCCATCCAGCGCTTCGGCGGCCGCTTCGCGGTGGGAACCTCGAAGTCCGTCCCCGGCTGGTTCGGCGGCTTCGACTTCGGAAAGAAGCGCGCGGCCTGGAAGGTGAAGGGGGACGAGCCGGGCCTCTTCGCCGCCGAGCCGGGGTGCGCGCGGGGCGTCATCTCGTGGCTCGATGGTGTCCACACCGTCCACGAGCTGGTGAAGGGCAAGGAGGTGGACTCCTTCCAGACCGCGCGTTCCCGGGGGTTGGCGATGAGCGCCGACACCATCGCCACCATCGACGTGAAGGGGAACATCACCCTCCGCCGCGACGGCGCGAACAGCGTAGTCGAGCGCGATGAGCCCACCGAATACGGGAACCTGCCCCTGGCCTTCACCGAAGACG
Organism: Myxococcales bacterium UBA1660; assembly: GCA_002320815.1. GTDB lineage: Bacteria > Myxococcota_A > Polyangia > Polyangiales > Houyiibacteriaceae > UBA1660. The sequence goes on from DCLA01000009.1 coordinate 17,873, forward strand.
GGCAGCACCTCCTCGTCGGCGCCAGTGACGGCTCCGTCGAGATCCGCGACGCCGCCGACGGCGCCCTCCGCCGAACCCTCGTCCTCCACGCCGGCCCCTTCAAAGACCTCCGGGTCGCCGGCGGCAAACTCTTCTCACTCGGCACCGACGGTGCCTTGAAGGTGGTGTCCCTGTGAGCTCCCCGATCGCGCCCGACGAACGCTTCCACCAGCTCCGGTACAAGCTCGCCCACAAGGTCGGGCTCCAGACGGAGTGGAAGCACTACACCTGCTCCAAGAAGGATCAGAAGGCCTTGGCCGAGCAGACCACGGCCGACCTCACCCTCATGCCCCTGGCGCAGCGCTTCGAGTACCGCGCCGACGAGGACCCGGACGTCTACGGTGGCTTCGCCTTCCCGGCGCCGGGGGAGATCCTGGGCTGGGGCGCGCCCTTCACCATCGACAACTTCATCCCCGAAGAGACCGTGCGCTTCGTCGACGGCGCGTTCCACTTCGGTGAGACCCGAGTCGCCGGCGACTTCGCCACCTACCTCGACCAGGCCCTCGACTCGGGCTTTGCCCAGTACTGGCAGCGACCGGAGTCGCGCCTGGCGAACGGGCTCACGCCGCCGGAGGTCTTCGCGCGGGTCCTCGCGCTCCCCGACCGACTCACCGCCCACGTCACCGTGACCGAGGTCGAGGAGATCCCCGCGGACCAGGTCCTCCCCTGGCACGTCGAGGCCAGCATCGTCCCGGCGTTGGCCAAGGGTCTGAAGTGCGATCCGACGGTCGACGCGGTGGTCGAACGGCTCCGGAGCGGCAAGGGCCTCGCGGCCAAGAAGACGTTGAGCGAGCTCCGGGCGCCGCTGGAGTTCGACCGCAGCACCAAGGGCGCCAAGGACTACCTGGCCGCGCTGACCGCCGAGCCGATGGTGCGGGTGCGGGCGACCATCGCCGACCTGAAGAAGAAGGAGCAGACCAGCGGGTTCAACGCCCTCCTGGACCTCCTCGCCCAGGCTCCGGGCCCCAACCCCCTGAGCGAGGTGGTCTCCGATGGCCACCGCTTCGGCGGACCGCGCACTGGGCTCCACGGCGCGACCCGGCGTCACTCGAAGCTCGGCGCGAGGCCCGCCGACTGCGACGTCGTCTTCCCCAAGCGGCTCCTGCCCGAGAAGGTCGTGGCGGGCTCCGAGTGGGACGCCGCCGCCAAGCTCACCTGACCGCCGTCAGCGGCCGCAGCGGTCGGCGGGGCAGGGGGCGCCCAGGGTCTCCCAGATGTACGAGGAGAGGGTCCGCGGGCCGCCGTCGAGGGCGGTGCCGCGGGCCGCGAACCCGCGCGCGCCCTCGAGCACCACGGCGCGGCCGTCCTGGAGCGTCCCGTCGAAGCGGTAGGCGCCCATGTGCTCGGCGATGAGCTCCTCGTGGGGGAAGGGCCACATGCTCAGGTCGGTCTCCTGGTCCCAGCCGGGCTCGCCGAAGAACGTGCCGGACCGCCCGACGAAGGTCAGGACGGTGGCGCCGATGACGCCGCCGTCGCTGGCGGCGCCGTCGACGAAGGTGCCGCTCTCCGGCGCCAGTAGGTAGCGGAGCGGGCGCTCGTCGCCGGAGACGAAGGTGTCGGTCTGGTGCTCCGCGCCGGTGAGCGAGCCCGGGTCGGCATCGTGGAAGGCCAGATGGGAGAGGCGCTCGACGTCGACGAAGAGGGGATCCGCGATCCCGCTGAAGAGACTGTCGCGGTACTCGTCGACCAGGATCCCGCCGCCGCCATAGCCGTTGAAGAGGGCGATCCCGTCGTCGGTCGCGCCGTCGCGGATCTCGCCGAAGGTGGCGTGCACGAAGAGCCCTTGGCCGAAGCCGTGCACCGCGTCGGAGATCGCCGGGTAGGTGTCGATGTCCCAACCGATGACGTCCTCGAAGCGCACGTCGGCGTAGGTGAGCCGCGGGGGATCACCGCCGTCGCCGCGGCCGTCGTAGCTGCCGAACTTCATCCGGTTGTGCAGCGACATGACGCGCTCGAAGACGATGCCCCGCGCGTCGCCGGCGGTGACGGGCACGCCGAAGGCGCCCGTGGGCTCGCCGCTCGCGGGCAGCGCGTCGATCTGGTCGGAGTCGATGTCGATGACGTTCTGGAAGACCACGTCGTTCGACGAGTAGGCGATGAAGGTCCCGTAGGGCGACACGTCGCCGCTCAGCGCGGCGTGGTCGGTGCGCGCGACGGACCGACGGATCACGACGCGCTCGCTGAGGTAGGCGCTCATCGCGTAGCGGCCGTCGCCGTAGGCGTAGGCCCCCTCGACCAGGATGTCGTCGCCGCGGCTGATGAAGAGGCCGTTCTCCGAGCCGACGTCCACCACCTTGATGTGGTGCGGGCGGTCGTCTTCGGCGCCGGCTTCGATGCGCACGCCGCCCCGCATGAGCAGGCCCTTGAAGGCCAGGTGGTGCTGCGGGCCCCACTTGCCGGCCACGCGGAGGGCGCCGGTGAAGATCGATCGGCCAGGCTCCGCGGCGATGAGCGTGGTGAACGCGGTCTCGGTGCCGGACGGCGGGGTCACGCCGGGATCGCTCTGTGAGTCGAGGAGGTCGGCCCCGTCGTAGGTACCCGGCGCGATCACCACCGTGTCGCCCGGCTCGGCGTCGGCGATGGCCGCGCGGGGGGTGGCGTAGTCTCCCTCGCCCACCCGGAGGACGTCGCCGTCGCCGACGGTGACCAGCCAGACGTCTGCGACCCGCGAGCCGCAGGAGTCCACCCCGACGACGCCGACGTGGAAGGTCTCGCCGGGCAGCCCGGCGGGGATGGGCCAGGTGACCTCGCCGGTCGCGGTGTCGACCCCGAGCTCGTCGGGCCCGTAGCTCTTGCGCCAGCGAACCACGGTGCCCGCCGTGACGGTCGGGGTCGCCGTGTACGTCGAGCCCGCGCTGGCCCGCTCGTCGGCGTGCGGATCGAGCGCGGCGGGGTCGTCACAGGCGACGACCAGATCGGGGGCTTCGGCGTCGGGCGCCGCCGAGTCCCGCGTCGCGCCCCCGTCGATCGGCGCATCGTCGTCACCGCACGCGAGCATCAGAGAGCCGAGGACCAGCAGCAGCCTACGCATCGAGGCAACGTAGTCGCGGCGCGATCCCCGTCGAGGACGAACGCGCCGGAAGCGCCTCCGCGCCCCCCAGCGGGGAGTGCGTCCCCGGCGTCGACCCGACGGCGCGTTCGGGAGGAGTCTCGCGGCTGACGCGCGGACCCGCGGCGGGCAGCGGGCTAGGTTTCGACGGGGCCGCCGCGGCGGGCGATGCGGCGGCCGAGGGACCAGCGGTGGACCTCGCTGGGGCCGTCGTAGATGCGGAAGGGGCGGATGTCCTTGAAGATGCGGGCGACGACCGTCTCGTCCGAGACGCCGAGGCCGCCGAGGAGCTGGACCGACCGATCGGCGATGCGCCAGACGGCTTCGGAGACGACGACCTTGGCCTGGCTGGACGCTTCGCCGGCCTCCGCGCCCTGGTCGAGGAGCCAGGCGGTGTGCCAGACGAGGAGGCGGCAGGTGCGCAGCTCCATCTCGTTGTCGGCGAGCTGGAAGCCGACCCCCTCGTACTTCGCCAGGGGGCGGCCGAACGCGGTGCGCTCGCGGACGTAGGCGGCGGCGATGTCGTGGCAGCGGCGGGCGCCGCCGAGGTGCCGCATGCAGTGGGTCAGCCGGGCCGGCGCGAGGCGCACCTGGGCGTAGCGGAAGCCTTCGCCGAAGGCGCCGAGGACCTGGTCCGCGCCGACGCGCACGCCGTCGAAGCGCATCCGGGCGTGGCCGCCGACGAACTGGGAGTCGAGGGTGCTCAGCTGCTCCTCGACGTGGATCCCCGGCGCGTCCATGGGGACCAGGAACATGGTCGCCTCCACCCGCTCCGCGCCCTCGGGGCTGGTGCGCGCCATCACGATGCAGACCCCCGCGCCCACGGGGCCCGTGATCCACTTCTTCACGCCGTCGATGCGCCAGCCGTCGCCGTCGGGCACGGCGGTGGTCCGCAGGAGCGTGGGGTCCGAGCCGGCGCCGGGCGGGGGCTCGGTCATGGCGAAGCAGGTCCGGAGCTCGCCCGCGGCGTGGGGACGGAGCCAGCGCTCCTTCTGGGCCTCCGTCGCCACGTGCTCGAGGAGGTGCGCGTTGCCCTCGTCGGGCGCGGAGACGTTCAGCGCGAGGGACCCCAGGGGCGAGTAGCCGGCCTCTTCGAAGACCACGGCGCGCCCGCGGTGATCGAGACCCAGGCCGCCGTACTCGGGCGCCACGTGGGGCGAGAGCAGCCCGCGCGCCGCGGCCCGGGACTGCAGCTCGGAGACCAGCTCGGGGCTCGGGCCGTGCGCGTCCTGGCGCGGGTCGCGCTCGAGGGGGATGACCTCGTCGCGCACGAACGCGCGCACCCGGTCCCGGAGCTCGAGGAGATCGTCACTGAGAGAGAAGTCGATCACGGCCCGAGCATCGCACGGACCCGCAGCCGGTCACGGGCTGGCGACGACGACGCGGTTGCGGCCGCCGTTCTTGGCCGCGTAGAGCGCGTCGTCGGCCGCCTTGACGAGCTCGATGGGGGTCTCCAGGTCGAGCTCGGGGAAGGCCGCCACGCCGATGCTGCAGGTCACCGGGATCCGCTGGCTCTCCCAGATGAACGGGTAGAGCTCGACCCATTGGCGCAGGCGCTCGGCGAACTGCTGGGCGCTGGGCTGGTCGATGCCGCGGCTGAGCACGGCGAACTCCTCGCCGCCGTAGCGCGCGAAGACGTCCTCCTTGCGGACCGTGGCGTTGATGCCCTCGGCCATGGCGCGGAGCACGTAGTCGCCGGCCAGGTGGCCGTAGGTGTCGTTGATCTTCTTGAAGTGGTCGAGATCGAAGATGACCAAGCTCAGCGGCGAGCGGTGGCGCGCGGCGTAGGCCAGCTCGCTCTCCATTCGGTCGCTGAGGTACTTCTTGTTGTAGGCGCCGGTCAGTCCGTCCCGGAGCGCGGCCTCGTACATGTGCCGCTGGAACTGCTCGTCCAGGTCGTCGTGGTAGCTGAACTTCAGGATCGTGGTGGTGCCCACCTGGATCTTGTCGCCGTCGCTCAGGGCCACCTTGTCGATGGGCTGGCCGTTCACGAAGGTCCCGTTGGTCGAGCCCAGGTCCTCCACCAGGACCCGGTCGCCCTCGACGGTCAGGCGGGCGTGGCGCCGGGAGATCTCCGTGTCGTGGATTCGAATGCCCACGGTCTGGCCGCGACCCACCTCGGTGAGGCCGCTGACCTTGAACATCTCGCCCACGTTGGGGCCGGCGATGACGATCACGTAGGCGCGGTCCCGGCTGACGGCCTTGGGACCCACGACCGCGGCGAGGATGGCGTCGCGACCGCCGACGACGGTCTTCGTCTCCTCGTCGTCCCACTCGCCCATGCGGTGTCGATTCTATCACGAGGAAGGGGGAGGATTTCCCACTTTTCTCGTCACCCTTCGGCGTCTTCCGGCTCCGGGTCGTCACCGTTCGACGAGACCTCACCCTCCGGGGGCAAGACTCGCTCGGGCACGGGGAGGGTCGCCTCGCCGGTGGCCACGAAGCGGTAGTGGGCGAAGTGGGAGAGCACCCGGCGGACGTAGTTGCGGGTCTCGTCGAAGGGGATCTTCTCCACCCAGAGGTCGAAGTCGATGGGCCCGGTCTCGCGGCGCCAGCGGTTCACCCGCGCGACGCCGGCGTTGTAGGCCGCGATGGCCAGGGGCACCTCGCCGTCCATGCCGTGGATGGCGCCGGCGAGCTCGGCGATGCCCAGCCGCACGTTGGTCTCCGGGACGAAGAGCATGTCCACCCCGAAGGCCGCGCCGCCCCGATCGCGGCCGACCTCGGGCATCACCTGCATCAGCCCGATGGCGCCGGCCCCGCTGACCACGTCGGGATCGTAGGCGGACTCTTGGCGCATCACGGCATAGGGCAGGCTCCAGGGGATGCCCCAGCGCCGGGCCTCGGGGACCACGGTGTCGAAGGCCGGCCGTGGGTACGCCGCCTCCCAGGCCCACTGGGCGTCGCCCTCGGGGCGTTCGCGGAGCCGCGCGTGCTCCAGCGCGGCCAGCCGGTAGGCCCGGGTGTAGGAGTGGGCCTGGAGGTGGGCGCGCACGAGGGTCTCGTTCACCCGGCCCGCCGGGGCCTGCTCCCGGAGCGAGGGCTCCGAACGCCGCAGGGCGGCGCGGGCCTCGGAGTCGAGCCCCAGGGCGCGGTAGAAGCGCGCGGCGTCGGCCACGGTGATGGCCATGGCGTCCGGGGCCTCGTCGGGGTCGCCCAGGGGGATGGCTTCCTCGATGCCCAGGGCGCGCAGCCGTCGGTCCGCGAGCACGCCGTAGTAGTGCAGAGGGTCCACCGCGCGCGCGGCCCGGAAGGCCTCCTGGGCCCGCTCGGTCTCGCCGGCCTTCTCCAACGCCCGCCCCCGCCAGTAGAGCCCGCGGCCCTTCTCCATGGGCCCCTCGCCGAGCTGGGCGAAGCGCGCGAAGCGCGCCGCGGCAGATCCCCAGCGCTCGGCCTCATAGGCCGCCAGGCCGAGCTGCCAGGTCGCGTCCTCCCGCAGCTCCCGGACGGTGGTGGCGCGGGGGCCCTCCAGGAAGGCCTCCATCCGGCGCTCGCCCCCGAAGCGGCCCAGGCGGAGCTCGAGCCACGCGGCCAGGTACTCCGCGCGCGCCGCCCAGGGGCTGCCCGGATGCCGCCGGACCAGCCGGCGGTAGGCGCGGATGGCGCGCAGGTCCTCGTCGGCGCGGCTCAGGGCCCGGGCGGAGTGGAACTCGTCGTAGATCGCGGTGGGCCCGTCGACCCGCGCCGCCTGGGCGAGCACCTGGGCGGCCTCGGCGTAGTCCTGCCGGGTCTTGAAGAGCGCCATGCCCCGCAGGTGCAGCCAGCGCGCCTTGCGGGCGCGGTTGAAGGGGACCGGGCCGTCGAGCTCGGCGGCGGCCTCGGCGGGCCGCCAGGCATCGAGGAGCGCCTCGGCGCGCCGCAGGTGCTCCTCCTCGTCGAGCTGGGGTAACCCGCCGGTGTCCATCAAGCGCTGCAGGGCCAGCTCGGCGTCGGGGTGGGCGCCCCGCTCGACGTAGAGCCCCTTCAGCTCCTCCCGGGCTTCGCGGGTCTTCCCCGTGGCTTCCAGGGCCTCGGCCAGCTCGTAGCGGACGGCGAAGGTGTCCACGTCCGCGGCGTCTTCCCGGGCGGCGGCCCGCAGGTGGGGGATCGCCTCCTCCGGACGCCCGAGCCGCAGCGCGCACTCGCCGGCCAGGGCGCGGGCGACCCCGTCGCCGGCCTGGGTCAGGAGCGGCAGGGCCTCGGCGCACTCGCCCGCTCGGGCCAAGGCGCGGGCCCGGAGCGCGGGGAGGGTCTCGCGGACGGCCTCGGGGAGCGCCGCCACCGGGACCGCGGCGTAGGCCTCGGCCGCTTCGGCGGGCTGATGGAGCCGGTCGTGGAGTCGGGCCCGGAGGTAGACCGCCCGGGACCCTCCGAAGCCCTCCACCAGGGCCAGGGCCTCGGCGGTCTCGCCGGCGCGCACGTGGTTCGCCGCCTCCGCCAGCCGGCTGGGTTCCGCGATGGCGGACGGATCCTGGCCCTGGGCCGCGCTGCCCACGGCGAGCGCCACCAGGCCGAGGGTCCAGAGCCGCGGGGTGCGAGTCACCGCCGCAGGCTACCAACGCGGGGACCCCGGGTCCCAGTACCCGTCGATGTGCTCCGGCCCTCTCGACGGCGCCCCATCCTTTGCTAGGGTCCGGCCGATGCGCGCTCCGCTCTTCCTCGCTGCGGCCTTCGTGGGCCTCCTCTCCGTGGGTTGCGCCCCGGAGATCGGGGACGGCTGCGAGACGAGCATCGACTGCTCGGTCAACAACGACCGCATCTGCGACATCAGCCAGCCCGGCGGCTACTGCACCGTGCGCGCGTGCGACCCGGACACCTGCCCGGAAGAGGGCACCTGCGTCGAGTGGCGCTACGACCCGGACCGCACCTCGGTCACCTACTGCATGAAGCGCTGCAGCGACGACGGCGATTGCCGCGGCGGCTACCAGTGCCTCGCGTCGAGCGATCCCGAACTCGTCGACCTCTCCACCGGGTCGCCCATCGCTCGCGTGGTCGACCTGGATCGCGACCCCGACACCACCAAGTTCTGCGTCGCCGAGGCCACCGTGACCCCCGCCGCCGAGACCCCGGACTCCGGGACGAGCACTCCCGCCGACTCCGGCACCGAGAGCGTCGACGACGCGGGCACCGCGGACGCCGGGCTCGACATGAGCGTCGACCCCGACGCCGATCTGGGCGCCTGAGTCACCCGCGCGCTCGCGTCAGCCGGGCGTGATCCGGCCGGCGTCGACGGCGAAGTCCACGCGGTCCTCGTCCAGGCGGATCAGCTCCGGGTAGGTGGTGGTCAGGAAGACCTGACCGCCCATCCGCCGGAGGCGCGCGAAGAAGCGCTCGTTGCGGACGCGGTCGAGCTCCGAGCTCACGTCGTCGAGGAGCAGTAGCGGGACCCGGCCGGTGCGACTGCTCAGGACGTCGAGCTCCGCGACCTTGAGCGCGAGGACGATGGCCCGGTGCTGGCCCTGGGATGCGTGGTGCCGGGCGGCGACCTCTCGGACTCGGAGCGCCAGGTCGTCGCCGTGGGGGCCGTCGGCGGTGAACCCCCGCGCCCGGTCCTTGCGGAACGCCGCGTCGAGGGCGGCGCGGATGGCGTCGACCGTGGGCTCGACCCGGGGCTGATAGCGGACCTCGAGGGGCAAGGCGGTCCCGATGACCTCCGCGAAGGCGGCCTCGGTCCGGGGGGCCAGGTCCTCGGCGAGGGCGGCCCGGGTCTGACCGACCAGGGCGCCGGCCTGGGCCAGGATGCCGTCGTAGGCGCGGATGGAGCGCGGGTCGGCGTCTTCCTTCTTCAGGAGCCGGTTCCGGCTCCGGAGGGCCTTGTTGTAGCTCGCCAGGGCCGAGGCGTAGGTGGGGTCCATCTGCTCCAGGACCCGATCGAGGAAGGAGCGCCGCTGGTCCGCCGGGCCCATCGCCAGCGAGAGATCCCCGGGATGGAAGAGCACCACCTGGATCGCCTGGTGCCAGCTCGCGATCGCCCGGGGGCGCTTGTCGTCCAGCTGGAGCTTCCGCGAGCGGCGTCGGTCCAGGTGCACCCGGAAGGTGCGGGGCGCGCGCTCGCCGCTGACCTTGGCCGCCAGGTTCGCCTCCTCGGCATCCAGGGCCACCAGGTCGTCGGTCTTGGCGCCGCGGAAGCTCTTCAGCGACCCCAGGTAGTGGATCGCCTCCAGCACGTTGCTCTTCCCGGCGCCGTTCGGCCCGTGGAGCACGTTGAAGGCGGGGCCGGGCTCGAGGGAGAGGGCGCCGAGGTTCCGGAAGCCGCGCGTCAGGAGGCGCTGGATGCGGAGGGGGACCATCGGCGGGCGGAGCATAGACGCTCCTGGGGGAACCGGTAGTCGGGCGCCACCGGGCCCACCCCGGAAGTGGTATGAGACCGCCGATGCGCACCCCGTCTCGCTCGCTCTGGCTCCTCCCGGCGCTCCTCGGCCTCGGCTGCGCTTCCGCGCCGGCCCCGGCGCCGGAGCCGGTGTCGCCCACGGTCGGCGCCGAGGCGCCGGAGGCGGCGACCCCGAGCGCCCACGTGGTGGAGGTGGAGGGCGACGCGCTCCGAGTGGACTCGGCGGTGCTCCAGCGCGCGTCGCTCTCCCTGGTGGGGCCCGCGGGAGCGTGCCCGGGGGCGGCCACCCCGGGCCCCGAGCACGCGATCGTGAGCGGGTGTCCGACCGAGCCGGCCCCCTGGGTGGCCTTCGCCAGCGAGGAGCCCGCCAAGGTGACCCTCGCCGAGCGCGTCGAGGCTCCGTCCATGGAAGCCGACGCGGCCTACCTGGGCCGCTTCGGACCGAGCGGCTTCGGCTTCCGCATGGAGAGCCCCGCCGGCGACGGGCTCTGCCCCGGCGCGCCCACCACGATCACCTTCCTCCATGGGGATCCCGAGGCCATCGGCGCGGGCCGCGTCCTCGGCTCCACCACCGTCGAGGCGCCGATCACCCGGAGCGACCAGGAGGGCGTCATGGCCCTGGTGCGCGTGGATGGGCAGCTCCTGGCCATCGTGGTCTACGGCGGGAACCGCCGCCGGGTGGTCACCCTGGAGGGGACGACGGTCCTCGACGCCGAGGGCGGGCCCGGCGAGCCCTGCGGCTGCTGCGACGAGGACTGAGCGCGGCGCCCATCGCGCCGTCGGCCGCTCACCGTCCGTCCGGCGTCTGCCCGTCGTCCGCCAGTCGACCGCTCACCGTCGCCAAAAACCGGGCGAATTCGCGGAAAACGTGCCGGCGGCCTCCCCGATGTCGCACCCCGGCGCTACACCGGATGCGTGGAACTGCGACTTCAGAGCGATCTGACCCCGAAGGGCGACCAGCCGAGGGCCATCGAGGAGCTGGTGAACGGCCTCGAGGAGGGCGAACACCACCAGACCCTGCTGGGCATCACCGGCAGCGGCAAGACCTTCACCGTGGCGCAGGTGATCCAGCGGGTGCAGCGGCCCACGCTGATCATGGCGCCCAACAAGACCCTCGCCGCGCAGCTCTACGCGGAGATGAAGGAGCTCTTCCCGGACAACGCCGTCGAGTACTTCGTCA
>DCLA01000084.1 GCA_002320815.1 Myxococcales bacterium UBA1660
GCCGACGCTCACGTCGTCTACGACCATCTCTACGCGCGCGGCGACATCGTCGAGGCCGACTGCTGGGCGCACGCGCGGCGCCACTTCCACAAGTCGCTCGCCACCGATCCCGAGCGGGCGCGCATCGCCCTCGGCTACATCGGCGGGCTCTTTCGCGTCGAGAAGGCCATCGCCGACGCGCCGCGCCGCAAGCGCGAGCGGATTCGCCAGAAGCACTCGAAGCCCCTGTGCGAGCGCTTCTTCTCGTGGTGCGACGCCGAATGGTCCAGCGGCCAAATCCTCGAGGACACCCCCATCCACGACGGCGTCCGCTACGCGCGAAACCAGCGCGAAGGCCTCCAGCGCTTCCTCGCCGACGGTCGGCTGCCCATCCACAACAACGTCTCGGAACGCGAGCTGCGCCGCCAGGCCGTCGGCCGCAAGAGCTGGCTCTTCATCGGCAGCGACGACGGTGCCCGCGCGAACGCCATGTTCACCTCCCTCCTCGCCAGCTGCCGCATGCTCGGCATCGAGCCCTGGGCCTACCTGCGCGATCTGCTCTGCCTGCTGCCGCGTTGGCCCGCGCATCGGATCCTCGACCTCGCTCCGGTCGCCTGGGACCAGACCCTCGCCGCCCCCGAGACTCAGGCCCTGCTCGCAGCCAAGCCGTACTGCACGCTCACGCTCCGCGAGCCTTAGTCAACGGCCCCCAGGCGCTCGCCGTCGTCAACTACGCGATTCGTCGAACGGATACGAAGAACGCCTCGTGGTCGCTCGACCCGAGGCTCGCGGTCAGCGCCGCCCGCAGGTCCGCGTCCGAGCGGAGCCCCGCGGCCACCAGCTCCCACGTCGCGAAGGCGTCGCCGAGGCGCACCCGGTGGACCTCGGTCCGCTCGTTCTCGGATCGCCGCTCGATCCGCCAATCGCCGCTCTGGCCCACGACCGCTGCCACCGACCCAAGAGAGCGCGCCCGGCCGCCCTCGGCAAGGCGCGATCCTCTGGCTCCTTGGTACCCTGAGGCATGGTCCGCCTCGGCCACTGGCTCCTGGTGACGACCGCGGCGCTCGGCTGCGGGGGCGCCGGTCGCACCGACACCCTGCGGTCACCGCTCGAGCAGAGCGCGATCGCGGGCCTCGGGCGCTGCGAGGGGCGCGGCGCGCTCGCGCTCGTCGCTGGCCGCCCGCTCACGATCCTGGTGCACGGGAACCATGCGGCCCCGGACTCCTTCGCGCCGCTGGCCGAGGCGCTCGCTTCGGGCGGCGAGCAGGTCGCCTGCTACCGCTGGCGAGAAGGCGGGCGCTTGACCCGCGCCGCCGCCGGCCTCCGGAGCGCCCTCGGGAGGCTCGACGGGCTTCACCTCCCGCGCGTCCGGGTCCTCGGCCACAGCCTGGGCGGGCTGGCCGCCCGGCGCGCCCTGATCGCCGAAGGCGAGCCCCTGCGGACGCCCATCGAGCTGGTGACGGTGGCCACGCCCTTCGCCGGCGTCGCCTCGGCCCGCACCTGCGGCAAGGCGTGGCTGCGGGTGCTCTCCCTGGGCGCGGTGGCCGCCATCTGCCGGCGGCTCACCCGGGGCGCCAAGTGGCGCGACATCCCGCCGACCGCCTCGATGATCCGCTCACCCGGGACCTTGGGGCCCTGGGTGACCGATCACCTGCACGTGGTGACCGACGAGCGCGGGACCTGCCGGCGCCGCGGAAACGGCCGCTGTCTCCAGGACGACCTCGTCTTCCGCCCCGCGGAGCAAGACCCCGCCCACGTCGCGGACCCCCGCCTGCGCACGGTGCGCCTCCGGGTGGGTCACGGAGCCGTCATCGCCGAGCCCCAGCAGCTACGGGAAGCGATCGGCCGTCGCCCGTAGTGTCGGCGGGACCGCTGGCGGGGTCCTGCTATGGTCCGCGCGATGAGGCGGCGATTGATGGGGGCCTTGGACATCGTCCTGGCCGTGGTGCTCCTCGCGGGGGTCTGGCTCGCGCTACCGGTGCGGTGGTGGCCGGTCGACGTGGGGTTCACGCTCCTCGCCCTGGCGCTGCTCGCCGCCGGCGTGGGGCTCTACCAGGGCACCGCCTGGGGCGTGCGGGTCGGCCGCGCGGTGGCCGCGTCGACCTTGGTCACCGGCGCCGCGCTGGCCACCACCCTGGCCTTCACCGCCGCCGGGCTCGCGGGGCTCTACGGTCCGGTCGGCTCGGGCGGCGCGATCATCCTGGTCGTCGCGGCCTTCCTGGTCCTGCCCTACCTGATCGTGTTCCCCGCCGCGCAGCTCTACTTCCTGCTGCCCGCGCGGGACGCGGACGAGGCCGCCGCTCCGCCGGGCGAGGGCCGGGTCGACGAAGCCGCGGCTCCCGTCGCCGGGCCCGAGGCCGAGCCGGCGACCGTCAGCGGCATGCGGGAACGCTCGTGACCCAGTCGAAGCTGGTCCGCGCCGTGTTGGCGTGGGCGGCGCTGACCGCGCTGGGCTCGCTGGCCGTCTGGGCGACGACCCACATCAGCCCGGCGGAACCGCCCGCGGACGACCTGAGCGCCTGGGCGCTCGACCGCCTCGACGCCGCCCGTGGGGGGACCGACGGTGCCACCGCGCCCGGGCAGTACACCGCCGAGGGTCCGGTGGTCGTCATCGCCTGGGGCCGCGGGGGCATCCTCGCGCGGCACGTGGGCGACGAGGATCTGGTGCAGACCGTGGAGAACGCCGTCGCCGTGTTCGCCCGGCACCTCGACGGCGACCCCGACTGGGGCGCGAGCGCCGAGACCCCGGTGCGCTTCACCGTCGAGGTGCCCGTCGGCGAGGCGCGGCTCCTGCCGGCCTTCCCCTACCTGCGCGAGCTCTCGCTGGTGCCGCGGCTGGAAGGGGTCATCGCGCGCCACGGCGACGACGTCGCACTGGTGACCCCGGAAGAGCTCCTCTCCTACGGCGCCTACGACAGCGGGATCCCCACCCCGGTCCCCGACCTCGGCCTCGGCGCGCCGGTGGACGCGATCATCGGTCGCCTGGCGCGGGACCTCGGCCGCGACGCCGACGAGGTCACCGTGCGCCGCTTCCGCAGCCTGACGCTCCAGCGAGCCACCTACCCCAACACCGAGACCGAGCCCACCGAGGAGCTGCTCCGACGGGCGTCGGTGGAAGGCGCCGAGTTCCTCCTGCGGCACCAGCACGCCGACGGGACCTGGACCTACGTCTACGACGGGAGCACCGATCACGATCGTCCCGGCGGGTACAACATCCCGCGGCACTCGGGGACCACCTACTTCATCGCGCAGGTGGACCGGTACGTGGGCATGCCCGAGGCCCGCGAGGGCGCCCTGGCCGCGCTCCGCTGGCTCCAGCGGACGCGCGTCGCGCAGTGCGGCGACAACCCGTGCGTGGTGGACCATGGCCGCGTCGACGTGGGCTCGGCGGCCCTCACCGTGGTCGCGGCCACCGAGGTCCTCGCCAAGGAAGACCACCCCCTGGCGCGGCGGCTCGCCGAGGGCCTCACCGGCTTCCTCATCGCGCAGCAGCGCGAGGACGGCGAGCTGATGCACGAGTACGACGTGCGCGGCCAAGCGCCCATCGACGTGCAGCACATGTACTACTCCGGCGAGGCGGCCTTCGCGCTCCTCAAGGCCCACGAGGTGCTCGGCGACGAGCGGGCGCTGGAAGCTGCCGAGAAGCTGATGCAGCACCTCACCGGGGCCGGCTGGGACTTCCTCGGGAGCCGCTACTACTACGGCGAGGAACACTGGACCTGCATCGCCGCGGGCGAGGCGCGGGGTCGCATCGACCTCCCCGAGGCGGTGGACTTCTGCCGCCGCTGGTACGAGTGGAACGATGGGCTGCAGTACCGCGAGGGAGACACCCCCTGGCCGGTGGCCGGCGCCTTCGGCGTGGGCCCGGTGGTGGTCCCGCGGCTCACTCCGGTCGGGAGCCGGAGCGAAGCGTTCGTGGGGACCTACCTGCTCATGAAGCACCACGGGATGGACACCGCGGGCGTCCGCGGCGTGGTCGAGCGCGGACTGGGGCAGCTCCTCCGCTGGCGCTGGGCGCCGGGCCCGACCCACCACTTCGCGAACCCCGCCGCGGCGCGCGGCGGGATGCCCGGGAGCCCGGTGGACCTCACCAGCCGCAACGACTTCGTGCAGCACGCGGGCAGCGCGTGGATCCGCTGGGCCGAGGTCCTCCGCGAGGAGCGCGAGGCCGGCGAATGAACGCGTCGCGCGGGCGCCGGGCCGGCCTCGGGGTCGCGGTGGCGCTCCTGGCCCTGATCCCCATCGGGGTCCTGGCCACCTGCGGCACCAGCTCCGGGCGGGTTCACGTCCGCGGGGGTCCGCATGGCGAGTTCACCGTGAGCACCTCCGACTGCCACACCCTGGGACCCTACGGTCGCTTCGGCGCCAACCTGCACGGCGACGGCCACGAGGGCGGCGCGATCTACGTGATCGCCGATCCGGTCGCCGGCCCGCAGATCACCCTCGAGGTCCCCGGGAGCTGCCAGAGCCGCAACGGGACCGACTGCACCCTGATCCCGGTCCCGCGATCCGCGTGCGCGGTCTTCGACGCCGACGTGCGAAACACGCGCACGGTGGTCAACGACGTCCAGCTCGTGCGGGGCCACGCCGAGCTCCGCTGCACCCTCCCCGACGGCACCCACGTCGAGGGTCGGGTCGAATTCGACGGCTGCTGAGCCCCTCCCCCGCTGGCGGCGTTTGACAGTCCCCACGCCCACGATTACGACCGGGGCCCGCGGGCCGGTCGGCGCCGACCCCCCGAACGAACGAACGCCGAAAGAACACAGGACGATTCATGGCCAAGCATCTCTTCACCTCGGAGTCCGTGACCGAGGGGCACCCGGACAAGATCTGCGACACCGTCAGCGACACCATCCTGGACGCCTGTCTGAAGGACGACCCCCACTCGCGCGTCGCGTGCGAGACCATGGTGAAGACCGGCTACGCGATCGTCGCCGGTGAGATCACGACCAAGGCCGTCCTCGACGTGCCGACCCTGGTCCGTAAGGCCATCCGCGACATCGGGTACACCTCGAGCGAGATGGGCTTCGACGCCGACACCTGCGCGGTGCTCTCGGCCGTCGAGCAGCAGTCCCCCGACATCGCGCAGGGCGTGGACGTCGGCAAGGGCATCGACAAGGACCAGGGCGCCGGCGACCAGGGCCTGATGTTCGGCTTCGCGTGCAACGAGACCCGCGTGCTCATGCCGATGCCGATCCACCTCTCCCACGCGCTGACCAAGCGGCTCACCAAGGTGCGCAAGAACGGCCAGCTCGGCTACCTGCGCCCCGACGGCAAGGCCCAGGTCACCGTCGAGTACGAGGACGGCAAGCCGAAGCGCATCGACGCGGTCGTCGTCTCCTCGCAGCACGCCGAGGGCGTGAAGCACCGCGCGCTCAAGAAGGACATCATCGACGGGGTCATCCTCCCGAGCCTCCCGGCGAAGATGATCGACAAGAAGACCAAGTTCCACGTCAACCCCACCGGTCGCTTCGTCATCGGCGGACCGTGCGGCGACGCCGGCCTCACCGGCCGCAAGATCATCGTGGACACCTACGGCGGCATGGGCCGGCACGGTGGCGGCGCCTTCAGCGGCAAGGACCCCTCCAAGGTCGACCGCAGCGCGGCCTACTTCGCCCGCTACGTCGCCAAGAACATCGTGGCCGCTAAGCTGGCGACCCGCTGTGAGGTCCAGGTCGCCTACGCCATCGGCGTGGCCAAGCCCATGGGCGTCTACGTGACCACCTTCGGCACCGGCAAGGTCGAGGACGAGAAGCTCTCCAAGGTCGTCGGCGAGATGTTCGACTTCCGCCCCCGGGCCCTCATCGAGGAGCTCGATCTCCTCCGCCCGATCTACCTGCCGACCGCGGCCTACGGTCACTTCGGCCGGACCGAGAAGAGCTTCACCTGGGAGAAGACCGACCGGGCCGCCGAGCTCGCCGAGGCGCTCCTCCCGAAGAAGACCAACGGCGCGCCCGCCAAGAGCACCAACGGTGCCCCGAAGAAGGCGACCAAGAAGGCCGCCACCAAGAAGGCCGCCACCAAGAGCGCCAACGGCGCCGCCAAGAAGGCCAGCGCCAAGAAGGCGCCGGCCAAGAAGAAGTCCACCAAGAAGTCCACCAGCGCGACCCCGTCGTGAAGGTCGTCTTCGTCGGCGCGACGCGCGGCATGGGCCGCGCGCTCGCTCGGCGCATGGCCGGGCGCGGCGAGCAGCTCTTCCTGCTGGGGCGGGACCCGGAGACGCTCGCCCGCACGGCCAAGGACCTCGAGGTGCGTGGCGCGGCCGGCACGGTCGGCCACGCGCCGCTGGACCTGGAGAAGCCCGGGGGCTTCGCCGCCGCGCTGGGGACCGCCCGGTCCGCGCTCGGCGGCTTCGACACGGTGGTGATCACCGCCGGGCTCTTCGCGACGCAAGAGGAGCTCGAGGCGGACCCTGCGCTCGCCGAGCGGCTCACCCGGGTGAACTTTACCAACACCGTGGTCCTCTGCGAGCACGCCAAGAAGCTCCTCCTCGAGCAGGGCGGCGGCACCCTCTGTGTCTTCAGCTCCGTCGCCGGGGAGCGCGGGCGCAAGCCCGTCGTGATCTACGGCGCCAGCAAGGCGGGCCTCACCCGTTACCTCGAGGGCCTGGACCACAAGCACCGCGCCGACGGCCTGCGGGTGGTCACCGTGAAACCCGGCTTCGTGAAGACCAGCATGACCGCGGGCCTCGAGCCCCCGCCCTTCGCGGGCGAGCCCGAGGAGGTCGCGGACATCGTGCTCGGTGCCATCGACCGGGGCACCCCGGTGGTCTACGCGCCCGGCGCTTGGGCGCTGGTCATGGCCGTCATCCGGCGGCTCCCGCGCGCCGTGATGCGCCGCGTCGGCTTCTGAGCCCCCCGCACGGGTGAGGCCCTGCGGGCCCGCCCGGCACCGGGGTTCGTGCCAACCCGTGCCGCCGGCGCGGACCTTCCTCGCGAATTCGTGATGGCTTGGTTCTGGCAAATGGCCGGAACCATGACTTGCTTCACCAAGCGGCTGATCGCCGGCCTGGGGACCGCCTGGCTGGCCCTCATCATTCTCGCCTGCACCGAGGACGCCTCGGAGACCACGGTCTCCGGAGACTTCGCCACCGGCGGTGGCTGTCCGCCCGGAGAGACCTGCGCCGCGCCGTCGACGGGATCGCGCCCGGTGGTCTTCCGCGCGAGCGTGGTGCTGGACGAGCCCGCGCCCGAAGGGGAGCTGCCGCCGGTCGCCCTCGGCGCCGTCACGCGCATCGTCCTCTCCTACCGTTCGGAGTCCTCGGGGTCCGGGGACCCCGCCCGCTGGTTCGGGGTGCCCGGGCACACCATCGAGGCCGAGGGCCTCGAGCCCGTCGAGGGGCACCCGGGTTGGTTCCGCGCGGTGACCACCGGCACGGGCACCGTATGGGCACGGGACGAAGACGGCGCGCTGCTCGAGCGAACGCGCGTCCGGGTCGAGCGCGTGGGCGCTCTTCGCGTGGCGCCCCGGTTCGTCGTGGGGACCCTCGCCGCGACCAACGTGAGCGGCGTCGACGGCTGGCGCATCTGGCCGGAGAGCGAGGTGGTCTTCACGACCGAGGCGACCTCCCCGGCCGGCGAGCCTCTGGTCGCCATCGAGGACCCCGAGGCCGGTTGGCCCGGCGACGTGTACCAGGGGCCCGAGGCCGGTTCGCTGGATCTCGAGGCTCGCCTCGGACGCTTCGGCACCGTCTCCCGCTACCCGGTCGCCGAGGGAATCGACGGAGTCCGCCTCGTCATCCCCTCCCACTGCGGCCTGCTTTCGCTGGCGGACGACTTCGTCTGCGTCTTCGGCAGCGAAGCGGGGGCCCCGGTGCTCGGCGCGCCCCTCGAGGTCCTCGACGGCAACGGAGACCTTCTGGGCTACGACCCCGAGTTCCCGTGCTTCCGGCGCGGCTCGGAGACCCAGCGGGTCACCGTCTCCGCAGCGGGTTCGTCCTTCACCCTCTCGCTGCCGGCCGCGGCGCCCGAGGGCGAGCAGGTGTGTCGCTGAGCGCTCGTCAGCGCGCCGAGGCGATGCTCGCGCGGCGGAGCGCCAGGTCGTAGGCGACCTCGGTCCGGGCGTCCCGGGCCGGGTCGGCGATGCCCCACTCGAGCATGTGCCCCAGCGCTTCCTGGTGCGTCGAGAGCGCCATGTGCTGGCGGGCGTCGCAGGCGAAACGGGGCACCGGAGTCCCGCTGGGGGCGTCCGCGGTTCCCAGGGCCCGGGCGCAGCGCGCGAGGGCGAGGTCGGCGGTGGCGTAGGCGTCGAGGACCCGGCCGCTCGCCTCGTAGGCCTGGGCGAGCCGATGGGCGACCATGGGGTTCTCCAGGTTCGCCGGGTCCCCCGCGCGAAGCGCCGCGATGGCCAGGCCCGGGCGCCCGAGGTCCAGGTAGGTCTCCGCCAGGCTACGAGCGAGGACGGCGTTCCCCGGATCGTGCGCGTACTGGTCCTCGAGGGCGGCGAGCATGCGGGTCTCGGCGTCGGCGGGATCCAGCGAGGAGACCGGCTTGGCGGTGGTCATGGCGGCCCAGACGACTCCGAAGGAGACCAAGAAGACCGCATTCCATCGCCATTCCATCCGTTTGCTCCTCCACCGGCAGCGCCGGTCCGCTTCCGACAGGGCCTCCCGAGAAAAGTTCCGCGAGCCCCCATCTTTTTTCCCGCGGCTCGATCTACGGACGGGACGCCGAACATCTCCCCCGCATTCTTCCCAGTGAAGAGCGGGTGCGAAGTCGCGCGCCGCCCGGTAGGGTGCGGCCCATGGCGTCGGCCCCCCCTGCCCGAGCCCCCGCGCTCTCCCTCCTGGCGTTCATCATGATGATCGTCGGGTCCTGCCAGGTGTACTCCGGGGTGGGGAAGCTCGGCACCCGCGGCTACCTGCCCATGCCCGCCGAAGAGACGGCGGAGGCCGCCGAGGCGCTGCGCAACGTGGTGGCCATCCTCGACCAGGATCCCCACCAGCGGGCCCTCGGGGTCGTTGCCATCGTGGGCGGCGTGCTCCTCTTCCTGATGTCGCTGCGGCTGCTCCGCCGGGTCCCCGGCTCGGTCTGGTGGGCCAAGCAGGCGATGGTCGCCAACGTGCTGGTATCCGGAGGCACCTGCTTCCGGCACGCGATGCACCTCCTGGAGCGTAGCCCGGATCTGGTGACCGAAGCGCGCACCTACGCCGCCGCATCCGACGGCCTGACCTCGAGTCAGGTGATGGACATGATCTGGGTCCAGCTCCTGCTGCCGGAGGTCCTCTACGGGGTCTTCCTCATCTATCTGCTCTGGCGGCTCACGCGCTCGGCCCGGCGGGCCGCCGCCGAGCCCGAGAATTGAGGCCGCGCTCCCTCCCCCATCCGAGGGAAAACTTGAAGCGCGGGGCCGACCGACCCCATACCCTCCACCCGATGGAGGCGACTCAGAGCCCGTCCTCGGGGACGAGCGACTACACCGCAGAACGGCTGCGCTGGATGGTCCAGCTCCGCTGGGCCGCGCTGGCGTGCGCCGCCGTGGGCGCGGGCCTGGGCGCCGCGGGCCTCCTGGGTGCGGTCGCCTGGAAGCTCATGGGCGCCGTGGCGGTCGCCGGCGCGGCCTTCAACCTCGGTCTGTCCTACCTCGAGCGCCGCGACGTGCGGCCCTTCGGGGAGCGCGCGCCGCTGGTCCACGCCCTGACCGACCTGGTCATGCTGACCCTGCTCCTCTGGGCCGCCGGCGGCCTCGACTGCCCCTTCACCACCATCTACCTCTTCCACGTCACCCTGATCGCCATCCTCGGGGGCCCGCGCTGGACCCGGGTCGCCGTCTTCGCCTCCTGTCTGGGTGCGCTCTTCATCGCGCTGCCCGCGTTTCGGCCCGAGGTGCAGATCGCGGTCTGGGCCCCCATCGCGCCGCTGGACGTACTGATGGAGCTCGCCGACCTGGGGCTCACGGTGATCGGCATCGCCTATGTGGTGACCCACGCGGTGGGCCAGCTCCGGGATCGCGAGCGGGCCATCGCCAGCGCCCGCGACCGCGCGGCGCTGGAGTATCAGCTCCTGAGCAACACCCTCGACGAGCTCCACGCCGGCCTGGAGGTCCTCGACGACGAGGGGCGAGTCGTCTGGCGCAACAAGCGCGCCGCGGAGCTCGCGCCCTTCGTGGAGGTCGGCCAGGTGTGGACCTGCCCGGGCACCGACCGCCCCTGCGAGCGCGACGCCAGCGGGATCTGCCCGGTCCACCACGCAGCCGACGGCGAAGGCGGCGGCCGCTGCCGCTTCGCGGTGCCCGCCGAGGGGGGCGGCGAGCACGTGTACGAGATGCTCGTCTTCGCCGTCGACGAGGACCGGGTGATGAACCTCTACGTCGACCGCACCGAAGCCACCCTGGCCGAAGCGCGGCTGCTCCTCGCGGAGCGGCTGGCCAGCCTCGGCCGCGTCGCCCAGGGCGTGGCCCACGAGCTCAACACACCGCTGGCGACCATCCGGACCCTCGCGGCCGACATGCGCCTCGCGCTGGAGACCATCGATGGCGAGGTGGCCCGGGACCTCGACGAGTCCGCCAGCCTGATCCGCGACGAGACCCGGCGGCTGGGGAAGATCACCCAGGCGCTGCTCGCCGGCGGCGACCTGGTCCGCGCGCGCATTGACGGGCACGTCCCCCTCGCCGCCGCCGTGGAGCGCTCCCGCGCCATCGTCTTCGCGGGGCTCCGGGAGGGTCCCGACGTCACCGTCGACGACCACATCGCGGAGGTGCAGGTGGCCACCGACATGGACCGGCTGGTCCAGGTCTTGGTGAACCTGCTGCAGAACGCGGTCGACGCGCTGCGACACCAGGGGGGACACATCTCGATCCGCGCCCATCACGAGGACGGGTCGGTCTCCCTGGTCGTCGAGGACGACGGTCCCGGGATCCCGGAGGAGGTTCGCCATCGGCTCTTCGAGCCCTTCGCCACCTCGAAACCTCCTGGAGAAGGGACTGGCCTCGGGCTCTACACTTCGTACATGCTGGTGCGCGAGATGGGTGGCGAGCTGACGCTGGGGGAGCGTGAGGGGGGCGGAGCCAAGGCGACGATTCGCCTGCCGGCCAGCCGAGCGCTGGAGGCCAGCGCATGAGGGGCCGATGACCCGCGTCCTGGTGGTCGACGACGACCACGCCTTTCGCTTCGCCATCCGTAAGGCGCTGCGCCGCCTGGAGTTCGACGTCCTCGAGGCGGCGAGCGGCGAGGAAGCGCTGCCTCATCTGCGCGCGGACGAGCCCCCGGAGGCCGCGCTCCTCGATCTGCGCATGAAGGGCATCGACGGCCTCGAGGTGCTCCGGCGCCGGGGCAGCTCACCGACCCGCATCATCGTGCTCACCGGCCACGGCTCGGTGGAAGCCGCGGTGGAGGCGATGCAGCTCGGCGCCTTCTCGTTCCTGGAGAAGCCGGTGGACGCCGAAGTGCTCGGCCCGCTGCTCCATCAGGCCGTCGCGGACGGGCGACGCGAGCGCGAGGCCGGCGCCGACGACACGCCCCCGCTCATCGGCGAGAGCCCACCCATCGGCGAGGTCCGGAAGTTCATCCACACCGTCGCGCCCACCGACGAGACCGTCACCGCCTTCGGCGAGACCGGGACCGGCAAGGAGGTCGTCGCGCGACAGATCCACGCCCAGTCCCAGCGGGCCCAGGGACCTTTCGTGGCCATGAACGCCGCATGCGTGCCCGGCGAGCTCTTCGAGAGCGAGCTCTTCGGCCACAAGCGCGGCGCCTTCACCGGCGCCACCGCGGACCGGCTGGGCCTCTTCCGCGAGGCGCGGGGGGGCACCCTCTTCATCGACGAGCTCGGCGAGCTGCCCATCGATCTCCAGCCCAAACTGCTCCGAGCGCTGGAGACCCGCCGGATCCGGCCCGTGGGCGACGGTCGCGAGCACGATGTCGACGTGCGCATCGTGGCCGCGACCAACCGCGA
>DCLA01000019.1:0-136711 GCA_002320815.1 Myxococcales bacterium UBA1660
CTTGCCGACGAGGTCGGCGCCGACGTCGGCGGCCTTGGTGTAGATGCCACCGCCCACGCGGGCGAAGAGCGCGATGGAGCTGGCGCCCATCGAGAAGCCGGTGAGAACGCTGATGACGGTGCTGAGGGTGAGGTACTGCTGCGCGGCGTCACCGGCGGTGATGTCGAAGATGCCCATCGTGTAGGCGATGTAGAGACCGCCCAGGCCGAGGATGGCCAGACCGACGACGGTCATGCCCATGACGGCGCCGCCGGAGAAGGCGACGTTGAGGGCCTCGGGGAGACCATTCCGCGCGGCGGCGGTGGTGCGGACGTTGGCGTTGGTGGCCACGCGCATGCCGGCCCAGCCGGCGATGGCGCTGAACACGGCGCCGAGGACGAAGCTCAGGGCGATGAGCGGGCTGCGCCCCTCGCCGTCCATGTTGGCGACCGCGAGTAGACCCGCGACCACGACCACGAAGCCGGCGAGTACCTTGTATTCCGCCTTGAGGAAGGCCATCGCGCCCTCCTGAATGCGGGCGGCGATCTCCTTCATGGTGTCGTCGCCGGCGTCCTGCTTCTTGACCCAGCCCGCCTTGATGAAGGCGTAGAGCAGGGCCAGGACTCCCGCTGCGGGGGCAGCGTAGATGAGCTCGTTCATCGAATCGTCTCTCTCGAGTTGGGTTGGCCTGGGGCGCAGGGCTCGAAAGAACCCGGCTCGCCACGAGGTGGGAGCCTGGAGAAATTCCCCGAACCCCCGGAAGAACCCGGGGGAGCGAAAATGGCACACCCCGGGGCGGCGGCTTTGTAGCCGATATCGGGGGGACGTCAATCGGGAGGGGAGGCACCCCTCACGCCCACCGAGAAGGCGAACGATGTCGACGAGATAGGCCTGGCGGACTCAGCCCGCGGCGCGGGCTTCGGCGATGGCCGCGCGGGCCGCGTCGAAGTCCGCGGGGGTCTGCACCGACACCCGGGCGACCGAGCCGTCGATGCGCTTGAGCAGGTTGGTCAGCACGTTGCCGGCCCCGATCTCGACGAAGAGACCCACCCCATCGGCGACCATCTGCCGCACGCTCTCGTCCCAGCGGACGGCCCCGCTGACCTGGCGGATCAGGGCGTCCCGGGCGGCGTCCCCGGTGCCGACCGGCGCCGCGTCGACGTTGGCGTAGACCGGGAACGCGGGGTCCTGGAAGGAGGTCGCGCCGAGGACGGTCGCCAGCCGATCTTGGGCCGGCTGCATGAGCGACGAATGGAAGGGCGCGGAGACCGCGAGGGGCACCGCGCGGGCCCCGGCGGCCTTGAGCGCGGCCGACGCGGCCTCCACCGGACCCTTGGCGCCGGCGATGACGATCTGCCCGGGGGAGTTGAAGTTGGCCGGCTCCACGACGCCCTCGGTCTCCCGGCAGATCCGCTCGACCAGCTCGGGCTCGGCCTTCATCACCGCGGCCATGGCGCCCTCGCCGACGGGGACCGCCTCCTGCATGAACTGGCCCCGTTGCCGGCAGACCCGGACGGCGTCGGCGAAGCCCAGGGTGCCCGCGGCGACGTGGGCCGCGTACTCGCCCAGCGAGTGCCCGGCGGCCACGTCGGGGGTCTCGCCCAGGGCGCGCAGCAGGGCCACCGAGGTGGTCACGATGGCCGGCTGAGTGTTGCTGGTGAGCTTCAGGTCCTCGTCCGGCCCCTCGAAGCAGAGCTGCGTGATGGACTCGAGGCCCTCGGGCCGCAGGGCCGCGTCGGCCTCGGCGAAGACGGCGCGCGCCGCCTCGCTCGCCTCGTGGACCTCGCGGCCCATGCCCACCTTCTGGCTCCCCTGGCCGGGGAAAACGAACGCGACCTTGGTCATGGGCGGCTCTTAACAGAGCCTCACCGTGAAGGAAAGGGCCCAACCGTCGTCCGAAAGCTTGGGGCGCGGCCTCCGGGGTGCCATACTCTGGCCCCCGTGAGCGACCGCCCGCGCATCGTCATCGACCGAGAAGGCAAGCTGCACGCCGACGACGGAGCCCGTCGGCGTCTGGCCCGGAGAGCGGGTGATTTCGAGCTGGCCGCGGTCCTCCCCGGCCTGGTCTTCATGCTCGAGAAGGATGGGCCGAAGGTCGCCATGGCCGGCGAGATCCTGACCCGCATGACGGTCATGGAGATCGGGAACATGATCGCCTCCGCCGCCTGGCGGGGCGAGCTGCACGTCATCGGCGAGCACCATCGGGCCATGCGCTTCGATCAAGGGGCCCTCAAGGGCGCCCGCAGCAACGCCCCCGACGACCGGCTGGGCGAGGTGCTCTTCCGGGGCGGGGTCCTCACCCGGGCCCAGGTGCGCGAGATCGCCGAGAAGGTCGGCCCCGACATGCGCTTCGGCGAGCTCTGCGTGAAGGGCGGCTACGTCGACGCCGGCGAGCTCTACACGTACCTGCAGAAGCAGGCGCAGGACGTCTTCTTCAACGCGCTCATCGTCGACGAGGGCGCCTACGTCTTCGTGGTCGGCGACGAGGTCGCCGCCGACGAGAGCACCACCCTCCACCTGCCGGTCCAGAGCCTCCTGATGGAGGGCGTCCAGCGCATTGACGAGATGGTGCTCTTCCGCGACAAGATCCCGCACGCGGAGCTCTGCCCCAAGCGCCGCACCGACGCGCCGGAGCCCAAGAAGCTGGACGACGCCGCGCTCAAGGTCCTGGACCTCACCGACGGTCGCCGCACCATCGACGACATCGCCCGGGAGACCGCGCTCGGCGAGTTCGTCACCACCAAAGCCGTCTACCACCTGCTCCAGCAGAAGCAGATCGAGCTCAAGACCCCGTCGAACCTCGATCCGGACGCGGTGCGCACCCTGGTCGGTCGCTTCAACGACGTGCTCCAGGACATCTTCATGGCCGTGGCCACCTACGGCGGGCTCGAGCAGACCCGGATGACCCTCGACGCCTGGATCCAGGGCTCCGGTTACGGGCCCTACTTCGGCGAGGGGGTCGACGAGTTCGGGACCATCGAAGCCGAACGGGTCGTGTCCGCGCTGGAAGGGGTGGAGACCGAGCGCCCCCTCGAGGCCCTCCACCAGGCGCTGCACGAGCTGGCCGCGTTCGCGCTCTTCAGCGCGACCACCGCCCTCCCCCGCGACCAGGAGCTGACCCTGGCCCGGGACGTGAACGCGCGGCTGAAGGTCATCCGCGTCGGCTGAACGGGGGACACGCGCCCGGGGCCCGTGTAGCCTGCAGGCGTGTGGCGAATGGGGCTGGTGTGGGTCGTCCTGGTGACGGCCTGTGGCGACGACGATGGCGCAGGCGACGCTCGGTCCGACGGCGGGCTGGACGCCGCGGTCGACGCGGCAGTCGACGCGGCGCCGAGGGACCAGGGGCCGGCCCCCTTCGACGCCGTGTTCATGCGCGCCGGCGATCCGCCCGCGCATCCGATGGACGACGTGCTGCGGCTGAACCAGCTCCAGGCCGAGGGCACCCACAACAGCTATCACCGGCAGCCGAGCGAGGACACGATCGCCGACTGGCGCTACGACAACGAGCCCCTCGACGAGCAGCTCGAGAGCCAGGGGGTCCGCGCCTTCGAGCTCGACGTGAACTGGGACGACGACCGTCGTCGGTGGCGGGTCCTCCACATCGCGGTGGTCGACGAGCTGACCACCTGCGACCTCCTGCTGGACTGCCTGGCGACCCTGCGGACCTGGTCCGACGCCCACCCGGGCCACCACCCCCTCTTCGTCCAGATCGAGCCCAAGGGCTCCGCGTTCCCCGACGACGCCGAAGGTCTCCGGCGGATGGACCTGCTCGACGAGGAGATCCGGACGGTGTTCCCCGACGATCTCCTGGTGCTCCCGGACGCCGTCCAGGGCACGGCGTCCACCCTCCGCGAGGCCATCGCCGAGACCGGATGGCCGACCCTCGGGGAGACCCGGGGCAAGACGCTCTTCTTCCTCAACTGCGGTCGCGGCGACTGCGTGCGCTACGCCAACGAGGGCGCCGGCCTCGAGGGCCGGGTGATCTTCGCCGACTCGCGACCGGACGACCCCTGGGCCGCGGTGCGGATCGTCAACGGCGGGGGCGACGCCGCGCGCAGCGCCGTCGAGGCGGGGTTCCTGGTGCGCTCGCGGGCGGTGAGCATGCCCTCGGCGCTGGAGATGAGCGAGGCCGAGCTCCGCGCCGAGCTCGACGCCGTGCTGGCCACCGGCGCCCACATCGTCAGCACGGACGTCCCGGAGCCCCGGGACGACGTGCCCGTCTTCGTCGAGATGCCCGAAGGGACCCCCTCCCGCTGCAACCCCATCACCGCGCCGCCGGAGTGCACCGCGACCGACATCGAGGACCCGAGCCGGCTGGTCCCCGAGTAGGTCGGCCTTGACGTCGCGCCCCGCAGGCGCAATCCATCGGAGATGGTCGAGCCCAGCGTCGTCGAAGAACGAATCCGGCAAGGGGTGACCGACGTGCAGCACGTCGAGGTCACCGATCTCACCGGTACCAAGGATCACTACGAGGCGGTCATCGTCTCGCCGGCCTTCGAGGGCCAGAGCCGGGTGGCGCGCCAGCGGATGGTCTTCGCCGCCCTGGGCGAGCTGATGCAGGGGCCCATCCACGCCCTCACCTTCAAGACCTACACCCCCGCCGACTGGAAGGACCAGGGTTGACCATGGACGACGCCACCCGCGACAAGATCCAAGAGATCGTGGACTCCAAGCCCGTCGTGCTCTTCATGAAGGGCACCCGGCTCTTCCCGCGATGCGGCTTCTCGGCCACCGTGGTCGAGGTCCTCAAGCGCTCGGGGATCACCGACTTCCAGGACGTGGACGTGCTCAAGGACCCCGCCATCCGGCAGGGGATCAAGGAGTTCACCAACTGGCCGACCATTCCCCAGCTCTACGTGAACGGAGAATTCGTCGGCGGCTGCGACATCGTCCGCGACATGTACGAGAAGGGCGAGCTCGAGGCCGTGCTCGCCGACGCCAAGCCCTCCGCCTGACCCCATACGGAGGCGCTGGTCCTCGACTCCGCGGCCCGATAGCATCCGGGTCGTGGGTTGGGTGAACCGAGTCCGCGCTTTCGCGGTGGTGGGGCTGCTGACCTCGGTGGGCTGTGTCCCCGAGGCCGTCGACCTCCAAGGGCGGGCGTGCCCCTGCGCGCAAGGGTGGTCCTGCGTGGACGACGTCTGCATCGAAGGCGAGCACGACGGCGGCGCCGCCACCGACTCGGGGATCGACCCGGTCGACGCGGGCATGCCCGGCGACGCCGGCGCGGAGGACGCGGGCGGCGAGGACGCCGGCGGCGACCTCGACGCGGGCCCCGACCTGGGCGCCGACGACGCCGGCGTCGACGCGGGCCCCTGCGGGACCGCCGACACCATCGTGTGCGACGACTTCGAGGGGATGGCCCTCCTCGAAGAGTGGGAGTCCCTTCAACAGAACGGCGGCGTCGCGCTCCTCTCGGCGGACCGGGCCCACGCCGGCGTCCAGAGCCTCCACGCCACGAGCACCGAGACTTCGGGCGCGGCGTACCTCTCCCAATCCCTGCCCGACATCACGTCCGGCACGATCTACGGCCGCGCGTGGATCTACCTCCCGGCCAGCTCCGCTCACTCCTCGCTCACCTTCATGATGTTCGCCGAGGAGCGTGCACCCTGGCCGCTGGTGGCGCTGCAGCTCACCCAGCGGGAGCTCGGCCGGGTCTGGGTGGGCCCGCCGGTCAGCCGTCACCTGACCGGGTCGGTGACCTTCCCGCGCGACCGGTGGGTCTGCGCGAACCTGGAGGTCACCGTCGACTCGGCCGGGACCACGGTCCGCTCCACCGTCGACGGCATGGTCGCCGCGGAGGAGACGTTGACCTCCTCCGTCCTGGACGTCGCCCAACGCTTCGACCTGGGGATCCAGTACACGGGGATGGAGAGCCCGAGCGCGGACATCTACGTCGACGACGTCGAGGTGTCGCTGGCGCCGCTGCCTTGCGAGTGATCACGCCGCGCGAGGGATCAGAACGCGCCGCGGAGCGTGAAGCCCCCAGGGCCCACCCGCAGCGCGACGCTCCCCTCGTCGCCGGACCCTAGCAGGTCGATCAGCCCCCAGACGAGCCCCGCCAGGGCGATGGCGCCGCCGGTCGCGAAGAGCACATTGGTGATCAGCGCGAGCCGCTCCTCCCGGTCCACGGCGTCGACCGCCTCGGCGTGGTTGGGCGCGCCGACCGCGTCGTCGTGGGCCGACGCCGAGAGCACCCCCGTCACCACCCCGGCCCCGGCGGTGGCGACCCCGACGCCCACCAGGACCCAGGGGACGACGCTGGGCGAGCGCTCGGGCGGCGGCGGCGCCACCGGCTCGGGCTCGGCGACGACCACGGGCTCCGTCGCTCGGCGGCGCTCCTCCTCCAGCGCGTCGCGGTCGGCGCGCTGCTGCCGGAGGGTCACCAGTCGCGCCTCGATCGCCCCGCGGTCTCGGGTGTCGGGCTCGGCTTCGAGGTAGCGCTCGTAGGCCGCGATGGCGCCATCGAGGTCGCCCATGCCCTCGAGAGCCCGGGCCAGATTGTACTGGAGCACCGGCGCGGGCTCGATGGCGTAGGCCTGCTCGAGGAGCTCGACCGCGCGAGCGAACTCGCCCGCTCGATACGCCTCGGCGGATTCCCGAAAGAGCTCGGCCGCTTCCGGCTCCTGGGCGCCGAGGGGCATGGCCCAGAACAGGAGGCCGAGGACCACCACCGCGAGACGAAGCATCGACCCGAGGGTACCAGCGGGCTCACCCCGAGCGGTAGCGAGCGGTAGCGAGTGGCGCCGGGGCCGGCGCGCTATAGCATCGACCCATGCGCTTCCTGCACTCGATGATCCGCGTCCACGACCTGGACGCGGCCCTGCACTTCTTCTGCGAGCTCCTCGGCCTGAAGGAGGTCCGTCGCCGCGACCACGAAGGCGGCCGCTTCACTCTGGTGTTCCTGGAGACCGGCGCCGAAGGCGACGCCGCGCAGATCGAGCTCACGCACAACTGGGATCAGGAAGAGCCCTACGATGGCGGCCGTAATTTCGGGCACCTCGCCTTCGCCGTCGACGACATCTACGCCACCTGCGAGCGACTCCAGGCCGCGGGCGTCACCATCCTGCGTCCGCCCCGGGACGGGCACATGGCCTTCGTGAAGTCGCCCGACGGGATCTCGGTGGAGCTCCTCCAGGCCGGCGACGCGCTCCCGCCCCAGGAGCCCTGGAAGGACATGCCCTCCACCGGGACCTGGTGAGCGCCGCCCCTTGACGGCCGGCCGCCGCGACCGAGAACCCCTGCACAGGAGGAGCTCATGAGCGGCATCGAGTACGGATTCGGGACCACCCTGCAGGACGTGACCTTCGAGGACGCGGTCGAACGGGTGACCGCCTGCCTGAAGGACGAGGGCTTCGGCGTCCTCACCGAGATCGACGTGCAGGCCACGTTGAAGAAGAAGCTCGACGTCGACTTTCGGCCCTACACGATCCTCGGCGCCTGCAACCCCGAGCTCGCCAAGCAGGCCCTGGACGCCGAACCCTCCATCGGGCTGCTCCTGCCCTGCAACGTGGTCGTCCAGACCACGGCGACGGGGGTGACGGTCACGGTCGCCGACCCCAAGGCGATGTTCCAGGTCGTCGACAACGACGCGGTCGCGCCCGTGGCCGCCGACGCGGAGGCGCGCCTCCGCCGGGTGGTCGCCGCCCTGGGCTGAACTCCCGCCTCAGGAAACCAGGAGCATCGCGACCCGAGCGATGGCCCAGGCCAGGTGGAGCACGCAGACCACCGCCGTGAGGGTGGGCTCCACGAAGCGCGTGTAGAACCCCAGGGGCTCGCCACGCAGGACGGCCTGAGCGCGGAGGCGTACGTGTTCCCGTCGCCAGTCGTCCACGTCGTGGGTGCCCAGCGCGCCCAGCGCCTCGTCCAGGGAGTCGTCGTCGTCGATCATCGGATGAGCTTTCGCAGCGCCTGCCGGCCACGGGAGAGTCGTTTGCGTAGGGTAGCCGGGCTCACCCCGGCGATGCTCGCGGCTTCCGCCGGCGTGAAGCCCTCGACGGAGCAGAGGAGGACGGCCTCGCGCTGGTCCGCGGGGAGCGCGCTCAGCGCGCGCTGAACTCGCGCCGCGAGCTCGCTCTGCTCGAGGCGATCGAAAGGGGTCGGACCGGTGGTCGCCGCGAGCGGCAGCGCGCTCAGAGTGCGCCCTCGGAAGAGCATCCGGCGCCGCCGGTCCAGGAAGCGATTGCGCGCCACGGTGAAGAGCCAGGCGCGCAGGTCGGTGTCCGGCGCCAGCCGGGCCGCCCGTTCGGCCAGGCGGACGAAGGTGTCCTGCATCACGTCCTCGGCCAGCGCGCGCTCGCCGCCGAGCCGCAACACGAACGAGAACACCCGCGCCCGATAGGCCTCGTAGACGGCGTCGAACGCGGCGGGGTCGCCGCGCTGTAGGCCCTCGAGCCATGCCCCCTCGGCGACCATCGCACTCAGACGGCCGGCATCCGGCGGACACCGACGGTGGCCACCAGCCACGTCAGCGCCAGCAGGGTGAAGCCCAGGATGGCCGGCGCCAGGGCCTCCGAGAGGCCGAACAGGAGGACCTCGGCGACCGAATGATCCTCGAGCCACTCGGGGTGAGTGGGGATGTTGTGGAAGACCGCGGCCACGTTGGTGCTCACCCCGGAGAGTAGGCTGAAGAGCGTGGTCGCGGAGAGGCCGCGCACCAGACTCATCCGGCGCTCGTCGGGGGCGCGGGCGAAGTACACCGCGGCCGCGATGGCCAGGGCCCCGAAGCCCAGTACGAAGAACATCACGAAGCCGCCGGCGCGGAAGAACTCGGCCATGGTCCACCTCCTCGGTCCGGGTGCGCGACGACCCGGTGTCGCCCACGCCCCGAAGGACACCGGTACAACGTGCAAGGTTCGCGGACGTGACCGACTTTCTCGAGGGTGCGAGGCTCGGCCCATGAAGCGCACCCTCCCCTTCCTGATCCTGGCCTGCGCCTCCCCGGCGTGGGCCCAGGTCTCCATCGCGCCCGGCGACGACGTCCAGGCCATCCTCAACGGCCTCGAGCCCGGCGAGGAAGCCGTCCTCGCGGACGGCACCTACGAGCTGACCACCAGGTTCTCCCTGGTGAACTCGGGCACCGCCGAGGCCCCCATCGTGATCCGCGCCGCCGACGGCGCGACCCCCCACTTCCACCGACCGAACGCCGACGAGAACGTCATGGACGTCGAGGGGCAGCACCTGATCATCCGCGGGCTGACGTTCTCCGGTGGCTCCGCCGGCGTCCGCTTCCAGGTGGCCAGCGACATCACCTTCGAGGACTGCGAGATCTACGAGACCGCGGACGTCGCGCTGCGGATGAACGACGGCGGCGAGACCTACGCGCGGATGCAGATCCTCCGGAACCACATCCACGACACCCACGGCACCGGCGAGGGGATGTACCTCGGGTGCAACGACGACGATTGCCGCGTGGCGGACTCGCTCATCGCCGGCAACCACGTGCACCACACCAACGCGATGGACGTGGGCCAGGGCGACGGGATCGAGCTCAAGGACGGCAGCTACGGCGTGACCATCCGGGACAACGTCATCCACGACACCAAGTACCCCTGCATCCTCGGCTACAGCGCGGCGGGCAACGGCACGCCCAACCTGGTCGAGGGCAACGTGATGTGGGGCTGCGGGGACAACGGCATCCAGTGGGAAGCCGACGCGACCCTCCGCAACAACATCGTCCTGGGCGCCGGTGGGAGCGCCTTCGCCTCCCAGGTCCACCAGGAGAACGGTCCCGCCAACCTGATCATCGTCCACAACACCTTCATCAACACCGGCGACGCCCTGGCCATCCGCAGCCCCTCGGGCCCGGTGTTGGTCGCCAACAACGCCCTCTACTCGATGGGGCGCGCGCTCTTCGCGAACGGCGAGGACACCTCGCCCATCACCGCGACCGGCAACGCCGGCGTCGGTAGCGTCCAGGGCATCGCCGGGGCCACGCTGGTACCCGGCGACATCGGCGCCGACTTCGTCGGGGCCAGCTTCTCCGGCGCCCTCCCCCAGAACGTCTACCCCACCGCCGGCGGAGCCCTCGGCGGCGCGGGGGACGCGGCCCACGTGACCGACCTCGACTTCGAGGGCCGGGACCGGATGGGCGTCGCCGACATCGGCGCCTACGCGCTGGCCGGGGAGCTCGGCTGGCCCATCGGCGAGGGCTTCAAGCCGGGCACCCCCGGCGGCGGGACCCCGGGCACCGACATGGGACCGAGCGGCGGCACCGACGGCGGCACCGGGTCCACGCCGGACGGCGGGTCCACGACCGGCCGGGACGGCGGGACCAGCGGCGGCGACGACGGCGCGGCGGCCGACGACGACGACGGCTGCGGGTGTCGCACGGCGGGCGCGCCCCGGGGCTCCGCGGCGGGCGCGCTGCTGCTCCTCGCGCTGGGCGGCGTGCTCCGCCGCCGCCGCCGCTAGGCTGCGCTCCGGTGCTCGACGTCGGCGCCCGTCAGCGGCGGCGCCGACGTCGGCGATGACCCGGGTGGGGTCGGGCCGACCGCGGCAGGCAACGGACCTCGTCCGGCCGCTCGCCGGTCC
Source organism: Myxococcales bacterium UBA1660 (assembly GCA_002320815.1). Taxonomy (GTDB): domain Bacteria; phylum Myxococcota_A; class Polyangia; order Polyangiales; family Houyiibacteriaceae; genus UBA1660. The sequence goes on from DCLA01000019.1 coordinate 10,513, forward strand.
AGGTGGTCGAGGGGGTCTCCACCACGTTGCCATTGCGCCAGCGGATGCGCGGCCGCATCAGCGGCAGGGCGTCGCAGTGCTCGCCCTGGTCCACGTACATGAAGTGCACGTGGGGGCCGCGGCTGATCCCGGTGTTGCCCAGGAGGCTGATGACCTGGCCCCGGGCGACCAGCTCACCGGCGACGACGAGGTTCTCCCGGTTGTGCGCGTAGGCGCTGGTCCGCCCGTCCGGGTGGAGGATGACCACCATCCGGCCATACCCGCGGAGCCCGTGGCCCGCGTAGGCCACGATGCCCCGCTCCACGGCCTTCACTGGCGTGCCCGGCGGCGCGTAGAGGTCGATGGCCAGGTGGTACCCGCCGGCGCCCGAACCCCAGCCGCGGAGGAAGACCGGATGATCCAGGGGAGCCCCGAGGGTGCCGGGACCCGCCGCGGGTTCGGGGGTCTCGGCGCCGGCGGCGGCGGGCGGGGTCTCCTCGACCCCCTCCTCGCCGTCGTCTTCCAGGGCGACATCGTCCGGGGTCTCTTCCGCCTCGGTCTCCTCGTCGTCCTCGCGCGGGACGATGGGGGTGCCTTCGCCGTAGGCGTGCCGAGGCACGCGCAGGGGCGCGCGGCGCGCCGCCTCGACCCAACGCGGCTCGGGGCCCGGACCCCCGAGCAGCACGTGAGCCGTGCGCACGGAGCCGATGCCCAGCGAGTCCGCCCGGCCTTCGGCGTCCTGCTGATCCGGCCGCAGCTCGCGCTCGTCCAGTCGCGGCAGCCGGTTCTCGCTGCGGCGGCCGGGGATCCGAAGGCGCGCGCCGAGCCGGATGTTCTCGCCCCGGAGCCGGTTGGCCCGCTGGAGGGCGCGGACCGAGACCCGGTAGCGGCGCGCGATCTCCGAGAGCGTGTCGCCCCGCCGGACCACGTGGTAGCCCGCGCGCCGCGCCGCCGCCGCCGAGCCCCCACCCGGGATGCGCAGCCGCGTCCCGGCGCGGATGTTCTCGCCACGGATGCGGTTGGTCCGCTGTAGGGTGCTCACGCTGGTCCGGAAGCGACGCGCGATGCCGGAGAGGGTGTCGCCGTTGCGGACGACGTAGGTGCGGTCGGCCTGGGCCACCCCCGCCATCGTGAGGAGCCCCAACGCGAGGGCCCATGCCGCCATCCGGTACACCATCGGCCCGAAAAATGAGGGGACCGCTGGCGCCACGCAAGCCTACGGAGTGATCTCGAGGTCCTGGAGCCGATGGATCCACGCCCGCAGGAGGGGTCGATCCGCCTGCTCCAGGGCGCCGAGCGCCCGCGCGGCGACGGTGAGCGCGTGGTAGGGCCCGGCCTCGGCGGGGAGGGCCCGGCGGGCATCGGCCAAGGTCTTCTGGGCCACCGCGTCCGCCGAGCGCTCGCGGTAGAGGGCCTGGGCGACCTCCAGGAGCTCGCCGCCGTCGCCCCCGTGAGCCGGCGCCCGCTGGGCGAGCTGCTCCCGGAGCCGGGCGGCGTGCTGGGCGCCGAGCTCGCGGGCGACCCGTGGCGAGCGCTCCGGGTGCCGCAGCGCCGCGCGCCGGACCTCCCGGAAGGCGTGGCGCTCGAAGGCGGCCCGGGCCAGCCCGGCGCGGTCCGCGCCCACGGCCTCGAGGCGCTCGAGGTCCGCTTCGGCCGCGCGCTCGGCGCGCTCGAAGTCCTCCTGGAGGGCCTGCAGACGCTCCCGGGCCCGCTTCACGATGCGCGGCCGCGCGAGCTCGGGCGCCTCGGCGGCCTTCTCGGCGAGCCGCTCGACGAAGCGAAAGCGCGGTCGGTCGAACTCCATCAGCCCGGCGTTCGCGCCGTCGACGATGGCCGCCTGCAGGCTCTGGAGGTCGCTGCTCACTTGCCGTTCTGCGTGCTGGCGGTGAGGCGCTCCAGGAGCGGCGCCGGGACGGGCGCGATCTCCACCCGGCGGTTGAGGGCCCGGCCCTCTTCATCGGCGTTGCTGGCGATGGGGTGCTGGGCCCCGAAGCCCGCGGCAAAGACCCGGCCCGGCGGGAAGCCGGCTTCGGTCAGGGTGCGCACCACCGTGAGGGCGCGCTCCACGCTGAGCTCCCAGTTGTCGGCGAAGGATCCATTGCGGCGGAGCTGGAGGTCGTCGGTGAAGCCGCTGACCATCGCGGTCTCGCCGCTGTGCTCCAGGTAGCCCTGGAGCGGACCGGCGAGCTGGCGGAGGAGGTCCTTGCCCTCCTGGCGGAGCTCGGCGGAGCTGGAGTCGAAGAGCACGCTGCCGCGGATGCCGATGCGCCCGTCGGTCAGGGTGATGAGCCCGCTGGCCAGGGGGCCGGCCAGGGCGCTCTCCAGCTCGTCGAGGCGCGCCTCGGCGGCCTCGTGTTCGGCGCGGACCTCGGCGAGGTCGTTGCTCAGGTCCACCTCGAAGAGGACCATCCACGCGAAGAAGAGCACGAAGATCCCGAAGAGGCAGGCCATGAGGTCGCCGAAGGCGGCCCAGAGGACGCCCCCGCCCTCTTCGTCGTGGTCATGCATCGGCGGCGACCCCGTCCGGCTCACGGCCGGCGCCCGGCCCGAAGAGCGGGCCCTGGTTCTCGATCTGGGCCACCAGGGCCTGCTGGAACCCGAGCTGCTGATCGAAGAGCTCGTGGGTCCGCGCCAGGTACTGCCCGAGCACGTCCACCGCGGCGCCCTCGCCGGCCTCTTCCACCGCGCGCTCGACCTGGCCCAGGCTCTCCAGCCAGCGCTCGGCCGCTTCGCCGTGGCGCTCCACGGCGGCGGTGAAGAGCTCGGCCGCGGCGGCCAGCTCGGCGCCGCCAGCGGCGGTGGCTCCCGCGGCCTCGCGCACCAGCGCCGAAGTCTCCTCGAGACCAGCGCCCAGGCGCTTGGCCTCGGCGACCAGGGCCGCGCCCAGCTCGGCGGCGTGCACCGCGTGGCGCTCCTCGAGGGTCTCCTGCATCCCCCCCAGCTTCTCGGCCTGCGCGGTCAGCGCCTCGGCCACGGCCTGGAGTCGCTCGCGGTGCTGGTTCTCGAGGGTGGTCTGCATGGCGCCGAGGCGCTCGGCGTGGGCCCCCAGGGACTCCACCACCGCCTCGGTGCGCTTCTCCTGCCGCTCGGCCAGGCGGTCCTCGACCTCGGCCAGCGCCGCCGCGTGGGCGACGCGCGCGGCCTCCAGCTCGTTGCCGACCGCGTCCAAACGCGCCAGGAGCCCATCGGCCCGAGCGTCCCGCGCCACCTCGCGCTCGCTGGCTTCGCGGGCCATGGCCGCCACCGTCTCGCCGCCGACGCGGATCTGGTCCTCGGCGGAGCGCAGGGCCTCGGCGACCCGCTTGCCGTGCTCGGCCTCGGTGGCGCGGGCGGACTCCAGGGTCTCGCCCCAGGTCGCCACCAGCGCCTCGAGCCGCGCGGCGGCCTCGTCGCCGCGGGTGGTCTCGGCCTGGCGCGCGGCGGTGAGCGCCTCGCGCCACCCGGCCACCAGCGCCTCCAGGCGCTCGGCCACGGCCTCGCTCCGGCTCTCCTCGCCGATCACCAGCTCGCCGAGCTGCTCGGCCAGCCGGTCGCCCAAGGCGTCCAGGCGGGAGCCCATGCGCTCGACGTGCGCCTCCTCGGCGCGGGTGAGGGCCTCGAGCTGCTCGGCGAAGCGGCCCGCCAGGGACCCCTCGGCCTCGCCCAGCGCCTTCAGGTGCTCGGTGAAGCGGTCGGCCAGCGCCGACTCGTCCCGACGACGATCCCGGGCCGCGGCCTCGAGGTCGCTGGCGACCGCGCTGACGGCGGTCTGCAGGCGCTCCGCGAGGGCGGCGTCCTGCTCCTTGCGGCTCGAGCGCTCGGCGTCGAGGACCTTCTGGAGCTCCGCGGCCTGGGCGGTCTGGGCGGCCCCCAGGGCCTCCACCTGCTCGCGGAGGGCGTCCTGCAGGGTGGAGAGCTGGGCGCTCGCCGAGGACTGCAGGGCGTCGAGCTGGGCCGCGCTGGTCGAGCGGACCGCCTCGAGCTGGGCGGTGGCCGTCTCCTGCATGGAGGCGAGCTGGTCCCGGGCGCTCTTCTGGACGGCGGTGACCACCTCGGCGGCCGCCGGCGCGAGGGCGGCCCCGGCGGCTTCCGCGGTCCGGGCCGCGGCGCCCTCGAGCGCCCCGCGCAGCTCGTCCAGCGAGGCCCGGTGGGTATCGCGCCAGTCGTCCCGGAGCGCGTCGATGCGCGTGGCCAGGAGGTCTCCGCGGGCGCGCTCGTCGTCACCCAAGCGCTCCAGCAGGAGCACCGCGTCGCGGAGGGCCTCGGCGGCGGCGGGCATGGCCTTGCCCTGGTCCGCCAACTCCTCGAGCGCGGAGAGCTGCCGGCGCGACGCGCTCAGGTACGAGAGCGGGCCTGCGCACGCGGCGTGGATGGCTTCCTGGAGCTGCCGCGCCGAGCGCCGCACGAAGACCATCGCCAGGCCCAACATGGCCGACGAGGCCACGCCCGCGGCCGAGGTCCCGAAGCTGCGCATGAGGCCGCCCATGGGGCTGGCGAGGCCGGCCCGGAGCGAGTCGACGTCGGCGCTGGCCTCCAGGGCCGTCCGCGCCCCCCGGAGGGTCTCGAAGAGGCCCAGGAAGGTCCCCAGGAGCCCCAGCATGACCAGCAGGCCCACCAGGAAGGGCGCGATGACCGGTCCATCGGCGGGCATGGGGTCGCGCTCGAGGTGGGCGCGGAGCCGGGCGGCGAGGGGCGCGGGGGCCCCCTCCAGGGTGACCTTCTCGCCCTCGGTCGGGCGCAGCACCTGGGTCAGGGAGCGCTTGGTGCGCCCCACGTGGCGCTCGCGCAGGATCAGCTCGGTCAACCCGACCAGGAACACGCCGCCCATGGCCAGGGTCAGGCCGAAGGCGAAGGAGTCGACGCCCGCGTAGAAGCCGGCGGCGCGCGCGACGACCACGATGCCGGCGGTGCCGGCGAGGAGGAGGACGAGTCGGGTCATGGGTGGGTTCTCGCTGCCGACGCGGGGTCGGGCTCATCGGATGTCGACGCCTCCGCGGCGTCTGCGGAGACCTCGGTCTCGGATGCGGGATCCTCGACCCCAGCGGGCGCGACCTCGGCCGCGTCGGTGACTTCGTCGGCTCCGGAGGCCGCGGCCTCGGCGTCGGCGACCTCGGGGGCTTCGACCTCGGCTTCCGGGGCGACCTCGGGGGCTTCGACCTCGGCTTCCGGGGCGACCTCCGCCTCGGCTTCCGCGGCGGCTTCCGCCGGGGCGGACGCCTCGAGCTCCTCGCGATGGTCGATGCACGCGCGCACCAACGACTCCAGGAGCGCCCGCTCTTCGCGGAGGACCGCCCGCATGGCGGCGTCGAGGTCGGCGCGGAGCGAGGCGGCCGGGCCGGAGAGGAGGAACCGGTCCACCAACCCCCGCTCGATGGTCTCGGCCTCGGCGTGGGTCTCCACGAAGCGCGTGAAGATCGCCGCGAAGGCGGCGCCGAAACGTCGCGCGAGGGCCTGGTCGGTGTCCCCTTGGGCCCCGGCCACGCTGCGGCGGAGGGCGGCGTCGAGGCGCTCCAACCGCGCGGACTGGGGCCCGAGGGCCCGCAGGTCGCCGGCCGAGTCGGCGCGCAGCCGGTCGGCCTCCCGCCGCAGGGTGCGCATGATGGCCAGGCAGCGGTGGGTCCACGGGCGGCCCAGCTCGTCGGCGAGCTGGGCGAGCCAGTCGGCGGGCCGGCCGGCGCGGGAGCGCTCGAGCTGCAGGAGCTCGTGGACCCGGGCGGGGCCCGGCAGCGGGCTGCGACCGCGGGACGGGTCGGCCAGGGTCTTCTCCAGCCACCGCGAGCTGCTCTCCAACCGCATGGCCACGTGCTGGCCGAGCCAGCGGCCGTCGTCGACGCGGGGCTCGGCGGCGGGCCACTGGTCGTTGGTCAGGACCTCGGCGACGGCCACGCTGCCCACCAGGTCGCTGCGGGTGGCCAGGACCTCGACCGGAGACCGGGGCTCGACCACCTCGGCGCCGGCGAGCCGATCCAGCCGGGCGGCGATCTCCACCAGATCGACGGCGAGGGCGCTCCGGCGCCCGGGCGCGGGACGACCGAGGGGTGCCGCGCCCCGCCGCTCCGACAGCACCGCCTTCGATCCCAACATCGCACCGCCGTTAGCGAGCCCGTGGAGGGGGTTCAAGGAAGATCGCACGGATCGCCGGATGGGGGGTATCACGACGATTCCCCAATTTCGGCGTGCTCTCGTGGGCTTAGGATAGTTGTCCCCAGGCTGTGCTTCTGCGCCCCGGGGGCGATCCGAGGGTACGAAAGGCGATCGCATTCGCGGGCCGGCTCCAGGCGAGAGAAGCGTGCTATGCCGGGTCCATGAGCGGCTGGAGCATCGACGACATGCCCTCCCTGGAGGGGGTCCGGGCCATCGTGACCGGGGCGAACAGCGGGATCGGCTTCGAGGCCGCCCAGGCCCTGGCGGGCCGTGGCGCCAACGTCATCCTGGCCTGCCGGAGCGAAGTTCGGGGGCGCGAAGCCCTGGCCCGCATCGAAGAGAAGCACGCCCGCGCGACCGTCGAGCTGCGTCAGCTCGACCTCTCGGATCTGGCCTCGGTGGCCGCCTTCGCCGAGGGCGTTCGCCGGGACCACCCGACCATCGACCTGCTGATCAACAACGCGGGAGTCATGGCGCTCCCCCTGCGGCGCACCGCCCAGGGCTTCGAGATGCAGCTCGGGACCAACCACCTCGGCCACTACGCGCTGACGGTGCAGCTCATGGACCGCCTGCTGGCGGCCGACGAGGCCCGGGTGGTCACCGTGAGCAGCCTGGCCCACCGGATGGGCCGCATGCGCTGGCACGATCCCAACTGGGAGCGCGGCTACCAGAAGTGGCTCGCCTACGGCCAGAGCAAGCTGGCCAACCTGCTCTTCACCCTGGAGCTCCAGCGGCGCTTCGAAGCCGCCGGCAGCGGCGCCCTGGCGGTGGCCTGCCACCCCGGGTTCGCCGACACCAACCTGCAGTTCGTCGGTCCCCGGCTGGAGGGCTCGAAGCTCCAGCAGTGGATCATGAAGGTGAACAACCAATACATCGCCCAGGACGCCCGCGCGGGCGCGGCCCCGACGCTTTACGCGGCGACGGCCGAGGACATCGAGGGCGGAGACTTCATCGGTCCCGACGGCTTCCTGGCCATCCGGGGGACGCCCACCCACGAGCTCCCCGCGGAGCAGGCGCGGGACACCAGCGCCGCCGCGCGGCTCTGGGACCTGAGCGCCGAGCTCACCGGGGTCGCGACGGACCTCGTCTGAGCGCGGCGACCGGGCCGCTCAATCGCACCAGGGCGCGACGCGCCCGTCGGTGCCGGTGTGCACGTAGGCGTCGGAGATGAAGCCGCGGCCGATGCGGTCCCAGAGGCGCGTCGTGCCGAACTTGCCGGTCACCCGGGTGCCGCGCCGGTGGCACCGGATGCGCACCCGGGTCCCGCTGGCCACGGTGCCCACCGCGCGCGCGTCGGTGCGCGGCGCCGACCGAATGGTGAGCGGGGCCCCGTTGGTCCGCACGGTGCCGTTGGTCCCGTCGCTCTGGGTCGCGCACCCGTTGCGGCTCTTGTAGTTCCGGGTGCCGAAGAAGTGGGCCCGGTTGCCGTTGAAGCTGGGCCGGATGGCCACGCCGTTGCGCCGCAGCTCGAAGTGGAGGTGCGGCCCGGTGGAGCCGCCGCTGTTGCCCACCGCGCCGATCCGCTGGCCTCGACGCACCCGCTGGCCCACCGAGACCGCCTGGCCCCGGAGGTGGGCGTAGCGGGTCCGGTAGCCGCTGCCGTGATCGATCTCGATCCAGCGGCCGTAGCTGCTGCTGCCGGTGTTGCCCACCACCGTCACCCGGCCGGGCGCCGCGGCCAGCACCGAGTCGCCGAAGTCGTCGCGGCGGTTGAAGTCGACGGAGTTCACCGGGCTGTGGTTGGTCCGGGTCTGGCCCGCCCAGACCTGCCCGCAGGGGAAGGGGAGCTGGAAGACCGGCGCGGCCTTGGGGGCCCCGGCGGCCTCGGCCGCGAGATCGGCCTCGTCGGCGGCCGCGGCCTCCTCCTTGGAGAGGAACATCTCGTCGTTCTCGTACCACTCCTCGGGCGACTCGGCCTCGTCGCCCTCGGGGGCGCCGTCGTCGGCCCACTCGTGGTCCAGGATGGCGGCCGGATCGTCGTCGTCCCAGGAGGCCATCTCGGCGGTACAGCCGCCGAGGGCGAGGAGACAGACGAAGGTCGAACGGTACGAGAGCGGGAGCATCCGGGGGTCCTTTCGCGGGGAGGCGTTGCCTCCTCGCATCGGGATAGGGGACCCCCGCTCGTCGCCTCCTTACCGGGGCGGCGCGTTCAGCGCAGCGCCTCGAGGTGCGCCTCGGCGACCGGGCTGCCCGGGGCGCGTTCGAGCGCGCGGCTCCAGGCGTCGCGGGCGCCGGCGCGATCGCCGCTGCGCTCCGCGAGGAGGGCGAGGTTCATCAACGGGTGGGGGTCCGCGCCGTCGAGCTCCGCCGCCCGCTCCAGCGCCACCCGCGCCGCGCCGTCGTCCCGCCCCATCAGCGCCGCGCCCAGCCCGTTGTGAGCGGCGGCCAGGCTCGGGTCCCGCTCCAGCGCCTGCCGATAAGCGAAGGCCGCGTCGGCCCGCTCGCCGGTGGCGAAGAGGACGTTGCCCAGCTTCACCCAGCCGCCGGCGTGGTGGAGGTTGTCGCGCATGACCAGCCGGTAGGCGTTGGCGGCCTCTTCCAGCCGCCCCTCGGCCCGCAGGAGATCGCCCTCGGCCAGCGCTGCGTCGAGGCTCTCGGGGCTCAGCTCGCGGGCGCGCTCGATGGCCGGGCGGGCGCGGTCGAGGTCCCCGGCGTCCAGGGCGGCGAGCCCGCGGCCCAACCAGGCGTCACCGCGACCGGCGGCCAGCTCGGTGGCGCGGCGGAACGCGGCTGCGCTGGCCTCGGTCTCGCCGGCCGCCCGCTCCTGCCGGCCGTGGTTCACCCAGGCGTCGACCAGCTCCGGGTCCAGCTCCAGGGCCCGCGCGACCTCGGCCCGGGCGGCCGCGAGATCCCCGAGGGCCTCCAGCGCCAGGCCGTGCCGGTTGTGGACCGCGGCCACGTCGGGCTCGAGGCGCGCCAGCTCGGCGAAGGCGTCTCGAGCCGCGCGGGCCTCCTCGCGGTCGAGGGCGAGGTCCCCGGCGAAGAGCAGGGCCCGGCGATGGTCGGTGTCCCCCAGGTCGGCGCCGAGGATGGTCGCCTCCCGGACGTGTTCGTCGGCTTCGTCCAGGTGTCCCCGGCCCACGGCGATGGCCGCGGCCACCAGTCGGGTCCGCGCGGTCCAACCGGGACGCTTGGCCTCGCGGAGGGCGCCCGCGGCGCTCACCAGGTCGCCGGCGACGAGGAAGGCGACGCTCTCCGCCTCGGCGACCTCCTGGTCGACCTCGGCGCCCAGCTCCCGGGCGGCCTCCAGATGGGCCAGCGCGTCCCCGGCCTCCAGATCGTGCAGCTCAGGCGCCTCCCGGAAGGGCGCCCCCAGCGCGGCCCGCGCGGCGTCCAGATGGGCGTCCCGGGTGCTCGCGCGATGCTGGCTCCAGGTGAGCACCGCCGCCAACGCGAGCGCGCCGGAGACCAGCGCGGAAAGGAGGATTCGTCGCCGCATACCGGACCTTTCGGAGGCCCTCCGCGCGGGGTCAACTTTTCTGCGCGACCGGGCAGGCCTCGCGACCGGGCGGACCGCATTCGGGGGACTGACCGGCGGACCGGGGGGTGGTAGGCTCTCCCCTTCCTCGCTTCCGGGTTCGCCCGCCCCACCCCACGACCGCGCTCTGCCGACTCACCCTGCCATCGGCCGCCTCCTCGGCGGAAAGTACGAGCTCCTCGCCCTCGCCGGCCACGGCGGGATGGCCGAGGTCTTCCGCGCCACCACGCACGGGGTGGCCGGGTTCCGGCGACCGGTCGCGGTGAAGCGGATCCTCGACGAGCTGAGCGAGGACCCGAAGTTCGTCGCCATGTTCGTGGAGGAGGCCCGGGTCACCGCGGCGCTCCAGCATCCGAACATCGTGGGGATCCACGACTTCGACCGGGACGAGGACGGCGCCTACTTCCTGGTCATGGAGTGGGTCGACGGGCTCAACCTCTTCGAGTGGCGGATGGCACACAAGGCGGCCGCGGCGCGGACGCCCTGGCACCTCGTGGCGGCCATCGGCATCGAGATCCTCAAGGCGCTCAACGCCGCCCACGGGAACCGCAACGACGAGGGCGAACTCTCCCCGGTCTATCACCGCGACGTCACCCCGCAGAACATCCTCCTCGGCACCAACGGGGTGGTTCGGCTGGCCGACTTCGGGCTGGCGCGGGCGATGGACCGAGCGCGCATCACCCAGCCGGAGATGGTCAAGGGCAAGCTCGGCTACATCGCGCCGGAGATGACCCAGGGGGCCGACCCCACGGTGCAGACCGACCTCTTCGGGGTGGGCATCGTCATGTGGGAGGCCCTCGCGGGCCGGAAGCTCTTCCTCGGGGAGAGCCCCTTGGAGATCCTCGAGCAGGTCCGCGACGCGCGGGTCCCGCCCCTCACCGAGTACCGCGATGACCTCCCCCAGAGCTTGACCGACGCCGTGCACCGGGCGCTCCGCAAGGAGCCCGAGCGCCGCTACTCCTCGGCCCGCTCGATGGTCCGAGCCCTGGCCAACATCCTGCGGATGACCCCCGAGTCCACGTCGAACGACGTCATCGCGCGATCCATCGCGGAGGCGCGCCAGCGCCTGCGACGAGCGGTCACCGACGAGCACGAGGTCACCGCCCTCCTGGACATCGAGCGGCTCCGCACCGTCGACGCCGCGCCCCGGGAGATGCCGCGCGCGAGCGCGGAGTGAGGGCCCTCCGGCTCGCCGCGATCCTGGTGCTCGGCGCCTGCACCTGCCGGTCGTCGTCGCCGCCGAGCGCGGACCTCGGCGCGCGGCCGCCCCAGAGCCACTCCCCCACGGTCCCCGCCGAGCGCCGGGCACCGACCGCGCTCGATCGCTACGAGGCGCACCTCGCGAGCCCGCCCGCCCAGCGGGAGGTGGTGCGGCGCCGGGCGCTCCTCGCTGCCGACGGGCGGGAGCAAGCGAGGCGGGGCGAGAGGGACGTCGCGCTCCGCTACCTCGAGGACGCCCTGGAGGCGGGGCCCACCGCGGCGCTCCACCGGGAGGCCGGCGCGCTGGCGCTCGAGCTCGATCGCCCCGCCGTAGCCGACGCCCACCTGACAGCGGCGCTGGCGCTGGCCATCGAGCCCCGGGAGCGTGCCCACGGTCTGCACGAGCGGGCTCGCTGGGCTCGCCGGGCCGGCGACCTCGTGGCGGCCCGGGCGGCGCTCCGGGAAGCCCTCGCCATCCGCCCCAGCGGGGCGCTGGCCCGGGAGCTCACCGCGCTGGAGCCGACGGACGATACCTCGGGCGCGGTGCCTGCGCCCCCGGCCGCCGCGCCCCCCGCCGCCGAGGCCCGCGACCCCGCTCCCGACCTCGCGGCCCTCTGTGCCCACCTCGGCTGCTCCCCCGAAGCCGAGATCCCGGGCGACGCGGAAGCCCCGGCGGTCCCCGCGGGATGGTCGGGCGCCCTGGAGCTGCGGCTGGTCGGCGGCGGCGCCCCCGTGGCCACGACCTGGTTGGCCGTGCGTCACGCCGACGGATGGCGGTCGGCGGGCGTGGTGGCCCGACGGCAGGTCGAGCGCACCTATGGCGCCCTGGACGCAGAAGAGACCGTGGTCGCGACGACGGCGGACGACGACGGGCTGCTCGTCGAGGTGGTCGGGGCCGTGGACGAGCGCCCCGAGGAAGCGATGGCGGCCTTCGCCTGCGCCGACGAGCACCCGAACGCGGCGGGCGCGCGGCGCTGCTTCGAAGACGCGACCCGAGCGCTGCCGCCCCCGGACTCCTGGTCGTTCACGCTGCGCTTCGCCGAGCGTGACGGCGCCATCCGCCTCGTCGAGCGCCGGCCGGGGCCGGCGACTCAGGCCGACTGAGCGCGGTCGTTCAGAGCAGGAACGAGACGAGCCAGTCGAGGAAGAGCGCCGCCAGGGTCAGGGGGATGACCAGCCCGATGGCGCTGCCGACCATGTAGTCCCGGAACCGCACCGGCGAGAGCGCCAGCGCGTAGTTCAGCGGCGGCGCGACCCAGAGGATCAGGCGGAGCAGCGCGACCACGCGCACCGGCCGCTCCTCGAGGCGGTCGAGGATCTTGCGGACCCGGGGGTGACCGATGGAGCCGAGCGCCCGACCACCGACGCCGCGCACCACCCCGAAGCTGACCGCGACGCTCACCAGCGCGCCGACGTAGGCGGTGATCCCCCCGACCAGCTCACCGTAGGCCAGGACGGCGGCGGCGACGAAGACCACTCCGGGGACGTGGAGGAGTTCCCCGACGGCGAAGGCCCCGATGAAGAGGAAGATGCCCCAGGCGCCCGCGGACTGGATGGCGTCCCGGATCCCCTCGAGGGTGAAGTGGTCGGCCCAGCCGCTGGCCCAGCCGAAGACGAAGAGCCCGGCCATGAACACGCCGAGCAAGACCAAGCGCAGCTTCGACGGCGCCTGCGGCTCGTCGGTCACGGAACCCGCCTCCTCCATGGGGCCCAGCCTACGGCGCACGCGCGGCGATGGGTAGCCGAACCCGGAAGGGGCCCCGAAGCGCTATGCTCGCGCCGTGCTCAACGTCGACGAGTTCGAGTCGGTCTTTCGCGCGGCCGACAAACCCCGCTTCGCCTACGCGCCGCCGCCCCTGGGGCGCCTGCTGCTCCTCGCGGACCTGGAGGGCGACGCGCTCGCCGGGTGGGTCGAGGCCTGCCAGCGGCTCCTCGCCCCCGGCACCGATCCCGACGCCGAGTGGGAGGTGCGCGGCGAGGGCTCCTGGCGCACCGTCGAAGGCTGCCTCCGCCTGGCCGGCGATGGGGCCTTCGACGCCGTGGTCACGTACCGCAACCTGCACAGCGACGCCTGGAAGTGGAGCTACAGCCTGGGCGTCTACCTCAACGCGCTCACCCGCGGGACCCAGCTCCCGGTCGTCGTGACGCCCAACCCCCGCGCCTACCCCTCGATGGAGTGGCAGCACTCGCGGACCGACAGCGTGATGGCCATCAACGACAGCCTGACCGGCGACGACGGATTGGTGAGCTGGGCGGCGAAGCTCACCCGGCCGGGCGGCCGACTCCACCTGACCCACATGGAGCACGACGCGATCTTCGAGCGCTACATGGGCGCCATCGCCAAGGTCCCGGAGATCGACACCGAGACCGCCCGGGAGACCCTCCTGGAGCAGCTCCTCCGCGAGCCGCGCGAGTGGATCGCCACCGCCAGCGAGGTCCTGGCCGGCGCCGGCGCCGAGCTCGATGTCGTCCCGCACGTCCTGCAGGGCCACCGGGTCGCCGACTACCGGGCCATCATCGAGGAGCAGGAGGTGGACCTGGTGGTCTTCCCCACCCTCGAGGAGGACCGCATCGCGCTCCACGGCGTGGCCTATTCGCTCGCCGTCGAGCTGACCCAGACGCCGCTCCTGATGGTCTGAGCCGATGCCGCACCACGAACCCACGATGGGCGTCACGCTCGTCTTCGTCGCCGTGCTGGTCGGGATGGTCCTCGCCCTCGCGCTGGAGGAACGACTCCACGCGAAGAAGTCGGTCATCACCGGCGTCTTCGCCGTGCTCGCGCTGGGCCTCGGCCACGCGATGCAGGTCCTCCCCTTCGGCCCCGTCCAGAACGCCTGGGGCGAGGCCCGCGAGCTCCCGGTCTACGTCCTGGGCATCGACTGGCCGGTCATCGCCATCATCCTCGGGTCCAGCCTCTTCGTGGACGTGACCAGCAAGTCGGGCTTGTTCACCTGGATCGCGATCAAGCTCACCAAAGCCTCGAAGGGCGACCCCTTCGGGCTCCTGGTGGCCTACGGCGGGCTCACCGTCCTCTTCTCGGCGCTGCTCAACAACGTCACCGCGATGATCATCGTCGGGTCGCTCACGGCGGTGTCCCTGGAGAAGCTCGAGCGCCGCGACCAGCTCCTCGGCTTCCTGCTCATCGAGGGCCTCCTGACCAACGTGGGCGGACTGCTCACGCTGATCTCCTCGGTGCCCAACATCATCGTGGGGACCGCCGCGGGGATCTCCTTCGTCCGCTTCTTCCTCGTGGCGGCGCCCTACGTCCTGGTCGCCACTGTGCTCACCCTCCTCCTCGGCGCCCGGATCTTCGGCATCCGGCGGCTGAAGACGGAGTCCGAGCGCCGGGCGGCGGCGGAGCGGGTCGCGTCCTTCGACGAGCGCGACGGCATCGACTCGCTCCGCTTCTTCCGCTTCGCGGGCGTGATGCTGGTGCTCTTCATCGCCGCCATCGCCGCCGCGTCGGTGCTCGAGTACCCGCTGGGGATGGGCTTCGTCGCGATGGCCTTCGGCATCGTGATGCTCCTCCGCTTCAAGGGGACCGCCGAGCGCTTCTATCGCGACGTCGACTGGGACCTGCTGCTCTTCTTCGCGTTCCTCTTCATCGTCATCGACGTGATGGAGCACGCGGAGGTCCTCGCGCTCATCGGCGACGGCCTCGCCCGGGTCATCGCGCTCAACGACTCGGTCGCTGGCGCGGGCACGGCGGCGACCCTGGTGAGCAGCGCCGGATTCAGCGCCGTCACCGACAACATCCCGCTGGCCGCGATGCTGGCGAAGATCCTCGGCGGCATGGCGCCCCTCGACGACCCGCGGCTCTGGTGGTCGGTGGTCTTCGGCGCGAACCTGGGCGGCAACCTCACGCCCATCGGATCGGCGTCCACGGTCGTCGCCGTGACCCTGATGCACAAGTACGGGCTCCCCATGACCTTCGGGAAGTTCGTGCGCGCCGCGGCGATCTTCGCGCTACTGCAGATCGCGTTGGCGGTGATCCACGTGCTGTGGATCGTGCCGCTCCTGAGCTGAGCGAGCGGCAACCGAGGCGCTCCGAGCCCGTCCCCCAACGGGCTCGGTGGCCTTCGGGTCAGCCCAGGAGGAGCGGACCGGTGACGAGCATCCGGACGGCGTCGATCTGCCGGTTGGTGCCCATCTTCCGGAGGATGCTCTTCACGTGGGTGCGGACCGTCTCGACGCCGATGTCGAGGGAGTCGGCGACCTCGCGAGCGCTCTCGCCGATGGCGAGACGCTCGGCGACCCGGCCCTCGGCGGGCGTCAGGCCGAAGTGACGACAGTAGACGTCCGCGTCGACGGCGCGCTCGACGGTGGGGTCGGCCACCACCACGATGGCGGCGCCCGGCAGGGCCCCTTCCGTGGAGAGGACCAAGCCCAGGAGCCGCGGCTTGCGGTCGCGGATGAGCACGAAGGAGCGGCGCACCGACCCGCCGCGTTGGGCCTCCACGATGGCCTGCTCGAGATCTTCCTTGGCCTCGAAGCCGGCGCACTCGAGGCGCCCCTCGACCTCGCGGAGCACGCCCTCGCGCTCCAGGTCGCGCGCGGCCGCGTTGGCGAAGAGGACCCCGCTGGCGCCCACCACGTGGACCGAGAGGCTCAGCCGATCGGCGAGCGCCTGCGCCGCCCGGGCGCGCAGCGCGAACCCGTGCATCCGCCGTTCGAGACTCTCGTAGTCCCGAAGAAGGGCTTCCACGGTGAGCGAGAGATCGCCGTCGCTCTCCTCCACCCGCTGGCGCCACTCGGTGGCGGTCTTGGGTCGGACTCGTAGTTGGACGCCGGAAGGGTCCGCGCTCGTCGGCACCAAGTGCGGAGCACGGGCGGGGGGGGAAGAGGCCATGGGACACAGGCTGACGGACCCCTGGGTGAATTCCAATACCTCAATTGAGGGATTCCAAGCAGTGAATGGTCGTGGGCACGGTCACCGTTGCCCCAAACCGCTCAGAACCCGAGGAGCCCATCCATGGGGTCGCGGGTGCTGCGCATGCTGCCGTCCAGGGAGCCCATGTCGCCCTGGCTGAGATCGACCCGCGGGGCGAAGACCGCCTGATGGAAGGCGTCCAAGACCGCCCGAGCCCGGGTGTCTTCGGCGTCGTTCACGTCGGGGTCCGCGGCCGCGCTGCAGCCCAGACGCGCATCGGTCGCGGAGAGGAGGCACACCTCGACCGACGCCCCGACGGGGGTGAGGCTCACGCGAAAGCCCTCGTCGTCCGCGTCGAAGCGCGGGGAGCGCTCCACGCCGTCGGCCACCGCCTCCGCGAGGGAGTCTCCGGTCCCGTCGACCCGGACGGGCAGCGCGATGGCCAGGCGCCGGAGCACCCCGGGGTCCTTCTGGAGGACCCGCTCGAAGAGGGGCATCGCCGCGGCGGCCCCGTCCCGCTCCAGGAGCGCGGCGGCGTGGATGGCGTCCACCCGCGCGCGCAGCATGGCCTCGCCGTCGGCGAGGCCGCTGGCCGAGCGCTCGGCCAGCTCGATGGCTCGGTCTTCGTCCCCCTCGCGCCAGGCGGCCTCGGCCTGGAAGGCGTCGTAATAGGGCCCGGCGGCCTGCCGGCCATCGCGCTCCCGAGCCAGCCGGGTCGCCTCGTCGACCACCGCCGCGCCGGCGACGTCGACCAACTCGCCGACGATCCAGGGAGGGACGATGGCCGCCCGGCTGGTCCCGATCTGGAAGGTGCCCACCAGCCGACCGTCGTCGGCCAAGAGCTGGACCGCCTGGCGACCGCTCATCCATCCACCGAATCGCTGCTCGGCCGCCTCCAGCCAGGCCCGGCTCCGCTCCCAGAGCCCCAACGCCGCGGCCTCCTCGCGGGCCTCGGCGGCGAGGCCGCGCACGGCGGCCCGGTCGATCAGGGCCACCACCGCGCGGTCCTGGTAGGGGTCGCGGCTGTTGTGGGAGCGCCGGTCGGGCATCACGAGGGCCTTCTCGGTGATCTCCCGGGCGTCGGCGTAGCGGCCCACGGCGAGGAAGAAGCCCGCCAGGGCGCGCCGTCCCTCGTTGCGATCGGCGTCCTGCACGTGGGGCGGTCGCTGCGCCCGGTAGCCGGGGACCCGCTGCAGGGCCTGCAGGGCCTCGGCGAAGCGGGCGCCGCGGGTGTAGAGGTCGCCCAGCTCGAGCCAGGGGTTGCCGTACCAGGCGACCGGGGCCTCGGCGGCCTCGAGGAGCACCTCCTCCGCCTCGTCGAGTTGGAACGCCGCCCGCGCCGCCTCGGCGAAGTTGGTCAGGTCCACCGCGTTGGCCCCCTGGGGGGAGTTGCGCGCGTGCTCCAGGGCCTGGCGGCACGCGGCGTAGCTGGCGTCGTCGTCGCCGGCCTCGAACTCGATGGCGCAGAGCGCGTTGAGCGCGATCTCGACCTGGAAGTCGATGCCGCTCTCCAACCCGTCCCGGGCGGCCGTCCGCGCGTCTTCGAAGCGGCGGAGCTTCATCAGGGGCCAGGCCCGCGCGGCCAGCGTGTCCGGGTCGTAGAGCTCGTCGAAGCGCGCGTACCAAGCGAGCTGCTCCGGGTAGTGGTCGAGGTCCGCGTGGGCCTGGGCCAGCTCGTAGATCATCCGGCGGTGCCAGAGCTCGACCGTCGGGGGCGGCGGCGAGCCGTACTCGGCCTCGAAGAGGGCCAGGGCCTGCTCCGCGTGGTGGAGCGCCCGCGGGAAGTTGGCCTCGCCGTAGTGGTAGGCGTGGGCCAGGACGAAGTGACCGAGGGCCGAGTCCGGCCGCGCGTCGAGGATCTCCTGGGCCGCTTCCCGGGCCTCCACCAGCTTCTTGGCGCGGACCAGCTGCCACGCCACCAGCTCGTCGGGCTCGCCAGGCGCTCCCGGCTCGGCGACCGCGAAGGGATCCTGCGCGTCCACGCCGACGCCGCCACCGATCCCGAGCGCCGCGCAGACCAGCCCGCTGGCCAGGGCCAGGGCCAGCACCTTCAGGGGTCGCGGCTTCGGGTCGGAGCGGACCATCGTTCAGCCCTTCAGGCTCGCTCGGGCGAGGATCTCGAGCTGGGGAGCCAGGGCGTCCCCGATGACCTCGAGCGGATCCTCGACGCCGGGCGCGAGCTCCAGACGATGCCGGAAGATCTGCGGCGCGAGCGCCTCGAGGTCCTCCGGCGCCACGTAGTCGCGACCCCGGAGCAGCGCACGCGCCTGGAGCGCGGGCATGGCCAGGACCAGCGAGCGGGTCGAGGCGCCCTGGAGCACGCGGGGATCGGCCCGCAGCCCCCGGGCGAGGTCGACCAGGGCTTCGCGGAAGACCGGCGCCAGGTGGACCAACTCTCGGCTCGCCATCCGGGCGGCGAGGATCGCCTCGCGACTCACCCCGGGGTGAGCCGCGGCCTGGTCCAGGTGGGGCTTCGGGTAGGAAGCCAGCACGTCGAGCTCGGCGTCTCGTTCGATGTGCTCCATCACCAGCTTGAAGAGGAAGCGGTCGAGCTGGGGCGTGGGCAGGGGATAGGTGCCCGCCAGGTCCAGGGGGTTCTGGGTGGCGATGACGAAGAAGAGCCGGTCGAGGCCGTAGGTGGCGTCGTCGACGGTGACCTGCTTCTCGGCCATCGCCTCCAGCATCGCGGACTGGACCTTGGGCGAGGTGCGGTTGATCTCGTCCGCCAGCACCACGTGGGCGAAGAGCGGACCGCGCCGGAAGGTGAACCCGCCGGCGTCCACGTCGAAGACGTTGGTGCCCGTGATGTCGCTGGGCAGCAGGTCGGGGGTGAACTGGATGCGCCGGAAGGACGCGATGCCCTCCACGGCTCCGCTCGGGCCGGGCTCGATGGCCGACCCCAGCGCGCGGGCCAGGGTGGTCTTGCCGGATCCCGGGAAGTCCTCGAGGAGCACGTGACCATCGGCCAAGAGGGCCACCAACACGAGCTCGATGACCTCGTCGCGCCCTACGACGGCGGCGCGCAGCCGGTGGGTGAGCTGCGTGAAGACACGGTGCGCGTCTTCGAGGGGCGAGGCGGAGGCGGCGGGCGTGGGCTGGAGATCGGTCATGGCGAGGGGGTTCAGCGGGTGAGCAGCCAGGAGAAGGGATCGATGGCGCCGAGGAGTCGGCGCCAGAGCGGGACCGCCTGCCGGAGCTGCTGGCGGAGTTCGGAGCGATGAGACCCGAGGTCGGGTCGGCGCCGGCTGCCGAAGGCCGCGCCGACGTGGGCGCGGGTCAGGGGCACCAGCGCCGGGAGGGCCTCGGCCACCCGGGCCGCGAACGACTCGCGGCTCTCTCCCCGACGCCGGCGGATGCCGACGTCGGAGAGCCGATCGAGATCGGCCCGGTAGGCCACCCGCGGCTGGGCGGCGGGGTCGGCGAAGCGCGGCGCGAGGCGGCGCCAGAGCTTCCCGCCGAAGAGCGCGGCGAGGACCAGACCCAGGAACCAGAGGAGCCCGAGGAGCGAGAGCTTCATCCAGTCGAAGGCGCGCTCGAGCTGCTGGACCAGCGGGGTCTCCGGTTCGATGGGCATCGCCTCGAGCCCGCGCGCGAGCTCGCCGAGGAGCCGCTGCAGATCCTGGTCCGAAGGCGCCGGCGGCGGGGAGATGACGTTCTGCGGCGAGATGTCGGCCACGACCCAGCCGAAGCCCTCGATGCGCACCTCGGGCCAGGCGTGGGAGGTCTCCCCGCTGATGAGGAGCGCGCTGCCCCCGGCCCGTTGGGCTTCGTCGACGGCGTAGCCGGTGGCCACCCGCGCGGGGAGCCCGAGGCTGCGCAGCAGATACGCCCCCGCGTGGGCGAAGTGGACGCAGTAGCCCGTCACGTCGCCGAAGAGGAAGTCGGCGGTGGGGTCGTCGGCGTCGGCGTGCCGGGAGCGCAGGCTGTAGGTCCCCTGCTCGGCCAACCAGCTCGTCACCGCGGCCACCTGGGCCGCGGGGTCGCCGCGGAGGTAGTCGGGGAGCTTCTCGTCGAGGATCCGCTGGGCCAGCGCCGCGTAGCGCGGGTCCTCGGGCCCCTCGGTGTAGTGGGTCCACTCCTCGGGACCCCAGTCCTTCGCGCCGGCCCGGGCCCCGATCATCGAGAAGAAGTCCGAGGTGAGCACCGCGCTCTCCACCCGATAGAGCCGGTCGAAGCGCCGAGGGTCGGGGTTCCGTGCCGGCGCGAAGCGGACCGGCGCCTCCAGGCCGAAGGGCCGGTTGTGCTCGGTCAGAAGCGCCACGGTGGTCTCCACCGAGGTGCGGTTCTGGTTCAGCAGCGGCGGGTCGGGGACCGTGTAGGTCCGGCTCGGGAAGGCGTCCCCGAGGTCCCGGTCCAGGCCGCCGGTGGCGCCGACCATGCGGCGGCCGTTGTACTGACTGAAGGCGCCCTGCCGGAAGTAGTAGACCCCGGTGGGGGAGCTGTAGTCCGAGTGGAAGAGGACCACCGCCACCGGCACCTGGCTCTGGCTGGTGTCGAGGTCGTCCTGGAACTCCAGGTTCTCGTCGGGACGCTGCTCGCCGCCCTGGCCCCGCTGGTTCCCTTGGCCTCCCTCGCCCTCCTGGGGTTCGCCCTCCCCCGGCCGGAGCCCGAGGCCCGCGCCGGCGACGGGCGGCGCCGGCGGATCCAGGGCGTCGGTGAGCCCGAAGACCAACCCCAGGACGAGCAACACCGCGGCCAGGTGCAGGAGGGAACGCCACACGCTCCGCTCCGCCAGGAGCAAGAGGACGACCGCCAAGGCCGCCAGGGCCCCGACGGCGTAGAACACATGAGTGGGGTCGCCCCCCGCGGCGATGATGGGGTCGGCGATCTCGAAGGGGCGGTTGATGGCCCCGTGCCGGTGGGCGACCACGAGCTGCATGAAGGCCGCGGCTACCGCCACGACCTCCAGGGCGGCCAGGCTCCGGCGCCGCGCGCTGAGCGAACGGAGCGCGAAGGAGACGCCCGCGGCGCCGAACGCGAAGAGCCAACCATCGCCGGTCCGCAGGGCGGCCGCCGGCCCGAGGCCCCGGGCGGCGATGGCGGTGTCGACGAAGAGGAAGCGCCCCAGGAAACCGAGCGCCAAGAGCGCGACGCCCAGGGTGACCAACCCGCCGGTGCGCCACGGACCCCGGGCGAACCGAGGCGCGAGGCCAGCGCCGAGCGCGGCCCCGAGGGCGGCCAGCGCGGTGGCCTCGCCGCGCACCAGGGGCGCCGCGAAGATCGCCGCGCCGAGGGCGTGGACCAAGAGGCGACTGACCACGGCGACCGTGGGCTCGCGTTCGCGCGCCGGGGCGCCTACCGGGGCGACGGCGCTCACGCGGCCACCCGCTTTCGCTTCTTCTTCTTACCCGCGTCCGCCGAGCTCGCCTGGAGGGCGGCCCGGCGGTGGGCCTCGGTCATCACCCGCCCCGAGTGGCGGTCGAGGATCAGGACCTCGGCGCGGAGCGGCGCGAGGGTCTGCAGCGTTTGCTCGAGCGCTTCGGCGTCCGTCGCGCTCGCCCGCTCGGTCTCGGTGAAGAGCCGGCGCAGCGGGGAGCGCACCGGCGGCGCCACGAGGTCGTCGACGCCGACCACGATGCGGACCCGGCCGGCGCGGGCCCGGAGCGCCGCGACGGTGGGCTCGAGCCACGGCCCCGGCGCCGCGGGCACGAAGACGACCAGCGCGGCGGGTCCCTGCCGTTCGGCGCGGCGGAGGAACGACTCGAGGTGCGCCCCACCCTCGGCCGGAGGGACGGCGGCGGAGCGGACGATGGCGTCCAGGGCCTCGGCGACTCGGCTGGTCGGCTCCGGATGCCCGTCGGCGCCGAAGGACCACTCCTCGCCGAGGGAGACCGACTCGATGGCCACGCGCGCGGCCCCGGCGCTCGCCTCGTCCTCGGCGCCGGTGACCAGGTAGGCCACCGTCCGGCGCGCGCGGGTCAGCGCCTTCTCGGGCATGCGGACCACCAGGCGCTTGGTGCGCGCGTAGACCTTCCAGTGGATGAAGCGCGCCGGGTCGCCGGGCGCATAGCGGCGGAGCTCGGTGCGATCGCCTTCGGCGACGCCCATCGGATGGGGCCAGTCCTCGCCGCCGGCGAAGGAGGTGAGCACCGGGAGCCGCCCGAGCTTGCCCTTGTGCGGCAGGATCCGAAGGCGCAGCCCGTCGGTGTCGCGGAGGCCGAGGGAAGCGAGCCGGAACGCGTCCCGCACGAGGATCCGGCGCCGGACCCCCGCCCGCTCCCCGCGCCGCCCGGCGACGAGGAGCTCCCGCCGCTTGCCCAGCTGGGTACGGACCTCGGCGCGCACGTCGTCCGGGGTCTCGACCGACCACTCGGACTGCAGCAGGGGAACCCACCCGTACCCGGGGAGCTCGAACCCGCTGGGTTGGGGTCGCCCCGTCTCCATCTCCAGCCAGCGCTCGCCCTCCCGCCCGCGGCGGGCCCGCCGGAGCCGCAGCCCGATCACCAACGCGCCGACGAGGACCACCACGGTGGCCAGGGAGACGAGGCCCACGGTGACCCAGCCGACCACCAGGAGGATGAGGTCGACGAGCTGATAGCTCGCCCCGAGGGCCAGGATGGCGACCGCGATCCCCAGGAGGCCCAGGAGGGTCCAAGGGAAGAAGTCCGCGATTCGGCGCAGCGCGCCCTGCCAGCGAGCGCGGCGGGGAGGTTTCGAGGGTGCGGGGGTGGCGGCGGACACGGACGGGCGCGGACTCTACATCAGCCAGTGGGGCGGGACGCCGGTCCGTTACCCGGAGCCGGCTGGCAGGGCCAACACCGGGACTTCCTCGGGGATTCCGGACCCCTCCCCCGCCGGAGGGAGGATGCGGGTTTCGTCGACAGCCTGCTTCTTTGCAGGCAGACTGTGCGGCATGAAGGTCGGACGACGGGTGTTGGTGGTGGACGACGACCCGGGCATGCGCGCGCTCCTGTGCCGCGCAGCCGAGCACGCCGGGCTGGAAGCGTACGAAGCGGGGTCCCTGACCGCGGCGCTCCTGCGCGCCCACGAGGTGCTGCCCATCGCGCTGGTCACCGACTGGGACCTGGGCGACGGCGACGGCGGACAGCTCTACGATCTCCTGCGCGACCGCCTCGGGCCGGCCCTCCCGGCGATCCTGCTCACCTCCCGCGCGGAGGAGCTCCTCGACAGTGAGGTCGCGCCCTTCCTGGACGTGCTGGAGAAGCCCTTCGACCTGGCGACCCTCCTGGACGCCTTCCGGACCCTGCGCTGGCGGGCTCGGCCCAAGGCGGTGTCCGGCCGCGCCCTGCAGCCCGTGGTGGCCGACATCCTCGGGAGCTCCGCCGCCGAAGGCGATGGGTGATGGCGGCGGCCCTCGAAGCCGAGGTCCGCGCCGCCAACGAAGCATTCTATCGCGCCTTTCGCGACCGCGACGTCGACGCCATGGAGCGGCTCTGGGCCGCCGAGGCGCCCGTCGCCTGCATGCACCCCGGGATGGGGGTGGTGTCGGGTCGCGCCGAGGTCCTGGCGAGCTGGCGGGGCATCCTGCGGCATCCAGGCGCCCCGAGCCTCTCCTGCTCCGACGTCCTGGTGCACCTCCTGGGGACCACCGCCTTCGTCACCTGCCTCGAGGGTCAGGAGGGGAAGCGGGCTCGGCTCAT
The DNA here is from genome assembly GCA_002320815.1 of Myxococcales bacterium UBA1660. Taxonomy (GTDB): domain Bacteria; phylum Myxococcota_A; class Polyangia; order Polyangiales; family Houyiibacteriaceae; genus UBA1660. Next base: position 33,764 of record DCLA01000019.1, read on the forward strand.
CGCGACCAACGTCTTCGTCCGGGAGGACGGCCGCTGGCGTCTGGTCCATCACCACGGGGCCCCATTGGCTCCGAGCGCGATCCCCGATCAGCCCCCGGAAGAGGACGAAATCGACCCCAGCGAGTGGAATTGAACACCACTCCCAGGATATGGATCGGACATGCGCCCGATCTTCGCTTTGTTCGTCTTGCTCTTCGCGACCCCGGCTCTCGCCCAAGAAGGTGAGAGCCCCGACGACCTCGAGTCGCCCTTCGCGGGAGACGAGGGTCCCGACGAAGGCGAGATCTTCGTCGTCGACGAAGACGCCGCCGACCCGCCGCCCGACGTCCCCGCGGCGCCGCCCGCGAACTACGGCGGCGCCACGCAGGTTCCGGCCCCGCCGAACGACGGGTACGCGCAGCCCGGCCAGCCCGGCCAGCCGGCGTACCCCCAGCCCGCCCAGGGCTACGGCCAGCCCGGCTACGCCCAGCCCGGCTACGCCCAGCCCGGCGCCGCTCCGCCCACGTACCACCGGGAGCCCTACGTCGAAGGCGTCCCGCTCCCGCCCGGCGCTCGCATCGTGGAACAAACCCGCAAGGGCCTGCTGATCCCCGGGATCAGCCTCCTCGCCGGCGGCTACGTGATCACCGTCCTCACCTGGTCGATCATCAACGCCTTCGACGAGGACACCTCCGAGGGGATGTTGGTCCCGTTCATCGGGCCCTTCTTCCTCTTTCCCGAGGCCGAGGCTGAGGGGCGATTGCTCCTCACGCTCCTCGGCCTGGCCCAGACGGGCGGCTTCGCGCTGATGCTCGCGGGCATCCTCGCGAAGCAGAAGTCGGTAGTCTGGTACGGCGACTCGGGCGTCGAGCTGCGGCCCATGGCCACCGCGGGCGGCGGCGGGGTCCACCTGACCTACGACTTCTGATCACCTCGACAGGACCCGACGGCCGCCCCACGCTGAGTTCTCATGACCCTGCGAATCGACATCTGGTCGGATATCGCGTGCCCCTGGTGCTTCGTGGGCAAGCGGCGTTTCAATCGAGCGCTCGAGGGGTTCGACCGACGCGACGAGGTAGAGATCCATCTGCGCTCCTTCGAGCTGGATCCCTCCGCGCCCCGCCAGCGACCTCTGGAGCCCGACTACGTGGCGCGCCTGGCGCGCAAGTACGGCGTCCCGGTGCCTCAGGCCCAGGCGATGGTGGACCGCATGGCCCAGACCGGCGCCGAGGAGGGGATCACCTTCCGCTTCGACCGGATTCAGCCCGGGAACACCTTCGACGCCCATCGGCTGCTGCACCTCGCGGCGGAGCACGGTCGGGCGAGCGAGCTGGAGACGGCCCTCTTCCGGGCCTACTTCGAGGAGGGCGTCGCGATCGGCGATCCGGCGGCGCTGGCCCCGGTGGCGACCGGGATCGGCCTGGACGCCGACGCCGTGGCCGCCACGCTGGCCTCCGACGCCTTCGCCGACGCCGTCCGCGCGGACGAAGAGATGGCCGGCGCGCTCGGCATCCGCGGGGTGCCCTGCTTCGTCATCGAGCGGCAGTGGGCGATCCAGGGTGCCCAGGACAGCGAGGCCGTCCACTCGGTGCTGGAGAAGGCCTTCGACGAGCTGGGCGCCGAGGTCGCGGACGCCGACTTCTGCAGCGCCGACGGTGCCTGCAGCCCCGGCTAGGGAGCCTCAGTCCGGGCGGCCGTTGCCGTCTTCGTAGGTGGGATCCGGCTCGTCGTCCGTCACCACCGAGCTCGAGGCGGCGGCTTCGCCGGCGCCGCCATAGCCCTCGAGCAGCGCCGCTAGGAGCGACTGCCCCAGGCGCTCGTAGCCCCGGCGGGTGTAGTGGACGTGGTCCGGCGCGCCGAAGGCCGGATCCGCGGCCGACCACTCCACCATCGACAGGGGACCGCCGCTGAAGGCCACCAGGTCGAAGAAGCCACAGCCGGTCTGGACCGCGACCCGGTGCTGGGCCTCGATGAGCTGATGGGTCCGGGGGCGGTCCTCGTAGGAGCCGTCGTCCCGGCGAACCGGTCGATCCGAGGGCCCGACCAGCAGACAGCTCGCGTCGGGGGTGGTCTCGCGGATGCGGGTCATCACCTCGCGGACCCGCTGCTCGTAGCGCTCGATGGGGACCTCGTCGCCGCTCTCGTTGGTGCCGTAGGCGATGACCACCAGATCCGGCTGACGACGGCGGAGGTGCTCCCGGTACAGGGTGTCGTCCCAGAGCAGGTGGTAGCGGGCCCGGGCGCCGTTGATGCCGAGGGTGTCCACGATGACCCCGGGGGTCTCCCGCTCCACGGCGACGCCGAAGAAGCGGACCATTCCGTCGCCGACGGTCCGGACCTCGAGCTGGTGCTCGCCGTCCGGGACCCGATAGGTCGCGTAGCCCCCCTGGGTGCCCTCGCCCGCGGTGCTGACCCGCTCGGTGCGGCGACCGTCCACGAAGACGTCGAAGGACCCGCCCTCGGGCTGCTGGAGGTAGTAGACGTCGAAGAGCGAGGCCTTGGAGCCCAGCTCGCCGTCGTCGGTGGAGACCCGGCCCCAGGCCCCGGCGCGGTCGGACTCCACGTAGGTCCCGGCGACGCCGAAGTGGTCGATGTCCCGGGTACCGCCGCGGACCTTCTCCGAGTCCCAGTTCCGCCGGGAGGACTCCATGTCCACGTCCCGGTGTCGGTAGCTGGGCCAGGGGTGAGCCGGCAGGATGATGCCGTGACCGGCGTCACCGAAGCGCCGCTGGAGCTCCCGCCGGATGTACCCGGTGAAGAGGTCCGAGGCGACGTGGCTGGCGCCGTAGAAGACCAGGCGCGCCTGACCCTCGCCGCGCTCGGCCCGGCGGAGCGCGCGGTGGAGGGCGTCCATCGAGTGCCCGTCGCGGTCCTCGATGGAGATGTCGTAGCCCATCTCGCCCTCGGCCGGGTCCCGGAGGATCCGCGGCCCCTGCCGCACGATCGGCGGGGGCGGCTCGTTGCGTCGCTGCTGGGCCCGGGCCCCCTCGGTGACCTGCGTTGCGGTGGCCCGGTCCATGGGACCGTCGGCGGCCGCGTGACCGTCCCCGGTGGCCACGTCGTAGCCCGCGCTCCAGGCGAACGCCGCCACCAGGCCGAGGACGACGATGGCGAGCGGAGACTGCGCGACGCGCTTCACCCCTGGAACATGCCAGGCTGGGGCGATCCCGTCGAGAAATCGGGGCCGGTCGCTCGCGACGTCGGGTCCCCCGCTCGGGGGCAGGGGCCAGCGCCACGAAATGGGCGTTTGACGGGGGGCCGGCGTTGGTGGATGCTCGCCACCGTGTCGTCCCATGTCGGACCCTACCAGCTCATCGAGCAGATCGGGATCGGCGGCATGGCGGAAGTCTTCAAGGCCTCCCAGGCCGGTGAAGAGGGCTTCGAGCGCATGGTCGCGGTCAAGCGGATCCTGCCCAACCTGAGCGCGGATCCCGACTTCGAGAAGATGTTCATCGACGAGGCGAAGATCGCGGTGCAGCTGCAGCACCCGAACATCGCCCAGATCTACGACCTCGGCCGCGACGGCGAGTCCCTCTTCATCGCCATGGAGTACGTCCACGGCCGGGACATGAGCTCGATCATCGAGCGGCAGAACCAGAAGTACGGCCGGACCCTCCCCCTGTCCTTCGTGGTCCAGGTGACCACCAAGGTGTGCGAGGCCCTGCACCACGCGCACGCGGCGCGCGGCGCCTTCGGCCAGCCGCTCAACCTGATCCACCGGGACATCACCCCCCAGAACATCCTGGTCTCCTTCGAGGGCGCGGTGAAGGTGGTCGACTTCGGCCTCGCGCGCGCCGCCGGCCGCCTGGTCACCACCCAGGCCGGCGTGGTGAAGGGCAAGCTCGCCTACCTCTCGGCCGAACAGGCCCGGGGGGAAGACATCGACCACCGCAGCGACATCTTCAGCCTGGGAACCTGCCTCTACGAGTGGCTCACCGGGCAGCGGCTCTTCCTGCGCCGCAACGACCCGGAGACCGTGGTCGCCGTCCAGCAGGCCCAGGTGCCGCCCCTGCGGGCGATCCGGCCCGAGCTCCCCCAGGCCCTGGACGCCATCGTCCGCCGCGCCCTGCAGCCCGATCCGCGCAATCGCTACCAGGTCGCGGGCGAGATGCAGGAGGATCTTCTCGCCTTCGCCATGGAGGCCGGGATGCCGGTCCGCCGCCGGCGCCTCATCGAGGTGGTCACCGATCTCTTCCCGGAGGAGCTCCCCGACGAACGGTCCGCGCCGCGAGTGACCGTGCCCCACGGCGAACGAGTGCCCCGACGCGAGACGATGCCCCGGCCGCCCTCCCCGCCGCCGCCGGCCCCCGACGAGTCGGCGCCCTTCCTCGACCTGGCGCCGGAGCCCGAGGACGAGTCGACCGCCGATGGCGTCCCGCGGGACACCGTCCCCGCGCCCCCCGGCTCGTCCGCTCCCGGCGACGTCTACGAAGACGCCACGCACGTGCTCTTGGACGCCGACGAGGCGGTGATGCAGGTGGTCGCCGCGCCCCAGGTCCCCCGCGAGATGGCCGACATGGTGGCCCAGCTCGAGGAGCTCGATGACGGGGGAGACTTCGAGGACGAGGTCTCCGCGGTGCCCATCGTGGACTTCGACTCGTCGGCCGAGCCGCGGCCCCAGACGCCGCCCGGCCGCACCCCGTTGACCGCCCCGGACCCCGAGCCCCTGCCGGGCGAAGACACCGGCGACTTCGCGTTCCGCGCCGAGGCCATCGCCCAGAGCTCCGCCGCGCGCCGGGCCCCGAGCTTCGACGAGCCGACCAGCTCGTACTCGGAAGCCGACATCGCCCGGGCCCTGGCCGACGAGGCCCGGGCGGCCCACCCGCCGATGGACGACGACTTCGACGAGCCCACCCGCGCCTACTCCGCGGAGCTCACCGACGCCCTCCTCGGCCGTCCGGCCATCGCCGAGAAGGAGCCCGAGGGCCTCGTCTTCAGCGATGAGACCCTCGACGAGCGCCCGGCGGACGCCCTGGAGGAGCTCCTCGAGGACCTCGAGCCCCTGGAAGGCGAGGCCACCCGCACCGACGGCAAGAGCGACGAATGAGCCGCCCCCGTCGGGCCCGGAAAAAGGGTCCCGAGTTGACTTCACCGGCTGGTAAGTTCAGAAATCGGCGCGCACTGCGCGCGTCGCGTCCCCCCCTCATCCCCCGAACGCCCGAGACCCCGTGAGCTTCATCGATCGCCTCGCTTCGGATTGGCTGGTCCTGCTGATCCCCGTCTTCAGCGCGTTCGTGGGCTGGTTCACCAACGTCGTCGCGATCAAGATGATGTTCTACCCCACGGATCCGTGGGGGAAGCCGCCGTGGTTCGGTTGGCAGGGCATCGTGCCCGCCAACGCCCACCGGCTGGCCAAGATGTCGACGCAGCTCATCCTGACCAAGCTGCTGAGCCTCGAGGAGCTCTTCGCCTCGTTCAAGGGCGACGCCTTCGCCGCCGAGATCGAACCCGTCGTCGAAGAGATCACCGAGCAGATCATCGAAGAGGTCGCCACCAAGCGTGCTCCCCAGATGTGGGAGAACGCCGGCGAGTTCATGCAGAACCAGGTGCGGGAGCAGATCAAGGCCAAGGTCCACGAGACCGCGGTCAAGATCGTCGACGACTTCTCCGCCAACATCACCGACATCCTCGACCTGGAGAAGGTCGTCGTGGACGCGGTGATGGAGGACAAGGAGCTGATGAGCATGATGTTCCTCCAGGTCGGAGGGGCGGAGTTCAAGTTCATCGAGCGGAGCGGCATCTGGTTCGGTTTCCTCTTCGGCGTGATCCAGATGTGCGTCTGGCTCTACGCCCCGGCCGACTGGGTCCTGCCGGTGGCCGGCTTCGTGGTCGGCTACGCCACCAACTGGCTGGCGCTGAAGCTCATCTTCCAGCCGAAGCACCCGAAGAAGGTCGGGCCCTTCGTCATCCACGGGCTCTTCCACAAGCGGCAGCTCGAGGTGACCCGGGAGTTCTCGAAGCTCACCGCGGGCAAGGTCCTCAACGCCGACAACATCACCAAGACGGTGCTCTCCGGCCCGACCGCCGAGAAGATCTTCGGCATCGTCGAGACCCACGTCCGGGCGCTGATCACCGAGTACATGCAGCACCCGATGGCGGCGATGTTGGTCCCGCCGGACCAGCGCGCGGAGCTCGAGGAAGAGCTCCTGCAGCGGATCCGCGACGAGCTCCCCAAGGAGGGCGGCCTGCTCCACACCTTCGCCGGCAAGGCGGTGGACATCGAGCACGCCATCGGCGACCGCATGAAGGAGCTGCCCCCCGACGAGTTCGAGGGCGTGCTCCGCCCGGCCTTCCAGCAGGACGAGTGGAAGCTCATCCTCGCCGGCGCCGCGCTCGGCTTCGTCGCCGGCATCGCGCAGCTCGTCTACGTCTTCAGCTGACGCACTCCCTGCGTGCACCGTCCCGGCTGCGCACCCGATGCGCGGTGGGCGGTCGTGCCGCGTGGGAACCCGGGGTGGAACGCTCGTTGCTCCCTCTCGAGTCGAAGGAGGCTTCGCATGGCCCACCCCGACTCTCCGCTCCGCGTCCGGGAGCGCGTGCTCGCTCAACACGATCTGCTCCGCCTGCGGCTCCAGGGACTGGCCGAAGGGGTCGACGCCCTCCGCGCCGGCAGGCTGGAGGTCGACGAGCTCCGCATCCGCTGCTGGGAGACCCTGGCGCTGCTCCGGGCGCACACCAAGGACGAGGAGCAGTGGCTCCTGCCGGTCCTGCGCGAGGCCGATGGCTTCGGCCCGGTGCGGGTCGACGCGCTCCGGGACGAACACCGGACCCAGGCCCACGAGCTCGCCGAGGCCATGGATGCGCTCCGGGACGCCCGGGAGCCGGAGTCCCTCGCCCGGGCCATCGAGGGCCTGGTGAAGCGGATCCTGGACGACATGGACGAGGAGGAGCGCACCTACCTCGATCCCAACCTGCTCAAAGAGAGCCTGGTCACCACCGGATTCATCGGTTGACGGCCCCGGGGTCGGCCATGACAGATTCTCGGTGATGACCGCGAAGGGACGAGTACTCGTCGTCGACGACGAGGCCAACGCGCGCAGCGCCCTCGCCGAGCTCCTCGAGGACGAGGGCTACGCGACCGAGGAAGCCGAAGACGGAGTCGCCGCCCTCGAGGCCATCGAGCGCTTCGAGCCGGAGGTGGTCCTCACCGACCTCAAGATGCCGCGGATGGACGGCCTCGAGCTCGTGTCCCGGGGCAAGGCCGCCAACCCCTCCCTGGCGTTCGTGGTGATGACCGCCTTCGGATCCATCGAGACCGCCGTCGACGCCATCAAGCGGGGAGCGGACAACTACCTGACCAAGCCGCTCGACATGGACGCCGTCTCCGCGCTGGTCGCCCGGGCGCTGGAGACCGCCCGGACCGCCAGCGAGGTCCGGGAGCTCCGCGCGCGCATCGACGACAAGCTCTCGTTCCGGGGGATCCTCGGCGACCACCCCACCATGCAGCGGGTGCTCAAGCGGGTCTCCCAGGTCGCGCGGAGCCGCGCCACCGTGCTGGTGCACGGTGAGACGGGCACCGGCAAGGAGCTCATCGCCTCGGCGATCCACCACAACAGCGATCGGCGGGACCGCCCCTTCGTTCGCGTGAACTGCGCCGCCCTCGCCGAGAGCCTGCTGGAGAGCGAGCTCTTCGGGCACGAGCGGGGCGCCTTCACCGGAGCCATCGGTCGCCGCAAGGGGCGCTTCGAGGAGGCCGATGGCGGCACCCTCTTCCTGGACGAGGTGAGCGAGATCGCGCTGCCCACCCAGGTGAAGCTCCTGCGCTTCCTCCAAGAGCGGGAGCTCGAGCGGGTCGGCAGCAACCAGACCATCGCCGTCGACGTGCGGGTGGTGGCCGCGACCAACCGCGATCTGCGCGCGATGGTGGAGGAGGGGACGTTCCGCGAGGACCTCTACTACCGCCTGAACGTGGTCCAGGTGGATCTGCCGCCGCTCCGCGCGCGGAAGACCGACGTGCCGGTGCTCGCCCAGGCCTTCCTCCGGCGCACCGCGAAGGAGAACGGCATCGAGGTCGGCGGGTTCACGGACGAAGCCCTGCGCGCGCTGATGGCCTACGCCTGGCCGGGGAACGTGCGCGAGCTCCAGAACGCCGTGGAGCGCGCGGTGGTGCTCTGCGAGGACGACGTCGTCGGGCCCGAACACCTGATGGAGGCCGCGGACCTCGGGATCCGCACCAAGGGCGACGAGCTGGGGCTGCTCGTCCCCGGGGCCACCATGGCCGAGGTCGAGCGCCTGGTCATCGAACGCACCCTGGACGCGGTCGCCGGGTCCACCGCCCAGGCCGCCGAGATGCTGGGGATCAGCCGCCGCAAGATCCAGTACCGGCTCAAGGAGTGGTCCGGCGAGGACCCGGGCCCCGAAGACGAATAGGCCCCTTCAGCCGGCGGCGAGGTCGATGCGCACGGCGGCCCCGCCGAGGTCGCTCGAGCCCAGCCGCAGCTCGCCCTCGTGGAGCTCGACGATGCGCCGCACGATGGTCAGCCCGAGCCCGGTGCCGGCGGCCTTCGTGGTGAAGAAGGGCTCCAGGAGCTTCTCCGACGTCTCACCGAACCCGGGCCCGGAATCCTCCACCGTCAACGTGACCCCGCCCGCGTTCCGCTCGGCCCGGACCCGGATGCGGCCGGGCTCCCCGTCGAGCGCGTCCGCCGCGTTGGCCACCAGGTTCACCAGGACCTGCTCCAGTCGTCCCGGCTCCCCGCGCGCCATCAGGCCCGCGGGCGCCTCCACCTCCAGGCGGATCCCCCGCTCGGCGCAGACCGGTGCCTCCAGCCGGGCCACCTGCTGCACCAGCTGCTGAAGGTCGACGGACTCGGTCCGCAGGCTCGCCGGACGGGCCAGCCCCAGGAAGTCGTCCAGGAGCGAAGAGAGGCGGGCCAGCTCGTGGCGCACCAGCTCCACCGGGGCGGTGAGCTTGTCCCGCCGGGGGACGTCGACCTTCGCCAGCCGCCGCGAGAGGAGCTGCAGCTGCAGGCTCGCCGCGTTCAGCGGGTTGCGGATCTCGTGGGCCAACCCGGTGGTCAGGACGCCGATGGCAGCCATGGCCTCGGCCCGGGCGCTCCGGTGCTCGAGGGTGCGCTGCTCGGTGACGTCGAGGCCCATCGCCAGCACGTCCACCGCGGTCCGGGTCTCGGGCACGTGGGTGAGCTGCCAGCGGATGATGCGCTCGCCCGCGGCGGGGTGCTGCACCGTCGTCTCGAAGGCCGGGACCTCCCCGTCGCGCAGGAGCGCGCCGAGCGCGCTCTCGAAGGGCTCGCCGAGCGCTTGGACGGATCCGTCGCCGGAGGAGAGCACGCCCTCGAGGCCTTCGGCCGCGCGCCGGTTCGCGAAGACCAGCTTGCTCTCCGAACCGATGCCCACGATCCAGGCCTCCACGTTGTCGACCACGCCGCGGTAGATGGCCTCCGACGCGGCCAGCGCCCGCGCGAGCGCGGTCCGCTCGCCGCGGAGCTGCACCTGCGCGAGGGCGCGCTCCGCCAGGGCCAGCAGGTCGTCCACGTCGACGGGCTTGAGCAGGTAGGCGTAGGCCCCGTGCCGCACTGCCGCGATGGCGGTCTCCAGGGTGCCCTGACCGGTCATCAAGAGGATCTCGGCGGCGGGGTTGAGCGCGCGGAGCGGCTCGAGGAGCTCGAGGCCGTTGGCGTCCGGCAGGCCGACGTCGACCAGCGCGAGCGCCGTCCGCTCGTCCAGGAGGTCGCGGGCCTGGGCGGCGCTGCCGGCGATGGCGGTCTCCACCTCCAGCTCCTCGAAGAGCTCGGCGAGGTTCTCGGCGAGGTCCCGATTGTCATCGACGATCAGGACGCGCAGCGGGCGTTCGGTGGTCACTGCAGGAGCGAGAGCAGGTCGTCGAGGGGGACGGGTTTGGCGAGGACGGGGCCCACCGCGAGGGCGCGCGCGCGATGGCTCTCGTCGGTGTAGGCGGTCATCAGAGCCACGCGAATGGTGGGACACACCGCCTGGAGTCGGGCGGCCAGATCGACGCCGTCCTCCTTACCCAGACAGATGTCCAGGAGCGCCAGGTCGAACTCGCAGGCCCGGGCGCAGAGCCGCTCGGCCGGAGCCGAGCTGGCCTCGAGCGCGACCTGGTGGCCCTCGTCCTCCAGCAGCTCCCCGAGGTTCTCGGCGAGCTCCTCGTTGTCGTCGACGATCAGGATCTTCATGAGCGCTCTCCCGCGGCGCCGGCCAGCGTGGCCGCCATCCGAGTGCCGCGCGGGAGCCGCTCGGCGACGAGGGCCCCTTCGTGCTTCTCCACGATCCGCATGCAGAGGGCCAGTCCCAAACCGGAGCCGTTGTCCCGGGCCGTCGCCAGCGGCTCGAAGAGCCAGTTCTCGGCGCCCTCGGGGAGCCCATCGCCGTCGTCGTCCACGGTGAGGACCAGCGCCAGGTCGTCCATGCGGCTCGTGACCCGCACCCGCTCCGCTCCGGCCTGGACCGAGTTCTGCAGCAGGTTCACCAGGAGCTGCCGCACTTGAGCCGGGTCGACGAAGACCTCGTCCCGGTCGAGGGCGCTCGTCAGCTCCACCTTCTCGGTGTGGCGGATCGAGCCCCAGGCGTCGGCGATCAATCGACTCAGGGAGACCTTGGAGCGCTGCGGCGGCCGGTCCCGCACCATGGACAAGAGGTTGGAGATGATGGTGTCGGCGACCTTCACCTGCCCCCCGATGCGGTCCAGGTGCTTGGCGATCCTCGGGTCCTCGGGGACCCGCCGGCGGAGCAGGGCCAGGGAGGAGTCGATCACCGCCAAGGGGTTGCGGAGCTCGTGGCCGATGGTGGCGGCGATCTGCCCGATGGTGGCCAGCCGCTCGCCGTTGCGAGCCCGGCGCACGAACGCCTCTTGGTAGGTCTCGACCATCACCGCGAGCTCCAGGTCGAGGAGCTTCGCCAAGGCGATGCGGGTGTCGTCGACCACGGTGGCGTTCCATTGGCGATCGGCCCCCGCGGCCACCAGCACGCCGTCGAGCTCACTGCGGAGCAGCCCCATCATCGAGACCATGTAGCGCTGGTCCAACCCGATGCGCACGTGCGTGCGCCCGATGCGAGCCCGACTCTTCCAGTAGTCGGCGTCGTAGCGCCCGGAGAAGAGGCCCCGCAGCCAGCCCCCGAGGTGGACCTTCTGCCGCTCGATCTGCGCCGCGTCGGCGAAGAGCGCCCGGAGCCCGGCGTTCGCCGAGAGGACCTCGTAGAAGTGATCGATCACCGGCTGGATGCGCGGCGTGACGGCCTCGGCCGCGGCGGCGAGGAGGGCGACCTCGGCGTCGCCGAAGCCCAGATCGATGGCGAGCTCGCGAGGGATGTCTTCGGCCTTCATTCGGTGGGGAGCAGTACAGGCCCCCCGGTGAGCTCCGTCAAGGCCCGGAGCGCCTCCCGCGCCCGCCCCTGCTGGAGCGCCTCTACCAGCGCGAAGCGCGCGTCGAGCCCGAGCTCCCGCCAGCACGCGGGCTCGATGCCCAGCTCCGCCGGCGGACTCTCGTCGCGCCAGGGAGCGGCACCCGCGCCGACCTGCGCCGCGTCGGGGGAGAGGAACGTCCCGCAGAGCCAGCGCACGAGCGAGGCGTAGGACCTTCGCTCGACCGACCCGTCCGCCGGCATGTCCACCATGCGGCGTCGCGCGGCGAGGGGCAGCTCCCGCCACTGCTCCTCCCCGAGGCCGAGCCCCGACTCGGCGAGTTTGCGTCGCACGCACACGGGCATCGTCCGCAGGTTGCGAGCGCCCTCGTCCTCGATGGCCAGAAAACTCATCGCTCCCCCTCGGCCCCCCGGGGCCCCAAGAGCGGGGCGGTCAACACCCGCTCGTGCTCCTCTTCGAGCCCCTCGGCGCGAACCCGCACCGTCGCCTGGAGCTCCCCCATCTGCTCGACCGGAACCCGCGCGAGCAGCGGCACGTGGCGGTTCTCGCCGGCGTCCAGCCGCACCTCGGGCTGCGGGATCACCAGGGTCACCGGCTCGGTCCCGACGTCCTCCAGCCGGAAGGTGATCGGGTGATCCTCCTTGTTGACCAGGTGCACCTGCAGGGTGTTCTGCACCACTCCGTCGTTGACCACGAAGGGCGTGCCCCCCGGCGGGCGCAGGAGGTTGGCCTCGAAGGGCTCGTGGGTCCGCACGGCGAAGATCATCCCCAGCACCCACACCACGGAGACCGCCCCATAGAGCGCCAGGCGGCCGCGCATCGTGCGCGCCTTCCCGCCGGCGAGCTGGCGCGAGGAGTCGTAGCGCACGAGCCCCTCGGGACGCTTCACCTTGCGCATCACCTCGTCGCAGGCGTCCACGCAGGCGGCGCAGCCGATGCACTCCATCTGCAGGCCGTTGCGGATGTCGATGCCGGTCGGACAGACCGCGACGCAGCGGCCACAGTCGATGCAGTCGCCCTTCTCCTCGGTCGCGGCCTTGCGCTTCTTGCCCCGGGGCTCGCCCCGGCCGACGTCGTAGCCGATGACCATCGTGTCCTCGTCGGTCAGGGCCGACTGCAGGCGCCCGTAGGGGCAGATGATCAGGCAGAGCTGCTCGCGGAACCACGCGAAGTTGAAGTAGAGCACCAGGGTCATGGCCATCGACCAGGCGAAGGCCACGGGGTGCGCCGCGGGGGACCCGTGCATCATCGTCCACAGCGAGGGCAGCGAGACGAAGTAGCTCAGGAAGACGTGCGCGATGCCGAAGGAGAGGACCAGGAAGATCCCGTGCTTCAGGCCCTTGCGCCAGAGCTTGTCGAAGCTCATCGGCGCTTGGTTCCGCCGGATGCGCTCGTTGCGTGGACCCTCCAGGAAGCGCTCGACCTTGCGGTAGAGCCCCTCCAGGAAGACCGTCTGGGGGCAGGCGTACCCGCACCAGATGCGACCCCAGAGGGTCGTGACCACCACCAGGGCGAAGATGATCCCGAAGAGCAGCAGGAAGACCATCCAGAAGTCCTGCGCGTTGAAGGTCGCCCCGAAGAGGTGGAAGCGGCGATGGACGATGTCCAGGAAGACCGCCGGGGCTCCCCCGATCTGGATGAAGGGGAGCGCGAGGTAGACCACGAGGAGAGCGGCGAAGACCACGTAGCGGACGTTCTGGAAGCGTCCGCGGACGTCGGCCGGCTGCACGAAGTTCCGGGTGCCGTCCGAGTTGAGCGACCCCACCGGGGGCTCGTTCAAGACGGGGAGGCTCTTCTTGCCGCTCTCGCTCATGGCTACTGCTCCGCGTTCTCGCCGATGGCTTCGGCGACGTCGTCGGGCGCGATGGGCTCGTCGCCCTCGAGCTCGTCGAGCGCGGCCTCGGCGCCCGCCTCGTCGAGGGCACCGGCGCCCTCGGCGGTGTCCACCGCGTCCTCGGCGTGCTCGGGCTCGATGGGCTCGTCGCCCTCGCCCTCGAGGGTCGCGGCGTCGGCACCCTCGCCGGTGCCGCCCCCGGTCCAGAGATCCCCCTGCGGCTCCTTGCCGGGGATGTTGGTGTCCCGGAGGCTCAGCACGTAGGCCGCGAGCCGCTGCACCGCGGGCGCGCCGAGGGTGGCCCCCCAGGCGGGCATGCCGCTGTCGAGCACGCCCTCGGTGATGGTCCGGTGGATGTCCAGCGGGCTGCCGCCGTGGATCCAGTAGCCGTCGGTGAGGTTGGGTCCGATGTTCCCCTCCGCCCGGTCCGCGTGACAGACCACGCAGTTGGACACGAAGAGGGTGCGGCCCTCACCTACGGCGTCCGGGTCGGCGACCAGCGCGGTGAGTAGCTCCTCGGAGACGTCGCCGCCGGCGGAGCGCTCCTGGAGCTCCTTGGCGTAGGCCTCCATCGGCAGCGGCATCACGTCGAGCTCGTGGTAGGCGATCCAGTAGAAGACCGCGAAGCCGATGGCCAGGTAGAAGGTCCAGAGCCACCAGAGGGGCAGCTGGTTGTCCGCCTCTTCGATGCCGTCGTAGACGTGGACGATCTCACCCTGGATCGGGTCGTGTCGATTGGTCTCAGCCACGGGGGGCCTCCTGGTCGCCCTGGAGGGCGAGCTGGGCGTGGTCGTGGACCTCTCCGCGATCCATGCGCGCGGCCCGGACGGCCAGCGCCACGAAGACCACGGCGAAGAGGACCAACGCCACTACGGGTAGAATCAAGATCGGGCTGGCGCCGAAGAACTCTCTCGCCATGAAGCCGGTCACTGCTCGCCTCCGTTCTCGGTCTCGGTCTCGGTCTCGGCCGCGGCGGAGACGTCTTCCGCCGGCGCGGCCGGAGCGGTCGGGCGGTTGCCCAATCGCTGCAGGTAGCTGATGAGCGCGACGAGCTCGCTGTCGACGCGGAGGTCGCAGCCGCTGCTCATCTCGCCCTCACAGGTCTGGATGCCCGCGTCCTCCGCCAGGTCGGCGGCGATGGTGCGGGCCTGGGCCCAGGCGGTCTCGCCGGCGGTGGCGATCTCGTCGGCCTCGTAGGGGACGCCCACGGTGCGCATGGCGCGCATCTTCACGTCCACCCCGTCCAGGTCGACCGCGGCCGAGGCCATGGGCGCGTAGACGGGCATGTTGGAGCCGGGGGTCACGTCCCGGGCGTCCAGCATGTGCCGGTAGTGCCAGGTGTTGGAGTACTTGCCCCCCACCCGCGCGAGGTCCGGACCGATGCGGCGGGAGCCCCACTGGAACGGATGGTCGTAGATGGACCGCTCCGCCTCGGAGACGGCGCCGTAGCGGGCGGTCTCCCAGGTGAAGGGGCGGATCATCTGGCTGTGGCAGGTGTAGCAACCCTCCTGGATGTAGACGTCCCGCCCCTCGAGCTCGAGGGGGGTGTAGGGGACCTCCTGGGTGCTGCTGAGCTGCTCGGGGCTCGCGAGGACGGTCGGCAGGATCTCGGCCACGCCACCGATGAGGATCGCGATGATGGTGATGACCGTGAAGATCATCGCGCGGCCCTCGAGCAGGTGGTGCCAAGCGGGCTGGCCACTCTGCCGGGAGAGCTGCCAGACGATGAGGCCACCGAAGATGATGCACCCACCGATGACGATGAAGACGATGCTGGCGACGCCCTTGGTGACGGCGACCAACCCGATGACGATCATCGCCACCAGCGCGACCATCAGCGGCGGTGCGAAGACGATGTCCTTCCAGTTCAGCTCGGGCTTGGCCGGCACGGCCTTCTTGGGCACCTCGATGACGGTCTCCACCGGCTTACCGGAGCGAGCGGTCACGATGAGGTTCCAGGCCATCAGCACGAAGCCGAGGAGGTAGACCGAGCCGCCGATGAGGCGGGCCCAGTAGAGGGGCCGGATGGCCAGGTAGGTCTCGACGAACTGCGGGTACATCAGACCGCCGCCCTCGTTCTCCGCGCGCCACATCAACCCCTGGGTGATGCCGGCCACGTACATCGAGACCATGTAGGTCAGGATGCCGAGGGTGCCGATCCAGAAGTGCGCGTTGGCGGCCTTGGTCGAGTGGAGCTCACGGCCGTAGAGCTTCGGGATCAGGTAGTAGAACATGCCGGCGGCCATGAAGCCGTTCCAGCCGAGGCCGCCGCCATGGACGTGGCCGATGATCCAGTCGGTGTAGTGGGCCAGACCGCTGACGCTCTTGATGGAGAGCAGCGGGCCCTCGAAGGTCGCCATGCCGTAGGCGGTGACGCCGACCGCGAAGAACTTCAGGACCGGGTCCTGGCGGAGCTTGTCCCACGCGCCGCGCAGGGTGAGCAGGCCGTTGAGCATGCCGCCCCAGCTCGGCGCCCAGAGCATGAGCGAGAAGATCATGCCCAGGGTCTGCGCCCAGTCGGGCAGCGCCGTGTAGAGCAGGTGGTGCGGGCCGGCCCAGATGTAGATGAAGACCAGCGACCAGAAGTGGATGATGGACAGCCGGTAGGAGAAGACCGGGCGGTCGGCGGCCTTGGGCAGGTAGTAGTACATGATGCCCAGGACCGGCGTGGTCAGGAAGAAGGCGACGGCGTTGTGGCCGTACCACCACTGCACCAGCGCGTCCTGGACGCCGCCGAAGACCGAGTAGCTCTTCAGCCCCGCGACGGGGATCGCCAGGTTGTTCACCACGTAGAGCACCGTGATGGTCACGATGGTCGCGATGTAGAACCACAGGGCGACGTAGAGGTGCTTCTCGCGGCGCTTCTTCAGGGTGAGGAAGAAGTTGGCGGCGAAGACGAGCCAGATGACCGCGACGGCGATGTCGATGGGCCACTCGAGCTCGGCGTACTCCTTGGCCTGGGTGAAGCCCAGGGGGAGCGTGATGGCCGCCGAGGCGATGATGGCCTGCCAACCCCAGAAGTGGATCTTGCTGAGGGTGTCGCTGCCCATCCGCGCCTTGCAGAGGCGTTGGGTCGAGTAATAGACGCCGGCGAAGATCATGTTGCCGACGAACGCGAAGATGACCGCGTTGGTGTGCAAGGGGCGCAGGCGCCCGAAGGTGAGGTAGGGCCCGACGTTCGCCGGATGGAAGGCGAGCTGGAGGGCCACGAGGGCGCCGACCGTCATCCCGACGATGCCGAAGACGATCGAGGCCCAGATGAACCAGCGGACGACGGTGTCGTCGTAGACGACCCGTTCGGTGTCACCGCTGCGTACGGCCGGGGGGTTGGCGGAGGAGTCGACGACTTCGTCCGCGGAGAATGAAGCGCTGCTGGACATGGTCAGCCCCGCGCCTTTCCATCATTCGTGCCAACCCGGGGACCCCGAGAAACGGGCGCCTTCGCGACGCCACGGGGCGCACCGGTTGCGCGCAGCGCGGGCGACGGCGAAGGACCTGCGTCGCCGCGCAAGGGAAGGAGCGCGAGGTGCTCCGAGTGGTCGAAGGTCCGCTGCCGGACCGTCCAAGCGAAGAGGCCCACCGCGAGCGCGACGAGGATCGCGCTCACGAAGGCGAGGAGGACGATGACGATCATGAGAGAGCTACTGCTTCCGATGCGGGCGCAGCCCATGCGTCGCTCCGTTCGGAGCGCGCACGGCTTGCGCGTGGGGCCAGCCGCCAGCCGACGAAGGCCAGCGAGGTGAGCGAGCTGAGGGGCATCACCAGCGCCGCGAGCCAGGGCGACATGAGCCCGGCGGCGGCGAGCGCGATGGCCCCGAGGTTGTAGACCAGCGCGTAGGCGTAGACGGCGCGCAGCACGCGCCGGAGCTCGGCGGCCGTCGCCATCAGGGCGCTGAGGGGTGCCAGGCCCACGGAGGTCACGAAGAAGTCCGTGCGCGCGGCCATGAAGGGGCGGTCGAGGGCCGCGCAGCCGCTGACCCCGGCGGCGGCCGCGGCCGGCGCGTCGTTGAGCCCGTCGCCGACGAAGAGGACGAGCTCGGGGTCGTGGGCGCGGAGCCACTGGGCCTTGGCGTCCGGGGTGAGCTCCCCGTGGGCCTCGGCGATGCCCAGGGACGCCGCGAGGGCCTCGACGCGCGCGCTCCGGTCCCCGCTGAGGACGACGACCTGCACGCCCGCGCTGCGGAGTCGCTCGAGCTCTTCGGCGGCGGCGAGGCGCGGCCGCTCGCCGACCGGGAGGTCGACGATGTGGCCCCGGCCGTCGTCGAAGACCAGGTCGGCGTCGGTCGCGCGCTCGAGCCAGGCCGGCGAGCCGAGCCGCGCGCCGGCCCACTGCATGCCTCGCCCGACGAGCTCCTCGGGGCGAGCCGCGGGATCCGGCCCCACGCCGCGAGCGGCCAGCGCCGCCATGACGGCGCGCGCCTTCGGGTGGTTGCTGGCGGCGGCGAGGGTCGCGAGGCGCGCGCGCGCCTCGGGCGGCAGCGAGTCGAGGGCTTCGGGGTGCTCCAGCCACGCGGCGCCATCGGTGAGGGTGCCCGTCTTGTCCAGGGCCACCCGCCGGATGGTCAGAGCGCGGTCGAAGAGGTCCGGGGCCTGCACGAAGAGCCCTCGAGCGCGCAGCCGGGCCGCGGCGAGCTCGTAGGCCATCGGGGCCGCGAGGCCGAAGGCGCAGGGACACGAGACCACCAGGATGGCCGTGGCCACCTCGAGCGCGGCCCCGGGGCCGCCGAAGATCGCCCAGAGCGTGCCGGCGGTGGTGGCCGCGACCAGCACGAGCACGACCAGCGCGATCGAGGCCCGGGCCCAGAAGGGACTCGCCTTGCGGTCGTGGACCGGCCGGGTGAGCAGCCGAGACAGCGCCGAACTCTCGTAGCTCTCGCGCGCCTCGGCCGCGACCGCGCGCGCGCCGACGTGGAAGGCGCCGGCGGGGACCAGGTCGCCCGCCGCGAAGGCGCGCGGCTCCGGCTCTCCGTCGATCCAGTCGAGCCGGAAGACCGAACCCTCCTCCAGGACCGCGGCGGCGGGGACCAGGGCGCCCTGCTCCAGGAGCAGGCGGTCCCCCTCGCGGACCTCCCGGACCCCGACCGACCGATGGGTGTCCCCGTCGAGGCGTCGCACCCGGAGGTGATCCGCGCCGTCGAAGGCGGCGGCGCGGGCCCGGTCCCGGGCGAGGGCCCGCTCGCGGAGCCAGCGGCCGCCGAGCATCAGGGCCACGAAGATGGCCAGGGTGTCGGCGTAGCGCGGCTCCCCGCGGACGAAGTACGAGAAGAGCGCCCCCGCGAAGGCCAGGAGGATCCCGAGGGCGATGGGCAGGTCGAGGCTGATCTGACCGCGGCGCACCGCGTGCCACGCGCGAGCGATGAAGTACGAGCCGCCCACGAGGACCGAGAGCGTCGCCGCCGCCAAGCCGAGCTGTGCGAAGAAGGCGTGCACCGGCCCGCCATCGAGGCCGAGGTAGGTCGCCAGGGCGTACATCATCCCGTTGCCCGCCAAGGCGGTGCAGATGCCCACCCGCAGCAGCAGCCCGTCGGAGGTGGCCCCCTCGGCGCCGGCGGGCTGCAGCCGGTACCCGAAGCGCTCCAGGTCCTCGACGAAGCCCCGCACGTCGTCGCCGGCCGCCGGCCGCAGGTGGGCCCGACCGAGGGCCGCGCTCACCTCCAGCTCACCGACGCCGTGGCGGCCGTAGAGGGACTCCACCAGCCACACGCACGCGGCGCAGTGGATACCCTGCACGTCCAAGTCGATGGCCTGGCCGGGCTCGAGGGCGTCGAGCCACTGGGCGCTGGCCAGCGCCGGCGCGTGTTCGTCGACGGCGACGCCGGGGCCGGAGCGGAGCTCGTAGTAGCGGCCGAGCCCCTCGTCGTGCATCAGGGCGTACACCCGCTCGCAGCCGCCACAGCAGAACTCGGCCTGACCGGGTCCGAGAGGCAGATCGCAATGGCGGCAGCGGGTCATCCGTGGCTCACGTGGCAACAGGAGGGGGTCTCGGTGCGGAAGGCGTCCACGGCGCGGAAGGTCACGACCAGCGCGCCGAGCGCGAGGGCGACGGAGAGGACGCGGCGACCGGTCAGGGAGAGGCCCCGTAGCCGGGCGGCGGCCCAGCTCGCGGCCCAAAGCCCCGGCGAGCTGGCGATGGCGAAGGCCAGCATCGTCAGCCCGCCGCCGAGCGCCGAACCCGCGCTGGCTGCCACGAGGGCGCCGGCGAGGAGCGCCCCGCAGGGCAGGCAGGCCGTGGAGGCCCCGAGCAGCACGCTCCGGCGGAGGGCGGGCCGCTTCTTCGGTGCGACGACCCCGAGCTGGACCAGCGCGGGCTCTCGGCGGGCCTCGCGCCAGAGACGCGCCGCCGCCAGGCCCAGACCCACCGCCAGCGACCCCGCGAGCAGCACGTGGACCACCCGCGCGTCGGCGAAGAGGCTGCGCAGCCCGCCGCCCACGGTGCCGGCCACCAGGCCGAGCACCGTGTAGGCCACGAGGCGCGCGCCATGGAACGCGAGCGCGGGTCGCCGCGAAGGCACGCCGGGGCTCTGGGATCCCAGCGCCGCGAGCGCGCCGCACATCGCGGCGCAGTGGGGGACGCTCGCCAGACCGGCGGCGGCCCCCGCGAGGACCACGCCGATCATCGGAAGTCGGCGCTGGTGGGCGAGCCGAGGCTCTTCCAGGCGGAGATGAGCGAGGAGCGATACACGCTGGCCCCGAGGGGCCGCTCGTGGGGCTCCGCGTCTACCTCGGGCATGGGCTCGTCGGGGAACTCGGTCTTGGGGAGCTCGGCCAACCGGTTGGCGTGGGCGACCAGGACGGGGAAATGCCCGTCGTGGACCAGGTCGTCGGCGACGGACCCGAGGACCAGGCGCTTCACGCTGCCCTGGTTCCGGGTCCCGACCACGACCAGCATCGCGCCGTAGTCGACCGCCACCTGGCGGATGACGGCAGCGGGCGCGCCCAGGCGGACGTGCTGCCAGATGTCGATCTCCTCGATCCCGATGCCCTCGACCCGCAGGACCTTTTCCACGGCCTTCCAGATCTGCCGGGGCAGCCGGCCGAACGCAGCGTCCTGGCGCTCCATGGCGTCCCCGGGGCTGGCGAGCTCGTCCTTGGTGATGGCGTGGGCCAGGTGCACGGTTGCGCCGAGGGGGCGGGCGAGACGCAAAGCCTGCGCGAGGGCGCGTTCGCCGTTCTCGCTGAGATCCATGCCGACGATGATGTTGGGGCGGTCCATGACGGGTTCTCCTCGGCGGTCGAGCGGGTGGGCCCCGTCTTGCAACCGCCTGTCACCAGAGAACTGAGCAAGGGCCGGACCAACCCCTCGGCCCCCCGTCCGCCGGCGACGCCGGCAAGGAGATCCGCCATGAAACTGCCCAAGCGCATCCTCATCGCCACCGACCTCTCGGAGACCAGTCGCGAGGCGGTGGTGACCGGCGCCGCCCTGGCCAAGGTCTTCGCGGCCGACGCCATGCTGGTCAGCGTCCTCGACCCGATGCCCTACGTGGCCGCCGTCGACCTCGAAGGCAGCAGCGACGTCTGGCGCGATTTCCTCGACGACGCCGAGGCCAACCTCCGCAAGCAGCTCGAGGAGCTACGGGACGGTCAGCTCGATGGATGCGGCTGCGACGTCGCGGTCCTGCGCGACAGCTCGGCCGCCCGGGCCCTCTGCGAGTTCGCGGCCGACCGGGGCGTCGACCTCATCGTCGTGGGGAGTCATGGTCGCACCGGCGCCAAGCGCCTGCTCCTCGGCAGCGTCGCCGAGAAGGTCGTGCGGCTCTCCCCCTGCCCCGTCTTCGTGGTGCGCTGAGCGCAGGCGTTGCGCGGGGCTCGCACCCCGCGCAACGAGTGCATCACTCGGGCGGAGCGATCTCGAAGGGGTAGCTGATCTCGAAGGTCTCCCGCGTGAAGCGGGGGAAGCGAGCGCTCTGCACCACGCTCTCCATGCACTGCTGGGTGTAGTCGTCGATCTCGCCGCCGCGGTGCTCCTCGAGGGTCGCCGCGGTGACGTTCCCGCTCTCCCCCTGGATGACGACGTGGAACTTCACGTGGCCACCGAAGTTGGGAGCGCAGCCGGCCACGCCGGCCTGCAGCGGACGCATGGACGCGATGATCTGGTCGCGGGCGGGGTGCTCGGGCAGGGGCGGGTCGGGGACCTCGCCGCCCAGAGCGCGGAGCCCCTCGCGGGCCTCCATGTTGTTGTAGTCGATGCGCACGGCGGCCTGGAGCGCCGCGATGGCCTCCGGGTTCTGGCGCGCCTGGACGTGGGCCCGCGCGAGCCCGACGAAGTAGTCGTCGTTCTGCGGGGCGAGCCGGGTCGCCTCCCGGAGCGCGGAGACCGCACCGGCGGGGTTGCCCGCGTTGAGTTGGGCCGAGCCGAGCGCGGCGAAGGTCGGGGCGTCGGAGCCGTCGGCCTGGACGGCCGCCAGGTAGGCCTGAACCGCCGCCGCGTACTGCCGGGCGCGCGCCAGCGAGGCGCCCTGCCGACGGAGGGTCTGCACGTCGCCCGAGGCGGTGACCGTCGGGCGCGAGGGATCCGGCTGGCGGGGCCGCTGCGGCTGGGGCTGCGGCGCGACGGCCACGGGCGCCGGCGGGGCCGCGGGCGCGCCCCACTCCACGAAGTCGCGGGCCGCCCGGGCGCTGAGGCCGAACGCTTCCTGAGCCGCAGGCGCGCCACCGCGGGCGTTGAGCGCCCCGGCGATGCAGCTGACCAGCCCCGGCGCCGGACCGACGTGCCAGGCGCGGATCTGCTGCTCCCGGTCGCTGGTCCCGCCCGGGCAGGCCTCGAGCAGGCCGACCAGGGTCCGGCCCCGGGCGTCGTTGGAGAGGATGCCGGGGACGCCGAGCATGGTGTCCTTCACCTTGCTGACGATCTCCCGGGCGTTGCGCCGGTTCACGCGCGCCTCGCGGAGCTGCCCGGCCAGCGCGCTTCCGTCGTCCGGCGCGAGGTAGGGCAGCGCGACCGGCGTCAGGGTGGCGGCGGCGATGAGCGCGTCGCACTCGCCGATGGTCACCCCCCAGCGGTGCGCACACATCACGGCGGCGTTGCGTCCGCCGGCGAAGTACACCTGGAGCGTCTGCAGGTCGAGGCCGGCCCGGAGCCGCTGCATCACCTGCTGGAGCCGCTGCTCGTACTCGCCGCGGTTGGCGCCGGGACCGGCCTGGGCACCGAAGAGGGCTCGGTTCGTGGCCTGGCGCAGGTTGTCGTACTGGTCACCGCCCTCGCGGGCGTTGGCCTCCATCTTCGCGTCGATCTTGCGCACCAGCGCACGCGCGTCCCCTTGCGGCATCTTGCCTTGCGCCATCAGGCGCTGCACCACGCCGCCGTCCTGAGCGGACGCGGAGAGGGGAGAGAGGGCGAGGAGAGCGAGCGCGAAGCCCGCGGCGAACGTAGGAAAACAACGGTGGGTCATCGGTGGGTCGACCTTTCGGGCCGGGTCCCAGAGACGAGGTGGAGACGTCGATTATTCTCCACACACGACCGGGCCACGGGCTCGAAGCGTGCCAAATAGCACTGATTCCGGGGTTTCGTCGAGGCGACGGTGTGCTGCCTCGCGCGTCAGCGGCCGAGCCCCGCGAGGAGACCGAGGAGACCGTCGACCCGCGTGCCCTGGCCGGGGCCCACGGCCGCGGTCGCCGGGCCGGTGTGGACGCCCACCACCATGCCCGACGCGTCCAGGAGCGGCGCCCCGTAGGGCGCGGCGCCCGCGTAGCTCAGGGCGCCCTCGGTGTCGGTGAGCGTGACCGGGAGCGCGAGGGCGCCGGCCGCCGACTGGCCGTGCGCCAAGAGGGTCGTGCCCGGTCGCAGCGCCGCGACCTGAGGCGGCGTCGACAGGGTCACCAGCGCCGGCGCAGCGCCAGCGATCTCCACGAGCCCGATGTCGATCCCGGTGGCTTCCGGCGTCGTCGGCGTCTGGGGGTGGCGCCACATCCGGCTCACGTCGAGGGTGCCCCCCTCGCCCACGACCTGGACCGTGCCGCCGCCGGTCTGACGACTCTCGATCCCCATCACGCAGCGACCGGAGGTGGCCAGCAGATCGCGCCGCACCGCGAACGCGGTGCAGAAGACGGCGCCGGACCCGTCCTGGAGCCGCCAGAGCGCCGGCGCGTTGGTCACCGAGAGGGCGGCGATGTCCGGGGCGGGGCCGGGCTTGGGGCGCAGGAGGAGCGCCACGGCGACGACCAGGCAAACCACCCCGACGAGAGCCGCCAAGACACCCGCGGCGATCTTCCATTTGCGCTGGGTGCGCGCTTGCTGGTCTCGGAGGCCCTGGAGGGCGTCGTCGACCATCATGCCGACCGTCGCCTGGCCGTAGCGCTTCTCGCCACCGGCGGGCGCCGAAGCCGGCGGAGGAGGGGCCGAAGGCGGCGGTCCGGCGGGCGCGACCGGCGGCGCGACCGAGGGCGGGGCGGGAGCCGGAGCCGGGGGTCCGCCCCAGGGTCCCCCTTGCATCGGTCCGGTGCTGGAGTCGGCGAAGAAGCTCGGCTCGGTGCTCTCGTCGACGTAGGGGGCCATCGCCTGGGCGACGCCGGTCGGGGCGTCGGGCCGGGCGATGGGCACCGCCTCGGTGTTCGCGCTGGGCGTGGCCGAAGCCTGCCGAGGCGGCACCAGCTCGATCCGGATGCGCGGGCCCCCGTAGCCGCACTCGACCACGTCGCCGTCCCGGAGCAGCCGCTCCTCGACGCGCTCGCCGTTGACGAAGGTGCCGTTGCGGCTGCCGGCGTCGCGGACGATCCACTGATCCCCGCGCTGGCTGATCTCGGCATGACGCCCCGACGCGTCGAGGTCGGCGTGGGCATCGAAGACCACGTCGGAGTCCGGCATCCGGCCCAGACGGACGACGGGTTGGTCGAACGTCCACATGCGGCCGGCATGGGCTCCGGCGACCTGGTGGATCCGGAGCAGCATGCGGCTCAGAAGGGGTTGTTGGGCACTTCGGCCATCGACGTCTCCATGGTGGCCGTCGTCGTCATCGTCGATGTCTCCATCGTCGCGGGCGTCGTGGTCATGGTCGACGTGGTGGTCATGGCCGAGGAGGTCGTCATGGCCGTCGAGGTCGACCCGCCGGTGGACCCGGTCGTCGCGCCCATCGTGGTCTGCATGGGGACCGCCGCGGGCTCGGGCTCCGGCTCCGGCTCCGGCTCGACCTCGGGCACCTCTTCCTCGGGGACGCCGAGGTCCGGGCTGGTGTCCGCCGCGCCCTCGGGCAGCATGAGGGACACGTCCGCGGGGACGTCCTCGCGCAGGGTGACGGTGGCCGTGGCCAGCGCCGACCCATCACGCCGTGCCTCGAAGCGGTACGCGCCGGGGAGCAGCTCGATGTGGAGCGGCACGCCCTCCTCCAGAGGGCCGTAGTTCTGACCGTCGACGAAGAGCTCGCCCCCGAGCACGTCGGAGCGGATACGCACGTCGACGGGATCGGGCGCGGGCTCGACCACCGGAGCGGTCGGCTCGGGCACCGGCTCGACGACCTCGTCTTCCGGCTCGTCGCGCATGGCGAAGACGATCGCCGCCACGATGGCGATGACGAGCAGGATCGCGATCAGGATGCCCAGCTTGCCGCCGTCGGTGGGGACCGTGGGGTCGTCGGCGTGGGTCGCGATGGGTGCCCGCTTCACGTCCGCGCCCGGCTTCCGGGTCTGGGTCTTCATCGTCGGCTCGCGGGCCGGGATGGAGCCGCTGCGATGATCCAGCTCGGGGAGCGGGTACTGGTTGTAGAAGGGCTCGGGGCCCGCCTCGGCGGGCGCCAACCCATCGCCGCTGAACTCGGCGACGATGCAGGTGATGTTGTCGTGGCCGCCGCCGGCGTTGGCCATCTCGATGAGCTTGTGGGTCATCGCCCGGAGGTCGTCGCCCTCGGCCATGACCTCCTGGATCAGCTCGGCGTGGACCAGCCCCGAGAGGCCGTCGCTGCAGAGCATGATGCGGTCGCCCTGCCGGAGCTCGAGGAAGGTCAGGTCGACGCTGACCTCTTCGGTGGTCCCGAGGGCCTGGAGGATGATGTTCGAGTGCTCGAACTCCTCGGCCTCCTCCTCGGAGAGCTGACCCGCCTCGATGAGCTGGTTCACCAGGGACTGGTCCTTGGTGATGAGCTTCAGCTTGCCGTTGCGAAGCACGTAGCAGCGGCTGTCACCGACCTGGCCGACGAAGAGCGTCGCGTCCATGAGGCCCGCCATCGTCGACGTGGTGCCCATGCCGCGGCGGCTGCGGTCCATCTTCGCGGCGCCGAAGATCCGGCTGCCCGCCTCCTCGATGGAGTAGACGAGGCGATGCGCGAAGTAGTCGTGGTGGTCCGCGACGTCGCTGGACTGCATCACCTCGTGGAGGGTGTCGACGGCCATCTGGCTGGCGACCTCACCGGCCGCCGCGCCGCCCATGCCGTCGCAGACGGCCAGGATGATCCCGCGCTCGCCGACCTCGGTCTCGCGGATCACGTCGTCGGGGACGCCCCGGAGCTCGTCGTCGAGATCGACGCAGACGAAGTTGTCTTCGTTGTGCTCGCGGATGAGCCCGACGTCGGTGGCGCCGTAATAACGGATGAAGATGGCGCCTTCGTCGTCGTCCTCTTCGTCCTCTTCTTCGCCGTCGTCGTCGCCCTCGTCGTCCGCCTCTTCGTCCTCATCGGCGTCGGCGGACGCTTCGTTGGACTCGTCGGTCTCCTCGGACTCGGAGCTCTCGGTTCCCTCTTCGTCCTCGGGCGCCTTCTCGTCGGTCGGCTCGACCCCGGTGTCCGAATCCCGCGTGCGCAGGGCCTCCGGACCATCCGGCACCGTGGCCGTCACGTCCTCTTTCTCGCTCACCCCCACGTTCTCCTTCTGGGTGCTCATGACGCCCCCACCGGATCGAAGCGGAAGAGGTGACGGCCCACGCGGAAGTGATCTCCGACGCGGAGCGCATGCTCGCCACGCAAGCGGGCGCAGGTGCCGTTGGACGACCCCTGGTCCTCGAGGGTGGCTCGTTTTTGGGTTCGGTCGAAGCGCAAGACGGCGTGCCGGCGGGAGAGGAAAGGGTCGTCCGTGAAGACGATGTCACCAGTCTCGCGTCCCAGCACGGTTTCGTCACGATACAGGTAATGGACGTCGCGGCCCACCCCCTCGGTCGTGTACTGCACCAGGCGCGCGAAGGCGGGCACCTCGGGGGTGCCGAAGACCAAGCAGCCGTCGCTGCGGGCGGGGCCGAGGGGTAGCTCGTCCTCGTCGAGGAGCTCGAAGCGGAGCACCTGTTGTCCGATCAGGATCATCGCGCCCTGCTCCAGCACGTGGGTCCCGCGCAGCCGCACGTAGACCCCGTTGACCGACCGGAGGTCGCGGAGGAACCAGTCTCCGCCCCGACGGAGCACCCGGAAGTGGCGCGGGGAGAGATAGGGGTCGTCTTCGAGGACCACGTCGCCGTCGCTGCGACCGAAGTCGGTCTGCTCCGCGCTCAGCGGGTAGGCGGCGCCGTCGGTACCGTCCTTGCGGATCGAGACGATCTGATGGCTGGCGGAGGCGGCGTCCGCGCTCTTGGTCACGGTCGCCACGGCGGTCGGGTGCGAGGCCCGCTCGGCCGGCGCGCTCGGCGTGGGATCCGCGCTGCCTTCGGAGTAGCGAGCGCCGCAGAACTTGCAGAACTCGGAGCCGACGTCGCCGACCCCGCGGCAGCGCCAGCACACCGGTCCGGCGGGGGCGACGGCGGTGTCACGACCCACCGCGGGCTGACTGCTCACCGGCGTCGGAGCGGGCGCCACGGCCTGTTGGGGTTGAGGGCGCACCGAGGCGGGCTGGGGATCGGGCGCCGTCTGCGGCGCGGGCACCTGAGCCGGCGCTTGGGCCTGGAGGTTGTTCCCGCAGTGCACGCAGAAGCGCATGTCGGGACGGTTCTCGCCCCCACACCGCCCGCAGCGCGCTTTGGCGCCTTGGGCTTCCGTCGCCTGGAGGCGCGTCCCGCATTGCTGGCAGAAGAGACTGCCAGCGCGGTTTTCATTGCCGCAGCTGGGGCAGCGCATGGGTGGTGAGAGTGGACCCCACATGCCCGGTCAGGGTCAAGGGAATCGCGAGCTTTCTGGCGGACCGTGGGGGCGAGCCCCCCCAGTGCCCTACCCCGGGCCCTCGACGAGGACCAGCCCGAAGCGAAGCATGATGGCCACGTTCAGGTCGGGATCCACCGCCCGGTCCTGGGCATCCGCTTCGGTGGTGAAGCGATTGGTCATGAACGCACGGACCGTCAGCGCCCCGGTGAAGCTGAGCCCGGCGGTGATCTCCACCTCGGCTCCGGCGAAGAGATCGAGCCCCCCGCCCACCGCATCGACGGCGAAGGTGTCCCCCAAGAAGACGATCCCGGCGTCGATGCCCGCGTAGGGATGGATGAGCCGTTCGCGCAGGCCGTACCAACGCAGGGTCCCGCGCAGCATCTGGAACGTGCTGAGCTCCCACACGCCGCTCCCGTCCAGGAACGAGACGTCGTAGCCGAAGCCGGTGGCCAGCCCCTTGGGGAAGCGCCACTCGAGGGTGGCGCCGATCCCGCCCCCGCCCCCGAAGATGCACTGCGCGTCGAGGGGACAGAGCGCCGTGCGGCGGACGGGGATGAACGCGTCGACCATCAGCTCGCCCGCGCGCCGCGGTGCGACCTCGTCGGGGGCGGGCGGTTCTTCGAAGGGCTCGGCGGATGCGGGGCTCGGGGCGAGCGTCGCGAGCGCGATCGTCAGGCCCAGGAACGCCCCTGTTGACAGGCTTTTCACGGTTTCTATAGTCGCGCCGTTTTCGGCTTGCGGGGCTCGCCAAGGTCCCCGAGCATCATTCTCGGAGCGTTTTCCCTGGCCTCGCTTCGAGCGATAGCCTAGCAGGTGTAGCGGCATGGAGATCTACTTCGACAAGCGGGCCGTCCGGCAGATTCGCATTTCGGCGGCGGACGCCATCGACGAGGGTGACACCTCGACGCTCCGGGAAGACATTCGCGAAGCGTTCACCGAGGAGCAGATCGAAGAGATCGAGCGTCGCATCGACACGGGCGACATCAACGACCTCTTCGACGACGTCTTCGACGAGTGGGGCAACGACGACATCGAGGAGCTCTTCGAGCTGCTCGAGGGTCAGCTCGCCGACGCCGACATCGACCTCAAGTACCAGTCGCCCGAGATGGACGACGACGAGGAAGAGGAAGACGACGAAGGCGACATGGACGACGACTTCGACGACGGCGGCGAAGAGCCGCCGCCCGCCTGAGTCCCGCTCACTCGCGACAGTCGCGTTCGATGCGCTCGGCGGCTCTCCGTCGGGCGCGACCGACCTCGAATTCGCCCACGGCGTCGCGCAGGAGCGCGCAGCCGCGATCCGCGTCGCCTTGCTCGAGCCACATCTCGCCACGCTCGACCAGGGCGTCGTCGCGGAGCAGTGACGTCTCGTACTCGTCGTAGACCGCCGCGTAGGACGCTTCGGCCGCGTCGAAGTCGCGGAGATGCACCCGCTGGATCCGCGCGACCCGGATGAGCCCCTCGGCGAAGGTCGGCAAGGTGTAGCTGCCGACCATCGCGGTCCCTTCGCTCCGTTCGAGCATCGCGCGGATGCGGGCGATCGCGCGCTCGTAGGCGCCGTCCTCCACGTCCATCTCGGCGAGCTGGAGGATCGCGTCGTCCCAGCGGTGTCCGTAGGGGTAGGGATAGTCGCGCACCATCTGCTCCAACGCCGCGCGACCGCCGGCGCGATCTCCCTGGGCGAGCCGGATGCGCGCCTCCTGGTCGAGCACGTCGTCGCCGAGCTTCGTGCGACGCACTTCGGGGAGTAGCCAATCGAGCACGGCCAGGGCCTCGTCCACCCGCTCCTCGTCCTCGAGGTGGCGAATCCACCAGACCAGCGCGCGGTTGGCCGGCGCCGACTCCGGGTGCTCCAGGATCACCCGCCGGAAGAGGGCGATGGCGTCGTCGGTCCGGCCGAGGTCGAAGTGGATGCGCCCCGCGTCGAAGATCGCCCGCGCCGTCCGACGCGACGGGGGCTGGGTGTCGGCGAGGGTCTGGAGGATCGCCAGCGCCTCCTCCGGTCGGCCCGCGTCGAGCTCGGCGCGGGCGCGCCGGTAGAGCGCCTCGTCCCGGTCGACGCGGCGGTCCGCCTCGGCCGCGGCGCGCCCGTAGGCGTCGGCGGCTTCCGCGTCGCGACCGTGGGCCGCGTGGCGGTCGCCCTCCGCCAGCGCGGTCAGGTGCGCTGCGCTCTCGGGCTTGGAGAGCGTCGGCGGACACCCACCGAGCAAGAGCGCGAGCGCCAGGGCGCGCTTCAAGGGTCGAGCCCCACCAGTCGTTCGATGGCAGCTTCGATGGCTTCGTCGTCGAGATCGCGATGGGTCGTCAGGCGAACCACCCGGGGCCCCATCGCGCTGATGCGCACCTCGCGCTCGGCCGCGCGGGCCACGAAGGCCGCCGCGTCCGGGTGCTCGAAGACCACGATGTTGGTCTCCGTCTTCGCGGGGTCGGCGCCCAGCCCGGCGAGCCCTTCGGCCAGCCGCCGCGCGCGTCGGTGGTCGGCGGCGAGCTCGCCCAGGTGGTGGTCGAGCGCGTGGAGCGCCGCCGCGGCCAGGATGCCCGCCTGCCGGAGCGCGCCGCCCATGCGGCGGCGGTAGCGGAGCGCGTCGGGGCGCCGGGCGCGCTCGAAGGCGACCGCGGACCCCACCGGCGCGCCGAGCCCCTTGGAGAAGCAGACGCTCACCGTGTCGGCGACCGCCGCCAGCTTCGGCAGCGGCGTGCCCGACGCGACGTGCGCGTTCCAGAGCCGCGCCCCGTCGAGGTGCACGGCCAACCCCTTCTCCCGGGCCAGCTCGGCCAGGGCCTCGGCGCGCTCCTGGGGATAGACCAGACCGCCACCGTGGTTGTGGGTGTTCTCCAGCGCGACCAGGCGCGGTCGCGGGTAGTAGAAGAGGTCCGGGAAGAGGCGCGCGCGCAGCTCGTCGGGGCCCGGCAGGGGCACGCCGAGCGAGTGGATCTGCGCGCCCACGAAGGCCCCGGCGGCGCCCGCCTCGTAGAGCCCGAAGTGCGCGTGCTCGCCGGCGAAGGCCGCGTCGCCCGCCTGGCAGTGGAGCATGAGCGCGATCTGATTGGCCTGGGTGCCGGAGGGGACGAAGAGCGCGTCCTCCTTGCCGAGCAGCCCGGCCACCCGCTCCTCGAGGGCGCGGACCGTGGGGTCCTCGCCGTAGACGTCGTCGCCCACCTCGGCGCGGGCCATGGCCTCGCGCATCGCGGGCGTGGGTCGGGTCACCGTGTCGGAGCGCAGATCGATGGGCGTCACCCGCCGGATGGTGCGGGGGCCGATGCGGGGGGTCAATCACGCGCTGCCGTGGCTGTGGCCGCGCACGTGGGCCGCCGCGAGCAGGTGGGCGACCCGTAGGGGCTCCGGGAGCGCCCCGTGCCGGACGTGCAGCTCGAGGGTGGATCGCGCGTCGTCGGCGTCGAGACCGCGCCGCTGGATCCAGAGATCCCCGCAGGGCTCCATCGGCCCGGCGGCCTCGATGAGGCGCCACTTCCGAGCCCCGCCGGGCACCTTGGTGATCAGCGCGCGTCGGATGGACGCCAGGTTCGGCGCCTTGCGGGTCACCACCACGAGCGGCCGCGCGAGACGCTCGTGGAGCTCGGCGAGATCGACCACGTTGAACCCGGCCACGGTGATCCCCTGGAGGAGCACGCAGCCGACGTGGTCGTCGAAGCGCGACTCGGTGATCATCGCCGCGATGCGCGCCGCCCCGTTGCGTCCGTCCCGCCGGGCGCGGCCCACCAGCATCCCGTCGAGCCGGTCCCGGGCGTAGACCGCCCCCACCAGCGGCACGTCGCCCCGATGGCTCTTGGCGAAGGGCGCGTCGTCGATGCCGATCACGTTGGGGATCGCGGCCACCCTCCCCTCCTACCACGTCACGGTGCCCGCTCGGCCGGGACGCCGGGAGCCCTCGGCCCCGAACTGCACCTCGGGATTGACAGCCCCCGGCCCCTTGGCTACATGAGCGCTCCCTCTGGCTCGACGACCTTCGTCGGCGGGCCGCGGGCCGGGTCGTTCGGCACCTACCGAGCCACTCGCGACACGCCTCTCTAGCTCAGTTGGTAGAGCAACGGTTTCGTAAACCGTAGGTCGTCGGTTCAAGTCCGATGGGAGGCTCCATCTTCCGACGCCGTGACTCCGCTGGGGTCGCGGCGTTCGCGCTTGGCGAACCCGCACCGGGGTTGCGGTCGAGGTCCGGCTCCGTTCAAGGTGACACCGGTGACTGCGGACCGCGCGGAAGGGACCCGATGATCGGTTCGGCGTGGGCGTGGGCCTGTTCCACGGTCTGCGTCCTCTTGGTCGCCTTCGACGGGCCCACGGAGTGGCTGCGGAAGGAGGGTCCCGCGGAGCACCTTCAGCATTTGCTGCTGGCTGCCCTCGTGCTCGCGTCGGCGGCGCTCGCGGCCGGGCGAGGTGAGCGGACGCTGTGGGCGATCCCTCTCTATGCGCTGGTCCTCCTCGGGGAGGAGCTGGACTGGGGCGGACTCTGGCTGGGTGGCGGCGGGAACCTGCACACCCGAGGCCATCTCTACTTCCTCTTCGGCTTGCCCCTCGCCTTCGCCTTCGCTCCGTCGTTGAGAACGAGGCCCTCGCCAAAGCGCTCCGTTCTCGGCCCCGCGACCCCCTCCCGGTCCGA
Organism: Myxococcales bacterium UBA1660; assembly: GCA_002320815.1. Taxonomy (GTDB): domain Bacteria; phylum Myxococcota_A; class Polyangia; order Polyangiales; family Houyiibacteriaceae; genus UBA1660. The sequence continues at coordinate 65,522 of DCLA01000019.1, forward strand.
AACGTTCGCGCTCTTCGTCGCGGTCCTCGCGCTTCCGGCGTTGGCCTCGGCCCTCCGGCCCGCTTGGGAGCTCCCCTTGGACGAAGCCAAGGAACTGGCCCTCTACGGCCTGCTCCTCGGCGTCGTCCTCCGCGCCCACCGCGGCGGCGAGTCCCATCGGAGCGAGACACCGCAGACCCTCGGATAGTTCGACGCTCCCGAACCAGGGCGAAGCGGCTCCGGCGCGTAGCGCCGAGTTGGGTCTTGAGCCCCCGACCCGGGCGCGTCTATCGTTCGCGCTCCATGAGAACCACCCTTTGGGCAGCTTCGGCATTCCTGTATGCAGCGACTCGGCTCACGCCGGTCGCGGTGGCCCAGGCGGACGGTCCGGTCGTCGAACCCGATGCGGACATGGAGGGGGCGCCGCAGCAAGTGAGCCTCGATGACGCCGAGGCCCGCGCGCTCTTCGAAGCCGGCTTGCTCGCGTTCCAGAACACCCGCTTCGAGGACGCGCTCCAGCGCTTCACCCGCGCCTACGAACTCTCCGGCCGCGTCGAGCTGCTCTTCAACGTGGGCATCACGGCCGACCGGCTGCGCCGCGACGAGCAGGCGATCGAGGCCTTCGAGGGCTACCTGGGCAGCGACCCCGTCGGCGAGAACCGACGCCACGCCGAGGCTCGCCTGGCGTTCCTCCGCGAGCAGGTCGCGGCCCGCGCGCCCATCGAAGCCGAACCCGAGGCCGAGGTCGCGGAACCCGTGGCCCCGGCCCCGGTGGCATCCACCGCAGCCGTCGTCGTCCCGGAGGCCGAAGGGGAGCGCGAGCCGGCCGAGGGCGCCGGCGCGGGCCCCTGGGTCCTCGGCGGCGTGGGGGTGGGCGTCGCGGTCGTGGGCGCGGTGCTCCTCGGCGTCGCTGCTGGCGCCTCCAACGCGGTCACCGACCCCGACGACGGCGCGCTGTGGGCCGACCTCGAGGGAGACGCCGACCGGGGTCCGGTCTTCGAAGGCCTGGGGTGGGCCGCCATCGGAGTGGGGCTGGCGAGTGTGGCTGGCGCCATCGTCTGGCTCGTCGTGGGCCAACCGGACGAGGACGACTCGGTCGCCTTCACCGGCAACGGCTTCCGCACGCGTTGGGGGACCCTCTGATGAACACGACGACTCTCTCCGCCTTCGCCGTCGCCCTCGCCCTCGGTGCCCTGGGCTGCATGGACTTCGAACCGCCCGCGGGCCGCCTCGCCTGCACCACGGCGGCCGACTGCCCGTCCGGGTGGACCTGCGCCGCCGACGCGCGCTGCTACCCGGCTGGGGACCCGACCGATGCCGGCGCCGATGGGGGTGGCCTGGAGGACGGGGGCCAGGACGACGCGGGGAGCGACGCCGGGGTCTGTGACGACCCCTGCGGCCTGGTGCCCCAGTGCGGGTGTCCCGCCGGCCGGGCCTGCTATCCGGACAATGGGCTGACCACGGTGAGCTGCCAGCCCGCGGGGACCGTGGGGGAAGGCGAGGTCTGTGGGGGCCCGGTGAACTCCTGCGCGCCCGGGCTCCTCTGCGCGCGCTACACGGATACCTTCCTCTGCATCCGCGTGTGTTCCGAGGACGGCGACTGCGCGGGCGGCGATGGCTCGCTCTGCGCGCGCGAGCTCTCGGGCGGCTTCGACGCATGCACCTTCTCGTGTGACCTCGTCGACCAGGACTGCGCCGAGGGGTTCCGCTGCGAGCCCGGTCGAGTCCCGCCCTCGACGGAGCAGAACGCCACCGACTGCATCCAGCAGGTGGGCTCGCCCACGGGGGGCTTCGGGGATGCGTGCAGCAGCACGACCCAGGACTGCGCGCCGGGATACAGCTGCGCCAACGGGCAGTGCCTTCCCTACTGCCGCCTGGGCGAGGCCTGTCCCGGTGGGAACCCGTGCGCCGAGCTCTCGCCGTTGGTGCGCATCGGTGAGCAGGAGTTCGGCGTCTGCCCGCCTACGACCTGACGGTTCGCGCCAGGGTCAGTCGCCCTCTTCGAGGGGAAGGCCCAGCGCCTTCCATGCGCTGACTCCACCGATCAGGTTTCGGACGTCGGCGATCCCGGCGCGCTGGAGAACGGCGACGCCGACGGCCGCCCGGTGCCCGACCCCGCAGGTGACGACCACCGGCCGGTCCCGGGGGATCTCGTCGACCCGGTCGGCCAGATGACCGACATAGATGTTCCGTGCTCCCCGCACGTGCCCGGCCGCGAACTCGTCCGGCTCACGTACGTCGATGAGCGTCACCTGGTCGAGCCGCTCGGCGAGGTCCTTGGGGAACACGGTCCCGGCGGCTTCGAGGGGCCGCCCCGAGGAGCGCCACGTCCCGAACCCGCCGCGGAGGACGCCCCGAACGTCGTCGATGCCGATGCGCATCAGGTGGCGAACGGCGGTGTCCGCGTCGCTCTCGCTCCCGGTCACCAGATAGACGGGATCGTCATGGGACGCGACCCATCCGCCGAAGATGGCGAGCCCACCGAGCCACACCGCGTGGCTGCCAGGAACGTGGGCCGCGGCCTGGGCCTCGGGCTCCCGGGTGTCGATCAGGACTGCCTCCGCGGCCCGGTCGGCGAGCTCGGCGGCCGAGAGGAAGGGAACCGCGCTGGCCGGACGGACGGGAGCCAGCCCGCCTTGCAGGTTCACCCGCTCCAAGTAGCGGAAGTAGGGCGGACGGGGCAGGCGCTCGCCCCCCTTCTTCTTCACGAAGGCGTCGCGGTCGAGGGTGAACACCACGTTGTAGGTCTTCTCTGCCCCGAGGGTGGAGAGCGGGCGTTCTGCCATGCCGCTGCCGCACACGGACCCCGGACCGTGAGCTGGGAGGATCAAGGTGCCGTCGCCGAGCGGGGCGAGCTTTCCGTGTACCGCGTCGTAGAGCCGGCCGGCGTTCTCCTCCGCACGGTCGGCGTCCGGGAGGTCCGTTCGTCCCGTGTCGCCGAAGAAGAGAGTGTCGCCGGTGAAGACCCCCCAGGTTCCCTCCGCGTCCGGCGTCCGCACCGCCCAGCACATGCTCTCGGGGGTGTGCCCGGGGGTCGTCAGGGCCTCGAGGGTCAGGGCGCCGACCTCGAAGGTCTCGCCGTCGGCGAGGCGGAGATCGCCGTGCCCGAAGCAATCGTGCCGACCGTTCACGACCTTGGCCCCGGTGCGTTCGGCCAGGGCGGCCGACCCCATCACGAAGTCCTCGTGGCGGTGGGTCTCGACGACGTAGTCGATACGGACCCCCATCTCGCGAGCCGCGGCGAGGTACTCGTCGACGTCGCGACGGGGATCGATCAGCGCACCGATACCGTCGCTGGCGATGAGGTAGGCGTAGTGGGCGATGCCCGGCGTCTCGAATCTTCGGAACTCCATCGCGGCAGGAATCTGCAAGTTCGGTTCCGGTGTCCCCCTCGGAGAGCGAGAACCGAGGTGCGTCATCTCGCCCCGATCGTGACCTCGCCGTGCTCGGGCGTTGGCCCGGAGGGCCGCGTCGATGGCATCCTCCGAGCAGGGGTGCTCCGGCGGACTCCGCTGCCATGACCGTTCACGTCGACCGACGATTGCGCCGCGCGCTCGAGGGGATCGAGCAGCCGGCGATCCTCCTCTCCCGGGACTACCGCATCCTGGACGCGAACGACGCCTACCGAGAGCACTACGGCAAGGTGCCGCGCTTCGGCGAAGACCACTGCTTCTCCATCTCGCACGGCTACGACTCGCCCTGCGATCGAAACGGCGAGGCCTGCCCCCTGGCCAAGAGCCTGAAGACCGGCGAGGCGGCCCGGGTCTTCCACGTGCACGCGCACCCGGAAGGGCCGGAACACGTGGACGTCGAGCTGCGGCCCATCAACGACGAAGACGGCGAGCTGCTCGCCTTCGTCGAAGTGATCGCGCCCTTCGAGCAGGCCAGCGCGCGGGCGTTGGGGACCTTCGTGGGGCGCTCGGCGCCCTTCACGGAGATGCTCGAGCTGCTGAACCGCGGCGCCCCGAGCGAGGTCCCCATCCTACTCCTCGGTGAGTCGGGGACCGGCAAGGAGCTCGCTGCGCGGGCCGTCCACGAAGCGAGCGAGCGGCGCGGCGGCCCCTTCGTCCCGGTGGAGTGCACCGGCCTCAGCGAGCACCTCTTCGAGTCCGAGCTCTTCGGCCACGCGCGGGGCGCATTCACCGGAGCCCACGAGCGGAAGTCCGGCCTGGTCGACGCGTGCCGCGGCGGCACCCTCTTCCTGGACGAGATCGGCGACGTCCCCCTCAGCCAGCAGGTGAAGCTCCTGCGGCTGCTCGAGTCCGGCACGTACCGCCCGGTGGGCGACGCCCAGGAGCGCGAGGCGGACTTCCGGCTGGTCTGCGCGACCCACCGGGATCTCGAGGGCATGGTCGACGTCGGCGAGTTCCGCCGCGACCTGTACTACCGGATCAGCGCGTTCCCCATCCCGATGCCCCCGCTCCGGGAGCGCGCCAGCGACATCCCGTTGCTGGCCGAGGCGCTGCTCCGCGGCATCGGCAAGAAGCTCGCGCCCGAGGCGCTGGCCGCGCTGCAGGCCTACTCGTTCCCCGGGAACATCCGCGAGCTCCGCAACTTCCTGGACCGCGCGGTGCTGCTCACCGACGGCCAGACCATCGGAGTCGAACAGCTGCCGCCGAAGCTCCGGGGCGCGAGCGCGCCGGCTCCGCGCGGCCCCTGGCCCTGGGGCGACGCCATCCTGCCGGTGGACGAGGTCGAGCGACGCTACCTCCAGTGGGCGAGCGCCGCGCACGGCGGGGACCGGCGCGAGTTGGCCGACGAGCTGGGCCTCAGCGAGCGGACCCTCTACCGCCGGCTACGCGCCCATCGGGACGACCCGGCGGACTGACGAATCTGGCGGTCCGCCCTCGGCCCGACTGCCAACGAAGCCTGACGCACCGCGTTGGCCGAGCCGAAAACGCCGACGATGCGCGTCAGTGGTGGCAGGCCCGCGCTTTGCAAACTCCGACGCAGCACCGGGGGTGTGCCGATGATCCACATGAACGCGACACCGGGCCGCACGGGCCCTTCCACCAAACCGACCGATCCGAGCGCCACGCTCGAACGCATCGACGCCCGGCTCGAGCGCCTCGAGGCCCTGCTCGGCCCGCTGGCCGAGATGCCCCACGCCATGGGCACCGTCGGGGACATCCTCGACGAGCAGGCGCGGCGCCTGGGCGACGTCGACGAACGCATGGCGGCCGCCGCCGCGCTCCTCGAGCGGGTGAGCCGCCCCGAGACGCTGCGCACGCTGGGTCAGCTCGTGGACCTCCTGGAGAAGGCACCGCAGGGTCTGGCGACGGCGACCGACATCCTGGACGAGGTCATGGAGTCGGCTGGCCGGGAGGGCGTGGCCCTGGACCAGATGGTCGGCGAACTGCGCACCTTCGCGATGCTGCTGCTGCGCGCCGCGCCGGACCTGAACCGCGCCCTCGGCGCGGCGATGATCAGCCCGGCGACCCTCCGGGTCCTGGGCGACGTCACGGCGTCGGTGGCCGAGGCCACCGGAGAGGAGCCGCCTCGCGTGGGGCTGATGGGGATGATGCGCGGTCTGCGCGACGAGGACATGGGCCGCGCCATGGGCTTCCTGCTGCGGGTGGGGAAGAACTTCGGGCGCACGTTGAAGCGCGAGTCCAAGCGGCTCGCGAGTGGATGAGAGAGGGAGACGAACCATGAGTAACGACAGCTTCGATGTTCTGATCGTCGGCGGGGGGACCGCGGGGATCACCGCCGCGTCGCAACTGGTCCAGCAGGCCGACGCGCCGGCTCGGATCGGGATCGTGGATCCCGCCCAGGCGCACTTCTATCAACCCATCTGGACCCTGGTCGGCGGCGGCGTCTTCCCCCGCGAGGTATCCATGCGGACCATGGCCGAGGTCATGCCGCCCGGCGTCGAGTGGATCGCCGACCGGGTCACCGAGTTCGTCCCGGCCGCGAACACCGTGAAGACCGAAGACGGCCGCTCGCTGCGCTACGAGCAGCTCATCGTGGCCCCCGGCATCCAGCTGGACTGGGAGAAGATCGAGGGGCTCCCCGCCGCGCTGGGCAAGGACGGTGTCACCAGCAACTACACCTACGACACGGTGCCCTACACCTGGGAGTGCATCCGCAAGTTCCAGGGCGGCCACGCGGTCTTCACCTTCCCGAACACGCCCATCAAATGTGCCGGGGCGCCGCAGAAGATCATGTGGCTCGCCGAAGAGGCCTTCCGGAAGCAGAGCGTCCGCTCGCGGACCAAGATCACCTACGCGGCGGCCGGCGGCGCCATCTTCGGGATCCCGAAGTACCGCGACGCCCTGAACGTCCTGGTGAAGGAGCGGGACATCGACACGGAGTTCCATCGGAACCTCGTGGCCATCCGGCCTCAGAGCAAGGAGGCGGTCTTCGCCAGCACCAACGGTGGCGACGAGCTGATCCTGAAGTACGACATGATCCACGTGACGCCGCCGCAGAGCGCGCCCGACTTCGTGAAGCGTTCCCCGCTCGCCAACGAAGGCGGTTGGGTCGACGTGGACAAACACACGCTGCAGCACACCCAGCAGGCCAACGTCTTCTCGCTCGGCGACGCCAGCAGCCTGCCTTGCTCGAAGACCGGCGCCGCGATCCGCAAACAGGCGCCGGTCCTGGTGGAGAACCTGATGGCCCTCCGCGCCGGCCGCCCGCTCACCGCGAGCTACGACGGCTACGCCTCCTGTCCGCTGGTCACCGGCTACGGCAAGGTGATCCTCGCGGAGTTCGGCTACGACGGGAAGATCATGGAGACCTTTCCCTTCGACCAAGCCCGCGAGCGGTACAGCATGTACGCGCTCAAGGCCCACGCGCTGCCGGCCCTCTACTGGAACGGCATGCTCCGCGGCCGCCTCTGAGCGCTCGCGCGCAACCCGGTGCAACCGTCGCTGCAACGCCATCGTTGCAGCGGCGGTCTTGCAGGAGCCGATCCTGCGATGACGCCAACGGCACGCATCGTGAAGCGCGCTCGCCCGACGACCGGCGGGGCCTGCCCCGCCCGAACCAGCAAGGGAAGAACCGATGCAGAAGAAGAACACGATCGGCCGCCGCGAGCTCCTCCGGCGCGTGACCGGCTACGGCGCCGCGACGGTGGGCCTCCTGGTCCTGGGCTCCTCCGCCGGCTGCGGCGGTGAAGACGAAGGGCCGAATTGCAACGACACCTCCGGCCTGAACCCCCAGCAGCAGTCCACGCGCTCCTCGCTGGGCTACGTCGCGGTCTCGCCCCATGGAGCTCAGAAGAACTGCGCCAACTGCAACTTCTACACGGCTGGCGGCGCGAACCAGTGCGGCTCCTGCACGCTGCTCCCCGGCCCCATCGCCTCGGAAGCCTACTGCAACTCCTGGGCGGCCAAGGCCTAGCTCCTCGTCCCCGCCGGCGCCTCGGTCGAGGTGCCGGCGGGGAGCACACCGAGACCGCCGAACGGCACCGCCCTGCACCGCCTTGCACCGACCGCTGAAACCGATGCAACGAAGGGAAGTCGCCGCAGGTCGCATTTCATTCGGTGAGCGGCAAGCGCAGTGCGCATGGCACACGCGCTGCACTCGAGGGGAACATGCTCCGTTCTCCCCTCGTCGTCGCGCCCGGCCCGCGAGCGGTCGCGACGACGGCTCGCGTCGCCCTGGTCCTGCTCGCCCTCACCTCGGTGGCGCGGGCTCAGAACACGCAGGAGAACCCCGACGCCGCCGGGCTCGAGCAAGACGAGTCTCCGGAGGCCTCGTCCACGCCGACCGACTCGCTCGGGCCGGTGGTCCTCGAGGCCGAGAACGCGAAGGTGCAGCTCGGCTTCGGAGCCCAGATTCGCGGCACCTTCACTTCGGGAGACTCGCTGGTGCAGCTCCACCGGGCCCGCCCGAGCCTCACGGTACGCCTCCTCGGCGACCGCCTCCGCTTCCGCGTGCACGCGGACGTCGCGCCCCGCTCGCTGGAACTCATCGACCTGTTCGTCGAAGGGGACCCGACCGAGGACCTCCGGGTCCGCCTGGGCATCGGGAAGATCCCCTTCACGCTCCACTGGGACCAGTCCTATCTCGACCTCGCCTTCGTCGATTGGGACCTGACCACCCGCTGGTTCACCGGGCGGCAGCTCGGCATCGGGGTCGCAGGCCGAGGGAGCGAGCGCTGGCAGTGGGCCGCCGGCCTCTATCAGGGCGAGACCCTCCGCGCGGCCAATGGGCAGCGCTTCCGCACCGCCTACGGCGAGAGCCGCACCAACGCGCTCGGTCTGCGCGATCCGGCCCCGGTGGGCGCGCCGCACCCCGAGCTCGCGGGGCGTGTCGCGTGGGTCGCGCCCGCCTTCGCGATGGCCCTCAGCGCGGCGTGGGATCTCCGCCCCACCTACGCGGTCGACGAGGACCTGCGCCTGGCGCTCGACGCTCACGTCCACCTCGCGCCCGTGGACGTTCGCGCCGCGGCCTACCTGGCCGTCGCCGAGACGGGGCGCGGGGACCTGATGGTGAGCCACGGGGGTAGCCTCCTCGAGCTGGAGATCCGGCCGATGCGACGCTGGTCCATCGCCTTCCGCCACGCCGCGATCGTACGCAGCGACGCGCTCCGCGCGGACGCGCGAGCCCGCGCCGACCGCCTCATCGCCGACGCCACCGACCCGGTGCAGATGGCCGAGCGCTACGCCGACGTCGGGCGCATCCGCGCCGAGCACGAGAGCACCGTGGCGACCAACGTGTACCTCGTCGGCGACGACCTGAAGCTCCAGGCCGACGCGAGCTGGCTGCGCGCCGGCACCCACGCCGACGACTGGCGCGTGCGGGTCCAGGCCAACGTGGCCTTCTGACCGCCGCCTTTCGCCCCCCGCATTTTGGCCCCCCGCGGCGGGCGCTCCATGGTGAAACACAGCGATTCGACCGGCGCGTCGGGTAGCGGGGCGACCCCTCGGTCGACAGAGCGCCCATGAAGATCGATCTCTCCGCCAAGACCGCCATCGTCACCGGCTCCACTGCCGGCATCGGCCTCGCCATCGCCCAGGGGTTGGCCGAGGCGGGCGCCACCGTCGTCGTCAACGGACGCACCGACGCGCGCGTGGAAGCCGCCATCGCCACCATCCAGAAGGCCGTCCCCGGCGCCGAGGTGAAGGGCTTCACCGGCGACCTCGGGAACGCCGAGGGTTGCGCCGAGCTGACCCGGCAGGTCCCCACCTGCGACATCCTGGTCAACAACCTGGGCATCTATGGCCCCCAGGACTTCTTCGAGGTCGAGGATGCTCGCTGGACCGAACTCTTCGAGGTCAACGTCATGAGCGGCGTCCGCCTCTCCCGCGCCTACGCGCCGGCCATGGTCGACCGGGGCTGGGGCCGCATCGTGTTCATCTCCTCCGAGTCGTCGATCAACATCCCCAAGGACATGATCCACTACGGCTTCTCGAAGACGGCCCAGCTCTCCATCGCCCGCGGTCTGGCCAAGCGCTTGGCGGGGACCGGGGTCACCGTGAACTCGGTGTTGCCGGGGCCGACCTTCAGCGAAGGGCTCGAGGAGATGCTGCGGGAGGAGGCCGAGGCCAAGGGCGTCTCCCTGCAGGAGGCCGGCGAGCAGTTCGTCATGAGCAACCGTCCGTCGTCGATCATCCAGCGACCGGCCACCGTCGAGGAGGTCGCCAACATGGTGGTCTACACCTGCTCGACCCAGGCCTCGGCGACCAGCGGAGCGGCCCTTCGGGTCGACGGCGGCGTCGTCGACAGCATCTGAGCCGTGCCGGGGCTGGCTCCCTTCGCTCGCTTCATGGCCGGCGAAGCGTGCGACACAATCCCTTCACATGCGGCGGGCATCTCTGAGGATGACTCCATCCCCCCGAGGTCCCCGATGTCCCCAGCCAGCCCCTCCCCAGCCAGCCCCGCCCCCGCCCGCGCCCCCCGAGCTCTCGTCGCCGAGGACGACCCGGCCATCCGGCACATGATGGCCAAGGCCCTCCGGGCCGACGGCTTCACGGTGGTCGAGGTGCCCAACGGGCGGGTGCTGCTGGAGTCCCTGGCGAATCTCCTGCTCTACGGGACCTCGCCGGACACCGCCCTGGACCTCATCGTGGTCGACCTGCACATGCCGCACATCGACGGGCTGCACGTGGTCGCCGCCCTCCGCGGCGCCGAGTGGCGCGTGCCGGTGCTGGTGGTCACCGCGGACACCCGCCCCGACGTGGGCACCATGGCCCGCCGCATGGGCGCCCGAGCGGTGCTGCAGAAGCCCTTCGACCTGGACGACTTCCGCACGGCGGCGATGTTCTACTCCCGGTGCGCCTGAACGAGCGGGTCCGGCGCGGAACGTGAGCGGGAGCTTCAGAAGGTGAGGTCGAGGTTCAGGCCGCCGCGCGCGCCGCTCCGGTCCACGCCGAAGTAGGGGCGCAGGCGCGCGTGGGGTTCGGCCGCCCCAGCGCGATTCGCACGGACGAAGTGCCCGATGAAGCCGCCGACCGAGATGGCGAAGCCGATGACCGAGAGCGTCAGGTAGGTGCGATAGCGACGAGTCGCGGCGTCGAGGTCGTCACACTGGGAGGTGATGCCGTACTCGGAGGCGACGGCCGGATCACAGATGGACTCCGAGTCGCGCGCGCTGGCGTAGGCAAAGCCCACGGCGTCGAGGCGGGCACAGGCGGACGAGGTGTCGTCCAGGAGGCACTGCCGGGCGTACTCGCGCTGCTCGTCGAAGTCGTCCTCGCGCGCGGCGTCGATGGCTCCCCCGAGGAAGGCGAACCCCGCGACGAGCCCGACGACCGCCGGGATCCACAGGAGGTTCCGGGGTGCCTCGCTCGGGTCCTGCCGGAGCTCCACCGACGGGGGTTCCGCGGGCCCGTCCTGCGCGGATACCGAGGTGGCCCCGAGGGCGAGAACGAGGAGGGCGACCGAGAGCGAGCGAATCATCGGTGCAGCGTCGCCCGAACGGGGGCGCTTTTCCAACGCTCTCTCCGCGGCAGCGGTCTCTCCGGGACAACGGCTTCTCAGAGGCCGAGCTGCTGCGCGATGGCCGCGGCGGGCATCGCCCCCGAGACCCGCTGCGCCTCTCGCCCCTGCTGGAACAGGATCATCGTCGGGATTCCGGTGATCTGATAGCGCCCGGCGACCTCGGGCAACGCGTCGGTGTCCACCTTGGCCACCACCACCTGACCGGCCTTGTCGCGGGCGAGCTTCTCCAGCTCCGGCGCGACCATCTTGCAGGGGCCGCACCACGCCGCCCAGAAGTCGGTGAGGATCGGCAGCGGGCTCTTCCAGAGCAGCTCGTCGAACTCCTCCGCGCTCCGGACGTTCACCGGCTGCGCCACCTGCATGGCGGCCTTGCAGGCCCCGCACTTCGGCTGGGCGTCGAGCTTCTCGGCCGGGACGCGGTTGCGCTGGCCGCACGAGGGGCAGGTCAGGATCATGAGGCCGATGTAGCCACCGGGTCGGTGCCGTCATGGGCCTCGGCGAGCGCATCCTCACGGGCTTTACATCCCCCCAGGGCCTCCCTAGAAGCGCTCCCATGAGAACCGTGCCCTTCGCCCTCGTCCTCCTGGCCGCCTGCGGCGGTGAAGCCGCCGTGTCTTCGGCCGAGACCTCCACCACCACCGAGACGAGCGGCGCCGAGACCAGCGGCATCGCGCCGGCCGATGGGGTGCAGCCGAGGGTGCAGGGACCGGTCCACGTGCGCATCGCCGAGCTCGACGAGACCTTCGAACCCCGGCTGCCCGACAGCCGGTTCGATCCCGGCACGAGCCAGCCGTGGATCGCCATCTACGGTCCCCGGAGCTGGGCCATCCTGCTGGATGCCCCCGAAAACGTCGGCCACTTCGACGCCGCGGGGAACCGGGTGCGGCTCCAGGTCCCCGGCACGACCACCGAGATCCCGGTGCGCGGGAGCCTGGACGTGGACGCCATCGACCCCAGCACCGGCCGCCTGGCCTTCACCGTGCGGGGCGAGGCCGTCGTGGACGGCATGGACGCCGAGGTCGCCATCGACGTCGACACCACGCTCACCGCCCTCCCCTGACCGCGGACTCGCGCGCTCCTACCCGAACCGGGAGAACGCGAGGAAGAAGAAGGCCGCGGTGGTGAGGATCAGGAAGACCATCGCCGCGGTGGGCACCACGCTCAGCCACCGCGAGCGAAAGAGCTCGGGCGGCGAGACGTCCGGGGGCTCGCCACAGACGTAGCCCGTGCGGCCGCCGGCGAGCGTGAAGGCGTACACCGGCACCCGGGTCAGGGTGAGCCGCTGATGGACGACCCGGCCGACGGCGGGGTCGCTCTTCTCCTCCAGCAGCGCGTCGACGTGGGTCGCGTGCGCGGCGGCGGCTTCCCGGTAGTCGCCGCCGGCGCCTCGGCCGGTGAAGCGGCCGATGAGCGGCGCTTCCTGGTCATGGACCACCTCGCCCTCGCTCGGGTGGTCGACCAGGTAGAGCAAGGGGTGCGGGCCGATGACCTCGCCCGGCTCCTCGTACACCCGGAGGGTGACCTCGGGCCGGAAGGTCTGCGACACGATGATCTGGGCATGCCGCCGCGCGGTGCCGCGGCAGTCGACGCAGGGTTCGGTCCCCGCGCCGGCACAGCGCGGGCACTCCCGGACGTCGACGAGGCCCTCGCCCCGGCACTCGACGCAGCGGCGAGTCCCCTTGGCCGCGCAGGTGTCGCAGGCGTGAGTGCCGGTGCCCACGTCGGTCTGGACATAGGTGCCGGCGAGCATGCGCGCGGGGACGACCGGCGCGAGGTCCAGGCCCCAGGCGTCGGGGAGCTCGCCCACCGGAGAGTCGGCGGGGGCGGAGCGGCCCATCTCGATCCGCACCCGTCGCTCCTCGGCCACCGTGACCAGCCGGATCTGCATCGGGTGCAGTACGCGGACCTCGCGGAGGTCGGCGCCGTCGGGCATCCGCCGGCGGCCGGGGTCCTCGTCGTGCCAGCGACGTACGAGCTCGAGCGCGGTCTCCTTCGCCTCCACGGCCGAGATCCTAGCCCAAACGCGTGCGCGGGCGCCCGGCCTATGGCCAGGCGCCCGCGCATGCAGAGAGCGAAGGTCAGACCTTGCGCTCGGGGAACTTCCGGTAGCGCGCCAAGGCGACCTGGAGCACCGCGTAGGCGACGAGACCCGCGGCCACCACGATGAGGAGCACCATGCCGTAGCTCTGGGAGGCGATCTCGGAAAGGGCGTCACCGAAGGTCTTCGCCTGGCCCGGCTGGGCGGTGGCCGCGGCCTTGATGAGGTAGCCGCCGACCATGCCGAAGACCACGCCACGAGCGATGAGGCCGATCCGGCCGGCAAGGGTCGCGCCCTTCACCTCGGCCTGGCTCATCTCGCCGGTCTTGAGCTCGTCCTTGAACTTCAGGGTCCAGCCCTTGTGGATCTGATAGAGCGAGTAGCCCACGACGAAGGCGCCGAGGAGCCCGACGAGGATCGGGCCGACCGTGTCCACGGCCATGAGCTTGGCGATCCAGGTCTTCTTGCTGGACCCGCTGCCGCCGCCGATGACGAGCTGGATGGCGTTCACGCCGAGGAACGTGTGCATCAGTCCGCTGGCGGCGTAGCCGACCCGCTTCAGGATGCCTTTGCCGTCCGTCCCGTTGTTCTCGGGATCCATGGCCGCCTGGACATAGCGCCACAGCGCGTAGCCGAAGAGACCGATGGAGGTCAGGACCAGGAGCGCTTTGCCGAAGGGCTGGGTCCCGATCTCGCGGACCGCGTTGCCGCTTCCGCCGACGCTGCCGCCGCTCCCGACGGCGGCGCGGATGGCCAGGATGCCCACCAGGGCATAGACCACGCCCTTGGTGGCGTAGCCGACGCGGCCGAGTCTCTCGACCCAGTCGTTGGTGGCTCCGCGGGCCTTCCGGGTAGCGTTCTTGGTGGCGTGTCGTGCTTCTGTCAGTGCGCTCATCGTCGCGATGTCCTCCTGTGACGGCGACAGTGCAGCGACCGTGCCGACGTCTCCCCCGTGGAAATGCGGGGGGCCGGCGTGGAGAACTGCCCCGGGCGTGGCGGGGAACCGACACGATCCCCGTTCAGAGCAGACGGTAGGTCACCACCAACACGTCGCGATAGGCGGGCTCGGCGGGATCCACCGCTTCCACCGCGGTGACCGCGTGCATGGCGCGGCGATCGTCGACGAGCGCGGCGTCGAAGGGCTCGGTCAACGTGAACGAGCCCAGCGTCCGCCGGTCGTTGGCGTGGATCGAGGTGGTCCCCTCGCGGATGTTCACCCGCTCGACCATCAGCACCAGCACGTGGTCCACGCCGTCGCGATGCATTCCCTCGGGTGTAGGCGAGCCAGGGCGACCGATGCGCGCCTCGATCCGGAACTGATGGACCTCGACCTCCCAGCGCGGATCGGCGCCGGAGAGGGGCGCGAAGACCCGGGCCCCCTCGAGGAGGACCGTGTTGAGGCTCGCGCTCGCCGCCGCCTCGGGCGCGAGCGGTTCGAACACTCGCTGCAGACCGCCCTGGAGCGGGTTGTACTCGAGGTCCTGGTGGTGGGCGCGGTCGGGGAGCTGGCGCGCGACTCCCGGCTCCACGGCGAACACCCCGTGGCGGCGCCGCCGCTCCCGACCGACCAGCGCGAGGTAGGGGTCCGGCCCCAGGTCGTCCCAGGTGGCCGCGAAGGCGCTCCAGTCAGCCAACGAACCCGTCGTCTCCAGACGCCGCCGCATCCGCTCGCCCTCGACGAAGGCGTAGCCGTCCTGGCGCAGGGTCTCGCTGAGCTCGTCCACGGCGCGCACGGTACGACGATGCGCGCCGCCGTCGAGCCGACCGAACGTCAGGCCAGGCGCTCGGTGCCGGGGTTGGCCGGCCCGCCCGCGGGGCGCTCCCAGGCCGAGGGGATCGGGCGCCGGGTGATGGTGGGCGCGACCACGGTGGGGTTGGGTCGTTGGGGCGCGGTGGCCACGCGCGGACGGATGCGCGCCTCGCCGGTGGTCGGGTCCTGGTACAGCTCGAACTTCGCCGAAACGCTGGCGTTTTCGTACATGACGATCACCTCTCGGGGGGACGCGCCGGCAGGCGCGTCGGCACGCCCATCACACGTACGGGGCGCAGCGGCTATTCCAGTCGCGCGACCGGCGCCAGCGCTACGGCCTTCGTGGCCGGCGGCGGTGGAGCCTCCGCGGCGAGGGTGGCCGGGATGGGGATGATGCAGCAGCAGCCGATCGGCGCGAAGCTGGAGCCTCCGAAGATCAGCGCGGCGAGCGCGAGGTAGCGGCGCCGGTGGCCGGCGGAGCGTCGTTCCATGGGGATGCGACGCTGCAGGCGAGCGGGCCGTTTCGCGCTCAGATCAGAATGGGCACCTGGCACTCGGTGGCCGGCGTGAGCCACTTGATGGCGTTGAGCCAGAAGCGCTCGAGCTGGTACTCGGGGTGCTCGGTCCACTCGGAGTCGTAAGTGATCCACTCGTCGCCCCAGACGAGGACCTTGCCCGCGCCGACCTCCCGGGCGCGGAGCACGTCGAAGCCGCCCTCACGGGCGACGACGTCGCCCTCGCCGATGACCTCGTAGCCGTTGTCGACGCCCACCTGGGTCACACCCTCGCTCACCGGGTGCTCGGTCCACTCGGTGACCGGGCGGGTCGGGCTCCCGCCGAGGATCTGCGCCGAGTCGTACTGCACACCCGTCGGAGCGAGCAGGCGGTTCACGTTGGTCCGCTCGTCGGGGCTCCCGTAGCCGATGAGGGTCATCAGGCCGCCGCCGGCGCGGATCCAGGCCTCCAGCGCCGCGACCTCGTCGTCGGAGTACTCGCGGCCGCGCAGGTCCTCGGCGACGATCACCTGGTAGGGCTCGAGGAGCTCGGGGGTGAGGGTCATGTCGCCCAGGGCGGTGGCCCCGATGTCGCTGCGCTCGTCGAGCCACGCAGAGAACACGTCGCCGGCGCCGTGGGCCCCGGGCACACCCAAGGTCGCGACGATGAGGCAGTCGCAGATGCCGTCGCCGCCTTCGTCGACGTCGTCGATGATGCCGTTGGCGTCGTTGTCGATGCCGTCGCAGACCTCGGGCCCGCCGCCGTCGGGCCGGGGACCGAAGTCGCGGCCACCGCCGTCCGTACCGGAGCCACCGCCGTCCATGCCGCCGCCGTCCGTGCTGCCGAGGTCGGCGATGGGGTCGTCGGCGTCACCGCCGTCGCCGAGGACCTCGTCGTCGCAGGAGCAACCGCCGAGGGATAGGGCCAGGCCGAGGACGAGCAGGGGGGTGTTGCGCACGCCTCAGTCTACCCACATCCGGGGGCAACGCGAGCCTCGCTCACATGAGCTCGGCGAGCGGGCCGGCCGCCTTGCGCAGGTCGCCCTCTTCGCCGCCGAAGGTGTCGAGGGATTCGCCGGCCAGATAACCCATGGTGTTCCACAGGTTGCTGAGCTGACGGTTCTCCGAGGAGTTCACGCCGGGGTACACCACCGTTCGGCCGCCGCTGCGGAGGCCCACGCCGCTCCCCCCGAGGAGGAGGATCGGGAACTCGCTGGCCGTCGAGTGGTGCTGCTCGCCGTTGTCGCCGACCCAGACGATGACCGTCCGGTCGAGGAGCCCGGCGTCGGCGAGGCGGCGGGCGCCGGCGGCGATGGCCGCCACCTGAGCCCGGTTCACGTCGCGGATCGCCTGCAGCATGGCGGGGTCGCCGCCGGAGGTGTGCTGCATGTCGTGGCGACCGGTGCCGGAGATGCTGGAGTAGGTGAGCGAGAAAGAGCCGCCGGTGCCGGACCCGACGACCGCGACGTGGGTGAGGTCGTCGATCAACGTGCTGACCGCCAGGTCGACGAGCGCGTGGAAGCGCGCCAGCGGCGCCAACCCACCGGCGATCGCCGGCGGCGCCACCACGCTCGAGCGCATCCCGCGGAGGATCTCCTGGGTCTCCAGGAGGGACTCGATGGACCGGCCGTAGCTGCCGAGCTTGGCGCGCTCGCTCATGTCCCCGGTGAAGCGCCGTTCCGCAGCGGCGAGGTCCTCGGCGGCCAAGCGGAGCATCCGCTCGCGGCGGTCGAAGGCGCGACCGGCGGCCCCCTCGGCGAATGCGCCGTAGGCGAACTCGTAGGCGGCGCCGGCGTCGAGGATCAGCGGCGCGGTGTCCCGGGCGGCGTAGGCGCAGGTGCCGAAGTCGATGGGCCGGCCCCCGCCGACCCCGACCCGGAAGGCCTCGAAGGGGGTGTCTTGGCGCACCGAGTCGAGCGCGGCGAGGTGCGCGTCGATGGTCGGCCCGCCGGGTTGGCCCCCGATGGTCCGCGCCGAGGCCAGGGACCCGTGGTAGCCGGAGTGGCCGCCCCCCACGATGCGCGAGCTGAGCCCGAGGAGCACCGTCGCCTGGTCGACCAGACCCTCGTCCCGGAGCGGCCCGAGGGCGTGGGCGGTCTCGAAGTCGGGCGTCGCGACCTCCAGCGGCGAGTCGTGCCGCATGCGGTTGTACCACCAGCGGTCGCCGCCGATGGGGCTGCCCATCGTCTCGTCGATCGCGGCGCGCGCGGTGTCGGTGAGCACCGAGGCCGGCTCGAAGCCGTTGCCCTCCACGATGAAGAGGTAGCGCGGACAGTCCGCGCCGTCGGCATGGGCGAACCGCTGGCCGAGGGGCAGCGCGGCGGCCGCGGTCGCGCCCGCGGCGACCCGGAGGAAGTCTCTACGCTTCACGAGTCCTCTCCTTCTTCCATCGTCATCGAGCGCCGCACGAAGGTCTCGCTGCTGACCAGCGCCTCCATCATGGCGAAGAAGGAGCCGGTGCTCTCCAGCGCCGCTTCCATCTCCACCAGGGTGCACCCGTCCGCGAGCACCTCGTCCCGGCCCATGAAGTAGCGGAAGGCCTGGCGGACCATGCCGCGTCGCGCGTAGGCCGAGCCCGCGATGGCGTCGACCAGCTCGGTGACCGTCGCGTAGCTCCCGTTGAGCGCGGGGTCGGGCAGGTTGTCGATCACCGTGCTCCCATCGGGCGCGCCGCCGTGATCCTCCACCCGAGCGAAGCCGGCGTGGTTGAACGTCTCGAAGGCGAAGCCCAGCGAGTTCATCGACTGGTGGCAGCCGTAACACTGGCTGGTCGTGGCGTCGTCGCCCTCGGGGTCGACCCCGGGCTCGGTGCTGCGGCGCACGCGCTCCCGGGCGGAGAGCTCCGGGTCGCTGGGGACCAACATGGCCTGGAGACCCTGCACGTTGTCCAAACCGCCGACCTGCTCGCAGAAGAGCTCGGTGCGCAGCCAGTGACCGCGGAGGACCAGGCTGGCATCGTCCTCGAAGTTGCCGCCGTGGGCGCCGAGCCAGGCCGGATGGGTGAGCACGCCGCGGCGCGGTCCGTCGGCGGGCAGGGTCACCCAGCGAGAGGCCTCGTCGGTGGCGATGGCATCGGTGACGTCGTAGACCCAGTTGGAGCCCGCCCAGGACTGCCAGGTACTCCCGACACAGACGCCTACATAGGGGTCACAGGTTCCGGGACAGTCGGCATCGGTCGCGCACATCTGATCGCTGGCGGCGATCATGTTCGACCCGATGTACCAGTGGCGGGTGGTCATGAGCGCTTCGAAGACGTCCGTGCCGGCCGCGTCGCTCTCGATGACGGCGCGGGCGATGGTGGCGTCCAACTGCTGGATGATGTCGGGCTCGTGGACTCCGGAGTTGTTCGCCGGCGCCTGCAGGGTGGCGTACCCCTTTCCGGCGAGCCGCTCTTGGTAGTCGGTGGTCGCAGACGGGGTGTCCTTGAAGGCGGAATCCGCGTCGGAGAAATCGAGCCACTCGCGGAAAAACCCCCGGATGCGCGGCGCGAGCCACCACGACCCGGTCGTGGTGCTGCTCCCCTCGGTGACGCCGCTGGCGTAGCGACGCAGGAGGGCCCGCCGGACGGCGGGATCGCGGATGGTGCCGTCGGCCGCCGCGATCGCGATCCCCGAGTAGCGCCCCGCAGCAAACATGTCCGCGTCGGGGTCGGTGTCGGGCGCCGACTGCCGAATGGGGGTGCCCACGGGCGCCGGCCCGAGCACACTTCCCAATGCGAAGGCCAGCTCGGTGTCGCTGAGCTCTCCGGTTTCCGGGTCGCCGAGGTCGGACCGAAAGAGCGACCCCGTCATGAGGAGCGCCGCCTGGGCCGCTTCGTGGAGCGTCTCCTCGCGGGGGGCCCCGGAGGTGGGCTCTTCCGCGATTCGATCCGTCACGTACGTGCGCAGACGGCTTCGCTCGTCGTCCGAGGGCTGCCGGAAGAGCGCACCGCGGGTGAGGACGATGTCCACCCAGCCGTCGATGCATTCGGGGGTGGGGGCAGCGTCGTGCATGCAGGCGATGACCCCGGAGCGGTTGAGACAGCAGGTATGGAGGCCGTGCATGCGTCGACCACCGGGGTCACCCTCGGTCCAGTGCGCGCTGGCCGCGGGCAGGTGCATCATCAGCAGGTTGAGCGTCGCCGGGTCCATCCCCACGCCCTCGGCGTAGGTGCTGTACTCGCCGTCGGGGCTGGCCAGGGGGTTCTGGGAGACCCCGGCGCCATTGACCGCCACCTGGGTGAACTCCTGGGCGTTGATGCGGCGCACCCGCGAGGGCGAGGACCGAGGGGCGCTCGGGTCCGCGCAGGAGAAGAGCTCGCCCGGGTCCAGGGTGTTGGGGTCGTAGGGGACCTCCGCGGGCGCGAGGTCGTCGCAGTCGAGGCTGGCGCCAGCGCGAATCCAAGACTCGATCATCGACAGCTCGCTCACCGGCGTCGCCCGACCGAGGGGCATGTTCGCGCCGCCTTCCGCGCCCTGGGTATGGGCCAGCTTCTGGTAGAGGAAGCTCGCTTCCGGGTCGCCGGGCACCAGGAGGCGCGCGCCGGGCACGATCTCGCTGGTTTGCGACGAGAGCTCCGCGAGCCCTTCCCGGGAGAGGTTCGGGAAGCGGCTGCCCTGGTGGCAGCCGGCACAGGTCCGCTCGAAGAAGAGGATGGCCGCGCCGGCCTCTCCGCACTCGGCGAAACCGGGCGGGCCCATGTCGACGGCCGGGTCCGGGTCCGGGCCGCCTCCCCCGCCGATGGTTCCCTGACACGCGAGGAGGAGAGCGCTCGCGGCGATGGCAACGCGATTCACCAGCACAGGATGCCCCGGCCTGCGGGCGGCTTCACTTACCGAGTGTTCGTCATGCGAACGTCGGTCCAGGTCTCCTCGGGATCCCGCGCTCCGAGTCGGGGGCGACGGGGCGAAATTGAAAAAGGCGAGCCCCGCGGGGCTCGCCTTTCTCGGATGGGTGCGGGCCCTAGAGCCCGCAGCCGCTCACCAGCGGTCGTCGCGGCGATCGCCGCCACGGCCGCCGCGACCGCCGCCACCACCGTAGCCGCCGCCGCCGCCGCGCGGAGCGCGCTCGCGCGCCTCGTTCACGTTGACGGACCGTCCGTCGATGTTCTGACCGTTCATCTCCTCGATGGCACGGTCGGCCGCCGCGTCGTCCGCGAAGGTGACGAACCCGAAACCGCGGCTGCGCCCGGTGTCGCGATCGGTGATGACCTTGGCGTCGGTGACGTCACCGAACCGCTCGAAAGCGGAACGGAGGCCATGGTCATCGGTGGCCCACGCAAGGCTGCCCACGAAAAGCTTCTTCGACATTATCTCTCTCTGAACTCACTCGCTTCGTGGCGGACCGGAGAGCGACCCCGAGCATAAGGCCCCGAGGCGCACGCGCGGTAGCAGCCGGGATTGGCTGCGCGGCTCGAGAACGCCGACGTTTTTCGGTCGCTTCTCGAAAACCCTGCACGAAACGTTGGCGAAGCATTCAACTGGATCGGTCGTTCCGCAAGGCGGAGGGCCCACTTTCTCTCACACGGCGTCAGACCAGGACCAAGATCCCGCCCAGGCTGAGCACCGAGATCACGGCCCAGAGCGCCACCCCCTGGAGGAAGGGCCGAGCCCCGACCGCGCGAAGCGCGGGGCGACTCAGGGAGGCGCCGACCAGGAAGAGGGCCACCACCAGCAGCCGGCGAGCGACCGACCCCACCACCGCCCCCGCGGGGCGCAGCGCAGGAACGAAGGTGACCGCGAGGGCCACCACCACGAAGCCCACGATGAACCAGGGGCGAGCGG
The DNA here is from genome assembly GCA_002320815.1 of Myxococcales bacterium UBA1660. Taxonomy (GTDB): domain Bacteria; phylum Myxococcota_A; class Polyangia; order Polyangiales; family Houyiibacteriaceae; genus UBA1660. The sequence continues at coordinate 86,438 of DCLA01000019.1, forward strand.
TGCGGATGGGCTCGCCGTCGGAAGTCGCCCGGCGGGTACGCCAGGCGAGGAGCAACGTGAGGGGCACGATCCAGAGGGCCCGGGCCAGCTTCACGGTGGTGGCGATCTCCAGCGCGCGCTCGCCGTGGGTCATCGCCGCGCCGACCACCGAGCTGGTGTCGTGGATGGCGATGGCCGCCCAGAGGCCGAACTGCTCGTCGCTCAGACCCAGGAAGGACCCGAGCCAGGGGAAGAGCACCAGGGCCACCGCGTTCAGGAGGAAGACGGTGCCCAGGGCGGCAGTGATCTGATGGCCCCGAGCGCGCACGGTGGGGGCCACGGCGGCGATGGCGCTCCCGCCGCAGATGGCGGTTCCCACGGTGACCAGGAGCCCGGTGGTGCCGTCGACCCGGAGGGCCCGGCCGAAGAAGCGGCCCACGACGAGGCAGGTGAGGATGCTGCCCACCGCTAGGGCCGCGCCGGTCGCTCCGACGGCCGCCACCGCCTGCAGGTCGAGCCCGGCGCCGAGACCCACCACCGACGCGGCGAGGAGCCCCTTGGCCCAGTCGCGGGTCTGGGCCTCGTAGCCGTTCAGACCCACCAACGCGAGGGCGACCCCGGCGAAGAGGGCGGTCGCCGAGCCCACCGCGGGGTGGAGGCAGCCCAGGGCCGCGACCGGGACCAGCCAGCGCCGAGCCGCGTCGAGACCCCGGTCTCGAGGGGTCGCGGCGGCGTCGGTCAGGCGGAGGGCGGCTTCGGTCACGGGGGGCACTCTGGGGGAGAGCCATCGATTCGTCGAAGCGCAAAAACCTATGTGCCATAAGATGCTCTTATGACCCCCAGCCTCGACTCCCGACAGCTCGCCGTGTTCTGTGCGGTCGCCGAAGCCGGCTCGATCACCGGAGCGTCCCGGCAGCTCCATGTGTCCCAGCCCGCGGTCTCGGCGACGATCCAGAAGCTCGAGGGCGCCCTGGGGGTGACCCTCCTGGAGCGCGGCGCGCGCGGGGTCGCCCTGACCGACGCCGGCCGCAAGCTGGTGGGCCACGCCCGGCGGGTCCAGGCCCTGCTCGGCGAGGCCGTCGCCGACGTCGCGGGAGAGACCGAGACTCTGGCGCCGCTGGTCATCGGCGCGTCCACCACCATCGCCGCCGGGCTGCTGCCCTCGCTCATCGCTGGCTTCCGCGAAGCCGAGGGCGCCGTCGGGGTCCGGCTGGTCGTCGGGAACACCGACGACATCCTGGACCAGGTGCGCAGTCGCGCCCTCCCCCTGGGCTTGGTGGAGGGCCCCTCCCGCGCGCCGCGGATCCACCTCGAGCGCTTCGTGGACGACACGCTGCTGCCGGTGATCGCCGCCAGCCGCGAGCGCCGCATCGCCCTGGCCGCGACGCCGGTGCTCTGGCGCGAGGTGGGGTCCGGGACCCGGGCGGTCATGGAGAAGGCGCTACGGCGCTTCGGTCGCAAGCCGATGGATCACGACCTCGAGCTGGGGAGCACGGCGGCCATCCGGCGCGCCGTCGCCCTGGGTCTGGGCCTGGGGTTCCTCAGCCGCTGGTCCATCGGGGACGCCCTCGATGCCGGGCGGGTCCGGGTGGCCCCGCTGGACCTGGCCATCGAGCGCCGCTTCTCCTGGGCGACCGCCGGGGGCGAGCTCGCGGGGACGCCGGGGCGCTTCCGGGCCTTTGCCGAGCGCGCCCGCCCCACCCTGGCGTGATCGTGGGCCGCGCCGAGGGCCCGGCGGGCTACTCCGCGGTGATGAACCCGGCGACCGAGGCGAAGAGGGCCTCGAAGCGGCGAACGTCGAAGCCGGAGCCGGTCCGCATCCAGTCCACGTGGCGCGGGTGGTCGAGGGGACCGTGGAAGTGCCCCATCACGTCCATGTGGTCGGCCACGGTGGCGTGGATGACCTCGCCCCAGAGCTGCGAGAGCGCGGGGACCATGGCGTCGTTGTCGTTGCGGCTGGGGACCCGGCCGAGGTGGGCCCGAAGCGCCTGGGCCTGCTCCGCCGTCGGCGTGAACTCCACCGCGCTGGGCACCGCCGACGTGATCAAGTGGAGACCCCGGTAGAAGGCGTACATCGCCTGCCAGGTGGGGTTGGCGCCGAGCCGGCGTTGGACCTTCATCGAGGGCTTGGGCGCCAGCCCGACGACGCACCCGTAGCGGACCCCCGGGACCGGCCGGGCCAGGGCGTCGACCAGCTCCATCGACTCCGGCGTGAGCTGGAGCAGCAGCGTCTGGTCCTTCTGGGCCTCGTTGAAGAAGTCCTCGAGCTGCTGGCGACGCTCGGCGTCGAAGTCCCGCAGCACGAGCTGGTAGACCTGGTCGAGCACCCCACCCGAGGCCCAGCGGAACGCGCCGGTCCCCGCCACCGCGCCCCCGAGGAGGAGCAGCGCCGGCAGCGGGATCGAACCCAACCGGATGATGTGGATGGTGCTCAGCGAGAGCAGGCGGAGCAGCCGCTGCCCCAGGATGCTGGAGAAGAAGCCGGCGATGGGCGAACCCCGGTGGGGGCTGGCGATGGAGATCGCCGTGCGGATGTCACCCAGGATCGCGTCGCGCCCGGGCACGTCGAGGCCCTCGGAAACCACCAGGCGGACGTCCACCCCACCCGTCGAGTGACCGATGAGGTGGATGGCGTCCCCGGGGTCCACGTGCTCCCGGATGCGGCTCACCAGGTGAGCGGCGCGCTTGCGCACCGAGCCGGTGGGCAAGGTGTCCAGGGGGTGGACCTCGGCGCTCGAGCCGCGCTTGCGCAGCTCGAGCTCCAGGGTCTCCTTGGCGTGGCTGAAGTAGGCGAAGTCGCCGAGGTTCGTGAAGCCGAAGAACCCCGGCACCAGGAAGACGTGCGTCTTCGGGGAAGTGGACGGTGCGCTCACTCCGCCAGGATACAGGTCGGGAACTCGCCCGCGGGGTTGCAGACGACCGCCGGGCCGTTGCAGCAGGCCTCGCCGTCGCGATCGCAGATCTCGCCGAGCTTGGGTCCGGCGCAGGGGTCGCAGAGCTCGGCGTCGCTGGTGCAGACCTGACCGCCGGCGCCGTCGTCCACGCAGCCGCAGCCGCAGCAGTCGGCGTCGGTGGTGCAGGAGCCCCCGTCACTCACGCACATGGAGCCGCAGCGCAGGGTGCCGGTGCCGTCCAGGGCGCAGACGCCGCTGCAGCAGACGTCGCCGAAGGCGCACTCGAGGCCGTCGTCGAGGCAGCAGAGGTCGCTGCCGCCGGCGCGCTCGTCGGTGGGCGGCTGGCACTCGATGTCCGGGTAGGCGTCCTTGCAGCACTCCTCGGTGGTCTCGCACTCGAAGGTGGGCAGGGTGCAGGCGCCGTCGCCGCCGAGACAGCGGCGGAAGCCGGAGCCGGTGGGCTCGCAGCCGGTGTCCCCGCCGCCGTTGGGGCAGCAGTTGGACGTCGCGCCGGAACCGCCGCAGACCTCGCCCACGGGCTGGCAGGAGCCGTCGTTGGCGCAGCGGGTGATCGGCCGGCCGTCGGCGGTGGTCCCGCTCTGCTCGCAGGAGCCGGAGCAGCACTCGCCGTCCGAGGAGCAGAGCTCGTTCTGCACCCGGCAGCCGCCGAGGAACTGGCAGCGCGGGCCGTCCCCGGTGTCCAGGCAGACGGTGGAGCAGCAGCTCCCGTTGAAGCCCTCGGTGCCGCAGGGCTCGCCGGCGCTGAGGCAGGCGCCGATGTTGGCGCAGGTGCCGGCGCCGTCGCCGTCGGGGTCGTCGCAGAGGCCGTTGCAGCACTCGGCGTCCAGCGTGCAGGCCATGCCGGTGCCGGTGCAGGCGGGCGGCGGCGCGCAGTTGCAGCTCCCGCCGGCGCAGGCGGTGCCCGCTTCGTTGGAGCAGAAGCCGCTGCAGCACTGGCCGGCCATGGTGCAGGTGTCGCCGGTGGTGCCGCAGCTCGCCGGCGGCACGCAGACGTCGCCTTCACAGGCGCCGGAGCAGCAGTCGCTGCCGGCCACGCAGACCTCGCCCACGTCGCTGCACATCGGGCGGGTTCCGCAGACGCCGGCCTCGCAGCTCTCGGAGCAGCAGTCGGCGTCGGCCTCGCAGGTCACGCCGTCGGCGGCGCAGCTCCCCATGGTGCAGACGTTCTCCTCACAGGGCCCCTCGCAGCAGTCGGCTTCGACCGAGCAGGTACCGCCCATGCCTTGGCAGACCGGACCGGTGTCCTCTTCCGGGGTGTCGGCGTCGACCGTCGTCGTGTCGTCGCAGTCACAGGCGGCGAAGGCGAAGAACGAGAGAAGGAGGGGAGTGAATCTACGCATCCTGCAATGATGCCAGCAGCACGGAAGAATTGTGAACGAGTGTGAAGGGATTTCTCGCGATGGGCTGGAATCCGTTCTCAGTGCAAACCAGGATACGCGCGTGAACCCTCTGATCGACGACCGCCTCATCGACCTGCTCCTGGACCTGGAGCGCGTGGAGGAGCTCTGCGCCTTCCCCTACTTCGCGGACCACGACCGGGAGACCTTCGGGCTCTACGTGGACGCCTGTCGCCGCGTGGGGCGGCAGGTGCTCTGGCCGAGCTACGTGGCCACCGACGCCGAGCCCCCGGCACTGGCGGAAGGCCGCGTGCGCCTGCACCCGAAGACCAAGGACGGCTTCCACCAGGTGCGCGAGCTGGGGGTCATCGCCGCCAACCGCCCCGAGGCCTTCGGCGGCCATCAGCTGCCCATCACGGTGTCCACCCTGGCCCACGCCTACCTGATGGCCGGCAACCTCTCCACCGCAGGGCTGGCCTGGCTGACCACTGGCGCCGCGCACCTGGTCGAGGAGTTCGCCGACGAGGCGGTCCGCACGACCTTCCTGGAGCCCATGCTCGAAGGTCGCTGGACCGGCACCATGGCCCTGACCGAGCCCCACGCGGGGTCGTCCCTGGGGGACCTGACCACCACCGCCACCGACGCCGGCGACGGCACCTACCGGATCCGCGGGGCGAAGATCTTCATCAGCGGCGGCGACCACGACGCGGCCGAGAACGTGGTGCACTTGGTCCTGGCCCGCATCGAGGGCGCGCCCGACGGCGTGAAGGGCATCTCGCTCTTCGCCGTGCCCCAGCGGCGACCCACCGAGCTCGGCGCCGGGGCGGCCGACCGCGAACTCGAGCCCAATGACGTCCACGTCACCGGGCTCATCCACAAGATCGGCTGGCGCGGCCTGCCCAGCCTGGCCCTCGGCTTCGGCGACGAAGGGGACTGCCGCGGGTGGCTCGTCGGGCGGCCGCACCACGGTCTGCGGCAGATGTTCCAGATGATGAACGAGGCCCGCATCGGGGTCGGCGTGTCCGCCGCGGCCACCGCGTCGGTCGCCTACCACGAAGCCCTGGCGTATGCGCGGGAGCGGACCCAGGGGCGCGCCCTGGGGAGCCGCAGCGAGAGCGAGCCCGTTGCGCTCGTCGCGCACGCCGACGTCCGGCGGATGCTCCTGCGCATGAAGAGCATCGTGGACGGCTCCTTCGCGCTGGCCGCCACGACCGCGCGCCTGGCCGACGAGGCCCAGCACGGCCCCGAGGCCGGTCGGCCCCGGGCTGCGGCGCTCCTCGACCTGCTGACGCCGATCACCAAGACCTTCCCCGCGGAGTGGGGCTACGAAGCCAACGTCCTCGCGGTGCAGATCCACGGCGGCTACGGCTACACCAGCGAGTACGTGCCCGAGGCGCTGATGCGCGATCAGAAGCTGAACTCGATCCACGAGGGCACCACCCAGATCCAGGCGCTCGATCTGCTGGGCCGGAAAGTGGTCGCCGGCGGCGGTGCCGCCCTCGGCATCCTGAAGGAGTCCATCGACGAGACCCTCGCCGCCGCGCGCGAGGCGGGCGTGGACGAGGCGCTGCCCGCGGCGCTCGAACGCGCCCTCGGCGAGGTGGCGGCGCTCACCGCCGCGCTGGGCACGGCCGGAGCCCAAGGGGATCTCGAGGGCATGCTGGGTCACGGCGTGGACTACCTGACCCTCTTCGCCATCGTGATCGTCGCCTGGCAGCACCTACGCCTGGCCACCGCGGCCCAGCGCGCGGGGGGCGAGAGCGACTTCCACCGCGGGCTCCTGCAGAGCGCGCGCTACTGGTTCGCCACCGAGTTGCCCCGAGTCCCGATGCTCGCCCGGCGCTGCCGCGAGGACCGCAGCTTCGTCGACCTCGACCCCGCCTGGCTGTAGCCCGGCGAGCGCGCGTCAGCCGGGGACGATGACGACCTTGCCCAGCACCTTGCGCTCGTCCATCGCGCGGAGCGCGTCGGCGGTCTCGTCGAGGGCGTAGCGCTCGGACACGTGGGGGCGGAGCGCGCCGTCGGCGTGGAGCCGGAAGAGCGCCGCCATGTTGGCCGCGTGGGCGTCCGGGTGGCGCATGGCCCACGCGCCCCAGGCCACGCCGACGATGCTGCACTCCTTGAGGAGCGCCAGGTTCCAGCGCACCGCAGGGATGCTCCCCGCCGCGAAGCCGATCACCAGGTGCCGCCCCCCGGGCTGCAGCGAACGCAGCGCGGGCTCGGCGAGGTCGCCGCCGACCGGGTCATAGACCACGTCGACGCCGCCCACGGCCTTGGCCGCCTTCTTCAGGTCGTCCCGGTCGTAGCGGATGGTGTGCTTGGCGCCGTGGGCGCGACAGAGGGCGAGCTTCTCGTCGGTGGACGCCGCGGCCACGACCTCCGCGCCCAAGGCCGCGCCGATCTCCACCGCGGCGAGCCCCACGCCCCCAGCGGCGCCGAGCACCAGGAGCCGCTCCTCGGTCGCCAGCGCGCCCCGATCGACCAGCGCGTGATACGAGGTGCCGTAGGTGAAGGCGAAGGCGGCGGCGGTCTCCAGGTCCATGGTGTCCGGCACCCGGACGAGCTGCCTGGCGCTCAAGGCCACGTGGGTGGCGAAGCCACCGAAAGGCAGGAGCGCCATGACCCGCTCGCCGACCTCCCAGCCCTCGAGGCCCTCCCCGAGAGCGATGATCTCACCCGCGATCTCGCCGCCGCAGGCGAAGGGCGGCGGCGGCTTCAGCTGGTACATGTCGCGGGTCATCAGCAGGTCGGGGAAGTTCACCCCGGCCGCCGCGACCTTCACCACCACCTGGCCCTTCTTGGGCGTCGGGTCGGCCAACTCCTGGACGGAGATGCCCTCGGGACCCGTGAACTCGGTCACCATCGCTGCGCGCATGGGCGCACGATAGCGGATCAGTCGACGGTGATGCTCTTGGAGACGTTCTTGGGCGCGTCGGGGTCGACGCCGTGGCCCCGGACCCCGAGGTCCTCGAGGTAGGCGCGCTTCTTCATGCTCATCTTCAGCGCCAGCACCTGGAGCGCCACGGTCGCCGAGAACACGGCCTGCAGCGTGTCGCCAGTGGAGGGCAGGGCCACCACGATGGCCTGGTACTCGTCGTGGCCCATGGGCTTGCCCTCGGCGGCCTCGCGGAGCCGCGCGGACTCCTCGGCGATGACCAGGGTCTGGGCCCCGCGGATCTTGTGGGTGTGGAGCTGCGAGATGGTCAGGTCCACGTCGCGCTCGGCGGGCCCGGTCACGTAGACCAGCGGGTAGTCCGCGTAGAGCGCGCCGAAGTGGTCGCGTAGCGCCGTGCGCGGATCGGTGCCGGCGGTGGCCACGGCGTCCAGCAGCGCTTGGACCTGCGCGGCGCCGAAGACGGTGTTGGTGCCCAGGATGGTGTTTGGGCCGTGCTTGAACTCCGAGCCCTCGAAGCCCTCGGTGTGGTTGAGCACCACCTCGCGGACCTTGAGCGCGCCCTCCTTGGCGATGGAGAGCATCCGGGTGGCCAGGATGTGGATCGAGGGCGCCAGGTGCAGGAGCTCGGCGGCTTCGGCCAGGGCGCCGTCGGTGGCCGCCAGGGTCCGCTCGACGAGGGCGGCGAGGTCCGCCTTGGCCGGCACGGTCCGCCCCCGGCGCGTGGCCAGGCGATGGGCGAGCTCGTAGAAGAACCCGAGCTGGGCGATGAAGCTCTTGGTCGCGGGGACGGCGATCTCCGGCCCGCAGCGGAGCGGCAGGACCAGGTCCGCCTTCTCCTGTCCCAGAGTGGAGCGGACGTTGTTGACCAGCGCGACGATGCCCATGCCGGCGTCGCGGGCCTGGTCGACCACGTCGATGAGGTCCTTGGTCTCGCCGCTCTGGCTCACCGCGAGGAAGAGGTCCTCGGGCCGGAAGAGCGCCGCGTGGCGCGCGCGCACCTCGCCGGGGAGCGAAGGCGTGAGGGGCAGCCCGGCGAGCTCGCTGAAGAAGAGCGCCCCGGCTCCGGCGGCGTGGTAGCTGGTGCCGCAGCAGACCACGTGGAGCTGACCGCCCCGGGCGACGGTCTCCTCGATGCGATCGCAGAGCGCGTCGACGGTGCGGCCGTAGTCTTCGTCGGCCTCGAAGGAGCGCCGCACCTCGCGCAGGGTGTCGGGCTGCGCGTGGATCTCCTGCTCCATGAAGCTGCGGTAGGGGGCCTGGAGCGCGGTGTCCTCGATGCGCAGCTCGCTCTCCACCCGGGCGCGCTCGAGGGGCGCGTCGGGGGCGTCGACGGCGTAGACCACTTGCTCGGCGGCGCCGAGCTCGACCATCTCCCCGGCCTTCAGCGGTAGGAGGGTCCGGGTCTGGGTGAGCACCGCGCCGAGGTCCGAGCTGGCCACGGCGAAGGCCCCGCGCTCGTCCGCGCCGACTCCGAGGTAGAGGCTCGAGCCGCGCTTGATGGCGATCATCGCCCGGGTCTCCGGGTCCACGACCACCGAGGCGAAGGAGCCCTCCAGCTTGGCGCACGCGCGGCTGGCGGCCTGGCGGAACGCCTGGCGGCGGTCGAGGGCGGAGTCCTTCAGGGCCTCGGCGAAGAAGTGCTCCACGGTGTGGACGACCACCTCGCCGTCGTTGTCCGACTCGAGCGTGTGCCCCTCGGCGCGGAGCCAAGCCTGCATCGCGTCGGTGTTGGTGACGTTGCCGTTGTGGGCCCCGTAGAGGTGCTGATGGCAGCGGACCTCGTGGGGCTGCGCGTTGAGGTCGTCGACCGCGCCGAAGGTGGCCCAGCGGACCTGGCCGCAGAGCACCTGCCCCTGCATCCGGTCGATGCCCAGCCCCGGCACCACCTCCGAGGGCGCGCCCACGGACTTGCGCAGGTCGACCCGGCCGTCGGTGCCCTGGACCGCGGCGCCGGTGGAGTCGTACCCCCGGTACTGCAGGGCCCGGAGAAGGACTCCGCCCTTCTCACCCAGGTCTTCGCGGTCCTTCGAGCACACCAAGCCGATCACGCCACACATGGGCGAGCACCTAACACGCGGACGGTGGTGGCGCCGCCTCGGTCCCGCGCGACGTGCGGCAGCTCGGCGCCACTCGTGAGCGGCCTCACGAGCAGCGCGCGAGCGGGGCGATCGCTTGGACGGAAAAGCGACGGGCCGACCCCCATCGGGGAGCCGGCCCGGAACGCGAGCGCGCCAGGTTCAGTTGGAGCCGTTGCCGGTCGAGGTGCGCTTCTTCGCGACCACGATCTCGCTGGGGTGCGAGGCGTTCATGCTGTTCTCGACGGTGATGATGAGCTCGAAGTTCGAGTGGGGCGAGGTGGCGGTCATCCGACCGACGCGCTCGTCCTCGTCGTAGTCGAGCTGGCCCGCCATCGCCGGGGCGCCGTTGCCGGGCTTGATCCACACCACGTAGTGGCGGCCTTGGGCCGAGACGCGGTTGGGGGGCGGAAGGTGCTCGAGCTCCACCGTGATCATCTGGTTCCCGCCCGTGTCCTCGACGATCATCATGCCGTCGGTGCCCGCGGAGCGGGACGTACCGGTGAGCACGTACTCGTCGGGGCCACCGCATGCGAAGAGGCCGAGAACGAGAAGAGCGAGGGTGAGAATGCGTGCCATGTAATCTCCTTGGGCGCGGAGCATACCCGCGGGCGGCCCAAAGGGCCACGACTGGTCAGAAGGCTTCGCCGATGGAGACGTGCACCGCGCCCGCCCATTCGAAGAGGCCGAAGAAATTGACGTTGGTGTCGTCGGCGGCGACCCGACCCGCGCGCTCGTCCTGGCCGAGGGTCTGCATCCCCGGAACGCGCCAGCCGAGGTCGACCCGGATGGGTCCGATGATCGTGTAGTAGCGGAAGCCGAGACCGACCGAGAGCTGCGGGTTGCCGAAGTCGAACTGCGGGAGCCGGTTCACGTCGCCGGTGTCGCCGAAGAAGACCAGGCCGAAGTTGGCGGTCACCGGGACCCGCAGCTCGAGCTGGGCCAGCCAGCGCCGGACGCCGCCCTCCCGGCCCGAGCCGAGGCGGTTGGCGAGGTAACCGCGGTTGCCCGCCGCGCCGCCGCCATAGAAGCGCTCGGTCCGCGGCCCGAGCTCCTGACTGAGCTCGTCGAGCTCCGGGTCGTTGACCCCGGTGATGAACATCGCGCCGATGAGGAACCGGCCCGCGAGGGTGATCCGCGCCGGCAGCGGGATGTAGAAGCGTGCGTCCGGTTGGATGCGGATGTAGTCCCAGCTGCTTCCGCCCCCGAAGATGTAGCCCGCCTCCTGCAGGTTGAGCTGGAGGTAGAAGCCCTTGTGCGGGTTGGTCGCGTCGTCCCGGAGGTCGAGCCACGCCACCTGCTCCAGCCGGGTCAGGAAGTAGGAGCTGGGGAGATCCGGGAGCTCCGGGCGCTCCAGCTGGTCGTCCGTACGGGTCTCCACCTGCCCCGTGGGCACCTTGTACCAAGTGAACGCGGGGAGCCCCAGGCTGATGAAGATGCGCTGCCGCCAGAAGAAGCGCTCCAGGTAGAGGCCGGTGTCGATCTGATGGCGGAAGAAGATGTCCCGCTGGTCCAGGCCCAGGTCGTAGCGGAACTGGACCCGGAGCTGGGTCCGCGGCTCCAGGAAGGCCGGCTGCTGGAAGGTGATGTCGGTGGTCAGACCCGGCTGGGGCGAGCCCGGCTGCGGGAAGTCGGCGGGGAAGATGAGCTTGGGCTCGACCCGGGTGGTCAGGCGCCGGAGTCCGCCGAGGAAGTTGCGATTCTCGTAGCGGGCCACCAGGTGGACGTCCCAGCGGTTGAGGGAGACCTGGGTGTAGTCGGTGCGCTGGATGACGCCGCTGGTCAGACCGCCCCCGAGCCCGAAGCGGTGCTTGCGCGCCGCCGAGACTCGGACCTCCACGTCGATCACGTTGCCGTCGTCGGGGACGATGGGCTCCACGGTGACCGCGGAGAACGCGCCCAGGCCGAAGATGGCGGTCTGGGCGTCCTGGACCGCGCTCTGGGAGTAGCGCTCGCCCTCGTAGATGAAGGCCGCGCCCTCGATGGTCTCCGCGGGCAGGTGCCCCGGATCGACCACCCGCACCTCACCGAAGACGCACACCGGGCCCGGCGAGATCTGCAGGTCGACCACCGCCTTGCGGGTGGTCCGGTCGATGCGGACCAGGCCCTTCACCTCGGCCCGGGCGTAGCCCTCCTCGGCGAGGAGCCGCTTGATGGCCGCCTTGCTGCGGTCGTAGAACGCTTCGTCCCAGCGCTCGCCCTCCTTCAGCTCGATGGCGGCCTGGATCTGCTCGCGGAGGTTCTCCGGCGCCCGGTCGAGGCCATAGAGGTTGAGCTCCTCGACCAGCGTCGGCTCACCCTCTTCCACGACCAGGGTGATGTCCACCTCGCAGCCCTCGCCGTCGTTGAGGCGGGTACACCCGGGCTCGGGGTCTTCCGGATCCAGGAGGTCGGCCTCCTGGGCCGCTTCGGGCACCACCCGGCTCTCGGTGACCCGGGCGTGATGGTGACCGCGCGCCGCATACCAGCGCTCGATGCGCTCGATGTCCTGCTCGAGCATCACCCGGTCGTAGTAGGGCCACTCGGTCCAGAACCAGGTCCACAGCTTCAGCTTCGCGCGGTCGCCCTCGAAGGGCGGGACACCACAGCGGCCGGAGTCCTGCAGATCGAAGTCGATGGTCAGCCGGTCCCGCGGCTGGGTCGCCAGACAGGCCTTGATCGAGTCGGGATCGAAGATCTCTGCGCCCTCGATCTCCAGGCTCTGCACACCATAGCGGTTCGGCGGGACCCGCTGACAGGCCCCGAGCACCACGACGCAGATCAGCCCCATGAAGAGCTTGCGCAGCTCAGGGCTCCCACATGAGATCGGTGGACCAGTTCGTCGGGACGTCATAGGTGCCGGTCCACACGAGACTCCGGGGGAGCACGAACTCGATGACCGCGCCCCCGGTGACGGCGGAGCCGCCGGTACTGTTACCACCGTTGCCGGTGCCGCCGCCCACGTAACCCTCCACGTAGGCGCCCAGGATGATGTTCTCCAGGGCCTCCGGGATGAGCTGATCGGCCTGGAAGCCGACGCGGAGCGTGGTGTTCCCGCCCTCCGACTCGATGCCGAAGATGGGGATGAACTCGCCGAGCTCCTGGCGGGTGACCGAGCTGAGCACGCCGGCGAACATACCGGTGAGGAAGGAGGCCGCCTGCTGGCTCGCGGTCTCCGAGCCGCCGCTGGCCCGGCCGCGGACCAGGAGCTGGATGGCCTCCGAGTTGCTGATGCTCGGGTCCGAGGAGCTGGTGAAGCTGAGCTCCGGCTTGAGGAGCCGGCCCTCGATCTTGGCGGTGATGATCTCGCCGCCGCCGAGGTCGTGGGTGGCCTCGATGTTCACCTGCGGGTCGATGGTGTTGCCGCCGGTGAAGCGCACCTCGCCGCGGTTGAACTCGAACTCCTTGCCCATGAAGGCGATGTAGCCGCGGCGGATCTCCACCGGGCCCGCCATCCGGGCGCCGTCCTCGTCGATGACGATGTCGATGCGCGGGCGCACCTGCACCGAGAAGTCGTCGCGCCGGACCCAGAAGGGCTCCGAGCGCACTTGGATCACCGTGGTGTCGGCGAAGGCGCTGGAGCCGCTCCCGTCGTCCACCGGCGCGTCGAAGGGCTCGTTGGGATCGAAGCCCGGCTGGTCTTCGTAGATCACGTCCTCGTGCTGCGCGAGGGGCTGGAGCGAGCGACCGATGTCCATCGGCAGCCGCACCGAGGTGCGGGCCATGCCCACGGTGATCCGGTTCTGGGTCTCGTTGAAGTCCGCGCTGATCTCGGTCTCCGTGTCCAGGTAGGCGTAGATCACCCCCTCGACGCGGAGCGGGAAGTCGTCGGTGCGGATGTCGATGGTCGCTTGCCCGGGCATCCACCCCTCGAGGGTCACGCGGCCATCGATGCGCGCTTCGCCGTCCCGATCCTGAAAGCGGATGTCGCGCACCAGGAGCACCTCGTCCTGCAGCTCCAGGGCGCCGTTGAGGTCCTCGACGCGCATGTAGGGCTGCCGCAGCGTGAAGCCCGCCTCGTTCATCTGCAGGCGCCCCGACGCGTCGACCTGGCGCCCGACGCCGCGGGCCTGGATGCGGCCGTCGATGGTGCCCTTGGGGTCGGCCAACATCGGCACCGCCGCCAGCACGGGCTGCAGCGGCGCGCGATCGAAGTCGGCGGTCACCTCCCACCGAGCGTCCTCGCGGACCACCGGGTAGAGGTTCTCACCCCCCCACTCCATGGCGGCGGTGCCCTCGATGAGGAGCGCCACCCGGTTCGAGGCGCGCATCTCGATCCGCGCCTCGGCGGAGTCGGAGTCCAGGTCGCCTTGCACGTTTAGGCGCAGCGGCTCGCTGCCGCCGACCGAGAGGCCCTGGGTGACGATCTCCATCTCCACCGTCGGGTCGTCGGCGAAGATGTGCTCGCCGGCCAGGTCGAGGTTCACGTTGCCGCGGGCGAAGCGGCAGGCGTAGGGGACCGACTCGAGCGGGAGATCGTGCGTCTCGATGTCCAGCTTCACCTCGGGGATCTCCGTGGGTGGCCGGCGGGCCCACTCGGCGACGGGCGTATCCGCGGAGGCCTCGATGATGAGGTTCTCGCGGCCGCCGATCTCGCCGACCACCTTGGCCACCGTCTCGCCGCGCTCGAGGGTGACCAGGAGCCGGAGCTCGGGGTTCCCCTCGGCGCAGCCGGCCTGCGCCTCCTCGTCGTAGCGGGCCCAGCCCTCGACCCGGCCGTGCACGTCGTCGAGGATCGCGCCCACGTCGACGCGCTGCGCCTTGCCCGAGCGCGAGTGGCCGTCGCCGCCCCAGAAGCGACCGTGCAGCGAGGCGGTCATCGGCGCAGGGAAGCCGATGGGATCGGGGAACTGGGAGAGCGGCCGCTGGGGGATGTCGATCTCCACCGACCAGGGGTCGTCCAGGAACGCCAGGGGCGCGTCGCTGGCGATGACGTCCATGAGGTCGAAGGACGAGACCTGGGTCTCCACGGCCACCAAGAGCTCGTCGGTCGGGTAGAGCACCCGGACGCCGAGCTGGAGGTCGTCGCCGGTGAGCTCGGCGTCGATCTCGCCGCCGACGGTCGTGAACCCGGGGATGGCCAGCTCGCGGCCGTCGATGTCCACCGCCAGCCGCTCCGGGCTCTCCAGGGTCCCATCGAGCGTGATCCGGGTGTCGACCCGGCCATCGAGGGCCGGGAGCCCGTCGATGACCTCGGGGAGCAGCCCCACCCGGAACTCCTGGGTGGTCAACTCGGCGTCCCAATACGCTTCCGGCAGGGCCCGGAGCGGGTTGCGGGCGGGGACTCGCCCCCGGGCCACCAGATGCGCCCGGCCGTTGCCCTCGGACTCCACCGCGAGGTCCGCCACCAGCACCGAGGCGCCCGGCCCGTCCTCCTCGACGTTCACGTCCCACTGGAGCGTCTCGAAGGAGACCCCGGCGATCTGGAAGCCCTCCACCCGGCCCGCGGTGTCCAGGATGGGCGCCTGCACCGAGCCCTGGAAGTCGACCTCGGCGGATACCGTGCCGCGAAGCTCGAGGCGGCCGAGGTCGAAGCGCCGGGCGATCTTCTCCAGGTCCACCGAGTCCAGGCGCACGTGCGCGTCGGAGCGCCGACCGTTCAGGTCGAGGAACCCGTCGAGCTGGAGGTTCATCCCGTCGCCGGTGCGGATCCGGATGTTGCGCGCGCGAACCCCGCCGCTCGGCGAGTAGCGCACCGAGTCCAGCTCGGCGACGATGGGCGCGTCGTAGAGGCCGCGGACCTCCGCCCGCCCGTCGACGGTCACGCCGTCGGGATCGACCTGGGCCACCAGGTCGATGGTCGAATCCGCGTTCGCCTGGGGCAGCGATCCGTCGACCTCGCCCCGGATCCGGTAGGTCCCCCGGTCGCCGGTGGCGCTCCCGCCGGAGACGCTGAGATCCGCGCGGGCTACCCGCAGGTCCCCGGCGACGAGGTTCTGCACGTCCACGGTCACGTCGGCGGAGGGTGCCGGCAGGGTTCCCCGCACTCGGCCGCGCACGTCGAGGCGTCCGGCGCTGACTCCGGGCAAGCGCAGACCGTCACCGGTCACCCGGCCATCGAAGTCGATGGCGAAGTCGGCCGCGGGATCGAGCTTCAGGCGCGCGTCGATGGTGAGCCCACCGTCGGTCCCCGGGAGCACCTGGGCCAGGTTGGGCTCCGAGCCCAGGTCCGGCAGGCGGGCGTCGATGGCCACGTCCACCGCGCCGTCGAAGCCGACCCGACCGGTGACGTCGAGGTGGCCGGTCTCGCCCTCGAGGTGCGGGAGGTCGAGCTCCAGGATCTCCACGTGGTCGTCGCCCAGGTACGCCTCCGCGTGGAGGCTGGGCGCACCGTAGGTGTTCCCGTCCGGAGCGCCGTAGGCCACCTCGGTCCCGTCCACCACGATGCGGCGCCGGCCGTCCTCGCCGGGCGGATGCATCTCCGCGTCGACGGTCCCCTCGAAGGTCCCCTCGTCGACGGGCACCAGCACCTTCGCCAGGTCGAGCCCTTCGGTGGCCACGTGAGCGTCGATGCGCTGGAACTCGTCGGAGAGCTCGGCGCGCAAGCTCACGTCGCCGCCCTCGGTGTGGAGGTCGGCCTCGGCGGAGAAGGCGCCGGCGAGCCCGCCCTCGCCGCGCAGGTCGCCGGAGACCGGCGACTGGAGGATGTCCCCCACCTCCGGGAGCCCGGCCGCGACCAGCGTCTCCGGCGAGGCATGGAAAGAGAGCGCGCCCGAGAAGACGTCGGGGATCTCCTCGCCCCAGGTCATGCCCACGGTGCCCTCGACGAAGTCGTCGCCCATGGCGTCGACCCGGAGGTTCACGTTGGTCTCCGCGCCCGGCTCGAGGAGACTGGTCTCGCCGTCGAAGCGCTCGATGGAGGCCACCACGGTGCCGTCGAGGTTCACCAGCTCGCCGCGGAGCTCGTGGATGGTGGCGTCGATCCGGTCGTCCACCACGCCCTCGGCGTGGAACTGGATACCGCGGGCGTCGAGCTGGTCGGAGATGTGATGGACCCGCCCGTTCTCGATGACCACGTCGTGGACCACGATGCGCGGGATGTTGGTCTTCTTGGCGTTCGGGTCCTCGGGCGCCGGGTCCACCGGGGTGAAGGCCGCGGCGATGCGGAGCTCGCCGGTCTCCGCGTTCGGCGCGAGGTTCACGTAGGGGTCGGTGATGCGCACCGACTCGACCACCAGCCGGCCGAAGAAGAGGTCGCCGCGCGAGATGTCCACCGCCGCGCTGTCGACCCGCAGGACCACCTCGCCGTCCGGGTCCCGGGCCACGAAGTCCCCCACGGCGACCCGGTCCGGGCTGATCTCCACGCAGCGGAGGTCGAAGTCGCCCTGGAGGGACTCGTCGAGGATCGGCTCGACCCGGTCACAGAGCTCCCGCCGCGCAGGCGCCGAGTCCAGGTGGAAGATGGTGCTCGCCAGGAGCACGCCGACGAAGACCAGCGGCCAGAAGATCGCCAGGAAGAGCGCGCGAAGCAACCGTCGCCACCAGGGGCGCCGGGCGGGGACATCCTCCGCGGTGGCTTCGCTCATCGACGAATTTCTAGCTGCGGACCCGCGAAAAGGAAGGGTTTCGCGACCGCGCCCCCGAAAATGGGGCGAGATGCCACGGAATGCCGTCGAATTCTTGGGTATATAGGGAGCCGATGGATATCCGCTTCGCCGCAGGGCACGCGTGGGTCTATGGGTCGGAGGGGCTGTACCGCTGCGCCGGTCCGGGCGAGGCCAGCGTCCCTCTCCTGGGTCGGGACGTGCTCCAACTCTCTGCCGAGGCGCCCCCGTGGCTCCTGGCCGTGCGCCCCTCGGGCAAGGGGGGCTACCTCCTCGACGGCGAGAGCCGGCTGCTCTCCTTCGAGGTGCCGAAGGCCGGCGCCGCCCGCTACGAGGTGGTCGACCGACGGACCTACGCTCTCGAGGTCCTCGACGAGAAGCACTGGGCCCTGGCCACCCGCGAGAACCGCAACGTGGTGGTGCGCACCGGGATCCCCGGCGCGGAGAACGGGCGGCTCAAGAGCCCGCGGACGGTGGACAAGACCCCCTGGCCCGAGGGCCTGCTCTGGGACGACCCCGACGCGATCCCCTACACGCGCAAGAAGCGCTTCAGCGAGACCCCCAACCGCCTGCGGCTACGGGCCCTCGGCGGCGCCCTGGCGTTGGCCGACGCCGACGCCGGCGTGGTCGCCCGCTGGGACGAGGGCCAGACCCATTGGAGCCTGGTCACCCGGCTCCCCATCCGCGACGACGCCCACCTCGACGCCTGGCCCACCCGCGACGGGAACGGGCTCTTGTGCCTGCTGACCCTGGAGGACGGCGCGGTGCTCCTGCACCTGGACGGGGAAGGGAACGTGATGGACCACGCGCCCTGCCCCGGCGCCCGCGCCGCCGTGAGCGACGGCGAGACCGTGCACTTCCTGAGCGACACCGTGCTCCACGGCTGGCGCCCCGGCGGCGAGGTCGAGCGGCTCTTGGAGGAGGAGGCGCTCGGCGGCGACGAGTGCCCGCCGCACCTGCGGATGGGCGCCGGTGGCGCGCTCCTGGCCGCGGACGGCCGCCGCGGCATCTGGCTCCACCGGGAGGGTGACGGCTGGCGCGCCACGCCCATCGCCCCTCCCGAAGAGCCCCCGGAGAAGCGCGCCAAGCTGGCCAAGCCCAAGGTCCGCCGGATGAAGGGCGAGCCCCGACTCCAGCTCGACGGCTCGGTGGACCCGGCGAACTGGGAGGGCGAGGTCGGCGCCCTCTGCCTCGAGGTCCCCGTGGTCAACATGGGCGGCCCCGCCGAGGGCCTCACCATCGAGGTCTCCGGACCCGCGCGCGGCAAGCTCTTCGAGCCCTCCCACGTGGAGATCCGCGGCGCGGGCTGGAAGAAGGCCAAGAAGCTCGACCTCGACAAGGGCAAGGCGTCCCTCGAGGCGACCATCCCGGCCGGGGTGGAGATCGGCGAACCGCCCAAGTCGGTGGCGCGCAAGAAGGCCGACGCCAAGCAGTGGCGCTGGGACCAGATCCCCGACGACGCCCGGCTCTGCATCGCCCTCCACGGCGAAGCGAAGGGCAGCGGCCAGGCGCTCCTGACGGTGCGCGTCGGGCTCCACGGGCTGGGCCGAGCGGGCTCGGTCCTGCGGGGTCAGAGCCTCACGATTCGCTGACGCCGACGACCGCCGCGAGGTGGTCGTCGAGGAGCGTGACCACCTCGGAGGGCAGCACGTGCGCCAGGAGCGCGGCGCCGCCGTCGATGCTCCGGAAGTCCACGCCCGCGATGTGGGCCCGGAGCTCCTGCGCCGCGCGATGGAGCAGGTAGACGTCGTCGAGCATCCCCACCAGGACCCGGTCGTCCCGGGAGGGCACCAGGTCGTCTTCGAGCAGGAGGTAGCGCACCACCTGCGAGAAGGTGTCCCGCGCATGCACCGGCACCTCCGGAGAGTAGATGGCGCCATCGAGGGCCACCAGGAGCCCCGGGAGAGCCTCCAGCGCCTGGCGCAGGTGGACCACGGTCTCCGGCTCCAGCTCCCGCTCGGCGACATACGCCTCGAGCTGGCCCTCCTGTTCGGCGAGGGCCCCCCGGATACCTCGCTCGAGCAGCGCGTGCAGCGACATGGCCGGGAGCGTAGCGGCCCGGCGGGCCGAGGCGTAGTAGATTCCCGACGGTGCGCTTCACCGTTCAGCGCTGGCTCCCCTGCCCGCCGGAGCCCGCCTTCGCGCTCCTCACCCACCCGGAGTCGATGAGCCGCTGGTCCCTCGCGCGGGTCGAGGGCGTGGAGGCCGGCGAAGGTGGTCACCCGTCGAGCATCGGCGCCACCCGCTTCGTGCACCTGCCCGACTCGGTCCTGGCCCGCGACGTCCGGCTGGAGGAGGTGGTCTGCGAGAGCCGGCCCCCCCACCGCTTCGTCTACCGCGTGGTCGGTGGCGCCCCCTTGGCCTGGCACGAGGGCACCCAGGAGCTCGAGCGCTGCGTCGACCCTCGGGGCAGCGGGGTGCAGGGGAGCTGGCTGAAGTGGCACGTGCACGCGGAGCTGGCCACACCGGTCCCCGGCCTCGCTTCGCTGGTCCAACGGGAGCTCGAGGGCGGCCTCCGCCGCTCCGTCGAGGCGCTCGTCGCGCTGATCGCCGAAGACCCCGCGACCGAACCGCTGCCGCGCTGGACGCCGCCGCCCGAGGACCCCGATCCCGACGCGCTCCGACGGGCTCACGTCGAGGCGGAGACCGCGCTCCGAGCGATACGGCGCCGTCGGTCCGGCGATCCGCGCACGGTGTTCGCGGGCTTCTATGCCGAGGTCCTCCGGGAGGTCCGCGCCCGCGCGGACGCGGGCGTCTTCACCCACCCCGGCTGGATCCACCGCCTCGGCCCCCTCGCTCACGAGTACTACGCCGAGGCCCTGCGCGCCGACGACCGCGGCACCCCGGTGGAGGCCCATTGGCGCGAGGCCTTCCGCGCGGCGGAGCGCGCGTTCCGGACCCGCCGGCACCTCGAGGCGACCCAGGCGACCATCGCCCACGGGCTCCGCGCCCACCTCGACGAGGACCTCCCGCGGATCCTGGCCACCACCCACCGGGACCACTACCCCCTGGCCGGCTTCGCGCGATTTCGGGCCGACCACCTCACCATGCGGGGTTCGTTCGCGCAGGCCCAGCGGCGCTTCGTGGCCTCGCTCCCGGCCGACGCGCTCTCCTGGCGTCAACGCGCTGCCCGGAAGGTCGCGCGGGCCAGCACCGCCCTCGCCTGGGTCCCGCGGGCGCGCCGGCAGGCCTTCGAGCGCGGCGAGCGGCTGTCGGCGCTCTTGGGCCGGGCGGTCCGCGCCTGAAAACGGGGACTTCCGTGGGAGACTCGGCGCTCGTTTTCCGTACAATGCGGCCGAGACGGCGGGAGAGCGATGAGCGACTACGGATATGGAGGATATGGGGGTCCGGCGCCGACCGGAGGCAACGGCTACGGCGCGCCCGGCGACGGCTACGGCGGGCCCGGCGGCCCCGGCTGGCGTCCGCCGGCGGCGCCCGTGGGCGTGGGCGAGCTCCTCGGCGAGACCACCCGGGCCATCGTCGGCAACCTCCCGACCTTCCTCATCGCCTCGCTCCTCTTCTCGCTGCCGAGTCAGATCCTCACCGCGATCGGCACCAAGCGCTTCACCGACAGCATCATGGGGATGGTCGGCCTCGGGCAGGGCGGGGTCCAAGACCCCGCCGCGCTCTTCGAGGCCATCGACTTCACCGGCATCTTCATCATCCTCGGGGCGGCGCTCGTCGGGCTGGTCTGCAACTTCATCTGCCAGGGCGTGCTGGTCTATCCGTCCGCCGAGTCCGTGGCGGGCAACCGGGTCGCCCCGGGGGACGCGCTCGCGAAGGGCTTCCGGGCGGCACCTTCGGTGCTGCTGATCTCCTTCGTGCTGATGCTGTTCTACATCTTGGCGACGATGCCCGGGATGGTGCTCTGGTTCCTGATGATCGTCGGGATGGGCGCCGTCGACGGCGCCAGCGGGGGCGGCGGCGGCGGCGCCCTGGTGGCCATGTGCTGCGGTTGCCCCGTGGCCATCGGCGCGATCTTCGTCCCCATCTACTGGGTCTTCATCCTCTTCCTGCTCTCGATCCCGTCCGCGGTGGTGGAACGGGTGGGCCCGGTGCGCGGACTCCAGCGCAGCATCGAGCTCACCCGCGGACACCGCTGGAAGTTGGTCGGCGGGACGATGGTGATCTTCCTGATCCTCATCGTCGTCGGCGTGATGGGGAACATCGCCATGATCCCCTTCGGTGGCGGGATGGACGCCTCCACCGGTCAGTTCACCGGCCCGAGCACCATGGGGACCGTCGTCGGCGCCATCGTGGGCACGGTGCAGAGCATGCTCTCGCTCATCCTCTTCTCGGCCTTCGCCGGCACCGCCTACGCCCGCATCCGCGGCGCAGACGAGGGTGTCGACGCCGCCTCGATCGCCAACGTCTTCTCGTGAGATCCCTGGGGGCGATCGCGCTGGGGTTGCTGGCGGCGACGACGGTCGTCGCCCAGCCCACCGATCCGCCCCAGGATCCCCGGGACGCCGCCCGTCGGGTCACCGAACGGAACGGCTATCCGACTCGGGTCACCACCACCGACCAACGAGGCGGGGTGCGGTCCTTCCCCTCCCTCCCGGGCGGCGGCGCCGACGGCGAGGAAGGAGACCGGCAACCGCTCCAGCGCTCGGGTCGCACCGACCTCGACGATCACCGCGCCTCCGACATGCGGAACCCCGCGGACATCGAGCCGGAGGGCTCCGGCTGGAGCCTCCCGTCGCTCGCGGGGCTCGGCGGCCTCGGGCAGATGATCGTCTACGGGGTGCTCGCCGTGGGCGTCCTCGCCCTGCTGGCGCTCCTCGGCTACGTGGTCTTCAACTTCTGGCCTAGCCGGAGCCCGGACTCGCCCCGGGCCGTGGGCGCCGCGCCCCCGGTTCGACGCACCGCCGACGGCCTCCCCTTCGAGGTCGGCGACCCGGACGCCCTCGCCGCCGAAGGGCGCTACGCCGAGGCCATCCTCGCGCTGCTCGTCCAATCGCTCCGGGCCGTGGGTTGGCGGCCGGCGGTCCAGGACAGCATGACCGCGC
Organism: Myxococcales bacterium UBA1660; assembly: GCA_002320815.1. Classification (GTDB taxonomy): domain Bacteria; phylum Myxococcota_A; class Polyangia; order Polyangiales; family Houyiibacteriaceae; genus UBA1660. The sequence continues at coordinate 108,172 of DCLA01000019.1, forward strand.
GGGAGGTCCTCGCGAGCCTCACCCCGAGCGACCCCCGGCAGCCGCCGCTGCGCGCGGTGGTCGACGGAGCCGAGCGGGTTCGCTTCGCAGACGAACCGGCGACCCGCGAGCTCTTCGAGGCGCTTCGAGCCCAGCGGGATCTCCTCCAGGCGGCTGACCAACGGGAGGCCGCGTGAGCCGCGAGCCCGGGCAGCTCCTCGGCAAGTGGGCCCGCCGGGGCATCCTCCTGGCCGCGGTGGTCTCCGTGGCCACGGTGGTCGCCTCGTTGCTCTACGGGAGCCGGCTGGTTCCCATGCGGCCCACCCAGAGCGACTCCTACGGCTTCGGCCCGGTCGGGCACCACGCCTTCGCCGAGACCATGAAGGAGCTCGGGATGAACGTGGTGGTCAGCCGCGGCGACCGCTTCGAGGGCCCGAGCGCGCCGATGATCTTCATCGAGCCCACCGACGAGGCGCGCATCGAGGGCAAGGACCAGACCCTGGAGAGCGCGCTCGCCGCGCGCCGGCTCGCGGGGCACCCCTCCATCGTCGTGCTGCCGAAGTGGAACCTCTTCGCCGGCGCGGTGGAGCCCTTCATCACGCTGCGCGAAGCAGAGGCCGAGACCCTCGTCGATGTCGCGCTCCCGCCGGCCTACCTCCACGACGGACCGCGGACGACGCGGGTGAAGGACACCTCCCAGGACCCGCGCCACGAGCTCTACGGCGTCCTCGGAACCTACGCCGCCGAGGTCCCCTCGCTCCAGGTGATCACCGACGTCCCGCCCACCGCGACGGTGCTCCTCGAGTCCGCGCACGGCGCGGTCGTGGTGGTCGCCCCCGACGGCACGCTCGTCGTGAGCGAGCCCGACCTCATCCACAACTACAACTTCGCCCGCGCCGACCACGCGGCGCTCTGGTGGACCCTCCTGGCCGACTACGGGTCCGACACCCTGGTCATCGACGAGACCTTCCACGGCCACGGCAAGACCCACTCGCTGGGTCGGGCCCTCGGCGAGTTCCCGACGGTGCTCCTCGTGTGTCACCTGCTGCTCCTCTTGCTGCTCCTGGTCTTCCTGGGCAGCCGCCGCTTCGGACCCGCGCTGCCCCGCTTCGAGCACGGCCACGGGCCCGCGGAGGCCATCGCGGTCTCCGCCCACGTCCTGGCCGACGGGCAGAAGCTGCCCGACCTCGTGCGCGAGTACGTGACCCAGGTGGTCCTGGACCTCGCCGACCGGCTCGGTCTCCCGCCCCGGGGATCCGTCGCCGACCGGGCCCGGGCCATCGACGAGGTCGCCGCCCATCGCGGCCAGGTGCCGGAGGCCCAGCGCCTGCTGCACGCCGCGAGCACCCTCCCCGCCAAGACGAAGAGCGGCGACGCTTGGCGCATCGCGCGCGCCGCCCACACCTACCGTGAACGCATGCTCGGGCGCCTCCGCCCCGAGACCTCGTCGCCGACGACCGACCGCCCCGCAGGAGAAGAGAGAGCCGCATGACCATGGAACCCGCCCAGGTGGCGCAGGTCCTCGCCCACCTCAGCCAGACCATCGGCCGCGTGGTCATGGGATCCGAGGAGAACCTCCGGCATGCCTTCGTCGCCTTCATGGTGCGCGGCCACGTGCTGATGGAGGGCGTCCCCGGGACCGGTAAGACCTTTCTCGCGCGCTGCTTCGCGCGCTGCCTCGGCCTGGACATGCGCCGGGTCCAGTGCACGCCGGACCTCATGCCGGGCGACGTCGTCGGAGCCAACGTCTTCGACTTCAAGACCCAGACCTTCACCCTGACCAAGGGCCCGGTCTTCACCGAGTTCCTCCTCACCGACGAGATCAACCGGACCCCGCCCAAGACCCAGTCCGCGCTCCTCGAAGCCATGCAGGAGCGCTCGGTGACCATCGACGGCGTGACCCACCCGCTGAGCTCGCGCTTCATGGTGGTCGCCACCCAGAACCCGGTGGAGCACGAGGGGACCTACCCGCTGCCCGAAGCCCAGCTCGACCGCTTCCTCTTCAAGCTCGAGGTCGGCTACCCCGACGAGGCCCAGGAGACCAACGCGGTCATTGCCCACTGCGGCAGCTCGGGCACCCCCGACCTCGACGAGCTCGGCCTGCGACCGATGTTCGACGGCGCCCAGGTGGACGCCCTCCGCATGGTCCCGGCCACGGTGCACCTCGACCCGATGATCGCGCGCTACGCGGTGCATCTGGCCCGGGCCACCCGCGAGCACCCCTCCCTGGCCGTCGGCCTCTCGCCCCGCGCGGCGACCATGCTCGCCGCCGCGGCCCGCGCCCACGCCGCGTGCGACGGGCGCAACTACGTGGTGCCCGACGACGTGAAGGCCCTCTTCCTCCCCGTCGCCCGGCACCGGGTCATCATCACCCCGGCGGCGGAGATGGAAGACCTCCGCGCCGACACCATCGTCCAGCAGATCGCCGCGCAGGTGCCGGCCCCGCGCTGACCCGATGATCCCCGCTCCGCGCCTCATGATCCTCGCCGTCGCCGGGCTCCTCCTGGCGGCCATGCCGGTGGTGTACCTGCCGCAGCTCTGGGTGGCGGTCGTGGTCCTCTGGACGGTGCTCGCCGTCGGCTGTCTGGTCGACGGCCTGGTGCTCTGGCACGCCCGGCCGACCCTCGCGGTCGACGCCCCGGCCCACGTCGGGGTGGGCGCGGACGTGACTGTGCCCGTGACCCTGGAGACCCGCGCCCGACCGGCGCTGCACGCGATCCTGCGCCCGGAGGTCGCCGCGCCGCTCCACGCGCCCGACGACCGGAAGCTGCGCACTCGCCGCGGCGCGGTCACCGTGGAGGCCCCGCTGCGCGCCCCGCGCCGCGGGGGCGGGATCCTGCGGGCGGTCTGGAGCCAGCTCGACGGTCCCCTCCGGCTCCTCCGCCGCATCGACCGGCACGCCGTCGACGCGCCCATCGCCGTGGTGCCCAACGCCGAGCGGGTCCGCCAGCTCGCGCTGGCCCATTTCGGGCACCAGCCCCACGGCGGCGTCTACGTGACCAAGCGGCGCGGGGACGGTGGCGAGCTCGACTCCCTCGAGGGCTACGAGCCGGGCATGGATCTCCGGCAGGTCGACTGGAAGTCGTCGGCCCGGCACCAGCAGCTCCAGGTGCGTCGCTTCCGCATCGAGCAGAACCAGCGGCTGATCCTCTGCACGGACACCGGCCGCCTCATGGCCGACCCCATCGGCGGCACCGAGCGCCTGGACCACGCGATCCACGCGATGCTCCTCCTGTCGCGGGTGGCCCTGAAGAACGGGGACCTGGTCGGCGTGCAGGCCTACGGGGCGAAGCCCCAGGCGTGGATCCCGCCCGGCGGCGGCATGCGCCAGCTCGCCCGGGTGAAGCATGGGCTGGCGAGCCTCACCGCGCGCCCGGAAGAGACCAACCACGTCCTGGGCTTCCATCGCCTGGTGGGGCACCTCCGGCGCCGGAGCCTGGTGGTGGTCTTCACCGAGTTCGGCGACGCGACCACCGCCGAGCTGATGGTGGACTACCTCGGGCAGCTCGCGCGGCGGCACCTGGTGGTCTTCGTGGCCCTCGACGACCCGGCCATCGAGGCGCCCCTCGACGCCCTGCCGCGGGAGGCCACCGACCTGGCCGCCGCCACCGTCGCCGCCGGTCTCCGCGCCGATCGCCAGCGCGTGCTCCGTCGCCTCTCTCGCATGGGCGTGGACGTGATCAGTGGCCCCCCCGGCCCGGCGACCCTCTCGCTCCTCGAGCGCTACGTGCACATCAAACGACGAGGCCTCATCGGATGATCGACGTCGAACCCGTGGGCTCCCGAGCGAAGCGCAAGGAGCTGCGCTCGGTCACGTTTCGGCGGGAGCGCGAGGGCCAGTGGCAGGAGCTCGACGCCCTGGTCGAGCGCGCGCTGAAGAAGGGGCTGGGCACCCTGAGCGAGCCCGAGCTCCGGCGCCTGCCGGTCCTCTACCGCGCGGCGCTGAGCAGCCTCTCGGTCGCTCGCCGCACCGCCATGGACCGCGCCTTGGTGGACTACCTGGAGGGCCTCGCGGCGCGCGCCTTCCTGGCCGTCTACGGGTCCCGCAAGGGCACCCGCGGCGCGCTTCGGCGGGTCCTCTTCGAGGAGTTCCCGCGCCGGGTCCGCGCCCTGGCGCCCGAGATGGCCCTCTCCGTCTTCGTCACCGCCCTCGGCGCGGTCGTCGCCGCGGCGCTGATGAAGCTCGACGTCGGCTGGTACGACGCCTTCGTCGACCCGGCGCTGGCCGGCGGCCGCGATCCGAACGCGGACAGCGAGCTCCTCCGGGGCGCGCTCTACGGCGAGGGGACGGAGATGAACGGGGGCATGCTCTCGGTCTTCGCGAGCTCCCTCTTCGTCCACAACGCCGGCATCGGGATGCTCTGTTTCGCGCTCGGCTTCGCCGCCGGGCTCCCCACCCTGCTGCTCCTCTTCACCAATGGCCTGATGCTCGGCGCCTTCCTCTCGCTCTACGCCGAACGCGGGATGCTCTTTGAGCTGGTCGGCTGGCTACTCCCCCATGGCATCCCCGAGATCGGCGCCATCGTGATCTGTGGCGCGGCGGGGCTGCACATGGGGCGCGCGATGATCGCGCCCGGTCGCCTCACGGTGCCCCAATCGATCACCGCCGCCGGCCGCCGCGCGTCCTTCGTTGTGCTGGGCTCGGTGGTACTCTTCGCCGTCGCCGGCCTGGTCGAGGGCCTCTTCCGGCAGCTCGTCACCGACGACCTCGTCCGCTATGCGATGGCCGCCTTCAACGGAGTGTGGTTCTTCGCCTGGCTCCTCCTCGGGGGGCGGCGCCGGCGGGAGCGCGGTCGATGAGCGAGGCCCTCGCCGACGAGCCCTTGCCCAAGGGGGTACTCGAGGTCACCGGACCCGAGGGCGTGCCGCTGCGCTTCGACGCCGCCACGGTCGCGGACCGGGCGGTGGCCTACCTCCTCGACCTCTTCGTCGTCGGTCTGACCGGCATCGTGCTCTACGTCTTCGGCGTCTTCAGCACGGTGTTCACGGGCCTCGCCGAACCGCTGGCCCTCGTGATCGCCGCCGCCTGGTTGGTCTGGAAGTTCTACTTCATCGGCTTCGAGGTCTGGTGGCAGGGCGCGACCCCGGGCAAGCGGATGATGGGTCTCAAGGTGATCAGCGCCGACGGCTCCGGCCTCACCCTCGAGGGCATCGTGGCGCGCAACCTGACCCGGGACCTCGAGGTCTTCCTCCCCTTGCAGGTGCTCCTCGCTCCCGAGCAGGTCCTCGGCGACGCGCCCTGGTGGCTCGCGCTGCCGACCGGGGCCTGGATGCTCGCGATGAACGCCCTGCCCTTCGTGACCCGCGAACGCACCCGCGCCGGCGACCTCATCGGCGGCACCCGGGTGGTGCGCCTACCCAAGAGCGCGCTGGTGCGCGACGAGGCGGTGCGGCATTCGCAGCCGCCGGGCGCCCCCACGGCCGACGTGTGGACCTTCACCGCGGCCCAGCTCGCCATCTACGGCGAGCACGAGCTGGAGACCCTGGCGGACCTCCTGCGCGACGCCGAGACCGGCAAGGCGCGCCCCGAGGACCTGCGGATGGTCGCGCAGACCATCGCGCAGAAGATCGGGTTCCAGGGCGCCGCGCCCCACGAGGACCCGCGCCGCTTCCTGCGGAGCTTCTACGAGCAGCAGCGCGCCCACCTCGAGCGCCAGCTCCTCTACGGCAAGCGCAAGGCGTCCAAGCTGGACTCGCCCTAGCTCGTCGCGGACGTGGGCGCTCAGCCCTCTTCGTTGCGCTCGGCGTCGATCGCCGCCTGCTCTTCGGGCGTCCAGGCGGTCTTGGCGAGCTCGCCGTCGTCCATGCCCAGCCAGATCCGGAGCTGCTTCAACATGAACTCGGTGCCCTCGCGGCTGGAGAGGTCCACGCGGTACGTGTTGATGTACTTCACGCTCTCCTTGAGCCAGAGGTCCCAGGCCTGCTTGGAGACCTTCTCCTGCAGCTCCTTGCCGAACTCGGTGGGAAACGGCGGGGTGGCCATGGCCGGGAGCTCCTCTCCCAGCTTGACGCAGTGGACCTTCTTCTCCGGATCTTCGGCAGGCATGCGGACGCTCTAACCGCCCGGGGCCGCGCTGTCACGCGGCCGCGCTCACATCGAAGGCGTGTTCTCCAGGGAGACGTCGAAGACGTTGCCCTCGCTGAAGACGCGCGCGAAGGCCAGGACCTCGATGAGCCAACCATCGCGGTCGATCGACTCGACGTCGCCGACCACCACCCGGAGGCGCGGGTTCGCACCCAGCATCCCGAGCACCGAGGCCTCGACGGTCCCCGCGCCACCGGCGACCGGGTAGGTGCAGGTCGCGACGACGCTCGACCCATCGGCGGCCCCCGAGGTCGCCCGCGCGTAGATGACGGCGTCGTCGGGAGCCTCCGGCGGCGCGGTCCAGCTCAGGGCGAGGTCGGCGCCGAAGTCGATCGCCAGCACCCGGGTATCCGGGACCGCCGGCGCGTCGACCGACATCTCGGCGACGCCCTGGAGCCCCGTCGTCCGGAACGAGGGCACCTCGTCACCGGGCGCGGTCACCACGAGATCGGTCAGCGCCGAGAAGAGAGGCTCGGCGCCCGTGGCCGGGTCGTAGGTACCGGCGGCCGTGGGCATGAGGGTCACGGCGACGCTGCCGCCGCTGACCTGGACCGCGCCGGCGTGGGGGAGCGGCTCGGGCTCCGGGGTCCCAGCGTCGACGGTTCCGCCGGCGTCCTCGGGGGTCGGGACCGCCGCGCAGGTGACGACCTGACAACCTCCCACGGTGCTGGTGGAGCACCGCTCCGATACCGGGTAGAAGCCCGCCGAGACCGTGTATGCGCCGGGGTCTGTCGCCGGGTCGGCGCCCGCGGGTCGTGACTCCAGCACGACGTTGCCGGTGCCCACGGAGCCGGGCTCGGGGCCCATGTCCACCCCGGCGTCGTCGACCTCGCCCGCGTCCTCGTCGCTTGCGTCCGCGGTCCCCGAGTCCCGCTCCTCACCGAGGGGCACGCAGGCCTCCTCCACGCAGATCTGCAGGCCGCTGCAGTCGGTGTCGACGACGCACTCGGGACCGCTGTCGCAACCCAGGAGACCGACGAGGACGAGGAGGAGGGGGGCCGGAGCGAGCCATCGAAGCATGGGCCGCATGGTAGACCACATGGGCGACCGCGGACCACGTCGGATTCCCCGGGCCCGCCGGAAGTGACGCTTCCGGCACGAAAAAAGCGCCGCGGGGTGCCCGCGGCGCTTCGTTCGTTGAGCGCGGACGATCCCGCGCCTCGCTCACTGGGCCAGGCTGGCCGCGGTGACGCTGGAGAGCTCCGTGAACCCGAGGGTGTAGGGGCTGTTGTCGTTCTGGTTGTAGGAGCCGATGTGCACCTGGTAGGTGCCGGCGGGGAAGCTGCCGGTGACGATGGGGTTGTGGCCCTCGGCGTCGTCGTTGCACACGTAGGTGCCGTCCGGCTTGCGCACGACGAGGGTGGTGTCGTTGGCGCTGTTCACCAGGATGCGGAGGTTCGAGAAGGCGTCCGAGGCCACGAAGAGGTGGTCGGGGGTGGTGGTGACCCAGCCCGTGCAGGACGGGTTGAGGGTGCTCGCCTGGACGTTGCCGCCCGAGGTACCGGTGACCTTGTGCGGGTCGGGCATGAAGCCGCTGGCGAGGGTCACGGTGCCGAAGTTGGACTCGCCGTTGCCCGCGGGCGCTGCGCCGCCGCCGCCTCCGAGGGAGGCCACGGTCACGCTGCCGAGCTCGGTGAAGCCGATGGTGTACTGGGTGTTCTGGTTCTGCTCGTAGGAGCCGACCCACACCTTGTAGGTGCCGGGCGTGAAGGATCCGGTGACGATCGGGTTCCGGCCCTCGGCGTCGTCGTTGCAGACGTAGGAGCCATCGGGCTTCTGGACGACGAGGGTGGTGTCGCCGGAGCCGCCGTTGACCAGGATGCGGAGGTTGGAGAACGCCGTCTGGGCCACGAAGAGGTGGTCCGGGTTCTGCGCGATCCAGCCTCGGCAGGCCTGGTTCAGGTTCTGCGCGTTGACGGCGCCACCGGAGGTACCCGTCGCGGTGTGCGGGTCCGGGGTGAAGCCGGTCGAGAGGGTCACGGTGCCGAAGTTGCTGGCGCCGGCCGGGGCCGCCGCGGGCGTACCGGGCGCGGGCGTCGGCGTGGTGCCGGGCGCGACGGGCTGCGGGGCCACGGGAGCGGGCGTGGCGACGGGGGCGTCGTCGTCGCCGCAGCCGATGGCGAGGGCGGAGAGAGCAGCCAGGAGAGTGATGAGCTTGCGCAAGAGAGGATTCCTCCGGTAGGTGCGGTTGGGGCCCCCCGAATGGGAGAGAGGGGGGCGCGGGATGTTCGCGGAGGCCGTCCTGGGGATCAACCCTCCATGATTGCGAACAGGGAACGCAGCATGCGGTACGTGAGGCCCCAGACGATTCTTCCCTCGACGTCGTACGCGGGCAGTCGATAAGTCGCCGTGCCCTCCCGCCAGGGCCGCACGGTGTCGATCTCCCCCGCGATCATCGGGCCGACCGGCGCCCACACCACGGTCGCGACTTCGTAGTTCGGTTTCAGGTCGGGCAGCGGTCCGGTCCAGGCGAAGACGTGTGGCCGGATGACGAGGTCCAAGATGCGCCCTCGGGCAACGGCCTCCAGATCGTCCACGTGCCCCAGATGCTCGGCGCCCGAGAGGTCCAGGCCGATCTCCTCGCGCGTCTCGCGCAGCGCCGTCGCCAGGAGTCGGTCGTCGCCGGGGTCGCGGCGCCCGCCGGGGAACGCCATGTGGCCACTCCAGGGGTCCACGGGGTTCTCTGCCCGCTGGATGAGCAGCACCTCGGCGCCCACCGGCCCATCGCGGAGCACGGCGGCGACGGCCGCCTGCCGCCGCGCCTCCTCGGCCACGCGCCGGGGCCGGTGGGAGCGCATCCGCTCCCGGACTCGGTCGACCTGCATGCCAGGGAGGTATGGCTCCCGGCCGGAGCGAGCAAGCCGGCATGGCGGCCCCTGTGATATCGAGAGGCATGAAGAACGCACTGGTCACGGGTGGGTGTGGGTTCCTCGGCAGCGCGATCGTGCGCCGGCTGCTCGACCGCGGAGTCACGGTCCGGATCCTGGCCCTTCCCAACGAGCCCACCACCAACGTCGACGGCCTGGAGGTGGAGATCGTCCGGGGCGACGTCACCTCCGTCGAGGACTGCAAGCGGGCCGTCGCGGGGATGGACACCGTCTTCCACGCCGCGGCGATCTATCTGGCCTGGGCCCCCGATCCCTCGCGCATGTACGAGGTGAACAACCGCGGCACCTTCAACATGATGGAGGCGGCCCGCCGCGAAGGGGTCGAGACCACCGTCTACACCGCCAGCATCGTGTCCCTGGGGCGCCCCCCGGTCGGCGAGGTGGCCGACGAGGAGACGCGCTACGACGTCTGGGACCTCGACTTCCCCTACAGCCGGGCGAAGTTCCACAGTCGGATGATCGCCGAGGACTTCGCCGCCTGGGGGATGGACGTACGGGTCGTCTGCCCCGGAATCGTCTTCGGTCCCGGCGACATCGCGCCAACGCCCAGCGGGAAGCTCATCCTGGAGACCCTGCGGGGTGCTCCCCCCGTGGTGGTGGACGGCGGCGCCAGCTACGTCGACGTCCGGGACGCGGCCGAAGTCCACGTGCTGGCCGCGGAGAAGGGGCGCCCCGGCGAACGCTACGTGGCCGCCGGGACGAACCTGACCAACGAGGAGCTGCTGCAGGCGATCCACCGGGTCGCCGGTCGGAAGCGGAAGCTCTTCAACGTGCCCACCCCGGTCGCGCGCACGCTGGTGCGGGCGATGAACGCGCAGGCCGCGCGCACCGGGACCGAGCCCCAGCTCAGCCTGGACTTCTTCGAATACAGCCTCGTCCCGAGCTTCTTCGACGCCAGCAAGAGCGTTCGCGAGCTCGGCGCGACCTACCGCCCGATCGACCGGACGATCGCCGACGCCATCGCCTGGTTCGAGAAACACGGAAAACTATGACCTGAATGCTCTGCCGTTATTGTGCATCGAAGGGACAGGACCCGTCCTTGGCCTGGTACCGTTGCCAGGCTCCGCCGATGGATCTAGACTCTTTCGACGATGGCAGAATATTACAGCGAAGAGGAACCCGCGACGTCCAAGCGGCTCCTGCTCGCCGAGAACGACGCCGGATTGGCGAGGGTTCTCGCCATCCGCCTCGACCTCGACGGCTGGGACGTGACCACGGTCAACGACGGCGAGGCCGCCCTCGAGGTGCTGCGCGACAAGACCGTCGACGTGGTCCTCCTGGATCTTCGCCTCCCCCGGATGGACGGGATGGAGGTCCTGAAGCGCATCGCCAAGGGGCCCTCCGCGCCGCGGGTGGTGCTGATGTCGGGATACCTGGACTCCGACAACACCCTCGACGCCATCCGCGCCGGCGCCACCGAGGTCCTACAGAAGCCGGTCGAGCCGGCGCGGCTGCTCGGCATCCTGGAGGAGCTCGCGCGCAACCGTCCCCGTCGCGCCGAGGGCGCGGGGGACCTGGGGATCATCGGGCGCACCAGCATCGTGGGGTGGATGCGGGATCAGATCGCCGAGGTGGCGCGCTTCCCGGAGGTCCCGGTGCTCATCCTCGGGGAGACCGGCACCGGCAAGGAGCTGGTCGCCCGGGCCATCCACGAGCGGAGCGGCTCCAAGGGGCAACTCGTCGCCGTGAACTGCGCCGCCCTCCCCGAGCACCTCTTCGAGAGCGAGCTCTTCGGCCACGTGAGCGGCGCCTTCACCGGGGCCCGCACGCCCAAGGCCGGTCTCCTCGAGACCGCTGGCGAGGGGACCATCTTTCTCGACGAGATTGGCGAGCTGCCGCTCTCCATGCAGACCAAGCTCCTGCGCGTCCTGGAGACCCGCTCCTTCCGCCGGGTGGGCGCGAACTACGAGCAGCCGCTGCGGGCGCGGATCGTCAGCGCCACGAACCGCGAGCTGGTCGGCCTCCCCGGAGAACCCCTCCGCACCGATCTCTTCTTCCGCCTGGCCGGCTACACGATCCGTACGCCCGCGCTGCGCGAACGGATCGACGACGTCCCCCTGCTCTGCCAGCACTTCCTCCGGGAGTTCCAGAAGCAGTACCACTCCGAGGCCGCAGAGGTCTCCGAGCAGGCGCTCTGCGCCCTGCGCGGCCACGAATGGCCGGGGAACGTGCGTGAGCTACGTACGGTCCTGATGACGGCCATGATCGGCGCCGGGCCCCGGCTCGAGGTGCGGCACGTGATGCGCGCGCTGGGCAGCCGGCTCGCCCCGCCCAGCGACGACAAGCCCATCTCCGAGGTCCGCGTCCGCATGCAGGACGAGGAGATCACTTCGATGGCCGAGGTCGAGCGGGAGACCCTCGAGCGCGCGTACAGCGCGTGCAACGGCAACCTGAGCTCGACCGCGCGCAAGCTGGAGATGCCGCGCTCGACGCTGCGGGACCGCCTGAAGCGCCACGGCATCCTCTGAGCGGGATCCGAGTCGTCGCCGCTCGCCGTCGTCCGATGAGACGACGACGAGCACGACGGGCTATTCGTGCCACTCGCGGTGGTAGTCGCGAGCGCGGTCCCGGAGGGCATCGTGGCCCAACACGGCGGGAGCCCGCGCGAAGGCCGCCGCGAGGCCCGGCCGCTGGCGAACCAGCACCCGGACGATGGGACCGAGCTCGATGCCGACCACGTCGGTGAGCTTCCGCTCCGGCGCCGTGATGCCCGGCTCGGACATCAAGCCCACATGGACCGGCCGTCCCGCGGGGTCCACTCCGACGGTCCACAGGTTCGTGGGCATGGTCAGGCTCCGATCCACGGCGGCCTCTTCGGCCAGCTCGAGGGTGCGGGCCATCCCCAGGAGCTTCTCGGCCACGACCGAGTCGGGCGTCTCGGGTCCGAGCTCGCTCAAGCTGTCGCGCAGTGCGGGGAGGGTCCGAACGAGCTGCCACAGACGCCCGCGACCTCCCGGTTCGGGCGCGGCGACCAGGACCCGGTCCCGCGAGAGCATGCCCTTGAGCAACGAGTGACGCCGGGCCCACTCCAGCATCGCGTTTCGGGCACCGTCGGCGGTCTCGTAAGCAGACTCGAGACCCGACCGAGCACGCCACCCGGCCCCGGTCGCCGCCCAGCTCCCGTCCCGGGCGCGCTGCACCTCGAGGCCCAAGGTCGAGACCTCGTGCAGGAGAATGCGACCGTCGACCGGCGGCCAGATCAACCCGCCGGGCGTGTCCGGGTCCGGGATCACCGGCACTCGATCCGGATCGTAGGGCTCGGCCTCGACCGGGGGTGCGCTCTCGCGCTCGGCGCCGTGCGGTACCGGGTCTTCGAAGTCGGTGGGCTCCGCTTCGGCAGAAACGTCGTGAACTCGCTCGAGGGCCGCACCCAGCTGGGACATGCTCTCGATGAGCACCTCGCGAGTGGGCGGAGGGGGTTTGCCCAGCACGTCCTTCGAGGCGCGCACGCGGTCCAAGGCGAGGCGCACGCCGAGGACGAAGGTCTCTCGAACGCCCGCGCCATCGGTTGCCACGGTCTCCGTGATGGCCAAGGGCGCGATGGCCAGACACCGCTCCCGGATCACCTCCGCGGGGACCCGCTTGGGGTCGTCCCGCTTGTTCGCTTGCACCACCACCCCCACGGGCGGTGACTGCTCCCTGCTCCATCGCAGGAGCTCCTGGAGCCGGCCGATGCATTCGTCGAACGCATCGGCCCGAGAGTCGAGAACGAAGATCACCACGTCCGCCGTCTCGACGAGCATCTCTCGTCGAGCCGCCAGCTCGCGCTGGCCGGGCACCGTGATGATCTCGCAGTGAATCTGCCGACCATCATAGAGCCCCCCCACATAGTCGGCCCAATCGTAGAAGAGGGTCCGGCCACGCTCCTCCTCCGGGGTCTCGACTGCAACGCCCAGGCGGTCCGCCAGTGTGCGGACAGTGGTCGTCTTCCCGGAGAAGGGCGGGCCATCGTACACCACCCTCAGGACGAGGACTCCGCGATCGTCATCGATGCGAGCCATCGTGCCTACGAGCCTAGCTGATCTGCGAGATGTGCTTGTTCACGGCCATGCGGACGATGGCGAGGTTGCTCTGCGCCTTGTCCACCGCGAGGTAGAGGAAGGTGGTCGGGTTGACCATCTTGATGAGGTGGATCTGATCGTCGAGCGAGATGAGCATGTCCTGGATGCCTCCGCTGAGGCCGAGAGCACCCATGATCTTCAGCTTCTGCTTCACCAGCTCGCTGTTGTAAGCACTGGCCGCCGTCAGGTCGAAGTCCGTGCGCGAGGTCTTGACCGCCAGGGTCATGCCGGACTCGAGGTCGACGAGGGAGGCGGCGATGAAACCGGAGGCATCCTTTTCGATGGCCTCGAGGGTCTGGACGAGCTGATTTTCGGTAACCATGTGTTCGTTTCCTTGTCTTGTGCTGCAGTCGTTGGCTCATGAACCCGCGAACGCGGGCCATACTTCAGATGGTCAATGCCTTCTCGGCACTGCTCAACTTCAACCTGGCCATGGCGAGATTTCCCTTCGCCTTGTCGATCACCAGGTAGATGAAGAGCGCGTCGTTGGAGCTCAGCGGTCGGATCAGATGGTACTGCTTCCCGAGCGAGATCAGAATGTCCTCGATCTCGTCGTCCAGCTTGAGCGCGGCCATGGTCTTGCGCTTCGCGCGCACCACCTCGGTATTACCCGCCGCCGCGATCTCCAGATCGACCGGTCCACCCCCACCCATCGCACCCAGCATCATGCCACTGTTGCTGTCGACGATACAGGCTCCCATGGCTCCATCGAGCTCCAAGATGTCCGCGAGGGTTTGTTTGATGTCTGCCACCGGGGGGCTCCTTCTCGACACTTCGTCGGGTTGACGAGGGCTACTGCAGAGGTCGTGCCACCCGTGATCTCCCGCCTTCCACCCCCGGAAGGACTGTCGTTCGAGGTCGGGAATGTCGGATCCGTCGATATCCGACAGGTGAAGGTGTCGGTATCCGACACCCCGCCGTCGATCCCGTCACTCGACCCCCGTGTCCCCGCCCCCACTCGGTGCCTTTCGAGTGGGGACACCCCGGGCACGGCGGTTGCACGAGCCTCTCCTGCCATGCCCAACCGCGAAATCGACACCCGGTTCATCCAGCGCGTGGACGCCCCCATGGCGACCGTGAGCCTGGACGGGACCCTCGTCGCGACGACGCCCCGCGCCCGGGTCCTGCTGACGCTCGGGCCCGAGCCGCCCGTGCGCGTACCTGACGATCTCTGGACGCAGTTGGAGGCGAATCCCCCCGGCACCGCCGTGCAGTGGCGGCGGCCGCGAAGCAGCCGGCCGGGCGCCTCCTCCGAACTGATCGGATGCAGCCGCTACATCGCCGAAGATGGGTACCTGCTGCTCCTCAAGGAACTGACCGAGCAGGAGGCGGCTCGCTCCCACATGTTGCAGCGGCAGCGGCTCGCGGCCATCGGCCGTCTCGTCGCCAGCATCGCTCATGACCTCCGGAACACGGTCTCGAGCATCGTCTACAGCGCGGACCTCTTGGGTATCGAAGGGCTCCCGGCCGATTCCCGCGCCGAAGCCCTCGGCGAGATCCTCGATGCCTCGCGCCGAATGCAGGTGACGGTCGACGGCTTGCTCGACTTCGCCCGGCTGGGTCCGTCGATCTCGGTGCCGGTTTCCCTCCAGGACACCCTCACCCGAGCCCAAGGTGTCCTGCGACCCTCGTTCGCGCCCGAGACCGACCACTTCCTCAGCGTCGAGCTCGCGCCGGATGCGCAGTGGGTGCTCGGCAACACGCTGGTGGTGGAGAACGTCTTCGTGAACCTCCTGCTCAACGCAGTGCAGAGTTCCCGGGGTCGGGCCCTGACGGTCGTGGTCCGGTCCGAGCGCCTGCATGACCGGGGCTCGTGGGTACGCGTCCACGTGGAGGATGATGGCCCCGGCGTGGCCCGGGAGGACCGCGCGTCGATCTTCGAGCCCTTCTTCACCACCCGAACCGACGCCACGGGCATGGGCCTCACCAATGCCGCCGAGGCCGTCGAGGGCCTCGGCGGCGCCCTTCGTCTGATGGACAGCCCCAAGGGCGCGCACTTCGAGTTCGATCTCCCCGCTCCCCCCACTGCCGACGAGGGCGCCTCGTCCGGAGATCTCCGGTGAACCAGCACATCAACGACGTGCGGGAGACGGCGTCTCCCGATGCCCAGACCCTGCGTGGCACCTTGGCGGTGCTCCGAGCCATCGAAGATCAATGCGCCCGCGGCCCCGCGCTCTTGCGCTTCGAAGGCGCTGGCGACGTACTGGTCACCCATGGGGCCCTCTGCTGGGCCTCCGCCCGCGGCATGCGGCAGCGGATGTCGGACCTGCTGCGCTACAAGTGCAACCCCCCGCTGGAGCGCGAGTTTCTCACGGAGGTCCTGCAGCGTTGTCGGCGGGAGCGAACTCCCCTCGGCGACGCGCTTCTCGCGACGGGCAAGGTGACGGAGTCCGGGCTTCGGTCGGCGCTGGCGAACCAGGTGACGGACGCGATCGCTCGGATCGGCATGAAGGAGTCCCAGTTGACCGCGAGGGAGAATCTCGCCCGCGCCGAGTACGACGAGCGTTTCACCTTCTCGCCTGCGGAGATCTTCGCCGCTCTGGGTGCGCGGAGGGACCCTGCCGGTGCGGTGGTCGCGCGGCGCCGGCTTCAGTGGGCGTTCGACGGGACGGGCGGTTGCGGCTTCGCCTTCTTCGCAGAGGGCTCCCGCGACCACACCGTCGCTCTCGCGGTGACTCGCGAGTGCAGCCTCGCGATTCAGCAGATGGTCGTGCTGGCGCGGTGGGCGCGCGAGATCTTGCGGGTCGAAGGCTTCCTCGAGCCCTCCCGGCTGGTGGTCGCCAAGGTCGATGATTGGACCGCGCTGGTCGCCTGGTCCCGAGAGGGGGTAATCTTCGCCGGCCGAGTTCCGCTCGATTCGGTCGAACACCTCGCCTCGACCGTGGACGGCGAACCGCGGAGGCAGACCCAATGAGCCCGCGCATCCTCATCGTGGACGACGACCCCAACCAGCTGCGCCTCTTGGCGCGGGTGGTCAGCATGCGACGCAACGACCTGACGGTGTTGACCGCCGCCGATGGTCGAGACGCCATCGAGGTCCTCCAGGCCGGCGCCATCGACTACGTCCTCACGGACCTCCAGATGCCCGAGATGGACGGGCTCGAGCTGGTGGCCTGGCTGATCTCCCATCAACCGGACGTCGCCGTGTGCGCGATGACCGCGTTCCCCGACGCCAGCGCCGTGGGAAGGCTCCGGGGGGTCGACTGCCTCACCAAACCGCTCGATGTCGCCCTGCTGTTGGAACGCATCGACACGGTGCTCCAGGACCGCGCCCATGGGCACGTCAGCAACATCTCGTTGCCCTCGTTCCTCCAGCTCCTGGAGATGGAGCGGAAGACCTGCACCCTCGTGGTGGAGCTCGATGGTCGCGCCGGCGAGCTCTATCTGGTCAACGGCGAGCTCCACGCTGCCCGGCTCGGGACGACCTCCGGGGAGAAGGCCGCGCTCCACATCTGCGCCTGGGACAACCCGGCGATCACCATCGAGCCACTCCGGTCGAAGCCCGAGCGCACCATCGACACCCCGATGGGCTTCCTGATCATGGAGTCCATACGGGTGAAGGACGAGACGGGCGAGTACCCGCAGCTCGACCTCCCCGAGAGCGACGCGCCGCCTCCGCTGAGCGAGCCGCCCATCAAGAAGCCCCCGCCCCCTCCGCCGCCCTTGGCGAAGCCCGCGGCGGCCAAACCGCCGCCCCCGCCCCCCAAGGCCGCTCCACCGCCGCCAAAGGCAGCCGAGGCGCCGAAGGCGGCCACGGCCCCCAAGCCCGCCGAGGCCCCGAACCCGGCGGCCGAGGCCGACGCACCGGGGCCCATCGTCCTCAAGACTCGAGGCGGGACCTCGTTTCCGGAGGACCCCAGCGGGAACCCGACTGGCGTGGTCGACGTGCGCGAGCGGGAGCTCGGCTCCCCCCTCGGCCCCTGGTCCGAGGAGACCGAGAAGATGGCGCTCGCCGCGTCGGTGCTGGTCGAAGCGGGAGTCCTCGAGGTGATGCTCGCCGGCGCCGACCACTGGCTCGTCTCGCGGACCCTGGGAGACGGCGCGCGCTTCGCGGTCGTGGTCGTCCCACCGGGCAACCAGCACCTGATCCGGGCCCGCAGCGTCCTCGACCGGCTCGTCGCAGAACACGGGTAGCGGGTCCGTGAGACGCGCCCGAAGGGCCGCTCTCACGGACCCGATGGGGAGCGTTCAGAGCCCGCCCTGGTAGCGCGCGAGGATCAGGTCGAGGAGAGGACCGATCCCTTCGGCCTGATCCACGCCGACCGCCTCCACGCCGCGGGCGTGGCAGACCTCGAGGAAGCCATCCGCGTAGTCGTGCTCGGCACCCCAGACCACGGCCTGCACCGAGTCCGGGAGGCGCTGCAGCGCCGTGACCAGGCTCGCGCGATCGACCTCGGGCGGGTCGGTCGCGTCGACGATCACGAAGAGGGGCTCGTGGGAGAAGATCACCTTCTGGAGCGCCTTCTCTTCGCTGGCGGTGATGGCCAGGACCCGGGCCTCACCGAGGCACCCGTAGAGCTGGTCGGCGAAGAGCCGATGCGCGCTGACGACCACCGTCGACACGGGGGTCCGCCAGACCGTCGGCATCACCAGGGTGATCGAGGAGTCGTCGAGGTCGACTTCGATGGGGATGTCGGTGCCGGTGCGATCGTTGCGGAGGAGCACTTGCTCCATCCGGCCGAGGACCATCCGCGCGACCTCCGGACCCGCCCGGTCGGCGACCACCTGGACCAGCGTGGTCCGGCAGAGCTCGAGCACGTCCTCTCGGGAGGCGGGGACCGCGCCGTGATCGCGCAGGGCGCGGAACATCAGCGTCGTCGCCACCTCGGGCGCAAAGGCTCCCTCGAGGACCTCTCGGACCACGTGGACCTCGTCACGTACGGCAGCCAGATGCTCCATGGTTCCTCGCGGTCCTCCCCGGACCTGCCCCCATGGTGCCAGGGGGCGTGGCAAAACACACGTAAATGCTGGGCTGGGGGGCGGATGGGCCGGCCTGCTGTGGAAGGCTTCGGTCGCACGTACTAGGGTCCGCGGCGCCATGATCCCGCGCTACACCCCCGAGGACTTCGCCACTCTCTGGTCGGACGAGCGCCGGCTGCAGGCCTGGTTGGACGTCGAGCTCGCCGCCTGCGAGGCGATGGAGACCGTCGGCATCGTGCCCGAGGGCACCGCCGCCAAGGTTCGCCCCTTCCGGGACCAGCTGGACGCGGAGAAGGTCGGCGAGATCGAGCGGGTCACCCGCCACGACGTCATCGCGTTCCTGACCCACGTGGAGCAGCTCGCGGGTGAGCCCGCCCGCTGGTTGCACCGCGGGATGACCTCGTCGGACGTGCTCGACACCTCCACCGCGCTCCTGATGGTGGAGGCCGCCGACAAGCTCCTGGAGCGCCTCGACGGGCTCCTCGAGGCATTCCGGGGCCGGGTCGAGGAGCACCGGCGCACCCCGGCCATCGGCCGCTCCCACGGCATCCACGCCGAGCCGCTGACCTTCGGGAGCATCCTGGCCGGCCACTACGCCGAGCTCGCCCGGGGCCGGAAGCGTCTTCGGGCCGCCCGCGAGGAGGTCGCGGTGGGCAAGATCGCCGGCGCCGTGGGCACCTACGCGCACCTCACCCCGGCCATCGAGAAGCAGGCGCTGGACTCCCTCGGGCTCCGGGGCGAGACGGTGGCGACGCAGATCGTGGCCCGTGACCGGCACGCGGCCTTCCTGAACGCCCTGGCCCTGGTAGCCGCGGGCATCGAGCGCTTCGCGACCAACGTCCGGCACTGGCAGCGCACCGAGGTCAACGAGGCCGAGGAGCACTTCAAGAAGGGCCAGAAGGGGTCGAGCGCCATGCCGCACAAGCGGAACCCGGTGCTCACCGAGAACCTCTGCGGGCTGGCGCGCATCGTCCGCGCGGCGGTGGTGCCCGGCCTCGAGAACGTGGCCCTCTGGCACGAGCGGGACATCAGCCACTCGTCGGTCGAGCGCATGGTCCTCCCGGACGCCACCGCGACCCTGGCCTTCATGCTCGACCGCTGCACCAAGGTGGTCGCCGACCTGGTGGTGTACCCCGAGCGGCTGAAGCGGAACCTGGACCTGACCGGCGGCCTCTGGGCCAGCGAGGGGATCCTCCTGGCGCTGGTGGACAGCGGCATGGGTCGCCAGGACGCCTACGTGCTGGTCCAGCGCAACGCGATGAAGGCCTTCCACGGCGAGGGCACCTTCCGCGACAACCTCCTGGCCGACGCGGACATCACCGCGCGCCTCGACGAGAAGACCATCGTCGCCCAGCTCGAGCTGGACCACGCGCTGCAGCACGTCGACGGCATCATCGACCGCGCCCTCGCCGAGAGCGCCCAGTGACGAGCGACGCCGTCCTCCGCGCGGGCCTCGACCAGACCCTCGACGGCACCGACCTCGGGTTCGGGACCAAGTACGAGGGCAAGGTCCGCGACAACTACACCGTGGACGGGCGGCGCTTCATCGTGGTCACCGACCGCATCAGCGCGTTCGACCGGGTCCTGGGCACCCTGCCGTACAAGGGCCAGGTGCTGAACACCATCGCCGCGTGGTGGTTCGAGCAGACCAAGGACGTCGCGCCGAACCACATGCTCGACGTGCCCGACCCCAACGTCATGGTGTGCGAGGAGTGCGAGCCGCTCCCGGTCGAGCTGGTCATGCGCGGCTACATCACCGGCGTGACCTCGACCAGCATCTGGACGCACTACGAGCGCGGGGAGCGGGAGTTCTGCGGGCACCGACTCCCGGACGGCCTCCGCAAGCACCAGCAGCTCGAGGAGCCCCTGCTCACGCCCAGCACCAAGGCGGCCAAGGGCGACCACGACGTGAGCGTCTCCCGCGAGGAGATTCTCGCCATGGGCAAGATGAGCGCCGCCGACTTCGACCAGGCCGCCGAGTACGCCAAGGCCCTCTTCGCCTTCGGCCAGGCGCGCTGCGCCGAGCGGGGGCTCATCCTGGTCGACACCAAGTACGAGCTCGGGCGCACCAAGGACGGACGCATCGTCCTCATCGACGAGATCCACACCCCCGACTCCAGCCGCTACTGGTACGCCGGGACCTATGCCGAGCGCTTCGCCGCCGGCGAGGATCCGGAGAGCTTCGACAAGGAGTACGTCCGTCGCTGGCTCAAGAGCGTGGGGTACGGCGGGGACGGCCCCTCGCCGACCCTCCCCGACGACGTGCGGGTCGAGGCGACCCGACGCTACATCGAGGCCATCGACGTCATCCGCGGTGAGGCCTTCGAGCCCGACACCGAAGAGCCCCAAGCGCGCATCCGCCGCAACCTGAAGGAGTCCGTCCAGTGAAGGCCAAGGTCTACGTCACCCTGAAGCAGGAAGTCCTCGACCCCCAGGGCGACGCCGTTCGTCGCGCGCTCCACGCGCTGGGGCACGACGACGTGAAGAAGGTCCGGGTGGGCAAGCTGGTCGAGATCGAGCTCGACGGCGACGACCGCCAGAAGGCCGAGACCGAGCTCAAGGACATGTGCGCCAAGCTCCTGGCCAACCCGGTCATCGAGGACTCGCGCTTCGAGCTCGAGTGAGACTCGGAGCCCGCCGACCCGGGCGCCGGTCTCAGTGCGACGCGAGGGTGGCGGCGGGGTCGTGGTGGACGCCGAGGCGCTTCACCAGGGTCGCGCTCGCCTCGTTCAGCCCCTCGAGCTCGACCTCGACGCCGAGGTCGCGGAGGCGGAGGACCACCCGGTCGACCGCGCCCACCGCGGAGTCGTCCCAGATGTGGGCGTCGCGGAGATCGATGACCACCCGCGGGTATTCGGCGTCGATGCGGATGGGGTCCAAGAAGTCCTCCACCGAGACGAAGAAGAGCTGCCCCTCGACCCGGTAGGTGCACAGGCCCGCCTCGGGGTCGGTGACGCGCTCGACGACCACCAGCTTGCCCACGACCCGCGCGAAGAAGAGCGCGCTGAGCAAGACTCCGACGACCACGCCTTTGGAGAGGTCGTGGGTGGTGATCACCACCGCGACCGTGGCCAGGAGCACGATGGCCTCGCTCTTGGGCATGATGAAGAGCCGCGGGATGGAGCCCCAGTCGAAGGTGCTCAGGGACACCATGACCATCACCGCCACCAGCGCCGGCATCGGGATCCGCGCGACCAGGTCGCCCAATCCGACCACGAGGATCAGGAGGAAGACCCCGGCGACCAGGGTCGACAGGCGGCCGCGGCCGCCGGACTTCACGTTGATGACCGACTGACCGATCATCGCGCAGCCAGCCATGCCGCCGAAGAAGCCGGCCACGATGTTGCCGATGCCCTGACCGCGGGCCTCCCGGTGCTTGTCGCTGGTCGTGTCGGTGGCTTCGTCCACGATCTTCGCCGTGAGCAGGCTCTCGATGAGCCCGACCAGTGCCAGAGCGAAGGAGTACGGCGCGATGATCGCCAGGGTCTCCAGGGTCAGGGGGACCTGGGGGAGCGCGAGGGCCGGCAAGCCGTCCGGGAGCGCGCCGAGGTCGCCCACGGTCCGCACCTGCCAGCCGAAGGTCCAGCAGAGCGAAGTGAGGACCACGATGGCCACCATCGGTGAGGGGATCGCTTTGGTCAGCCGCGGGAGCCCGTAGATGATGACCAGGCCGGCGCCGATCATGGCGAAGGTGACCCAGTCCTGACCGACCACCTGCGGCAGCTGGGCCATGAAGATCAGGATGGCCAACGAGTTCACGAAGCCGGTCATCACCGCCCGGGGCACGAAGCGCATGTAGCGGGCCAGGCGCAGATAGCCGAAGGCGATCTGGATCACCCCGGTCAGCAGGGTGGCCGCGAGCAGGTAGGGCAACCCGTGGTCGCGCACCAAGGGCACGACCACCAGGGCCATGGCGCCGGTCGCCGCCGAGATCATCGCCGGTCGGCCCCCCGCGATGGCGGTGACCACCGCGATGCAGAAGGAGGCGTAGAGCCCCACCGCGGGCGCGACGCCGGCGATGATGGAGAAGGCGATGGCCTCGGGGATGAGGGCCAGGGCGACGACGGTTCCGGCGAGGATGTCGGCGCGGGGCTGGGCGAACCAGGAGGACTTCAGGGATTCGAGCATGGGAAGCGTGGCCTTCGCGGCGCGGGGCGCGGACCGGAGTCCGCGCGCGACGCGGGTCACGAGGCGAGGTCGAAGGGCGCCGGCGGCGCCGGGGCCAGGGAAGACCATCGCGACGGCGATGCCCGGGCCCGTTGGATGGGGCCGCTAGATAGCGCGTCCCCACGCGGGCGCCACCGGTGGGCCGGAAAAATGACGCGGCGCAACCCGGATTTTACCTCGGCGAAACGGGCCCGGGGCCCACTTGCATGGCCCGGTGCCTGCGCGTCCCGGAGCGGCAGGCTGCGAGCGCGGAGTTCTCAGGCGTGGGCGCTCGGGGTGTTCTGGGTACCGCCGGCGTAGAAGGCGTCGATGGCCGCGGCGTGCTTCTCCACGATCTGCGGCCGGCGGAGCTTCATGCTCGCGGTGAGCTCGCCGCCCTCCACCGAGAACTCTTCGGGGAGGACGTGGATCTTCTTGATGGTCTGGTAGCGCGCCACCTTGGTGTTGCAGCGGCTCTCGATCTCGCGCTCGAAGAAGCTCTGGACCGCCGGATCGGCGGCCATGGCGGCCATCGGCGCCTTGCGGGTCCCGGCGGCCTCGGCGAGGGCGTCGAGGTTCTCCGGGTCCAGGGTGATGAGCGCGCTGAGGAAGGGCTGCCGGTCGCCGACCACCACCACCTGGCCCACGCCGGGGATGGGCTGGACGTACTGCTCGAGCTCCACCGGGGCCACGTTCTTGCCACCGGCGGTGATGATCAGCTCCTTGAGCCGGCCGGTGATCTTGATGTTCCCCTCGCGGTCGAGCTCGCCCTGGTCGCCGGTGCGGAGCCAGCCGTCGGTGGTGTAGAGCGCGGCGCTCTCCTCGGGCATCCCCAGGTAGCCCTTGGTCATGTTGCGACCCTTGAGCTGGATCTCGCCCTCGTCGCCGATGCGGACCTGCACGCCCTCGAAGGGCTTGCCCACCGTGCCGAAGCGGGGCTTCAGCGGGTCCGAGATCGACGCGGCGCCGCAGGTCTCGGTGAGCCCGTAGGCGTCGAGGATCACGACGCCGAGGCCGGCGAAGAACTCCTGGGTCTTCGGAGCCATCGGCGCCGAGCCGGTGATGCCCACCTGGAGTCGGTCGAGACCGAGCGCGGTCTTCACCTTGTCGATGACCAGCTTCCGCGCGACACGACGCCGGAGCGGCATGTGGGCCTCGGGCCGCACGCCCCGCTCCACCTGCTCGTGGAAGCTCGCGAGCTCGGTCGCCATCGCCCAGGCGGCGAGCTTGGCGCGGACCCCCTTGGCCTCGCCGAGGCGGGCGCGGAGAGCGGCCTCGAACTTCTCCCAGACCCGGGGCACGCCGAGGAAGATGGTCGGCCGCACCTCGGCGAGGAAGTCCTTCACCTGAGCGATCTCCGGACAGAAGTAGACCTGCCCGCCGACGGTCAGGCTGACCACGTTGGTCAGGAGCTGCTCGGCCTGATGACTCAGCGGCAGGTAGCTGACCGTGTGGTACTCGGCGCGCCCGTCGAGGAACTCCGGCGCCAGGCGGAGCACCTGGGAACCGATGACCATCTGGCCGCCGTGGTCGATCTCCACGCCCTTGGGCACCCCGGTGGTCCCCGAGGTGTAGATCATCAGGCAGGTCTCGTCGTCGGTGAGGGCCGCGAAGCGCGCGTCGACCTCGGCGTCGTCCTGCTGGTGGCCGAAGTGGATGAAGTCGTCGAGGCTCATCACCCGCTCGTCGTCGTGGCGCACCGGGACGAAGGTGACGATGCGCTTGGCCGGCGGGACCAGCTCCTGGCGCTCGCACTCGAGGAGCTTCTCGAGTTGTTCGGCGCCGTCGCAGAACCAGAAGCGCGAGCCGGAGTGCTTCACGATGTAGGCGGTCTGCTCCAGGGTGCAGGTGCCGTAGATCGGGGCCGGGACGCCGCGCGCGATCTGCGCGCCGGACTGGATCTGCACCCACTCGGGTTGGTTGGCGCCCATGAGCGCCACCCGTTCGCCGACCTCGTGGCCCTCGGCGACGATCGCCTTGGCCACCGCCCGCGCCCGCTGCAGGTACTCGGACCAGCTCAGCCGGATCCAGCGACCGTCGCGCTTGCCGTGGATGGCCGGGCGAGCCGGGCGGGTCTCGGCCCAGTGCGCGAGGTAGTGGACGAGGGTGTGGGGCTTCTTCGACGCCATGGCCGGGCGTTATACCCCGCGATCCCCGATCGCGCCGGGGGACTGGCTCACATCCCGCCCGGCCGAAAAGCCTCCCCCCGCCGTGTGGGGGTGTCTTACCCTTCCCGGCGGTGCGCTACCTCTACGCGGACTCCACGGACTTCCCCTACGGCTTCGACTTCCTGGCGGGGCTCGAGCGGCTGCTCCTGCACGGCGGTCGCATCGCGACCCGGGAGGCGGCCATCGAGGGGCTGGAGACCGAGCGGCGACAGGACGCGGCCAGCTCCGAGGCGCAGGTGGCGGGCCTGGGTCGCTACGTCGACGAAGCGCACACCGCGCTCACGACCGCGGAGCTGACCACCGAGGACGCCGGCCCCATCGCGGAGAACATCGGCGAACGCCTGAAGAAGCTCTTGGATCAGCTCGCGGGCGAGGCCGAGGCCGCCGAGGCGGCGCGGCTCCGGCGCGAGAACGCCGCCGCCCACGACGCCATCGTCGAGCACCGGCAGGCCATGCGCTCGGAGCTGGAGACCCTGCTCCTCGAGGCGCCCCTGGGGAGCCAGGAGAAGCGCACCACCATCCGGCTGCGCGAGCGGGCCTACGGCTTCGACCTCGTCCGGACTTTTCCCGGGGGCGTCGCCGTGGAGTTCGGCGTCGACGCCGCGCGCATCGACGGCTGGCGAGAGCCCCAGACGGTGGAGACGGCCGCCGGCGCCATGGAGGTGCAGGTGGGCATGAAGAAGAAGTTCCTCCGCCAGGACCTCACCCGGGAGATGGTGCGGATCGGCGACCACGTGATCGTGGAGGCGGTGCTCATGCCCGACGCCGCCGAGATCCGGCTGGAGCGCAAGCCGGGGAGCAAGAAGCCGCCGCTGCTCCTCGAGCTCCGGCGCGACGGCGAGAGCGTCGACGTGACCATCGAGCGCGAGGCCAGCGACGGGACCCAGTTCTTCCCGGCGGTCCCCTCCGACGCCGAGAAGCTCGAGGGCCTCTGGGAAGCCCTGGAGAAGACCGCCGAGCAGGCCTTCGCCGCTCGGGCGCGGGTCCTCTCGGTCCAGGTCGACGGCGAAGACGTCCTCGCCGAAGGGCACCCGCTCCGGGCCATCGACCAGATGGCCCGGGAGCTCTCGCCGGTGATCGACCAGCTCGCCGCGCGGACGCCCAACGACCACGAGCTCTGCCTCAAGGTCGAAGACGACGAGGGCAGACGGGAGGAGCGCTACATCCGCCGCCGCGACCTCCTGGCCATCCTCGAGGAAGCCGGCGCCCCCGCCGTCACCCACCTCCGCCACCTCACCGCGATCTGACAGGGGACAGGTACACCCTGATTTCGCCCCGACGAAACAGGGCGATTCCGATCCAACTCGACCAGAATCGAAGCGTCCCCGATCGCGGCCCCTCAGTCGCGGACGGCGAACGACCAGTACTTCTCGACGACGCTCCGCTCCCGGACCTCCCGCAGCGCCGTCTCGAGCGCCTCGTCCAGCCCCACCGCATCCGCCGGGTGCGTGACCATCACGTGGAGATCCCAGGCCTTGGCCGCCTCGGCATCCGCCGGGAGTCCGACCCGCACCGTCCACCCGGTCAGCGCCGCGCGCACCCCGTCGGCCAAGCGGTCGCGGGTCGAGGTCTCGGCGTCGTGGAGCTTGAAGAGGTGCACCCGATCGATCATCCCGAAGGGGTAGCATGGGTGGCATGGGGTGGCCGCGATGGTGGGGGGGAGCCGAGCCCGAAGGCGAGCTGACTCGTCGCCTTCGCCGCGCCTCGCGTGACCTCCGCGACCTGGCCCGGGAGTTCCCGGAGCCGGCCCCCTTCTGGGACGCCCTCCCCAGCGGCGCGCGAGCCCTCGAGGCCGCCGCGCGCCTCGGGGTGGCGCGAGGGACCGTCGGAGCCGCGCTCGATGCCCTGGCGCCCTCGGCCGCCAGCGAGGTCCGCGTCGAGCTCGCGAACCTCGCGCGAAGCTTCGGCGAAGGCCTCGCGCTCGATGTCTTCACCCGGGAGAGCGAACGGCTCTGCCTGATCCTGCTGGACCACGACCCCGCCGTGATCGACGCTCGCGCCCAGGTCGCCGAGGCTTGGCGCTGGGGCCGGTTCCAGGAGGAGCTCCTCGCGCGCGTGGACCTGGACCGGTGGCTCGCGGCTGGCCACCGCGCCCAAGCGGACACCGTGCGCCGGTTCGTCCCCATCGCCGACGTGCTCGCCGCGCTCCGAGGGGACACCGGCCCCTACCGCTGAGCTACTCCCGCGGCGGATGGGTCAGGCTGGTGGTCGCCGCGGCGGCGATGCGCTGCCGCAGGTCGTCGTCGGCGACGGTGGCCAGGGCCCGCCCGAGGTCGGCGGGCAGCTCCGTGATGCGCACCTCCGGCGGGGGCCGCTTGATGCGCCGCCGGAGCGCGGTGATCTCCGGCAAGGGCCCCACCCGAAACCGGATGGTGGCCACGCCGGCTTCCGGCGCGAACGCGCGGATCCGCCGCAGGAAGTCCTCGCTCTGGAAGGTCAGCTCCTGCGCCCAGGTGCTGGTCTCGCAGTGGACCACCAGGGTGTGGTGACGCAGGGCCACCGGCCGCGCGCGACGGACGATGCGCTCGGGCAACGCCCGGACCCACCAGCCGAAGACGCGCGCCATCTGCATCTGGTCGGGAGCCGGATGCACCTTGTGCAAGATGTTCCCCAGCGGCTGGAGCTTACCCTTGCGGCGACGCGGCCCTTTGCGCGGTACCATCGTCTCCCTTCTCTAGCATGACCCTCACCCCCTCGACCATCCGCGCCGTCGCGCTCGCCGCCCTCCTCGTCGCCTGCGGCGACGACGCTCCCGCCGCGGACGCCGGGCTCCCCGACGCCGCGACCGACGCCGGGCTCGATGCCGGCCAGGACGCCGGGCCGCCCCCGGAGCCCCGCGCGGCGAGCGGGCCCTTCGTCGAGTACGTGAACCCGCTCATCGGCGCCGGCGGCATCGCCTACGGGACCGGCAGCTCGTCCATCGCGCCCCAGACGCCCTTCGGGATGGCGCGCCCCGGACCAGACACCGCGAACGAGGGCGGCGCGATCCAGTTCAACCACTGCTCGGGCTACAGCTACGAGGAGGACCCCTACATCTGGGGCTTCTCCCAGATCCGCCCTCACGGCATGGGCGTGCCCGACTACGGCAACGTGGCCCTCATGCCCACCGACGGCATGACCGCCGCCAAGACCGACCAGTACGGCTACCGCGTCGAGTTCGACCACGCCGACGAGACGGTCGAGGTCGGCTACTACGACGTGACCCTGGCGGACGGGATCCGCGCCGAGCTCACCGCCAGCGAACGGGTGGCCCACCACCGCTACACCTTCCCGGCGACCGCCGAGCCCACGGTGATCGTCGACGTCGGGCACGTGCTGTCGACCCCTGGGCTCACCATCACCGACGCCCACGTCACCGTCGACCTGGAGGCCCGGGAGATCCGCGGACTCAGCCGCGTGGGCGGCGGGTACTCGGACCGCTTCGGCGGCGTGCGCATCTACTTCGTGGCGCGCTTCGACCAGGCCTTCGCGGTCCACGGGACCTTCACGGACGGAGTCCTGGCCGAGGGGTCGACCACCGCCGAGGGCCCGGATGCCGGAGCCTACGTGACCTTCGCCGATCCCGACGTCGGCGTGCAGGTCGGGCTGAGCATGGTCGACGAGGAGCACGCGGCCATGAACCTCGACGCCGAGACCGCGCCCTTCGACGAGGTCCGCGCCGCCACCGTGGCCGCCTGGGAGGCGCTGCTGAGTCGCGCCGAGGTGACCGGACGCTACGAGGACGACTTCGTCCTCTTCTACTCGGCGCTCTACCACGCGCTCCTGATGCCCACCCTGGCCAGCGACGTCGATGGCTCGTACCGGGGGCTCGACGACCTGGTGCACCGGACCGACGACGACGGCCGGGACCCCTTCCGCTACAGCACCGACTTCTCCCTCTGGGACACCTTCCGAACCCAGACCCCGCTGCTGGCCTTCCTCTACCCCGAGCTCCTCGCCGACCAGCTCCGCTCGCTGGTGCGGATGGCCCGGGACGGCGGCTACGTGCCCCGCTGGCCCCTGGGCCACGGCTACACCGGCGGCATGGTGGGCGACAGCGCCGACTTGGTCTTCGCCGACGCGCTGGCGAAGGGGGTTCTGCCCATGGCGCCGGGGGAAGCCTACGCCGCCCTTCGCCCCACGGCGTTCGGTCCGACCGATCCCGCGTCGGGCTACGGCGGCCGCCGCGGCATCGAGGCCTACATGGGCCTCGGCTACGTGCCCACCGACGGCTTCAACTCCAGCGCGTCGGCGACCCTCGAGTTCGCTTACGACGACTGGGGTCTCGCGGCCCTCGCCGAAGCCGCGGGCGCG